>BAIF02000111.1 GCA_000509105.1 Clostridiales bacterium VE202-21 | reverse complement strand
CCTAACAGCCTGCAAGACGCCTCCAGCCATCCCTATGTCCGGTTCCAGCGGCTGGCGCATCAAGGCGGAAAAGCCCACTTTCGGGAGAATCCTGGCGGGGGAGGTGGATCTTGACTGGCTGCGCGTATATTTAAATGCATAGGTATTTTTATTTTATCCAGTCCCATACGCAGCCCCCGTCAGAATCCCAAACTGCATATTCCTACCTGATCCTTCATTTCTTCCGTCCGGATGAAGCCCAGCCTGTGCGGAATGGGGAGAGGGATGCTGCGGAAAAAAGAGACTGCAAATACATGCAGCCTCAATTTCGCCATTATTGTTCTTCCGCCAGTTTATCCAGTTTCCCGCTCATTGCCCAGAGTATTGCTCCAAGTATGATTACGACACCTGCAACGACTCCATATCCAATCTGGAAGGGAACTGTTTTCAGATATGCGTACAGTGCCGGGTAGATCGTTGTTGCGAAGAATACTGCTATTGGCCACAGGCCGAGCAGAAGTCCCAGTACTTTTGCCGGGGCAAACATTGTGATGAAAGAGTTGCCGAGCGGGGAGAATACCATCTCACCAATTGACATCAGCAGGGATACGAATACGATCCAGATCAGTGCAGCCTGGCCTCCGCCTCTGATTACATCAGCTAATACCATGATTACGAATGAGCATCCTACTAAGATCATTCCCAGTGCTGTTTTCTTGAACATACTCATATCACCTTGCGGACGTTTTGCGAGTTTTGCCCAGACGATCGCGAGCACCGGTCCAAGGACGATACATGTCAGGGCGTTCAGTGAGTCAAAGTATGAAGTCGGAACCTGCCAGCTTCCGATGTACCAGTTTGCATGGTTCAGGAAGTCTGACCCCTCGCCCCATCCGAAGTAAAAGTAAGCAGGCATGTATGCCATATACCATACGACCCAGAATACAATAGAAAAAACGGTTACAAGGATGATGGCCAGGATTCTTTTTTTGTCACCCTTTGTAAGAGGTTTGCTGGATTCTTCTTTTTTCTTGCTGTTGTCAATGAATTTTCTCTGATCATGCTTGAATGGCTTTTTACCGGCATCACCGAGAGACTTCTGGTTGAGTGCGAACCAGAGTGCATCGATGAACAGAAAAATGGCGCACAGCAGGAAAACAGTATTGAAAGTTGTTTTAACGCCTACAAGCCCTGTGATCGGCAGGATGGCGATAAAGGTTGTCCCGATGAAGGAACCGACATTTACAAATGAATACTGAATAGAAAATGCATTGTTCAAATCATCCTTGTCTTCAAATAACAGACCATTTACGCCTGAGAGGTTTCCCTTAAATAACCCGGTACCTAGAGCGACAAGTATGATCATGATCCAGACAAGAGTCATGGAACGGGCCTGCCAGGTACATAGGTATCCAAGTCCCATGAGGGTCATTCCGGCAATGACACAGATTCTTGGGCTGAGCCAATAGTCTGCAATGTATCCTCCTAGGATAGGCGTGATATAGGTGGCTGCCACAAAGAAGGCGGAAGTTGCAGTTGCCTGGGCATCTGTTAAGCCAAGACCGCCTCCCGCTGCATTCGTGGCGATCCAGATTGCCAGTAAGTACTTAACGGTGTAGAACGCGCAGCGTTCGAATGTGAAACCTAAGGCGCATACATAAAAGCCAAATGGTTTCTTCTTTTTTGCTGTTTCCATAATAAAAACCCTCCAATTAGTTTTTAAAGTGAGCACTGTAACAGTGCAAATTGATGAGAATACATACCAGATATCCTCTGTTGTCTAGAAAAACCTCCTCCTTTGTTATAATTTTACTCCGAGGAGATTGTACCATAGTTTGAACTATAGTACAAATAAAACTTTATGCTTAATTAATAAATCTTCACTGGAATTTTATAAGTATTCCTTAGTATTGTGCCATAAACATATTAAATTGCATTACTTCGCGAAAAACAACATAAAGTTCTTGACAAACCTTCCAAATTATGACATTATAATAATAGTAATCATTATTAATATTGAGAGGAAAGAAAGGAGCTGCGATGCATCAGTATACAAAAATCAGGATACCAATTGATCAGGATAACCCCTCCATAATGAGGCAGGAAGATCTGTGTATAAAATGTGGTCAGTGCAGGCGGGTGTGTGAGGAGGAGATTGGGGTAGGAAAACTTTATTCACTGGAGAGCACTGGAGATAAGGCGATCTGCATACATTGCGGACAATGTGCAAATGTCTGTCCGGCAGGTTCAATCACAGAAGTGTACGAGTATCGGGAAATCAGGAAGGCAATAAAAGATCCTGATAAGGTTGTTATATTCAGTACATCACCATCAGTCAGGGTCGGACTTGGGGAAGAGTTCGGAATGCTGCCCGGAAGTTTTGTGGAAGGAGGGATGGTGGCTGCACTCAGGGCACTCGGTGCGGATTATGTGCTGGATACGAATTTTGCAGCGGATCTGACCATTATGGAGGAAGCCTCAGAACTGGTGGAGAGAATTACAGGCAGTAAAGGGGTACTGCCCCAGTTTACAAGCTGCTGCCCGGGATGGGTTAAGTTTGTTGAGACATTTTATCCCGAGGTGCTCCCGCATATCTCCACGTCAAAAAGCCCTATTGGAATGCAGGGGCCTACGATAAAGACCTATTTTGCGGAGCAGAGGGGAATTGATCCAGATAAAATCGTAAATGTTGCCGTTACTCCCTGTACTGCGAAGAAATTTGAAATACGCCGGGAGGAAATGCGGGATTCTGCCGACTATTATTCCAACGAAGACCTCCGTGACATGGATCATGTCATCACAACGCGTGAACTGGCTCGCTGGATGCGGAGGATGGCTTAGATCTCAGCAGCGTAGGGACAAGTGAATACGATGAATTAATGGGGGAGGCTTCCGGTGCCGGTGTCATATTCGGGAACACTGGCGGAGTCATGGAAGCAGCGGCCCGCACGGCGTATTATCTTGTGAGCGGGACAAATCCTCCGGAAGATTTCCTGAATCTCGAGCCCGTGAGGGGAATGGACGGTGTGAGAGAAGCGGATGTGGAGATCAGCGGTATTCATTTGAAGCTGGCAGTGATCCATGGTACGGAGAACGCGCGAAGATTTCTGGAACAGTGGAAACATGGGGACGTCCATTATGATTTTGTTGAAGTAATGGCATGCCGCGGCGGCTGTATCGGCGGGGGAGGCCAGCCAAAGACGGAGATTCCAATGAGCGATGAAATCAGAAACGCACGGATTTCTTCGCTATATGAAAGGGATGCACACATGAAGCTGAGGCTAAGCCATGAAAATCCCGAAATCACTAAACTTTACAGAGAATTTTATAAGTCTCCGTTAAGTGGTTTGGCAGAGAAGATGCTTCATACGACTTATAGAGACAGATCTAATGATCTAGGGCCGGAGGGAAAAAAGAATCCGGACAAACAGAAATCCCAGGAGCTGGAAAAAGTGGTATTATATATAGAAGAAACAGAAAACATAATTGAGAAGGAGACAGGTATTATGAAAAAATGGAAATGCAGTGTATGCGGATATATTCATGAGGGAGAAAATCCGCCAAAAGAGTGTCCGATCTGTAAGGTACCGGCAGACAGGTTTCAGGAACTGAAAGAGGAAGCGCCGGCAAAAGCACCGAAACCAGCTGGTGCAGCAGGAAAGCCGGCGCCGGGCTCTAAGACAGAAAAAAATCTGATGGAAGCTTTTGCCGGGGAATCTATGGCGAGAAATAAGTATACATATTGGGCGGATGTGGCGAAGGAAAACGGACTGGAACAGATGGCAGCCATTTTCCTGGAGACAGCGGAGCAGGAGCGTGAGCATGCAAAGATGTGGTTCCGTGCATTCCATGGGATCAACGATGTGGAGCAGAATCTGGTGGATGCGGCTGCAGGCGAGAACGAAGAGTGGACCCAGATGTACAAACGGATGGCAGAGGAAGCTAAAGCGGAGGGGTACGATGAGATAGCGGCTAAATTTGAGCTTGTAGCGAAGGTCGAAGCACAGCATGAAAAGCGGTATCTGCGTCTTCTGGAGAACTATAAGGCGAATAAGACATTTGCCGGGGAAGCGCCGCTTGGGTGGAAGTGCAGAAACTGCGGTTATATACACGAAGGGGCCGACGCACCGGAAGTATGCCCGGTCTGCCAGTATCCAAAGGCTTACTTTGAACGTCAGGCACACAATTACTAGTACATCGAAAATAAGTAACTTGCTGTTATGCTGAGGAGGCGGAAAGCAGCAGGGAAGCTGAATAGAATGTAAGAGCCCGGCAGGACTCCCGGGGAGGCGTAATCAGGAAATAATTGATCTACGCGTCTCACGGGAGCTGTTTTATGTTTACCGGACAGTGCATCGTAAAATGATTGTCAAGTAAAATAATCATAAAATTGTAAACAGCAGACTTGTATTGCATGCCCTGAGATTTTACATTTTTATACAAGATATTGTGGTTTTGGCGTTGATCGGAAGAAAAGTATGTGAAAAAAATATCAAATCTTGGATTTTATGAATTGAAATTTTGGGTTAAGTAGTATATACTAGAATAGGCAGAAATTTTGGTTTTATTTCAAACAAATTAAATAATATGGAGGGCTAGATTATGAGCTACAACGCTACAGAAAACTCAGCGAGCAGACGAATTGCCATGCTGCTTGATGAGGGAAGCTTTGTTGAGATCGGCGGTGCTGTTACAGCAAGAAGCACTGATTTCAACTTGCAGGCAAAAGATACTCCGGCTGACGGTGTGATCACCGGTTACGGGGTAATTGACGGTAATCTTGTTTATGTGTACAGCCAGGACGCTACAGTTTTAAAGGGCGCGATCGGTGAGATGCACGCGAAGAAAATCGCCAATATTTATGACATGGCAATGAAAATGGGAGCACCAGTTATCGGGCTGGTTGACTGTGCAGGACTGAGACTTCAGGAGGCTACAGATGCGCTGGAAGCTTTCGGAAGTTTATACTTCAAACAGTCCATGGCTTCAGGCGTGATTCCACAGATAACTGCTGTCTTTGGAATGTGTGGCGGCGGCTTAGCAGTTGTGCCTGGGCTGACAGATTTTACTTTTATGGAGAGTAAAGAAGGAAAGCTGTTTGTAAATTCACCAAATGCTCTGGAAGGCAACATTGATTCTAAGTGTGATACTTCCTCAGCAGAATATCAGAGCAAACATGCAGGTCTGGTAGACGTGATCGGTAATGAAACCGATATTCTGGGACAGATCCGCGCGTTAATCTGTATGATTCCTGCCAATAATGAAGACGATCTTTCTTATTCAGAATGTACGGATGACCTTAACCGTCTCTGTGCTGACATTGCGAATGCCGCAGAAGATACAGGCATTGCACTGGCAGAACTTTCTGATAATCATATTTTCTTTGAGACAAAGAAAGAATACGCAAAAGATATGGTAACCGGATTTATCCGTCTGAACGGCATGACAGTAGGCGCTGTTGCAAACCGTTCTAAAGTATACGACGCCGAAGGCAATGTGGCGGAGGCATTCGATAAAGCCCTTTCTGTAGATGGCTGCAAAAAAGCGATTGATTTCGTGAATTTCTGCGATGCATTTTCTATTCCGGTTCTCACACTGACCAATGTTACAGGATTTGCTGCAACGATGGAATCAGAGAAGAACATGGCAAGAGCAGTTGCAAGACTCACTTATACATTTGCCAATGCAACAGTTCCAAAAGTAAATGTTATTGTTGGAAAAGCTTATGGCAGCGCATATGTTGCTATGAACAGTAAATCTATCGGGGCAGATATGGTCTATGCATGGCCCGAAGCAGAGATCGGTATGATGGACTCCACACTGGCAGCTAAGATTATGTATGCTGATGCAGACGCTGATATTCTCAAAGAAAAGGCGGCAGAATATAAGGCGTTGCAGTCAAGCCCGCTGTCAGCTGCAAGAAGAGGATATGTGGATGCGATGATCGAACCGGCAGAGACCAGAAAATATATAATCGGAGCATTCGAAATGCTGTTCACAAAAAGAGAGGACCATCCGGATAAGAAACACGGTACGGTTTAGTGAGGTGAGGCAAAGTGAAGAAAAAAATCAGTTTATTAGCTCTAGTCTTTCTCCTCATCTTCAGTTTTACAGGATGCGGCAGTAAAGCAAAAGACGCAGCAGAATATGACCAGGCTACATTGCAAAGCTACGCTGACACAATTGTACAGAGTTTCAGCAGCATGACAGATGATGATCTTAACAGATTCGAGGATATGTCAGATTTGGAACTGAATCTGACTTTGATGCAGTCGGGGATTCCGGTTGAAGGAGATAACTTCCTGACTATTATTGAGGCATGGAAGGCTGGCATTAATGAGTGTGGCGCTGTTACCAGTGTTGACAGTTATGAGCTGGCAACCACGAACAGTGGTGCAACACTAACGGCAAAAGCAGTATTTGAAGACAGAAAAGGTGAAATTTCATTTACCTTTGATGAAAAGATGAACATGGAAAGCCTGACGGTCAGTGCAGATTATTCGACAGGCGAGATACTGGAAAAGGCAGGGCTCAATACAGTCCTTGGAATGGGTACTGTATTTGTTGTATTAATTTTCATTTCTTTTATAATTTCTTTATTTAAGTTTATACCTGCTATTGAAAAGAAATTCAGTAAAAAAGCAAACGTAGCCCCGGCCGCACCGGCTGCAGCGCCAATTGCAGCAACGCCGGCAGTACCGCAGGCCGCGGATCATGATGGAGAGCTTGCCGCAGTTATAGCAGCAGCGATTGCAGCGGCTGAAGGCACTTCTACGGATGGATTTATAGTCCGTTCAATCAAGAGAAGAAAGTCAAATAAATGGAGTTAATCAGGAGGATATAAGAGATGAAGAATTATACAATTACAGTAAATGGCAATGTATATGATGTAACCGTAGAAGAAAAGGGCGCAGGCGCGGCACCAGCAGCACCTGTAGCAGCACCAGCTGCAGCACCGAAGGCGGCTCCGGCGCCTGCAGCAGCGGCTCCGCAGGCAGCGGGCGGTATCGAGGTTAAGGCGGGAGCAGCCGGAAAAGTATTTAAAATCGAAGCAAACGTAGGACAGAGTGTTCAGGCCGGAGATGCAGTCGTTATTATCGAAGCCATGAAGATGGAAATCCCTGTAGTAGCCCCAGAGGCAGGAACAGTTGCTAGCATTAATGTAGCAGTAGGCGATGCCGTTGAATCAGGAGCAGTCTTAGCTACATTAAACTAGTTCACCAGGAGGTTTGACAAATGGAATATATTTCAAATACGTTGGGAAACCTCGTGCAGCAGACAGCATTTATGAATCTGACCGTTGGAAATCTGATTATGATCGTTGTTGCATGTGTTTTCCTATATTTAGCAATCAGGCACGGCTTTGAGCCGCTGCTGCTTGTTCCAATCGCCTTCGGTATGTTGTTGGTTAATATCTATCCTGATATTATGCTGCATGCTGAGGATGCTGCTAACGGGACAGGCGGACTTCTCTATTATTTTTATTTGCTCGATGAATGGGCGATCTTACCATCTCTGATATTCCTCGGCGTTGGTGCAATGACAGATTTCGGTCCGTTGATTGCCAATCCAAAGAGTTTCCTTCTTGGTGCAGCAGCACAGTTCGGTATCTTTGCGGCTTACCTGGGGGCTATGGCATTGGGCTTTTCAGACAAAGCAGCTGCCGCCATCTCAATTATCGGAGGAGCAGACGGACCGACATCCATCTTCCTCGCGGGTAAACTGTCACAGACGGCAATTATGGGACCAATAGCTGTTGCAGCATATTCATACATGTCGCTTGTGCCGATCATTCAGCCGCCGATTATGAAGCTGCTGACAACAGAAAAAGAGCGTAAGATTAAGATGGAACAGCTGAGACCTGTATCCAAACTGGAAAGAATCCTTTTTCCAATCATCGTTACGATTGTAGTCTGCGTAATTCTTCCGACAACAGCTCCTCTGGTTGGTATGTTAATGCTGGGTAACCTGTTTAAGGAATCTGGTGTGGTTAGACAGTTAACAGAAACCGCTTCAAATGCACTGATGTATATCGTCGTTATCTTACTGGGTACGTCTGTCGGCGCTACAACGAGCGCAGAGGCATTCTTGAACTGGGATACAATCAAAATCGTTATCCTCGGTTTAATTGCATTTGCATTTGGTACGGCTGCCGGCGTATTGTTCGGTAAGCTGATGTGCGTGGCAACGGGTGGCAAGGTGAACCCATTGATTGGATCGGCGGGTGTATCTGCGGTACCTATGGCGGCCAGAGTTTCACAGAAAGTCGGAGCAGAGGCGGATCCTACAAACTTCCTGCTGATGCACGCAATGGGTCCGAACGTGGCAGGTGTTATCGGTACTGCGGTAGCAGCCGGAACCTTTATGGCTATCTTCGGCGTTAAATAATAATGGAGGACAAATAAATGGCAGAGATTGAAAAGAAACCAGTTAAAATAACAGAAACAGTCCTGCGTGATGCGCATCAGTCCCTGATTGCCACAAGAATGACAACAGAGCAGATGCTGCCTATCGTAGATAAAATGGACAAAGTAGGATATCATGCAGTAGAGTGCTGGGGTGGTGCTACATTTGACGCATCTTTACGTTTCCTGCATGAAGATCCATGGGACAGGTTAAGAAAGTTCCGCGACGGATTTAAAAACACAAAGCTGCAGATGCTGTTCCGTGGACAGAATATTCTGGGATATCGTCCTTATGCTGATGATGTGGTAGAATACTTCGTACAGAAATCAGTAGCTAATGGTATCGATATTATCCGAATATTTGACTGTATGAATGATATCCGCAACCTCCAGACAGCAGTTACAGCATCTAACAAAGAAAAGGCGCATGCTCAGGTAGCGATGTCTTATACTCTGGGGGATGCCTATACACTGGAATACTGGATGGATCTGGCAAAGAGAATTGAGGATATGGGCGCAAATTCTATCTGCGTAAAGGATATGGCAGGACTTCTCTGCCCATATCAGGCAACAGAGCTTGTTACAGCGTTGAAAGAAGCTGTTGATATTCCGATCGAGATGCATACTCATTATACATCAGGCGTGGGTGCAATGACATATCTGAAATCAGTAGAGGCAGGAGCCGACATTATTGATACCGCAATGTCACCGTTTGCACTGGGAACATCACAGCCGGCGACTGAGGTTATGGTCGAGACATTTAAGGGTACACCTTACGATACAGGGCTGGATCAGAATCTGCTTGCTGAAATCGCAGATTATTTCAGACCGATCAGAGATGAAGCTCTTGAGAACGGCCTTCTGAATCCGAAGAACATGGGCGTTAATATCAAGACCCTTCTCTACCAGGTACCGGGTGGTATGCTTTCAAACCTGACTTCACAGTTAAAAGAGCAGGGCGCAGAGGACAAGTTCTACGAAGTACTTGAAGAAGTACCGCGTGTTCGTAAAGACCTTGGTGAACCCCCGCTTGTTACACCATCCTCTCAGATCGTTGGTACCCAGGCCGTATTTAACGTTCTGATGGGAGAACGCTACAAAATGGCAACAAAAGAAACAAAAGACGTATTATCAGGAAAATACGGTGCAACAGTAAAACCGTTCAATCCTGAAGTACAGAAAAAAGTAATCGGTGAGAATGCAGAGGTTATTACCTGCCGTCCTGCCGATCTGATTCCGAACGAGTTGGATACACTGCGTAAAGAATGCGAACAGTGGATCCAGCAGGATGAGGACGTGCTGACCTATGCACTGTTCCCACAGGTAGCAGTGGACTTCTTTAAGTATAGAGAGGCGCAGCAGACAAAAATAGACGCAAAAGTAGCGGATACACAGGACGGAGCTTATCCGGTATAGTGGATGGTATGGGGGCGCAAAGTGAAAGGTGCATCTGCTCCCAGCCGGGGCTGTGTATGCCATTTCAGAATCCGACCCGCTTGCTAAGAATCCGTAAGAGAAAAAACAGGGAACATGGAGGTACTTGCCGCAGTTGGCCCAAAATCTTGATGATTTTGGGCCAACTGCGGCAACAGAATTTGCCTGGTAAGGCAAATTCTGCCCCCCATGTTCCCTGTTTTTTCTCTAACGGATTCTAACACGCGCTCTACGGATTCCTGAAATGGCATACACAGCCCCGCTGGGAACAGATGCGCCTTTCACTTAGCTGGTGTGCCCCAGGCGGGAGAAGAACCGGCCCGAATGGTAAGCGGACGGGAGTTGCAGATGTTGAAAGAGAGCCGATAGAGTATGCTCTGAAGTTCTGGTTTGCCTTAGAATTCCATAAGCGTATAAATAGTAGTTGAAACATCATAATTTTTTCTATCAATAGGCTATAACACGATCCGTGCAGTCAACTTAATCCGCCGCCCCCGTTAATTCCTCCACGGGATGAAATGTACCTTCCGTTTTGATGCACCAAGCCTGTCGGGAGATGGGGCGGGAACTTCCCTGTGCTTTTATGGAGGCATAGGGAAGTTCCCGCCCCATCTCCCGACAGGCGTCCCCAAAAAAGTATTTTCACCCCAAAAATTTGTATAGATTTTTGTTTGGTGGTATAATATGTTTTATGAATGTTTAAGGAGGTTTTTCATGAAGGTTTCGGAAAGAGTTGACAGTCTCCGACGTTTGATGGAGGAGAAAGGGATTGATGCATATGTGGTGCCGACTGCGGATTACCATCAGAGCGAGTATGTTGGGGAACATTTTAAGGCAAGGGCTTTTATGACCGGGTTTACCGGGTCGGCGGGAACTGCTGTGTTTACAAAGGATGAAGCGGGCTTATGGACCGATGGCAGGTATTTTATACAGGCAGAACAGCAGCTGGAAGGGACCGGCGTGGAGCTGCGCAGGATGGGGGAACCGGGTGTTCCCACTGTAGCGGACTATTTGAAGGCTGTTCTCCCGGAGAATGGTGTGATTGGGTTTGACGGTCGTACCGTCGGCGTGGATGAAGGACAAGTGTATGCCGATATTGCTGCGGACAAAGGCGGGGGTGTGGTTTATGACTGTGACCTTGTAGATACTGTCTGGGAGGACAGGCCGCCTCTTTCTGAAAAAGCGGCATTTATACTGGATATTAAGTATGCGGGAGAGACAGCTGCCTCTAAGCTTGAGCGGGTGAGAGGCGCAATGAAAGAGGCCGGGTCCAATGTCCATATTATTACCAGCCTGGATGATATCGGTTGGCTGCTCAATGTGAGAGGGGAAGATGTGGACTATTTTCCGCTTCTGCTTTCTTATGCGATCATAAAGATGGATTCGGTGGAGCTTTATGCGGATGAGAGAAAGTTCAATGATGAGATAAAGGCGGAATTTACCGGAAATGGAGTTTGCATACATGCATACAATGAAGTTTATGAGGCTGTAAAAAGGCTTGGCGACGGTGATGTGATACTGTTGGACCCAAAACGGATGAACTTTGCACTTTTTCATAATATTCCTAAGGGGGTAAAGACTGTAAAGCAGGAGAATCCTACAATTCTTATGAAAGCCGTCAAAAATGATACGGAAGTTAAGAATATCAGAAATGCCCACATTAAAGATGGCGTGGCGCATACGAAGTTTATGTACTGGCTGAAAAAGAATATCGGTAAGCAGGAGATAACCGAGCTGAGTGCCTCCGATAAACTCCAAGAGTTCCGTGCGCAGCAGGAAGGATTTTTGTGGCCGAGCTTTGAACCAATCTGTGCTTACAAAGAACATGGTGCAATTGTACACTATACCTCATCGCCAGAGACAAATGTTGAACTGAAAGAGGGTGGCCTGTTTTTGACAGACACGGGCGGACATTATTATGAAGGATCTACGGATATCACGAGGACAGTGGCGCTGGGGGAGGTGAGCCAGGTTGAGAAGGATCATTTTACTACAGTTGCCGTTAGCATGCTAAATCTAGCCGATGCAAGATTCTTGTATGGCTGCAGTGGAATGAATCTGGACTATGTAGCACGGGAACCGTTCTGGAGACAGAATCTGAATTTTAATCATGGAACCGGTCATGGTGTTGGATATCTCGGGAATATCCATGAGCCGCCGGCAGGCTTCCGCTGGCAGTTCCGTCCAAATGAGATCCAGCCTTTCGAGGAGAATATGATTATAACGGATGAACCGGGAATCTATATTGAAGGATCCCATGGCATCCGTACGGAGAATGAGCTTTTGGTGCGCAGGGGCGAGAAGAATGAGTATGGTCAGTTTATGTATTTCGAACCGGTCACATTTGTGCCGATCGATCTGGACGCTGTAAACCCGGCGCTCATGACGGAAAAGGAAAAAACGCTGCTCAATGATTATCATAAGAAGGTTTATGAGCTGATAGCCCCTCATTTGACAGAGGAAGAGCAGGATTGGTTAAAAGAATATACGAGAGCGATTTAACAGCAAAAGCCCTGCATGGAAGTAAAAACTGCCTGTGCGGGGCTGTGTTGTTACAATGAACTCCTCCTTGCAATCAAAATCCCAGTATTGTATAATCAGAATGTTAAATTATAAAACAAGTATATTCTGCCCAAATTGAATGAGAAAATGAGAAGAGGAACTGCCGTGAGTGAAAATAAGTTAAGCACAAATGAGAATAGTACGAATGAACTGCTGCTTAGAATAGAAGAAAAGTATAAACGCCTCAGCAAAGGACAGAAAAGGCTGGCGGAATATGTATGCCAGAATTACGATAAAGCCGTCTTTCTGACTGCTGCAAAACTGGGGGATATTGTAGGCGTGAGTGAGTCCACGGTTGTCCGTTTTGCAACGCAGCTGGGATATAAGGGGTATCCGGGCTTTCAGAAAGCCCTGGAGGAGCTGGTGCGCAACAAGCTGAATTCTATCCAGAGGATGGAAGTGACCTACGGAAGAATCAGCCAGTCTGAGATTCTTGCTACTGTGCTGCAGTCGGATATAGAGAAGATCAAGCTGACGCTTGCGGGGATAGACCAGAAGGCGTTTGAACTTGCCATTGATACGATTCTGAAAGCAAAGAAGATTTATGTGATCGGGATACGGAGCTGTGCTCCTCTGGCTGCATTTTTGACGTTTTATCTGAATTTGATCTGTGACAATGTGACGGCAGTCAATACGAACAGTTCCAGTGAGATTTTCGAGCAGCTGATCCGGATCGATCAAAATGATGTGATCATAGGAATCAGTTTCCCACGGTATTCGATGCGTACATTAAAGGCGCTTGAATTTGCGAGTAACCGCAAGGCGAAGGTTATCACGCTGACGGACAGTATTCATTCCCCCATGAATCTCTATTCTTCCTGCAATCTGATCGCCAGGAGCGACATGGCCTCCATCGTGGATTCGCTGGTTGCACCGCTGAGCGTTGTGAATGCGCTCGTGGTTGCGCTCTGCATGAAAAAGCAGAAAGAAGTAGTTGCCACTCTCGAGACGCTGGAAAAAATATGGGACGAGTATCAGGTATACAGTGGTGATGAGCTGAACCATGTCAGCAGTTCTATGCCGGGTGGAAAGGACACGGAAGGTAGTGGGGATGAGTAAAGTACTGATAATCGGGGGCGGCGCGGCAGGAATGATGGCGGGCATATTTACGGCCGGAAACGGACACGAGGTCCGCATATATGAAAAAAACGAGAAATTGGGGAAAAAGCTTTTTATTACAGGAAAGGGCAGATGCAACTTGACGAATGCCGGAGAGATAGAAACTCTTTTTTCTTCGGTTCGAAGCAATCCTAAGTTTTTATACAGTGGATTTTACAGTTTTACGAATGAGCAGGCAATCGAGTTTTTTGAAAAACTCGGGGTGAGAACAAAAGTGGAGCGTGGGAACCGGGTATTTCCGGAATCGGACCATTCTTCGGACGTGATTTCTGCGATGAGCAGAGAGTTGAAGCGGCTGGGAGCCGGGATTTATCTGCACGCGGAGGTGAAACAGGTACTGGCTGATGAGGGACATTTCACGGGTATCCGCCTTGCCGATGGTAAGACTGTATCGGCAGATGCGTGTATCATAGCGACGGGCGGGATCTCCTATCCTTCGACGGGATCTACCGGGGATGGATACCGGTTTGCGCGGGAAGCGGGGCACAAGGTAACTGCACTCTACCCGTCTCTTGTACCAATGGAAGTAAAGGAGGCATTTATCCCTGCACTTCAGGGATTGTCACTTCGGAATGTTAATGCCGTGATTTATGATGGGAAAAAGAAAGTTTATGAAGAATTCGGCGAAATGCTGTTTACTCATTTTGGCGTGAGCGGGCCGGTCATCATTAGTGCCAGCAGTGTGATAGGTAAACTTCTGGGAGAGAGGAAACTCCGGCTTTCCATTGACCTAAAGCCGGCATTGTCTGCAGAGCAGCTGGATCAGCGTGTGCTCAGAGATTTTGAAGAAAACAGGAATAAGCAGTTTAAGAATGCAGTAGATAAGCTGTTTCCGGCAAAATTAAAGCCGGTCATGATCGACAGGAGCGGCATCGATCCGGAAAAAAAGGTCAACGAGATCAGCCGGGAAGAAAGGCGTCAATTTGTTGCGCTGATCAAGGACTTTGATATGACGCTCACAGGACTGCGGGGGTACAATGAGGCGATTGTCACGAAAGGCGGCGTTGATGTCCGGCAGCTTGATCCTGGAACGATGGAGTCTAAACTCGTAAGCGGACTTTATTTTATCGGGGAAGTGGTTGATCTGGATGCACTGACCGGCGGGTTTAACCTGCAGATCGCATGGTCTACCGCCTATCTGGCGGGAAATGCGGTACGTTGACGAAAAAGGAAGGCATGGGGAGGAAAGAAAGAATGGGATATAATGTGGCAATTGACGGGCCGGCAGGGGCAGGCAAGAGTACGATTGCAAAACTTGTAGCTAAGAAAAAAGGGTATATCTATGTGGATACCGGAGCGATGTACAGGGCACTTGCACTCTGTTTTCTGGATGCAGGCATTGCACCCGGGGAGACACAGCGGATGATCAGTGTGTGTGAGGATGCAGTTGTAAGTATCAGATACGAGAACGGAGTACAGCAGGTCTATTTAAATGGAAGAAACGTGACTTCCAGAATCAGGGAAGAAGCCGTCGGCAACATGGCCTCTGTGAGTTCTGCAGTCCCACAGGTGAGAGCGAAACTTCTCGAGCTGCAGAGGGAATTGGCTGAGAAGGAAGACGTGATTATGGATGGCCGTGATATCGGCACGAACATTTTGCCCCATGCTGATGTTAAGATATATCTGACCGCGAGCGTAGCCACAAGGGCAAGGAGACGGTATGATGAGCTCCGGGAAAAGGGAGAAGAATGCGATTATGAAGAAATAGCCCGTGATATCCAGGAACGGGATGAAAGAGACATGAACCGGGAGACGGCGCCGCTGAAAAAAGCGGAGGATGCTGTCCTTATCGACAGTTCTGAGATGACAATCGAGGAAGTGGCTGCAGAGATTATACAATACTGCAGATAACAGGAAGGAGCCGATTTCTTTTATATTTCTGCAGGAAGTATATGGAAAAGAAAAACGGAACACAGACATATTTGGAAAAGGAGCAGAGAAAAGATGAAAATAGTACGGGCGAAAACGGCCGGATTCTGCTTCGGTGTGAAGCGGGCCGTGGAAACGGTATACAAAGAGCTTCAGGAGGAAGCGGGCAGCGGCCCTCGGATTTATACTTACGGTCCTATTATCCACAATGACGAAGTGGTTAAAGATATGGAGAAAAGAGGGGTGAAGGTGCTGCGGACAGAGGCGGAACTGGAATCTTTGACAGAGGGAACAGTCATCATACGCTCCCATGGCGTTCCGGAGTATATTTATAAAAAAATGGAAGAGCAGGGGCTTACGGTGAGAGACGCAACCTGTCCCTTTGTCAAGAAAATTCATAATATTGTGCAAAGAGAGAGCAGGGCGGGCAGCTACATTGTAATTATCGGTAATCCGGAACATCCTGAAGTGCAGGGAATCAGGGGCTGGGCGGGAGATCATGTGACAGTGGTGCAGAACGAAAAGGATGCGTCCGACTTTGTTCCAAATCCGGGAATGAAGGTCTGCATTGTGGCGCAGACGACATTTAATTACAATAAATTTCAAGATTTAGTTGAAATTATCTCCGAAAAGAGTTATGATGTAAGTGTTTTAAATACAATCTGCAGTGCAACAAAGGAGCGTCAGAATGAAGCGGGGAGTATTGCAGAAGAGGTGGATGCTATGATCGTGATTGGTGACAAACATAGTTCCAACACCCAGAAGTTATTTGAAATATGCCAGAAAGCATGTAAAGATACGTACTATATACAGACACTTGACGATTTGGATTTGAATCAATTAGGGTCAGTGGAAACAGTAGGTATTACAGCAGGGGCATCCACGCCCAACAATATAATTGAGGAGGTTCAAAATAATGTCAGAATTATCTTTTGAACAAATGTTAGACGAGTCATTTAAAACAATTCACAACGGAGAGGTAGTTGAGGGTACGGTCATTGATGTAAAGCCAGATGAGATTATCCTGAATATCGGATATAAGGCAGACGGTATCATTTCAAAGAATGAATATTCAAACGACCAGTCAATTGACCTTACTACTGTAATTTCAGTAGGGGATCCTATGACTGTAAAAGTTCTCAAAGTAAATGACGGCGAAGGACAGGTATTACTGACTTATAAGAGACTTGCTGCAGAGAAGGGGAATGAGAGGCTGCGCGAAGCTTTCGAGAACAAAGAGGTTCTGAAGGCTACTGTAACTCAGATTCTTGGCGGTGGATTATGTGCAACAGTTGATGAAGCACGTGTATTCATACCGGCAAGCCTGGTATCTGATTCTTATGAGAAGGATTTAAGCAAATATGAAGGCCAGGAGATTGAGTTTGTGATCAGCGAATTCAATCCAAGGAGAAACCGCGTGATTGGTGATAGAAGGCAGTTACTAGTGGCAGAGAGGGCAGAGAAGCAGAAAGAGCTGTTTGCGAAGCTGCGCGTTGGAGATACAATCGAAGGAACGGTTAAGAATGTAACAGATTTTGGTGCATTTATTGATCTTGGTGGAGTAGACGGATTGTTACATATTTCCGAGATGTCCTGGGGAAGAGTAGAAAATCCGAAGAAAGTATTCCAGGTTGGAGATGTTGTAAAGGTTTTGGTTAAAGATATCAATGATACAAAGGTTGCGCTCAGCCTGAAGTTCCCGGAGACGAATCCGTGGGCACATGCGGCAGAGGATTTTGCCGTAGGTACGGTTATCAATGGAAGAGTGGCACGTATGACAGACTTTGGCGCTTTTGTTGAACTTGCGCCTGGAGTTGATGCACTTCTTCATGTTTCCCAGATTTCCAGGGCACACGTTGAGAAGCCTTCCGATGTTCTTTCGATCGGACAGGAGATTACAGCCAAGATCGTAGACCTGAATGAGACTGATAAAAAGATCAGCCTGAGTATGAAAGCGCTGGAGCCGGATGCACAGGAAGCTGATGCAACAGAAGAGTAAGAATACCATATGTGCATGCGCAGTGGTATTTAGAGCAGGTACGGAGATGGTATACCCGCAGGGCACCCCGTAATACATGCCCTTCGGGCGGGTCTGCAGCCTAGCTGCAGAATAATGTATAAGAAAAGGATAGGGGCTTAGAAAGTCTCTATCCTTATTGTATAAGGATTTATTGCCGAAACAGGTGTATGGGGTCAGGATTTCATTGTAAAAACGGGAATCCTGATCCCATTGAAGTTTATGACATGTGTTAAAAAAACGTCAAAATATATGCATTTTGTGTTTTTATAGGCGGTTATTTATTATATTTACTGGATTTTGCATACAATTTCTAGTACAATACAATTATTGCGAAAAAAGAAAGGAAGGTAGTAAAGAATGGGACTTTTAACTTTTAAGGGCGGAATCCATCCAAATGATGGTAAAAGCCTGGCAAAAGATCAGGCAATTGCTGAAGTACTGCCTAAAGGCGACTTGGTATATCCGCTTTCACAGCATATCGGTGCCCCTGCAAGTCCAATAGTTCAGAAGGGGGATCATGTGTTAAAAGGCCAGAAGATCGCTGAGGCCGGGGGATTTGTGTCGGCGCCGGTCTATTCATCTGTATCGGGCACAGTCAAAGGGCTGGAAAAGCATTTCAATCCTACGGGAAGCCTGGTCGATTGTATTGTGATTGAAAACGACGGAGAATACGAGGAAGCGGAGCGCAGCACGGTGAAACCTCTTGAGGAGATGTCGGGAGAAGAGATCATCGGCATGATCGGAGAGGCAGGAATTGTCGGTATGGGCGGGGCCGGTTTTCCTACCAGAGTTAAGCTTTCACCAAAAGAACCGGAGAAGATTGATTTTATTATAGCAAACTGTGCAGAATGCGAGCCTTACATCACCGCAGACTACCGCAGGATGCTGGAGAATACCGAAGAACTTGTGAGCGGTATGAGAATCGTTCTCTCCCTGTTTGATAATGCCAGGGGGATCTTTGGTGTAGAAGATAACAAAAAGGATTGTATAGAAAAGCTTAGAGAAGCGGTGAAAGATGAGCCGCGAATGGAAGTGAAGGTGCTTCAGACGAAGTATCCGCAGGGCGCGGAGCGCCAGCTGATCTACGCAGTCACGAAACGAGCCATCAATTCTTCTATGCTGCCTGCGGATGCGGGATGTATTGTGGATAATGTGGAGACGCTGATTGGCATACATTATGCGGTTGCCAAAGGGCGTCCTCTGACGGAACGTGTAGTGACTGTGAGCGGGGATGCGGTAACGAATCCTGGGAATTTTCTCGTACAGCTCGGAACAAACCAACAGGAGCTTGTGGAAGCGGCGGGCGGTTTCAAGACAGAACCGCAGAAGCTGATTTCAGGCGGCCCGATGATGGGATTCGCCATGATGACACTGGATACTCCCGTAACTAAGACGTCTTCTTCTATTCTTGCATTTACAGAAGATATTGTTGCCAAGTCCAAGACAACAGCCTGTATTAACTGTGGACGGTGTGTGGAAGTATGTCCAAGCCGGATCATTCCCTCCAGACTGGCGGATTATGCTGAACGGTTTGATGAAGAGACATTTACAGCGCAGAACGGACTGGAATGCGTGGAATGTGGTTCTTGCAGCTATGTTTGTCCGGCAAAGCGTCCGCTGAAACAATCCATAGGGTCAATGCGTAAGATTGCCCTGGCAAACAGAAAGAAAAAATAACAGAGAGGTGAATAAAAGTGAACGAGAATTATAACATATCATCTTCACCGCATATACGGGCTAAAGTAACCAGCGGCAATATTATGCTGATGGTTGTCATAGCGCTGCTGCCGGCTACAATCTTTGGGATTTATAATTTCAGGCATGAAAATGCATGGCTCCTGGTGGTGGTAACTACAGTATCTGCGGTGCTGGCTGAATACATATATGAGAAGCTGATGCATAAGCCGATTACGATTAAAGACTGGAGCGCAGTTGTTACAGGACTGCTGCTCGCTCTGAACCTTCCGCCGACGCTTCCGCTGTGGATGGGCGCGCTTGGATCTGTATTTGCAATTATCGTGGTGAAACAGCTGTTTGGAGGATTGGGACAGAACTTCATGAACCCGGCTTTGGGGGCAAGGTGTTTCCTGCTTATATCCTTTACCGGGCGCATGACTTATTTTGTATATGACGGGGTGACCGGGGCGACTCCTCTTGCGGAGCTGAAAGCAGGGGAGACGGTGAATACCATGAATATGCTGATCGGAAATATCCGCGGCACAATCGGTGAGACTTCCGTTCTAGCGATCATGCTGGGCGCAATGTTCCTGCTTCTGATCGGGGTGATTGACCTGAGAATTCCGGGTACATACATCGTTACATTTGTGATTTTTATTACCATATTCGGCGGGCATGGCTTTGATCCGCAGTATATTACGGCGCATCTGTGCGGAGGAGGCCTGATGCTGGGCGCCTGGTTCATGGCTACAGATTATGTAACCTCGCCCATTACAAAGCGGGGGCAGATTGTATATGGTATCTGCCTGGGCCTGCTGACCGGGCTGTTCCGGTTGTTTGGAGGCTCTGCAGAAGGGGTATCTTACGCGATTATCATCAGTAACCTTTTAGTGCCCCTGATTGAAAAGGTTACTCTTCCAAAACCATTTGGTAAAGGAGGAGAAAAATAATGAATAAAATTGTCAAGAACACTTTAATACTTACAGTGATTACACTGGTTGCAGGCATACTGCTGGGGCTTGTATATGAGGTGACAAAAGAGCCAATCGCAACGGCCCAGGAGAATGCCAAGCAGGAAGCGTACAAGACGGTTCTTGCAGATGCGGTTTCTTTTGAAGACTATACGGAGTTTGATGAGAGTGAGGCAGCCGCAGCCCTAAAAGAAGGTGGTTACGAGAGCGATGATATTACAGAAGTGGCCGTTGCATTAGACGAGAGCGGTGCAACCATGGGATATGTCATTACGGTAACTTCACACGAAGGCTACGGCGGGGATATTAAGCTTTCTGTCGGTATTTTAAGTGATGGAACCGTAAAAGGTATCGAAACGCTTACGATCACTGAGACGGCCGGCCTTGGAATGAAAGCAGCGGAACCGGAATTCAAGGATCAGTTCAAAGATAAGCAGGTAGAGAAGTTCTCTTATACAAAGACAGGAGAAGAGGGCGACGATAAGATTGACGCTTTGAGCGGCGCAACGATTACGACCAATGCGGTGACCAATGCGGTTGACTCTGCCCTGGTATATTTTCAGAGTGTGTTAGGAGGTAGTGTCAATGAATAAAAATACAGAAAGACTGTATAATGGTCTGGTTAAAGAGAATCCTACCTTCGTATTAATGCTGGGAATGTGTCCCACGCTGGCGGTTACAACTTCGGCTATAAACGGGATTGGCATGGGCCTTTCCACAACTGTCGTGCTTGTGTTATCCAATATGCTGATATCCATGCTGCGTAAGATTATCCCGGATTCCGTCAGAATGCCGGCATTCATTGTTGTTGTGGCTTCTTTTGTAACAATGGTTCAGTTTCTGCTGGAAGGTTTTGTCCCAAGTCTGTATGATTCTCTGGGAATTTACATTCCTCTGATTGTTGTTAACTGTATTATTCTGGGAAGAGCGGAGAGTTACGCTTCGAAAAATCCTGTGCTTCCATCCATATTTGACGGGATCGGAATGGGGCTTGGCTTTACTGTAGGCCTTACGGCGATTGGGATTGTGAGAGAGCTTGTCGGATCCGGAAAGATTTTTGACCATCAGATTCTGCCAGACTCTTATGAGCCGATTACTATCTTTATTCTGGCACCGGGTGCTTTCTTCGTTCTGGCACTCCTAACGGCGCTTCAGAACAAGGTTAAGAAAAAAGCAGCAGCTAAGGGAGATCCGATCGCTGAAAAGATCGGATGCGGTTCGGGATGTGCCACATGCGGGAAGAAAGAAACCTGCGGTGGAAGTATGTTTATGGATGTGCGCCCGGAACCGAAAAAAGCAGGAAAGAATGGGAATGAATAGGAGGGGAATGAGATGAAAGAATTACTTTTAATTGCAGTTGGTGCTGCATTTGTGAATAACGTCGTGCTCAGTCAGTTTCTCGGAATCTGTCCGTTCCTCGGTGTTTCTAAAAACGTAAAAACTGCAGGCGGCATGGGCGGCGCTGTTATCTTTGTCATAACTATTGCGTCGTTTGTCACAAGCCTGATCTACAAGTTCATTCTTGTACCGACACATTTTGAGTATTTGCAGACAATTGTGTTTATACTTGTTATCGCAGCATTAGTTCAGTTTGTAGAAATGTTTCTGAAAAAGGCAATGCCGCCGCTGTATAATTCACTGGGCGTCTATCTGCCGCTGATTACGACAAACTGTGCGGTGCTTGGTGTTGCGCTGACAAATGTGACGAAGTCTTACAGCATTCTGGAAGGCGTCATTAATGGGCTGGCAACGGCCTTTGGGTTCCTTGTGTCAATCGTTCTTATGGCAGGAATCCGCGAGAAAATCGAACATAACGACATTTCAGAATCATTTCAGGGAACTCCGATTGTCCTGGTTACGGCCGGACTGATGGCAATTGCATTTTTCGGATTTTCAGGTTTGATTTAGGAGGGAAGGAACATGAGTATATCAGGAATATTAATAGCTGCGGCGATTGTCGGCGGAACCGGATTATTCATCGGCATCTTCCTGGGGATATCCGGAAAGAAGTTTGCCGTTGAGGTAGATGAGAGGGAAGAGGCGGTCTTAGGCGTTCTTCCCGGCAATAACTGCGGAGGATGCGGTTTTGCCGGCTGTTCGGGCCTGGCTGCGGCCATTGTAAAAGGTGAAGCGGAAGTCGGCGCATGTCCGGTCGGGGGATCACCGGTTGCAGCGCAGATCGGCGAGATTATGGGAGTTGCTGCGGGGGATCAGGAACGGCAGGTCGCATTTGTGAAGTGTGCCGGTACGTGCGAAAAAGCGCAGGATCAATATAAGTACCAGGGAATTGAAGACTGTATTATGGTAAATATGATGCAGGACGGCGGCCCAAAGGGATGTTCCTATGGGTGTCTGGGATTTGGCACCTGTGTAAAGGCATGCCCCTTCGATGCAATCCATATTATTGATGGCATAGCCGTGGTAGATAAGGAAAAATGCAAGGCCTGCGGTAAATGTATCGCAGCCTGCCCGAAACATCTGATCGAACTGATCCCATATGACCAGAAGACGTTTGTGCAGTGTAATTCTAATGCAAAAGGAAAGGCATTGATGGATGTCTGCCTGGTAGGCTGTATCGGATGCCGCCTATGCGAAAAGAACTGTGAGACCAATGCGATTACAGTTACAAATTTCCTGGCCCATATCGATGCGTCCAAGTGCACTAACTGCGGAATATGTGCAGATAAATGTCCGCGTAAAATAATTATACCCAGAAAGATACCACTTACATCATAGTACATAATGGCGTGATGCCAGAAGCCGCTTTGAGGAATTGAAATACAAATAACTGGGATGCGGTGTCAGCCTGAAGCCGCCTCAGAAAATGAAAACCAGCATAACGAACAACGACGGTAGCTCCGGGAATGCAGAGTGCATTTACGGGAGGGCTGCCGGGTTCCGGAATTACAGTCCCGGAAGTGGTTCTTATGCTGGCTTTTGCTATACCTATGGGCTAGCTTGGGGAATTCGGTTAATCTGCATAATGCAGCGTGTAGTCGTCGGTTACGAAGATAGCCCGGACATTGTCCAGCGATTCTATCAGGGCGGATCCTTTGTCCAGCCCGAGCCCGAAACAGGCTGTGCTCAGGGCATCACCGTCCACCGAGGAGCTGGAGATGATTGTGACCTGAAGGAGCTGGTTGTCGTAGGGATAGCCGGTGGCGGGATCCAGCAGGTGGTGATAGATTTTACCGTCTTTCTCGAAATACCTTTCATAGGTGCCGGAGGAGACCACAGACTGCCCGTTGATTTCTACGGTCGTGATGGCCTCGTTTGTCTCAGCGAAGGGCTTCTGGATTCCGATATGGAAGGGCTGCCCGTTATACCTTCCGCCGACTGCAACGATGTTGCCGCCGAGACTGATAAGTGCGTGCTCAATTCCCTGCTCTGTAAGATAGGCTTTTAGCTCGTCTGCAATGAAACCTTTGGCGATACCGCCCAGGTCAATCGCAGCCTCAGGATCTGCCAGGGTGACCGTATTTTTGTCCAGAATGACATTCTTATAGTTCACGTGGCTTCTGGCTTTCTCTATGGAATCCTGATCCGGGATATTTCCGGGATTATTTTTCACATCCCATAGCTCACTCAAAGGGGCTATGGTGATATCAAACCGTCCGTCCGAGAGCCGTCCGTAATACAGTCCCTTTTCCAGCAGTTCGGCTGTTTCGGGGTCTACTTCCACGGGAGCACCCTGTGCGGCGTTAATTTTGGAGACGTCGCTTGTCTCAATGGTTCGGCTGAAAAGGTTTTCGTAACGGGTACACATTTCTTTGCAGTGCTCCAGTATGGATTTATCCGTGGTTCCCCAGACCTCCACGGATATGACGGTGTCAAAGTACATGCCGGTCATCTTGATCGAGCTGTCGGCACGGGGAACTTTGCTGCAGCCGGCAGCTGTAAGCAGGATGGCTGCGGTTAGAAGAAGTGAAAGGGTACGTTTCAGCATGGCTTGTTTCATAGGATTCCTCTTTCGGATGTATTTAAGGACCTGCCCTGCAGGACGGTTTCCATTTGGATTATTATAACCATTTTCAGGAAGAATTACAATCGAACATGTGGTTGCATTCTAAAAGTTGGTGTGCTATGATAGTGGCTGGAGGCGGATATGAAAAAAAATGATTTTTTATTAATCGGACTCATTTTACTCATCGCAGTTTCTGTGATGGGTTATCATTATCTAAAGGAAGACACTGGCATGGGAAAAGCAGTGATCCGGGTTGACGGCGAACTATATGGGGAATATGATTTGTCAAAAGACCAGACCATAGATATACAGGGGACTAACACCCTCGAGATTCTTGACGGTAAAGCCAGGATGTCCTTCGCAGACTGCCCGGATAAACTATGTGTGCATCAGAAGGCAGTCTCAAGGGACGGGGAGAGCATCATATGCCTGCCCAATAAGGTCGTAGTATCCATCGAAGGCGGGGAAGACCGTGAAATGGATGCGGTGGCAAATTAGTGGTGTCCGAGTCCAAGCGTACAGGAGGAAAAGGCATGAAGAACAGAGCTGCTTATTTTGGAGTGTTTACGGCCCTTGCCCTTATATTCAGCTATGTGGAGATGCTGATTCCGATACAATTCGGGATTCCGGGGATTAAGCTGGGGCTGGCGAACCTGCTGATCGTTATCATGCTGTATAAGTGCGGTGCAAAAGAGGCTCTGCTGCTTTCCGTAGTCCGGATCGTGCTGGCGGGTTTTATATTTGGCAATATGTTCAGCATTATATACAGTCTGGCAGGGGGGGTTTTAAGTATGGCGGTAATGACGGTATTAAAAAACAGGGGATCCTTCAGTGTAACAGGAGTCAGCATCGCCGGAGGCGTGTTTCATAATATCGGACAGCTTTTCATAGCGATGGTGGTTGTGGAGACATTTAAAGTTGGTTATTATCTGCCTGTGCTGTTGATTGCCGGCGTCATTACGGGAGCACTGATCGGGCTGATCTCGGGTGAAGTGCTCAAAAGGCTGAAAAACATGACATTGATGTAAAAAGGAAGCTTATATTATGAACCTAGTACAGCATTGCACTATTAATTCAGCAATACTGTACTAGAGAAAAGGGGAAAACGATGATTTCATATATTCGCGGCGAACTTGCTGCTGTGGAGACGGAAAAAGTAATAGTGGATGTGGGCGGTGTTGGATACGGCATTTATATGCCCGGACAGGCTATGGGGCTGCTGCCTCAGCCGGGAACTGAAGTAAAGATCCACACCTATCTGAACGTGCGGGAGGATGCGATGCAGCTGTTTGGCTTCCTGACCAGGGATGATCTGGAAGTTTTTAAGCTCGTGATCGGCGTCAGCGGAATCGGCCCCAAGGGCGGCCTGAGCATCCTTTCCCAGCTGACACCGGACGACCTGCGGTTTGCAGTGCTGTCGGGAGATGTGAAGGCAATCTCAGCGGCGCCGGGAATCGGGAAGAAGACAGCGGAAAAGCTGATCATAGAGTTGAAGGATAAACTCAATATTGAAGATGTGCTTACGCATGCGGCGGACAGCAGCGCGGCCGCGGTTCCTGTCAATAACGGCGGGATCCAGTCCGAAGCGGTTCAGGCTCTGGTGGCACTGGGATATGGAAGCACGGAAAGCCTGCGCGCAGTCAAACAGGTAGAGCTGGACAATGCGACCGTGGAGGATGTGCTGAAGGAAGCCTTGAAAAAAATGCTTTAATTTCATGACAGAGGGAAAGTATGGGAAAACGAATCATAACAACGGAAAATCTGGAAGAGGATGTAAAGATAGAGAGCAGCCTGAGGCCGCAGCATCTGGAAGATTATATTGGGCAGGAAAAAGCGAAAGAAACGTTGAAAATCTACATAAAAGCAGCAAGGGAGAGGCAAGAGGCCCTGGATCATGTGCTGTTCTACGGCCCGCCCGGACTGGGCAAGACGACCCTGGCCGGGATTATTGCCAATGAAATGGGTGTGAATATAAAGATTACTTCGGGCCCGGCAATTGAAAAGCCGGGGGAGATGGCGGCTATTCTGAATAATCTGCAGGAGAATGACGTTCTGTTTGTGGATGAGATCCACCGGCTGAACCGGCAGGTGGAGGAAGTGCTGTATCCCGCCATGGAGGACTATGCGATTGATATCATGATCGGAAAAGGGGCAACGGCCCGTTCCATACGGTTGGATCTGCCTAATTTCACATTGGTTGGCGCAACAACCCGGGCGGGTATGCTGACGGCGCCCCTGCGGGATCGGTTCGGGGTTGTTAATCATCTGGAATTCTACACGGAACAGGAGCTGAAGACGATTATCATGCGGTCTGCCCAGGTATTGGGTGTGGAGATCGACGGGAACGGAGCGTTGGAGCTGGCCAAGCGCTCCAGGGGGACGCCGAGACTGGCAAACCGTCTTCTCAAGCGTGTCAGGGATTTTGCACAGGTGAAGTACGATGGAGTCATTACCGAAGCAGTAGCCAATTATGCACTGGATCTGCTGGACGTGGACAAGTACGGGCTGGACCACATTGACAGGACTATCCTGCTGACGATGATCGAGAAGTTTCAGGGAGGCCCTGTGGGGCTGGACACATTGTCTGCTTCTATATCTGAAGATGCAGGGACACTGGAAGACGTTTACGAACCGTACCTGTTGAAAAGTGGTTTTATCCAGCGGACACCCAGGGGAAGGGTAGCGACGGATCTGGCCTACACGCACCTGGGAATCCCGCTTTCAGACTGAGAAACCTTCCTATTGCAGCTGATGAAATAGGAAATAACTTGAAAAAATGGTTGGTTTTTGTATTCATATAGTTTATAATAACAGGTAAGAAACGCGAGGAGGGTTACTGCTTACAGGCAAAACCTGTAAAAGTAACGTTGCCTGTCCATTTTAAGCCGCCTTTGGCGAGGGGCAGGCTCATCGGCTGTTTTACGTTGTCGCTCCCAGCCTATTAGCTAGTGACAGTCTAGGGAGTGAACAGTAACTGAGGAGGATGCTATGAGTTCAGCAAAACATTTTACAGAAGTTTTAATTGGAGGAAAGGTCTACACATTAAGCGGATTTGAAGGCGAAGAATATCTTCAAAAAGTTTCTTCCTATCTGAACCATAAGATTACAGAATGTGCCAACAGCGAAGGGTTCCGTAAACAAAGCGCCGATACCCGGAACGTGCTCCTTGCCCTGAATATCGCAGACGACTATTTTAAGGCGAAAAAGCAGGGTGATTCCCTTGAAAGTGATATTGAACTAAAAGACAAAGAGATGTACGACCTGAAGCACGAATTGATATCTGTTCAGATTAAGCTGGAGAACGCTGAGAAGGAACTGGCTAAGATGAAGGAAGAGAATAACGATCTGCAGATGCAGATTGTAAAATTAGAAACTGAGATGAAGAATCGCAGAAAATAAGAGTAGGCTGTCATTGGACAGCTTATTTCATTTATCCCAGGCGGAGGAACATCATTGACACAGGATAGAAAAGGAAGCAAAAAAATAGAGATACTGGCGCCGGCGGGTTCTTATGGGAGCTTTATGGCGGCTGTAACGGCAGGGGCGGATGCAGTGTATGCAGGCGGCCCTCGTTTTGGTGCAAGGGCTTTTGCGGATAATTTTACGGAGGAGCAGCTCCTTTCTGCCATTGATTATGCACATCTTCATGGCAGAAAGTTCTATCTGACGGTGAATACTCTTTTAAAGGATGCCGAGCTTGAAGAACTGCACGAATATCTGGAACCGCTTTACCGGCAGGGGCTGGATGCAGTGATTGTACAGGATATAGGCGTGCTTTCATTTGTTAGAGAGCATTTTCCGGGAATGGATATCCACGCCAGCACACAAATGACAGTTACAAATACAGAGGGTGCTCTGTTTTTGAAAGAGCAGGGGGCGGTACGTGTTGTGCCTGCAAGAGAGCTCGCTCTGGAAGAAGTGTACGATATTGTAGAGCAGACCGGCCTTGAGATGGAGTGTTTTGTCCATGGGGCGCTCTGTTACTGCTACTCAGGGCAGTGCCTGCTGAGCAGCCTGATTGGAGGACGCAGCGGAAACAGAGGGCAGTGTGCGCAGCCGTGCAGGCTCCCCTATACTGTGAATGGAAAAAAAGAGTACACTCTGAGTTTGAAGGATATCTGCACGCTGGAATTGATCCCGGAATTGGTGGATGCGGGGATCGATTCCTTCAAGATTGAGGGAAGAATGAAAAAACCGGAGTACGTAGCGCTTGTTACGGCCATGTATCGTAAATATACGGACATGTATCTCCAAAAAGGCAGGGAGGGGTATGCTGTTGCTCCCGGGGATCTGGAGATGCTGATGGATATCTATAACCGGGGAGGCTTCAGTCAGGGATATTACAGGCAGCATAACGGACGGAATATGCTTTCTCCGGATCGTCCGAACCATGCCGGTGTGCCCGCAGTGCGGGTTATTGCGCAGAAAGGGCGTGAGATTGCAGTGGAGGCGCTGACGGATATTCACAAAGGAGATATTCTGGAGCTGGAAGCGAAAACGCCGGAGAGAGCGGCAGGGCTTTGGGAACCAAAGCCGATGCGGACCCACAGAAATGGTACACTTTTGGAACGGCGGTTCCGGCAGGCGGCAGATCGAAGATTCTGGCACCACGCAAAATGACAATGAAAAAGGGAACTATATTATGCCGGATCCGAAACCTTGAGTTGCTGGAGTTTATACAAAAAAGATATATAGACAGAACTGCGCAGGAGACCATATGCGGAAGTTTTCGGGCTGCCGTTCAGGAGCCTGCGGTTTTGACGCTTGAGTTCCGGGAGATCACGGTTTCGGCGGAGACAGAAGAGCGGACGGAAGCTGCTAAGAACCAGCCGTTGGATGAAGAGAGAATCAAGAAGCAGCTTATGAAGACCGGTAATACTGAATTTGTTTTCGAATCCCTGGAAGTTACAACGGAAGGCCCTGTATTTCTGCCAATGCAGAGATTGAACGAACTCAGACGCAGGGCGCTGGAACTTTTGGCAGAAGCCATTTGTAATCAGTATAGAAGAAACGTCGCTATGCCGGAACAAGGACGAAAGAGGCCGGATCCTAAACGAATAGCGGTGGAAAAGCAGGCGCCCTATCTCTCCGTATTAACGGAATCGGAAGAACAGACGGCAGTGGCAGCCGCGTGTCCGGAAGTCTTCCGGATTTACCTGGACAGCAGTTCCGGGACGGATTTTATAAATAACGGCAGTTATAAAGAAATATCCCGGGTGGCAAAAGGACGGGGGAAAGAGCTGTTTCTTGCAATGCCTCATATATTCAGAGAAACGGCGGTGTCCTATTATACGGAAAATATGGGGATACTGGCGGAGTTTGACGGATTTTTAGTCCGCAATTATGAAAGTTTTCATTTTCTGCGGAAACATGGATTTGACAAGAAGATCATATTGGACCATAATCTATATGTATTCAATCAGTCAGCGAAGGAATTCTGGACCAGCTGCGGCGTAGAGAGCATTACGGCGCCGGTGGAATTAAACAGGGCAGAGCTGGAACGCCTGGGGATTGAAGAAGCCGAGCTTGTGGTCTATGGACGGCTGCCGGTCATGGTGTCTGCACAATGTATCGTAAAAAGCACGTCGGGATGTACGAATACACCCGGCATCACGGTAATCAAAGACAGGTATCAGAAAGAATTTCCTGTAAATCGATGCTGCAGATTCTGTTATAATGTAATGTACAATATGAAACCGGTCTTTCTTCTGGATCAAAAGGAAGAGATCTGCGGGCTCTCTCCGGCAGGGCTGCGGATCATGTTTACACAGGAGAGCGGGCAGGAAGCCCGGATGATCCTGGATATTTACAGAGACATATACTGCAGCGGCAGGCAGGTCCGTACAGAGGACATGGCTTTTACTAGAGGACATTTTAAACGAGGAATAACATAAAGCAGGTGAAAAAGTGGTTAATATTGTAGTAGAATTATCGAAGTATATTATGATTATACTGATGGCAGTGTATACATTTTCCTGTTTTTCCATATTCGCCCAAGTGTATGAGGAAGACAAAAAATGGATATTAATCAGGCAGAATGTGCTGATGTTCCTGATTCAGTTTACTGCCTACCTTGTCATGTATCTGCAGACGAAGGAAAAGAAGCTGATCTTTTTCTACGGGGCACAGGTCGTGCTTTTGATCGCAGTACTTGTACTTTACCGGGTGCTTTATCCGAAAGTATCCCGGCTGATTGTCAATAATATGTGTATGCTGCTGAGTATCGGTTTCATCATGATTACGAGACTGACGTATGCTAAAGCAGTGAAGCAGTTCGTCTTTGCCGTGGTGGGAACGGTCATCGGGCTGTTTGTGCCGGTGCTGATACGGAAACTGAAGTTTTTGAAGGACTGGACATATATCTATGCCGGAGTTGGGATTCTGGCCCTGGGCGCGGTTGCTGTGCTGGGGCAGCTCTCCGACGGTGCAAAGCTGGGATTCACCATTGCGGGATTTGGAATCCAGCCCTCGGAATTCGTAAAGATTTTATTTGTATTTTACGTGGCGGCAAGCCTGAACAAGTCTACGGAGTTTAAGAATGTGGTGGTCACAACGGCTGTGGCTGGGCTGCATGTGTTGATTCTGGTTCTGTCTACGGATCTGGGCGCCGCCCTGATTATGTTTGTGGTTTATCTGGTTATGCTTTATGTAGCAACAAGGCAGCCTCTTTATGCGCTGGCAGGCATAGGAGGAGGCAGTGCAGCCGCGGTGCTGGCATACCACCTTTTTTATCATATCCAGGTCAGGGTTTCTGCCTGGAAGGATCCCTTTGCTTCATACAGTGAGGGGGGATACCAGGTCGCGCAGTCCCTGTTCGCAATCGGAACAGGAAGCTGGTTTGGCATGGGCCTGTACCAGGGGCTTCCGGACAGCATCCCCGTAGCGGAGGAGGATTTTATATTCTCAGCCATCTCAGAAGAAATGGGGCTGATATTTGCACTATGCCTTGTTCTGGTATGCGTCAGCTGTTATGTAATGTTCCTGAACATTGCCATGGCGATCCGCAACCAGTTCTATAAACTGATAGCTCTGGGCCTTGGAACCTGCTATATTTTCCAGGTGTTCCTTACAATCGGCGGTGTGACTAAGTTTATTCCTTCCACGGGAGTTACGCTGCCTCTGATCAGCTATGGAGGCAGTTCCATGCTGAGCACAATGATTATGTTTGGAATCATACAGGGCTTGTATATTTTAAGAGAAGACGAGGAAGAGATTATTGAGAAGAGAAGAGAGAGAGAATTACGAAGAAGTGAACAGCCAGGAAAGGCGCCGCGGAAAAAACAGCCGGGCAAAAAACCAGCGTTCGAAGAAGTTCCGAAACAAAGAGTTCGCTAGGGTCACGTACTTGTTTGTCGCTCTGTTTCTTGCCTTAATGGCCTATATGGTATATTTTAATATCGTTCGTGCCAAGACTATTGTAAACAGCCCGTATAATGAACGGCAGGATGCATTTGCGGATCGGGTAATCCGCGGGAATATTGTAGATAAAAACGGAAATGTGCTGGCGGAGACGAACGTAGCAGAGGACGGGACAGAAGTGCGCAATTACCCTTATGGCGCAGCTTTTGCCCATGTCGTTGGGTACAGCTTTCCATCAACCGGGAAGAGCGGGCTGGAATCCGTTGAGAACTTTGAACTGCTTACCTCGAATGCCTTTTTTCCGCAGAAGCTGATGAATGAATTCAAAGACGAAAAGAATATGGGAGATACTGTAGTCACAACCCTTGACGCAGATCTCCAGCAGGCTGCCTACAATGCACTTGGCGGTAATAAAGGGGCCGTGGTGGTGATGGAAGCAAGTACAGGGAAGATCCTGACCATGGTATCCGGGCCAACTTATGATCCCAACAGCGTGGCGGCAGACTGGGAAGCACTGAATGCAAACGACAGTGAAAGTCCGCTGCTGAACCGCGCTACACAGGGGCAGTATGCGCCGGGGTCCACATTTAAAGTGGTAACCGCACTGGAATACATCAGGGAGCACAGTGATTATGCGAATTACAGCTATGACTGTGCCGGTGAGATCACCGCAGAGGGAGTTACGATCCACTGCTTTGACAGTACAGTGCACGGCCTGCAGGATCTGAGAAGCTCCATGGCCAATTCCTGTAATTCCTCTTTTGCTAATATCGGTCTCTCTCTGAACAAAACGTCTTATAGGGAAACTGCGGAAGAACTTCTATTTAATAAGAAGCTTCCGTCTGTCCTGGATTACTCGAAAGGATCTTTCAGAATTAATGAGAATTCCAGCGGTGCGGAAATGATGATGACCGCCATGGGGCAGGGCGAGACACTGGTCAGCCCATACCATATGGCATTGATTACTGCAGCAGTTGCAAACGGCGGCACTCTGATGGAACCATATCTTGTGGAGAAGGTAACTAATGCAAACGGAGCAGAAATCAGGAAAAATGTTCCAAAGAGCTATAAAAGACTGATGACTTCCGATGAGGCATCCCAGTTAAAGGATTATATGAAGGCCGTTGTTGACGAGGGTACAGCAACGATGCTGAGCGGCCAGTCCTACACAGTTGCCGGTAAGACAGGAACGGCAGAATACAGCATGGATGACGGGGAGAAGACGCACTCCTGGTTCATCGGTTTTACAAATGTAGACAATCCGGAACTGGTGATCAGTGTAATCATCGAAGGATATGACGGAGATGCGGGGGCAAAGGCAGTGCCGATTGCCAAGCAGATACTGGATTCTTATTACTATTAATGCCAGGTGGTGAAGAGTATGCAAATGACATTTTACTGTAACTTATATGTCAGTGAGGATCTGGAGGATAAAAAGGAGAAGGTCATGCAGAAGCTGGAAAGCAACAGCCTGCAGCCTTCCGTCTATGTCATCACGCTTTCGCAGGGAGAGCAGAATCATCTGGAATTTTATTCTTCCCTGCTGTACAAACAGCATATCTATGAAAATACGCCCGTATTTGTCGTGGGGATTGCGAAAGGATATGATGATGCCCTCTATCTGGTGGAGGCTATTGCAGAAGATATCTATAAAAAGACCAATGACCTGGATATACGGGGCTATATCCAGAGGCGCCAAAAAGAATATGAGGAAGGCAGAGTGTAAAAGCGGATGTTACATATAATCCTTTTGATTCTAAAAATTATAGGATGGATATTGCTTGCAATACTGGGCTTACTGGTATTGCTGATTTGCATTGTCTTTTTTGTGCCTCTGCGTTACAGGGCGGAGGGGAGGTGCAGGGGAACCCTGGACTCTCTCTATGGGAAGATCCGGTTTTCGTGGTTTATGCATCTTGTGAGCGGCAGTGCCGTCTATGATGGGGGAAAGCTCATGTGGACAGTACGGATCGCCTGGAAGAAGCTGTATGGGGGCGCGGAAGAAGACTGGGAAGAGGCACACGAGCCCGCCAGGCTGCGAAACATACTGAAGATGAGGATTACGAGCCTGCCAAGGCTGTAAAACATACCGAGGAGGAAGATCTGAAAGCGCTGGAAGAGCTGATGGACAATGGCGCACAGCAGCGGCTGGAAGACCAGAAGGACAAGAATATAGTGGAAGAGAAGCCGCCGGATGCGAGCCGGACGTATAAGGAGCAGAAGGAAGGGCATTTACAGGAAAAATATAGAGAAGACGATCCAGCGGAGGAAAACAATCTGGAAAAACTGCTCAGGGAAGAGATGCGTGATTCGGTAGAGGAAAATGAGAATCATTCAGACAATCAGCGCTCCCCGTCAGGTGATGAAAAAACAGAGGCAGAAAGAGAAAGCATTGCTTCCAGAGTTGAGAAAAAGTATGAGAAAAGCGTAAAATGGTTACAGAAAATTTATCATAAGATAAAATATACTTTTAAGAAGATTTGTGATACCATAAGGTCATTATTGGAGAAGAAGGACACACTGCTGGAGTTCATAGAGGACGAGGTCCACAGATCCGCATTCTTCACGGCACTCAAGGAACTGCGGCGGCTGTTACGCTTTTTGAAGCCGAAGCGGCTGGAGGCAGATATCCATTTTGGATTTGAAGACCCAAGCATAACGGGAAAGGTGCTCGGCCTCATTAGTATGATATATCCGTTTCTGGGAAAACATACAAATATTCAGCCGGATTTTGAACACAGGGTACTGGAAGGGGACATTGCAATTTCCGGCAAACTGCGCGTTCTCTATGTGGTGATTGTGGGATGGAATCTCATATGGAACAAAAACGTGCGCACCACATTCAGGCATATCAGAAAATTTGAACTGTAGCAAAATAAGTATGAAAGATTAAGGAGGATTCAGGCATGGCAGAAGGAAGTAATTTTAAGGAGACTGTGGAGGCGTTATTTCAGGGAATGGACAATGTTGTGACATCCAAGACAGTAGTGGGGGATGCGATCCACATCAACGATACCATTATCCTCCCGCTGGTGGATGTATCGTTTGGAATGGGCGCCGGTTATTTTAACGGTGATAAAAAAGGCAGAGGCACAGGAGGAATGGGCGGCAAGATCACCCCAAGCGCGGTTCTGGTCATCAAAAACGGGACAACCAAGCTGGTCAACATCAAGAACCAGGATACGATCACCAAGCTTCTGGATATGGTACCGGACATGGTAGACAAGTTCACAACGAAGAAAGAAGACAAAGTGACCGAGGATGATGTCATGGATATTCTGAATTCCGAAGATTCCACTGAAAATGATGCACAAATTTAAAATCCGGGCATAAAATAATACCAAACCACCTGCCGGAAGCGGGACAGATTATGAAAAAAGTAATAGGGTTTGCATTACTCTGGTTTGCAATAGGAATGTTTGTCATGCTGGCACTGCCCAACGCAATCGGACTGCTGGTCACATTCATATGTCTGGCGGCAGGATATAAATTGTTTTGTGGGTAGGGACGCTGAGGGAGAGTCGGGACTGGTTTCCGGCAGGGCTGCATATGCCGTTTGGATGCCCGCGCCACTTGATAAGAAGCAGTAACAGTGAAAATGCGGGGAATAGAGGTACTTGCCGCAGTTGGCCCGAATGCCGATGCATTCGCGCCGCCGGCGGCAACAGGATTTGATTTTGAAAATCAAATCCTGCCCTCTATTCCCCGCATTTTCTCTGTAACTGCTTCTAATCGCGTTCTGAGGGCGTCCAAACGGCATATACAGCCCCGCCAAAAACCAGTCCCGACTCTCCCTCAGCTAGGCGCATCCGGCCGGGACGGACGGGGGCGGCGTATTTGCCTTCCTGCGCGGAAGTATCTATGTATAAGGAATTGTTGAAAATTGGTGCCACAGGCGATTCATCTTACATATAGGTAGTTAAAGGTAGGGGCATTCCATAACAACCATCTCCAGCCCAATTTATCCGTTTTCCCAGCCCAATCCGCCGCCACCGCAGGTACCTCCCCCATTTTTACGCTTTTTTCTTCCGGCCGGATGCGCCTAGCCTGTGCAAGGAGGGGAAGATGCGGCTGGGAACAGGGAATGCTCTTTCTGAATGCGTAAAATGCGCGTTAGAACGGCTTAATGAAAAACCTGCTGTATTTTGAGGATGAAATCGGCTCACAAAGCCGGTTTCAAGGAGACCTGAGCTGCACAATCATCAAGATTGTGCAGTGAATGTCTCCGGTGCCTCAAAATACAGCAGGTTTTTCATTTAGCCGTTCTTAGCAAATGACCCGTATACAGAAAGAGCATTCCCTGTTCCCAGCCGCATCTTCCCCTCCTTGCACAGGCGCCCCATCCAGACACTAAAAATCCGTATAAAAAAAGTACCCACTTTATAGTGAGTACCCCCGTGTCGTTTGATGTCCAGATTAAGCACGTTCTACGCGTCCTGATTTTAAGCAGGAAGTACAAACGTACATTTTTTTTGATCCGCCTTCTGTTTTAACTCTAACGGATTTCACATTTGATTTCCACATCTTTGGTGATTTTCTATGAGAGTGGCTTACATTATTTCCGAAGTGAGCACCCTTTTCACAAATAGCACATTTAGCCATCATTGCACCTCCTAACAATCTGAAATAGTCCTTACAGACTCACAACACTGTTATTTTAGCAGAAAGAATTTCTAAAAGCAAGCATTTTTTTGAATTTATGGAAGTAAAATGAAAAAAGAAGGCGGTTTTTCTTTTTTGGTTCCCATAATTTCGAATTCATGTTAAAATTGACATAGAATTTAAACAAGAAATTAAGCCTTCAAACCGGGCGGAAAGTGGGGAATACTATGGGCAGACGAGTAATTACGATTGGCAGGCAGTACGGAAGTAACGGGCATGATATTGCAAAAAAATTATCTCAGAGGCTCGGAATTCATTATTATGATAAAGAGTTGATTAAGATAGCCGGAGAGAGGCAGCACATTTCCTATGAAGAACTGCTTAAGGTGGATGAGAAGAGAGCGAATCCGTGGAGATATCCGGTGGAGGACGAGGTGCAGATGGATCGGAAGTTCCGCTTTGAACCTATGAATGATGTTCTTTTCTATACGCAGGCCGAGATCATCAAAGGGCTTGCGGAGAAGGAAGACTGTATCATCGTGGGACGATGCGCTGACGAGATACTGAAAGGTACAAATGGGTGCAGAAGCGTTTTTATACATGCGCCATTTGAAAAGCGGGTTGAGAGAATTATGGAGCGTGCCTCCATTGACGAGCGTGAGGCAGCCACCCTTATAAAAAAGATTGACAAACAGCGCAGATATTATTATAACTACTTTACGGACAAAAAGTGGGAAGATATGACTCAATACGATATCTGTCTGGACAGCGGAAGCATACCGGAGGAGCAGATTCTGGATGTTTTGGCAGCACTTTATGAATCTATATTGTAAATTTGTGATAAAGAGAGTATAATACCTGTGTTGATTATGCGAAAAATCCATTCGAGAACTGGAGGTTATATATGATGAAGGGTAGCATGAGTACGGATCTTGGAATTATTACGATCAATCCCGATGTAATTGCCAAGTATGCAGGCTCCGTGGCGGTTGAGTGTTTCGGGATCGTCGGGATGGCTGCGGTTAATATGAAAGACGGCTTTGTCAGGCTGTTAAAAAAGGAAAGCCTGACTCACGGAATCCGCGTGGAGCTTTCTGATGATAATATACTGGAACTAGATTTTCACGTGATTGTTGCTTATGGAGTGAACATTCTTTCAGTCTCTGACAATCTGATGAACAATGTAAAGTATAAGGTAGAGGAATTTACTGGCATGACTGTAGATAAAATAAATATCTACGTCGAAGGTGTCAGAGTGATTGATTAAGGAGGATACTCGTCGTGGCAACAAAAACGATAAATACAGAGCTGCTTACCAGGATGTTTTTGGCGGGGGCAGCGAATCTGGAGGCTAAAAAGGAATTTATAAACGAACTGAATGTATTTCCGGTACCAGACGGTGACACGGGGACGAACATGACACTTACGATTATGTCGGCGGCTAAAGAAGTCAGCGCGCTGGAACAGCCGGATATGCTGTCCGTGTCAAAAGCAATCTCCTCAGGATCCCTCCGAGGGGCCAGAGGGAATTCAGGAGTCATCCTGTCACAGCTTCTCAGAGGTTTTACAAAAGAGATACGAGAATACAGAGAGATCGACGTACAAGTTCTTGCCCAGGCATGTGACCGTGCCCGCGCTACGGCATATAAGGCGGTCATGAAGCCGAAAGAGGGAACCATACTTACGGTAGCAAAGGGCATTGCCCAGAAGGCGGCAGAGATGGCAGAGACGACAGATGATCTGGAAGTTTTTATTCCCGAAGTTCTGAAACATGCGGAATATGTGCTCTCAAAGACTCCGGATATGCTTCCGGTGCTGAAGGATGCCGGCGTTGTAGATTCCGGCGGACAAGGTCTGGTAGAGGTATTGAACGGTGCATACGACGCTTTCCAGGGAAAAGAGATTGATTACAGCGCCATTGAGGCAAGTTCAGGCACAAGTATGGTGAGGCCCGGGGCACAGGCGGAGACAGATATCAAGTTCGGATACTGCACCGAGTTTATCATTATGACTTCAAAGCCATTCTCTGAGACGAATGAGACGGAGTTTAAGGCTTATCTGGAATCCATCGGCGATTCCATTGTGTGTGTTGCGGACGATGACATTGTAAAGATCCATGTACACACGAATGATCCTGGGCTGGCGATCCAGAAGGCGCTCACCTATGGACAGCTGTCACGCATGAAGATCGATAACATGCGCGAGGAACACCAGGAGAAGCTGATCAAGGACGCTGAAAAGCAGGCGGCTGAGCAGAAAAAAGCGGTTAAAAAGCCGGAAACCAGAAAAAAAGTCGGTTTCATTGCAGTATCTATCGGTGAGGGAATGAATGAGATATTCAGAGAACTCGGGGTAGATTATATTATTGAAGGCGGACAGACGATGAATCCGAGCACGGAGGATATGCTGACAGCTATAGATGCGGTGAATGCGGATCATATCTTCATTCTTCCGAATAATAAGAATATTATTCTGGCGGCCAATCAGGCGCAGTCCCTGACGAAAGACAAGGATATCCTGGTTATTCCGACGAAGACTGTTCCGCAGGGAATCACGGCGGTAATCAATTACATGCCTGAGGCCGATATTGATACCAATGCCGAGAACATGAATGAAGAGATCAAAAATGTAAAGAGCGGACAGATCACATATGCTGTCAGGGATACCCACATTGATGACAAAGAGATCCATGAAGGCGATATCATGGGAATTGGCGACGCAGGGATCCTTGCAGTAGGACAGTCTGTAGAGGGCGTGGCAAAAGAGATGCTCACCTCACTGGTAGACGAAGATACGGAGCTGATCAGCCTGTATTACGGACAGGATGTCCTGGAGGCGGATGCCGTCCGCTTTGCACAGGAGATCGAGGAATTGTATCCGGATGCAGACGTGGATGCACATTTTGGAGGACAGCCGATATATTACTATGTATTATCCGTAGAGTAGAACAGATCATTGCAGATAAGGCGGGCCAGTTTCCCAGAAGGGAAGCTGACCCGTTTCGAACTCAATCCTGTTTTGTAATTGTCCGATGGGAGAATAAAAAGACCTATGAATGAAAATTCTAAAATAAGCACACTAAAAGGAATCGGTGAGAAGACGCAGGCCCTGTTTGAGAAGGCAGGCATGCGGACAATCGGGGATCTGCTGCGGTATTATCCGCGTGGCTATGATGTCTATGACGAGCCGGTTCCGGTCGGAGAGGCAGAAGAAGGCAGGACGGTAACTATTACCGGCGCTATATTTGGAAGAGTGCAGCTTGGGGGAAGCAAAAATATGCAGGTGACGACGCTCTACGTCAAGGATCTGACAGGCACTTTAAAAGTGATCTGGTTCCGGATGCCTTTTCTAAAAAATACGCTGTCCAGGGGCGGGATTATCACTCTGCGCGGCCGTGTTGTCAGAAAAAGGGACGGCCTGGTTATGGAGCATCCCGAGATCTTTTATCCGAGTGCAAAATACGAGGAAAAAAGAAATACCCTGCAGCCGGTGTATCCGCTGACCAGCGGGCTTACAAACAATGCGGTAAAAAAGGCCGTGATGCAGGCTATTCAGTATCTGGATCTGAGGCAGGAGTTTCTGCCGGAGGACATCCGCATGAAGTACCATCTGGCGGAATATAATTACGCTGTCCGCGGCGTTCATTTCCCGGAGACAAAAGAAGAATTCTATTATGCCAGGGAGCGCCTTGTATTTGAAGAATTCCTGATTTTCATCCTTTCCCTTAGAAATCTGAAGGCGCGGGAGGACAAAGCGGTAAATGGATTTGCATTTGCAGAGCGGCCGGAGATCGATAAGTTTTTAGCGTCTCTCCCATATGAATTGACGAATGCACAGCAAAAAGTCTGGGGCGAAATAAAACGGGATATGTCCGGGCCCAATGTCATGTCCAGGCTTGTCCAGGGAGACGTCGGCTCGGGCAAGACAATCGTCGCACTGCTGGGTCTGATGTATGCAGGGCTGAATGGTTTCCAGGGGGCTATGATGGCGCCTACGGAGGTGTTGGCAAAGCAGCATTACGATAATATTACATCCATGTTCAGACAATATCACATCCCATTACATGCCGAGCTGCTGACAGGCTCAATGACTGCAAAAGAGAAGCGGGAGGCTTACGAAAGAATTGCCTCAGGAGAGTCGGACATCATCGTAGGAACCCACGCTCTGATACAGGAGAAGGCAGTATACCATAATCTGGCTCTGGTAGTGACCGATGAACAGCACCGTTTCGGGGTAAAGCAGAGGGAAATGCTGGCGGGGAAGGGAAAGATGCCGCACATTCTTGTCATGAGCGCCACGCCGATCCCGCGCACGCTGGCGATTATACTATACGGAGATCTGGATATTTCAGTGATCGATGAGCTGCCCAGCAACCGGCTGCCAATTAAAAACTGCGTGGTGGACACCGGATACCGCAATACGGCTTATCGTTTTATGCAGAAGCAGGTGGAAGCGGGACGTCAGTGCTATGTGATCTGCCCCATGGTGGAAGAAAGCGAAAACCTGGAGGCCGAAAATGTGATAGACTATACAGAGCTGCTGAGAGAAGCGCTGGGGTGCACAATTGAAATCTCTTTTCTGCACGGAAAGATGAAGCAGGCTGAAAAAGATGAGATCATGGAAGCATTCGGCAAAAATGAGATCCAGATTCTGGTTTCTACGACAGTCATTGAGGTCGGTATTGATGTGCCGAACGCCACGGTGATGCTGATTGAAAATGCGGAACGGTTCGGGCTTGCCCAGCTGCATCAGCTGCGCGGGCGTGTGGGGCGTGGAAAATATCAGTCCTACTGCATCTTTATGAGTGCCTCAAAATCAAAAGAAACAAAAGAAAGACTGGAGATTCTAAATAAATCAAATGATGGTTTTTTTATTGCATCAGAAGATCTGCGTCTCAGAGGACCGGGCGATCTGTTTGGAATCCGACAGAGCGGCCTCTTAGATTTTGCTCTGGGGGATGTATTCCAGGATGCCAAAATTCTTCAGAAGGCAAATGAAGCCGCACAGGAACTTTTAGAAAAAGATCCGGAGCTTACAGAGGAAAACCATGCAAAAATGAAGACCCATTTGAACAAATACATGTCCGAAATGATGTTAGAGACAACCCTTTAAGCCCGTAAAACCGCTGTTTTAAGTTGATTTACAAAAATCGTTAAAGGAGGCAGGAACTTCCAGTGTAAAAGATAAAAACCTCCATATACTATGGTTGTAACACACAACAGTGTTATAAAAAAATCTGAAAAAGTAACAGAAGTTACGAGAAGGAGGAAATTATCATGGCAAGTCGTTCATCTAATCGAGCAGCCGTACCAGAGGCTAAAAGTGCACTGGACAAATTCAAATATGAGGTAGCCAGCGAGCTGGGAGTACCGCTTACAGACGGTTACAATGGAGATTTAACTTCTAAGCAGAATGGTTCTGTTGGTGGTTATATGGTTAAGAAAATGATCGAACAGCAGGAAAGACAGATGGCTGGTAAATAAGCAAATTTCGTAAGAAAAAGCACTTAGGATTGACCTAAGTGCTTTTTTCTGCTAAAATTCAGCATAGTTAGAAGATTTTAAAAGTTCATACAGGTCTGCGCATTTATTGCACAGACCGTAGGAAAACCTTGCGATGAAGGCATCCAGCCCATCGCAAAGCCAGTTTAATAGCTGGATGCGTAACCGTTCAGGCTTTTCTGAACTGTTACAGAAGAATGAGGGTGTTGTTTATGAGAGTGATTGCAGGAAGTGCCAAAAGGATACAATTAAAGACATTGGACGGTCTGGATACACGGCCGACGACGGACAGGATTAAAGAAACTTTGTTCAATATGATTGCGCCGACCATCTATGACAGCGTATTTCTGGATTTGTTCGGCGGAAGCGGAGGCATTGGCATCGAGGCTCTGAGCCGGGGGGCCAGGGAAGCTGTTTTCGTCGAGAATAACCCAAAAGCAATGGCATGCATTAAGGAGAACCTCAAAAATACAAGGCTGGAGTCAAAGGCGCTCACGCTGACAAGAGATGTAATGGCGGCGCTCTATCAGCTGGAAGGCGACAAGGTATTCGACTTTATATATATGGATCCGCCTTATGACAGGGAGCTGGAGAAACGGGTGCTGGAATATCTCGCCGGATCCGAACTGGTGTATGAGGATACCGTCATTATTGTGGAGGCCTCAAGGGAAACAGATTTTTCCTATCTTGAAGAACTGGGGTTTTCTATGTTGAAAGAGAAAATGTATAAAACGAACAAACATGTCTTCATTGAAAAGGCCGGAAAGGAAGAAATATGTTAAGAGCTATTTACCCGGGGAGCTTTGACCCTGTTACATACGGGCATTTGGATATTATCAAAAGATCCTGTAAAATCGTCGATGAATTAATTGTCGGAGTGCTGAATAATAATGCGAAAATGCCGTTGTTTTCTGCAGAAGAACGTGTTAAAATGTTAGAGGAAGTAACAAAAGACTTGACAAATGTCAAAATTGTCCTGTTTAATGGACTATTGATTGATTTTGCAAGACAACAGGGGGCAGATGTCGTAATCCGCGGTTTACGTGCGATTACCGATTTTGAATATGAGTTGCAGATGTCCCAGACGAATCATAAGCTGGAACCGAGCGTCGAGACGATGTTCCTGACGACGAGTATTGAATATTCTTACCTGAGTTCCACTACCGTGAAAGAGATCGCAGCTTTTGGGGGAGACGTATCACAATTTGTGCCGGAAGCTGTGTCATCGGAGCTGGAGAAAAAGATGAACGCTAAAAGGAGAGTGTAACTATGAGCAGCCGCATTGAGCAGATTATTGAGGAGATCGAAGAGTACATTGACAGGGATTGTAAGTTCCAGCCATTGTCCACTACAAAGATCATCGTAAATAAGGAACATCTGGACGAGTTATTGCGCGAACTCAGAATGAAGACACCAGATGAGATTAAAAGATATCAAAAGATTATCAGCAACCGCGATGCGATCCTGGCAGATGCCCAGGCGAAAGCGGACGCTATGATAGAAGAAGCACAGGTACAGACAACAGAGCTGGTCAGCGAGCATGAGATCATGCAGCAGGCTTACTCCCAGGCGAATGAGATTGTAACACAGGCAACCGCACAGGCCCAGGAGATTATTGACAATGCAACGGCGGACGCCAATGCAATACGCATCGGTGCGATCCAGTATACGGATGATCTGCTGGCCAACGCCGAGAGCATAATCGGGCATACACTGGACAGCTATACGACCAAGTATGACGGTCTGATCAATTCCCTTCAGGAGTGTTATGATGTGGTTCGTACCAACCGTGCTGAACTGGAAGTGCCTGTCGACGATGACAGCCAGTATATTCCACAGGATGGATTAGATGATCTGTAAATAAAGAACAGCAATCAGGCTGGCCACCCCCGCGGTGGCCAGCTTTTCTAATGTATAGGGGACGACGGAGAGTGAGGTCTTCTGTATCATGCACTGTGTCTGTGCGGCGGCGCATATGCCGCCGAAGGAGGTAAGTGCCAGAATTGCAGGGTACTGAATCGTAAAAGGCAGTGTAGATTTCCCAATCAGGGCGATCCCATTCGTGACCTCCAGTGCCGGCAGTATCATCTGGACTGGAGCCGGCTGCCAGGGTGCGGACTGTACGAGAGCTAGTATCACGGAAAAGAGAATGATGTATCCGCCGACCTTTGTAATGGTTTCAAAACTGTCCATGATACAGGTATCAACAATGCGGAATCCCCAGTCCGTTTTGCTTTGGCCGGTCTTTTTCATCGCGGGAAAGTTTTTTTTGCCCGTGCAGATAGAATCTTCTGAAGGGAATGCTCATCAGCATGGGCGTGCCCAAAAGAATCAGAAGTGAGGGGAGAAGATATTCTTCCCTGCCAAGTGTTTTCCAAACGATGAAATTCAGGATAAACACGGGGCTGGTATTATTGCAGAAAGACAGAAGATAACGGCCTTCATCCTCTGTGATATAGCCTGTTGCAATCAGGTCGGCGGTTACTTTCGCCCCCATGGGGTATCCACAGAGAAAACCGACAATAATAGCAAAGCTTCCGCTTTCAGATACTTTAAATATGCGGCACAGAACCTTGCCGAATGCCCTGGATATGTAATGGATACTGTCGGTGCAGAGCAGGAGGTTGGTGATGATGATAAAGGGAAACAGGGTCGGCAGAATGATTTGAAACCAGAGAAGGAGCCCCTCACTGGCTCCGTTAAAAACCGCCTTGGGAGATATAAGCATGAAAGCAAAAAGGATTACAATCCCGATTCCGGCCAGGTTATGTTTCATAAGAGTTACTCCTTGCAGATCAGCCAGATAAATGTTATTAAAGATATATGAAACGGGTTGATTTTTTATACCCTCTGTGACAAAATGGTAACAGTTCAGAACCGTTTGAACTGCGATACTAATGAGAACAATCCAGCTGTTCAGAACGGAACAGCTATAACATAACAGCCATATAGGAAGGGGAATATAACAATGCCGATATTAAATGAATTGGAACCAGTGGAAGTGTTTCACTATTTTGAGGAAATAAGCCGGATACCGAGGGGAACTTTCAATACAAAAGCAGTCAGTGATTACTGCATGACCTTTGCGGCAGAGAGAGGGCTGGAGGCCATTCAGGATGAATTGAATAATGTCATCATCAAAAAGCCCGGAACAAAAGGCTATGAGGAGAGTGAACCGGTCATCATCCAGGGGCATCTGGATATGGTATGTGAGAAAGCAGAGAATTCGGAGCATGATTTCACAAAAGACCCGCTGGATCTCTATGTAGAGGATGGTTTTGTAAGGGCGCGGGATACCACCTTGGGGGCTGACGACGGAATTGCCGTGGCTATCGCACTTGCACTGCTGGACAGCAGTGACATCCCTCATCCTCCGCTGGAAGCCGTCTTTACGGTGGATGAGGAAGTGGGGATGGGCGGAGCGGAGGGGATTGACCTTACACCGCTGAAAGGAAAGATGCTGCTGAACCTGGATTCAGAGGACGAAGATACAATTATAGCAGGCTGTGCAGGGGGCTTAACCTTTCGCCTGAATCTGCCTGTTGGCAGGAAAAAAGCTGCAGGCAGCTGCCTTGATGTTACGATCCACGGGTTGAAAGGCGGGCACTCAGGCGTGGAGATTGACCAGCAGCGGGGCAACGCCAACAAACTGGCCGGGCGTCTTTTAAACAGGCTGAACCAGAATATGGACATTGCCCTTGTTGAGGTTCAGGGCGGTGCAAAGGACAACGTCATCACTTCTGTCAGCAAATTCACCATCGTTGTGCAGGATAGCGTAAAAGCAGAACTGATCATCGAGAACATGCTGAATACCTGGAGGCAGGAATTCGGCGCAGATGAGCCAGGACTTGATATCACAGTCACTAAGACCGAATATGAGGAGAAATCCGTTTTTTCTGATGCGGACAAAAACAAGGTCATCTTTTTCCTGAACAACTGCCAGAATGGAGTGTACGGTTTTAGCAGGTCTTTAAAGGGCCTGGTTGAGACGTCCGACAACCTGGGAGTTGTGAAGACCGGGGAGAGCCAGATCTCCTTTATCCTGTTGATCCGAAGTTCTGTTTCTTCCAGATTGGAGGAACTAAAGGAAGCTTTGACAGGCTGGGCAGAATTCCTGGGAGGCACTTACGAGATTACCGGTTCCTATCCTGCATGGATGTACAAAGAAGATTCCAGAATCCGTCCGATCGTGGCAGGGGTATTCGAGAAGGTCTACGGAAAAAAGCCGGAGATATCTACCATACATGCAGGACTGGAATGCGGCCTGCTGTCCGGGAAAAAGCCGGAACTGGACTGTGTATCCTTCGGCCCCAGAATGTTTGATATCCATTCCGTCCACGAGCGGCTGGACATTGCCTCAACCTGGCGGATGTGGAATATAATCAAAGAAATCCTGAAAGAATGCAAATAGGACATTCTCCTGCTCATATATTAAAGTGATTACGTGTGCAGAGGAACATCTGAAAAGTTGAAAAGAAAAAGATTGCATAACTATATCCTTCTGAATCTGCTTCTGGCGTTTTTCCTGGCAGTGGGCATCCATGAACTTCTCATACAGGGAGGTTACGCCCGGCTGAATGAAAATACAGCTGCCGGAGACGGTTTCAGAAGGCAATCCCTCAATGAGGAGATGCTGAACTACATACAGAATACAAAAGACCCGGGAGAAAACCTGGGCCTTTATTGGCTGGAAACAGATTTCGGGACAGACCCGTTGAAGAAAACCCCCGATCCGGAGCTGTTCTCCGAACTCAAAAAGCGATGGGCCGGCCGCCAGGGCTGGGAAGAATACATCGCACAGTGCAGGGGAATCTGGAACGACGTCAAGTATTTCCCAGTACCTGCGCCCACCGGTAAAACGGAGGCTGGAGTATCTTTTGTAGATTCCTGGATGTATGAGCGCAATTACGGCGGCAAGCGCGGTCATGAGGGAACCGACATCATGGCAGACAAGAATGAGAGAGGCCTGTATCCGGTTGTCAGCATGACGGACGGAGTAGTGCGCCACAAAGGATGGCTGGAACAAGGAGGATGGCGCCTTGGAATCGTGGCCCCGGGCGGCGCCTATTTCTACTACGCCCACCTGGATTCCTATGCAGACATAGAAGAAGGGGACACCGTACAGGCCGGGGACCTGCTGGGCTACATGGGAGACACCGGTTACAGCAAAACCGAAGGAACAACAGGAAACTTTCCGGTTCATCTGCATGTAGGAATCTATCTGTTCCATAATGACGAAGAAATCAGCGTCAATCCGTACTGGGTACTGCGCTATCTCGAACCCCACAAAATACAGTATTCTTAGCTTACGGGCTTTAGCCCCCGGGTGCGGATGGGGGGGACGCCGGGCGTGGAATGGGATGGGGACGCACGGGGATGGGGCAGACGCAAGACGGCTCAAGGGGGTACCTGTCATTTCAAAATGCGGACACGGGACTAAGAAATTCTAGGAGGCAAGCAGCCATGAAAATGGGGCACAGCTGACACATCACTAGAAATCCTGATGATTTCTCGCGCTGGGTCAGCAGCTTCTGTGATTCGGAATCACAGAAGCTCCCCATTTTCACGGCTGCTTCCCTCCAAGAATTTCTAAGTTCCGTTTTAGCATTTTTGAAATGACAGGTACCCCCTTGAGCCGTCTTGCGTCTGCCCCATCCCCGTGCGTCCCCATCCCATTCCACGCCCGGCTGGTACATCCGGAGGAAGAAAAGAAGCACGTAACCTGGTTGGGAGAATAGACGGGGGAGGCGGATGGAATTGCCTGCGTCAGCGTAATCCCTCCGTGAGAATGCGCATTACCTACCGTTTGGATGCAACAGCAAATGACGAGGCGGGGACGGCTCATGGCGGGACAATGTCTGCTGGTGAAAAGTCCATAAAGCAAGCGTTTTCTTCTACAGCTTCTTAGCGAAGTGTCAGGACATTTCACCAGCAGACATTGCCCCGCCATGAGCCGTCCCCGCCTCGTCATTTGCGTCCCCCCTCATCCCAAAAAGTGTCTCCCCATTCCCACATTTAGCTCTAGTCCTACCGTGGGATTTATGATATAATCAGTTTCATGTGGAGGATTTGATATGAACTTACCGAAAGCATTTGAAGAGAAAATGAAAGGCCTTCTGGGAGAAGAATATGATGCCTACCTGGAGTGCTTTGATGAGCCGCGCCACTATGGGCTGCGCGTGAATACAAATAAGATCAGTGTGGAACAGTTTATGAACATTGCACCCTGGCCGCTTGAACCGATTCCGTGGATTTCCAACGGATTTTATTATGATGGAGAAACGGTACAGCCAGCAAAACATCCTTATTACTTTGCCGGGCTGTATTATCTGCAGGAGCCGAGCGCTATGACGCCTGCCAGCCGCCTGCCGGTGGAACCGGGGGAACGGGTTCTGGATGTCTGTGCAGCGCCGGGCGGGAAGGCTACGGAACTGGGGGCTAAGCTGAAGGGAGATGGCGTCCTGATCGCCAATGATATCAGCAATTCCAGGGCGAAAGGGCTTTTGAAGAACTTGGAATTGTTTGGGATCGGCAATATGCTGGTGCTGAGCGAAGAACCTGGAAAACTGGCCGAATATTTTACGGAGTATTTTGATAAAATTCTGATTGACGCCCCCTGTTCAGGGGAAGGCATGTTCCGCAAAGATAAAAAGATGGTGAAGGCATGGGAGGAGCATGGTCCCGAATTTTTTTCCAAGCTCCAGAGGAGTATTATCACGCAGGCGGCTGCTATGCTCAAGCCGGGCGGGATGCTTCTGTACTCGACCTGCACATTCGATGCCTCGGAAAATGAGCAGACGATAGAGTATCTGATTTCTCATTATCCGGAATTTGCGGTCTGCCCGATTGAACCCTATGACGGGTTCGTACAGGGAATGCCGGAGGTAACAGAGGGAGGCAATCCGGGACTTGCAGAAACCGTGCGGATTTTCCCGCACAGGATGAAGGGGGAAGGGCATTACCTTGCGCTGCTGAAAAAAGCACATTCTCCTGAACTTGAGGAGAATGGGAATAGACAGAAATGCATGTCAGGGCAGGGAAAGGGCAGAAAGCTGCCGGAGGAACTGGCGGAATTTCTGCAGGATACATCCTGGGAGCTGGATCCTTCCCGGCTGGATATACATGGGGAGAGGCTTTATTATATGCCGGACGGGCTGCCAGAGCTGCGAGGCGTCAGATTCCTGCGTTCGGGACTGCTTCTGGGAGAGCTGAAGAAGAACAGGTTTGAACCCAGCCAGGCGCTGGCTATGTGCCTGAAAAAGCAGGAGTATCAAAAGATTCTCGATTTCCCGCTGGCGGACGACAGAGTGATTAAGTATCTGAAGGGCGATACCCTGGATGTGGAGGATATGACTGCTGTAAAAGAGAAAGGCTGGTACCTCGTATGTGTGGACGGTTATCCGCTTGGATTCGGCAAGCTGGCGAATCAGACACTGAAGAATAAATATCTGCCGGGCTGGCGGTGGATGTCTTAAAACCATGAATGGGATAAGTTATGAAGTTAAGATTAGATAAGTATCTGGCCGATATGGGGCTTGGAACCCGCAGTGAAGTGAAGAAGGCGATTACAAAGGGATTGGCGGAGGTGAACGGCGCGGTTGTAAAAAAGCCGGAGGGCAAAGTGGACACAGAGACAGACGAGATCCGGTATCAGGGAAAGACTGTGGGTTACATTTCATATGAGTATTATATGCTGAATAAGCCGGCAGGGGTTATTTCTTCTACGGAGGATCCGAGGCAACGGACGGTCATTGATCTGATATCAGGCAGGCATAGAGACGATCTGTTTCCGGTAGGACGCCTGGACAAGGATACAGAAGGGCTGCTTCTGATTACAAACGATGGCGCTCTGGCGCACAGGCTGCTTTCACCAAAAAAGCATGTGGATAAGATTTATTATGCACGGATACAGGGAGTGGTGACAGCGGCGGATGCGGAATCATTTGCCGTGGGTCTTGATATTGGAGATGAGAAAAGAACCCTGCCGGCAAAGCTGGATATACTGGAATCGGGGGAGATATCGAAGATTCGGGTGACGGTTCGGGAAGGCAGGTTTCATCAGGTGAAGCGGATGTTCCAGGCTGTTGGAAAAGAAGTGATCTATCTGAAAAGGCTGCAGATGGGCAGCCTGAAGCTGGATGAAAACCTGGAAATCGGTGCATACAGAGAATTGACAAAGGAAGAGATGGAAGCATTATGTTAGAAAATAAAAAAGCGGTTATTTTTGACCTGGACGGCTCTCTGGTGGATTCCATGTGGATCTGGCCGGAGGTGGACGTGCAGTATATGGATAAATATAATCTTACGGTGCCTGCCAATTTCCAGAAGGCGATCGAGGGAAAAAGCTATACAGAAACGGCACAATATTTTCTGGATACATTCCCCAGTCTTACCTGTACTCTGGATGATGTGCGGCGGGAATGGATGGAGATGACATTCGGGCTGTATACGACGAAGGTGCCTTTGAAGCCCGGGGCAGGGGAATTCCTGGAACATCTCCGCTCGCTGGGGATCCGGATGGGGATTGCCACGAGCAATGCCAGGGAACTGGTGGACGCGACGCTGAAGGCGCTTCATATCGAACAGTACTTTTCTTCCGTGCGCACTTCCTGCGAGGTGGCGGCCGGAAAACCTGCTCCGGATGTTTATCTGAAAGTGGCCGAGGATCTGAAGGTGCGGCCGGAGACCTGTCTTGTGTTCGAGGATGTCCCGAGGGGAATCGAGGCGGGAAAGAATGCGGGCATGTCTGTCTGCGCCGTGGATGATGATTTTTCCCGGCAGGATGAGGCGGAGAAGAAGAAACTGGCGGATTATTTTATCCGCAATTATTATGATATTAAGAATCATACCTATGAAATTTGTGGAGTATAAATGATGAATCAGGGTTTTTTACCGTTATGCAGAAAAGAGATGCTGGAAAGAGGATGGGACCGCGCCGACTTTGTCTATGTGACGGGGGATGCGTATGTGGACCACCCTTCTTTCGGGCCGGCTATTATCAGCCGCATGCTGGAGGCGCATGGCTACCGGGTGTGCCTGATCTCACAGCCGGACTGGAAAGATCCGGGGAGCATTGCCGAGTATGGAGAGCCGAGGCTTGGGTTTCTGGTGTCAGCCGGCAATATGGACTCCATGGTCAACCATTACACCGTCTCCAAAAAGCGGCGGCGCCAGGATGCTTACACGCCGGGCGGGGAGATGGGGAAGCGGCCGGATTATGCCGCAGTAGTTTATGGCAACCTGATCCGCCGGACGTACAAGCATACGCCCGTTATTCTGGGAGGGATTGAAGCCAGCCTGCGGAGGCTGGGACATTATGATTACTGGTCCGGCAGGGTGAAACGCTCTGTCCTGCTGGACTCCGGTGCAGATATTATCTCATATGGAATGGGCGAGCGCTCTGTGCTGGAGATTGCAGAAGCCCTTGAGGCAGGAATTGCCGTATCAGACCTGACCTATGTGGACGGGACAGTGGTGAAGGTGAAAGACCAGGACTCCATATACGATGCGGTTATGCTTCCTTCTTTTCAGGAGATCTCTGAAAAGAAGGAGGCTTATGCCCGGAGCTTTTATACCCAGTATCAGAATACCGATCCATTTTCAGGAAAGCGGCTTGCCGAGCCCTACGGAGAGAAAATGTATCTCGTGCAGAATCCGCCGGCAAAACCACTGGATCAGACAGAGATGGATGATATCTACGCGCTGCCTTTTATGCGTACCTGGCACCCGGCCTATGAGAAAGCAGGGGGCGTGCCAGCCCTCTCGGAGATCAAATTCAGCCTGACAAGCAGCCGTGGCTGCTTTGGGGGATGCAGTTTCTGTGCCCTGACCTTCCATCAGGGACGGATTATCCAGGCCAGGAGCCATGAATCGCTGCTTGAGGAGGCCAAAATCCTTACGGAACAGCCGGATTTTAAGGGGTATATCCATGATGTGGGCGGTCCCACAGCGAATTTCAGGCAGCCGTCCTGCAACAAGCAGCTGCAGTATGGAGTCTGCAGGGAAAGACAGTGCCTGTTTCCGCATCCCTGTAAGAATCTGCGGGCGGACCACAGGGATTATGTAGAACTTTTGAGAAAGTTAAGAGAGATCCCCAGAGTAAAGAAAGTGTTCATACGGTCAGGCATCCGGTTTGATTATCTGCTTGCCGATCGGGACCGGACATTTTTAAGGGAACTCTGTGAACACCATGTGAGCGGACAGCTGAAAGTGGCTCCGGAGCATGTGGCGGATGAAGTGCTGGAAAAAATGGGAAAACCAGAACATAAGGTGTACGAGGAGTTCACCCGGATATATGGGGACATGAACCAAAAGCTTGGAAAAAAGCAGTTTCTGGTTCCTTATCTGATGTCTTCCCATCCCGGATCGGATATGAAGGCCGCCGTGGAGCTCGCCGAATACTGCAGGGATCTGGGGTATATGCCGGAACAGGTTCAAGATTTTTATCCCACACCGTCTACGATATCCACCTGTATGTATTATACCGGACTGGACCCGCGGACGATGAAGCCTGTTTACGTGCCGAAAAATCCCCATGAGAAAGCGCTTCAGAGGGCGCTGATCCAATACCGCAATCCGGAAAACTACGACCTCGTTATGGAGGCGCTGAAGAAGGCAGGCAGGATGGATCTGGTCGGTTTTGGGGAAAAATGCCTGATCCGGCCGCGCAGATTTGCGAAAGAAAGGGCCTACACCGGAGAGAATGGCGGAAAAAGGACTGAGATCAAGAAAAAAACTCCGGTTAAGAAAAAAGCAATCAGAAATGTTCATAAAAAGAAAAACCAGAAAAAATAGTATAAAAAGAAGGTGTATAGATTGAGAATTGCAATAGTAAGCGGAGCCTCATCGGGGATGGGCCGGGAATTTGTTAAACAGCTGCCCTGGTTCTACCGGGAGCTGGACGAGATTTGGATAACTGCAAGAAGGAAGGGCAGGCTTATTTCTCTGGCAAAGACGAGCAGAATTCCATGCAGGATCTTCGAGGGAAACCTGCTCGAAAACAAGGTTTACAGTGAGATACTGGATGCACTTGAGAAAGAAAAACCGGATGTGCGTATGCTGGTGAATGCCGCAGGCTTCGGCAAAATGGGAACGGCTGCAGAGATCGCTGAAAGAGAACCTGAGGCACAGCAGGAGATGATTGATCTGAACTGCCGTGCACTCACCCGTCTTACCATGACCTGCCTGCCGTTCCTTACACAGGGAAGCCGGATTGTGAACCTGGCATCCGCAGCTGCCTTTTGCCCGCAGCCCTATTTTGCGGTCTACGCGGCGACGAAGTCCTATGTACTCAGTTTCTCACAGGCACTGGGGGCAGAGCTAATAAAGAACGGCATCTATGTGACCGCAGTCTGCCCCGGGCCAGTGGATACGGAATTCTTTGACGTATCCGGCAGGCTTCCGCACAAATGGAAGGACGCGGTTCTGGCTGCCCCGGAAAAGGTGGTGCATCAGGCGCTGATCGATTCCAGGAAGAAAAAGCCGGTATCTGTCTATGGAATGGCGATGAAAGCAGCGGATCTGGGAGCAAAGCTTCTGCCGCACAATATGATTATAAAAATAGAGAGCATGGGAAAAGACTAAGGAGAACTACACTATGACTAAGGTGATAAAAGGAGAGCCGGGATATCTGGATTATAAGAAAAAAGCAGAGATTATCCGGACCGTGATTTATTTTGCACTGGTGGCTGCTATTTTCATTCTGGGTTACAGCCAGGCGCATACGAGACTGAATCTGATGACCGTTGTTGCTGTATTGGGGTGTCTCCCGGCGTCCAAGGCGCTGGTGGGTGTCATTACCCGATTTCCCTATCCGTCTATTGCAGTCATCCGTGCAGACGAGATTAAGGCAAAGACCGGCAATATAACGGCAGTCTATGACATGATCATTACAAGCCGGGAAAAAGTGATGCCGGTGGACTGCATTGTGATTTCCGGAAATACAATCTTCGGATATACGAACAGCGAAAAAGTGGATGTAAAATACGCAGCTGCCCATATAAAAAGTATCCTGAACCAGAATCATTTTCCGGATGTCTCGGTGAAAATCCTGAATAACTATACCGCTTTTCTGGCAAGGGCTGAGGGTCTCAATTCGATAGCTGCTGTGGAAAAAGGGGATACAAAAGAGATAGAAAGACAGATCAAACAGGTGATATTGAATATATCCATGTAGAAAGGAACCAGTTTTATGCAGCAGATAACAGTCGGTGACAATGAAGCGGGACAGAGGCTGGATAAGCTTCTGGCCAAGTATCTCAGAGAGGCCCCGAAAAGCTTTTTATATAAGATGCTGCGGAAAAAGAATATTACTCTGAACGGGAAAAAAGCTTCCGGCAGTGAGATGCTTTTTAAAGGAGACGAGATCAAAATGTTCCTTGCAGAGGAGACCATTGCCAAATTTGCGGGGGATGCAGGGCTCCCTGCAGAGAGACACATGAAGAAAGAATCCTGCCATGATGTGCGTCTGGATATCCTCTATGAGGACAGCCATATCCTACTGATTAATAAGCCTGCCGGGATGCTTTCACAGAAGGCTCAGGACACGGATGTCTCACTGGTCGAATATCTGCATGACTATCTGCTGCAGAGCGGGAGTCTGACAGGGGATGGCATGAGAACATTCCGCCCCTCCGTCTGCAACCGGCTTGATCGGAACACGAGCGGCATAGTAGCCGCCGGGAAAAGCCTGCAGGGCCTTCAGGAGCTGAGCCGCCTCTTTAAGGAACGGACACTGGGCAAGTATTATCTCTGTCTTGTACAAGGGGAAGTGAAAGAGCGCTCCCGGATCTGTGGTTTTCTGAAAAAAGACGAAAAAAGCAATCGGGTCAGTATAACAGACTCGCCCGAAGCAGGAAGCGCGGCAATTGAGACAGAACTCTGCCCCCTCAAATCTAAGGGCGGCGTGACGCTGCTGGAGGTACACCTGATTACCGGGAAGACTCACCAGATCCGTGCTCATCTTGCTTCTGCCGGTCATCCGATCCTGGGAGACTACAAGTATGGCGGCAGAAAACTGGGCGACAGGTACAAAAATGCATACGGGCTGAACCACCAGCTGCTCCACGCATACAGGCTTACCTTTCCGGCACTGGAAGGGCCACTAAGCGGTCTGTCGGGAAAGGAATTTCGGGCCCCGCTTCCCGGGGAGTTTCAAAAAATAGCAAAGGATAAGGGTGTTTTATAGATGGCTACCTGGAATTCAAGGGGGCTTCGCGGCTCCACACTGGAGGAACTGGTAAACCGCACCAACGAACGGTACGAGGAGATGGGGCTTGCGCTGATTCAGAAGATACCGACCCCCATCACTCCGGTGAGGATAGACAAAGAGCATCGCCACATTACGCTGGCATATTTTGAAAAGATCAGTACAGTCGATTATATCGGGGCTGTGCAGGGGATCCCGGTCTGCTTCGATGCAAAGGAGTGTGCTGCGGATACTTTCCCGCTGCAGAATGTGCATGAGCATCAGATGAATTTTATGGAAAAGTTTGAGAAGCAGGGCGGTATCTCCTTTTTGATTATTTATTACAGCAGTTACCATGAACTCTACTATATGCGTTTTAAAGAGATAAAGAGATTCTGGAAACGCGCCGCAGAGGGCGGGCGGAAGAGCTTTCGTTATGAGGAACTGGATCCGGCCTACTTCATGGAACTGAAAAATAACTGTTTCGTCCCGTACCTGGATTACATACAAAAGGATTTGGATACCAGGGATTGACAATCAGGGAGAAACTGCGTATAATTTACAGGGTGATTTAACGAATTAGCACGATAAAGTGAAAGGGCAGGAAATATGGAACAGAAATTACATACACCTGAAGGCGTCAGGGATATTTATAATACAGAATGCAGGAAGAAGCTCAGAACACAGGAAAAGCTCCATGATGTACTGCACGCATACGGATATCAGGACATTCAGACACCGACTTTCGAATACTTCGATGTGTTCAGAAAAGAGATCGGAACGATATCTTCGAGAGAACTCTATAAATTTTTTGACAGGGACGGCAATACACTGGCACTGCGCCCGGACATCACGCCGTCCATAGCCCGGGCGGCGGCAACGCTGTTCGAGACAGAAGAATACCCCGTCCGGCTCTGCTATATGGGCAATACATTTATCAACCATTCCAGCTATCAGGGCCGGCTGAAGGAAAATACCCAGATGGGGGCGGAGCTGATCGGCATGGATTCCATCGAAGCGGACGCAGAGATGCTTGCCATGGTTGTAGACGGGCTGAAAAAGGTAGGGCTTAAGGAATTCCAGGTTAATATCGGCCATGTGGACTTCATACAGAGCCTGATGGATGCCACCGGACTGGAAGAGGAAGAAAAGTCGGAGATTCACGATCTGATCATAAACAGAAATTATTTTGGAGTGGAAGAAATCCTGGACAACCAGGATGCAGCGGACAACATTAAGGCTGCATTCCAGGTGCTCTCAGAGCTGATGGGTGATGTAGAGATTCTGGACCAGGCTATGGAGATAGCGCCGAACAACAGCGCAAGGCTTGCCGTATCCTATCTCCAGCAGTTATATCAGCTGCTGACCCTTTACGGTGTGGAGGATCACATTACATTTGACCTGAGCATGAGCGGGAGCTACGGGTATTATACAGGGGTTGTTTTCCGTGCATATACATACGGTACCGGCGATGCCATCGTGAGAGGCGGACGCTATGATAACCTTCTGGGAAAATTCGGAGAGAATACGCCGTCGATCGGATTTGCTATCATCATAGACGAGCTGATGAGCGCCCTGAGCCGCCAGAAGATCCCAGTGGAAACCAGAGAGATGAACATGATCGTTTATACGGAGGCTACGCAGAAGTGGGCTATTTCGCTTGCAAAGAACTTCCGTTCCAAGGGCAAGTGCGTGGAGATGCACAAGAGGGATAAACAGGAGAGCAGGGAAGCCTATGAAGCATATGGAAAACGGATACAGGCCGTGAGTATGCTGTATCTGAACGATGATCTGACGATTGAGATGGTGAATCTGCGTACCGGGGACGAGAAGCTGATAAATGCAAGGAAAAAGAGATAGAGGAGCAGACATGAGATATTTAACTTTTGCCCTTACAAAAGGGCGTTTAGCCAATAAAACGCTGGAAATGCTGGAGATGCTTGGAATTACATGCGAGGAGATGAAGGATAAAAGCTCCAGGAAGCTAATCTTTGTCAATGAGGAGCTGAAACTGAAGTTTTTCCTGGCAAAGGGCCCCGATGTCCCCACCTATGTAGAGTATGGGGCGGCTGATATCGGTGTGGTCGGCAAGGATACGATCGTGGAGGAAGGACGCAAGGTGCACGAGGTTCTGGATCTGGGATTTGGTAAGTGCAGAATGTGCGTGTGCGGACAGGAGGAAGCCAGGGAACTGCTTCGGCACCATGAACTGATCCGCGTGGCTACTAAGTACCCGAATATTGCAAAAGATTATTTTTATAATAAAAAACATCAGACAGTTGAGATCATAAAAATGAATGGTTCTATCGAGCTGGCGCCTATTGTAGGGCTGTCAGAAGTGATTGTGGATATTGTGGAGACCGGATCTACTCTGAAAGAGAACGGACTGGTGGTATTGGAGGAAGTATGTCCTCTTTCGGCCAGGATGATCGTGAATCCGGTCAGTATGCGTATGGAAAACGACAGGATTAAGGAGCTTATCGTGAATCTGAGAAAGCTCTTACAGGAGGGATAAAAATGCGAATTGAAAAATTAGATGAAAGTACAAAAAAAAATCTGCTGGAAGACCTCTTAAAACGCAGCCCCAATAACTACGGAAAGTATGAGGCCAGCGTCCGCGAGATACTGGATGCGGTGAAAGAAAAAGGGGACGAAGCGGTATTTTCATTTACAAAGAAGTTTGACGGAGCAGAGATCCATGCGCAGAATGTGCTCGTCACAGACGCGGAGGTAGAGGAAGCCTATGCCCAGGTGGATGCTTCTCTGCTTGAGATTATACGTAAATCTTTAAAAAATATAGAGTCCTACCATGCAAAACAGATGCAGTACAGCTGGTTTGACAGCAAGCCTGACGGAACGATGCTTGGACAGAAGGTGACCGCTCTCCGGAGAGTAGGGGTATATGTTCCGGGCGGGACGGCGGTGTATCCGTCCTCGGTATTGATGAATATCATGCCGGCCAAGGTGGCGGGCGTGGATGAAATTATCATGGCTACACCTCCGGGAAAAGACGGCAGGGTGAATCCGACCACCCTGGTTGCCGCCAAGGAGGCTGGAGCAGACGCCGTATATAAGGTGGGAGGAGCCCAGGCGATTGCGGCACTCGCCTATGGTACGGAAAGCATTCCCAAAGTGGACAAGATTGTAGGCCCTGGAAATATATACGTAGCCCTGGCCAAAAAGGCCGTTTACGGGTATGTAAGTATTGATTCCATCGCAGGCCCCAGTGAGATTCTTGTCCTGGCGGACGGGACGGCCAACCCGAGATATGTGGCTGCAGACCTGCTCTCTCAGGCGGAGCATGACGAGCTTGCATCGGCTATTCTGGTGACAACCAGCAGAGAACTGGCAGAAAACGTATCTTTACAGATCGATGGGTTTGTGAGAGAATTGTCCAGGAGAGAGATCATACAGAAATCTCTCGATAATTATGGGCATATCCTGGTGGCGGAGACGATGGAAGACGCGATAGACGCTGCAAATGAGATCGCTTCAGAACATCTGGAGATCGTGACTGCAGACCCTTTTAACGTGATGACGAAGATCCGCAATGCGGGTGCAATTTTTATAGGAGAATACAGCAGCGAACCTTTGGGAGATTATTTTGCAGGGCCGAACCATGTCCTGCCGACAAACGGTACGGCCAAGTTCTTTTCCCCTCTTTCCGTAGATGATTTTCTGAAGAAATCGAGCATCATTTCTTATTCAAAGGAAGCGCTGGAGGCAGTACACCTGGATGTTGAACGTTTTGCGGAGGCAGAACAGCTGACTGCGCATGCGAATTCGATAAAGGTGCGATTTGAAGAATCATAAATAGGATTAAAATGGGAGGGATGTATGATGGACAGGACAGGCAGCTGCATGAGAAAAACAAAGGAAACAGAGATAAACCTGACAATTTGTCTGGACGGAAAAGGGTGCAGCAGGATTGATACGGGAATTGCTTTTTTTGACCATATGCTGGACGGTTTTGCGAGACACGGCCTATTTGACCTGGAAGTAGAGGTTAAGGGGGATCTGGAAGTGGACTGTCATCATACGGTTGAGGACACTGGTATCGCGCTGGGACAGGCAGTCGCCAATGCCCTTGGAGATAAAGCGGGAATCAAGCGCTATGGCAGTTTTATGCTTCCCATGGATGAGACACTTGCTTTGTGTGCGGTGGATCTTTCAGGACGCCCGTATCTGAACTATCAGGTCGGGTTTACGGTGGAGAAGATCGGCGGGCTGGATACGGAAATGGTGAAGGAGTTTTTTTATGCGGTTTCATACAGTGCAGCAATGAACCTGCATCTAAAAATTCTGGACGGAGGCAACAACCATCATATGGCGGAGGCCCTGTTCAAAGCGTTTGGTAAAGCACTGGATGCGGCTACCATGGAAGAGCCGAGAATGAAAGAGGTTTGGTCTACAAAGGGCAGCCTGTAAAGGAGAGTGGATAAATGAGTTATAAGAGATTGACCCCTTGTATATTTATTGACGGAGGGAAAGCTGTAAAATGGTTTGATGATAGAGAAGTGATCGCGGACGATGTGGTGTCCCTTGCAAGGCATTACGGAGATATGGGGGCGGATGAGCTGATCATATTTGATCTGTCCAATTCAGATGAGGAGCACGAGGAATCCATTGACCTGATGAAAAGGATTAACCGCGTCATCAGCATTCCGATGGTGGCCGGCGGGAATATCCGCAGGCAGGAGGATGTAAAGAAGATTCTCTATGCGGGTGCAAAGCGCGCCATGCTGAACTTTTCCAAGCACCTTTCCATCGACCTGATTGAGGACGTATCCAAACGATTCGGCAAAGAAAGGATCGCGGTATCTCTGAACGATTTTGACGCGCTGTTTAAACAGCAGCATCTGATCGAAGAGTACAGTACGGAGATCATTTTCATGCACAGGCTGGATTTAAATTCGGTTATGAATGTGACACAGATTCCGTGTGTTGTCGTAACGGACACGATGGAACAGGACGAGATCCTTAAAATATTGAAGTGCGACGGCGTGAAAGGTGTATCGGGCCTGTTTATCAGTCAGGCGGATATGGATTTTAATGCCTTTAAAAATGTCTGCGCTGCGGAAGGGATCCGGATGACATCTTTTGAAAGCATGATGGATTTTTCTGAGTTTAAATTGAATTCAGACGGGCTGCTGCCTGTCATTGTGCAGGATTATAAAACGAATGAGGTCCTGATGATGGCGTATATGGATGAAGAGGCCTTTGACCATACGGTCAAGTCTGGCAGGATGACATATTTTAGCAGAAGCAGGAAAAAACAGTGGGTAAAGGGCGAGACATCCGGTCATTACCAGTATGTAAAGACGATGACGATCGACTGTGATAAAGACACGCTGCTTGCCAAGGTAGAACAGGTCGGAGCGGCCTGCCATACGGGAAACAGCACTTGTTTCTTCCAGCCGATTGTAGGCAGTGAATACGACGGAAAGAATCCGCTTCAGGTATTTGAAGCCGTCTATTCGACGATTATGGACAGAAAAGAGAATCCGAAGGAAGGTTCTTATACCAATTATCTTTTCGATAAGGGGATTGATAAGATCCTGAAAAAGATTGGCGAAGAGGCGACAGAGCTTGTGATTGCGGCAAAGAATCCGAATCCCGAGGAGATCAAATACGAAATGTCTGATTTTTTGTACCATGCGATGGTACTTATGGTGGAACGGGGAATTACCTGGGATGATATAACAAACGAGCTTGCGGACAGATAACATGAATGGATCCACAACACTCCTGGATAGAGAGTTCTAACTGTTTTTGGCAGGGCATATGATATGGTAGACATATCATATGCCCTTTTCTGTGCGCCCTAAGGGCAGCTTAACAAGAAATCCAAAAGGAGGTACATAGATTATGAACGAATCAGAAGAAAGACGCCGCCAGCTTCTAAGGCAGACCAGAAGGCTTTACAATGAGGACAGCTTTATTCCCGCTGTGCACCCCAGGTATGGACATATTTATCATGACCTGTATGACGATGCAGAGGAAAGGCCTAAAAGCACCTTTTTCTTCCGTCTGACGCTGGGTGTCTTATGCTTTGTTTGTTATGTCTGGATCGATTACGGCAAAGTGAATGTAGCAAATGTAAGCAGCGATAAAATCGTTAACCAGATCGAAAAGCAGATGGATCTCAAAGATATTCAGGCAGTGTGGAAAAAGTTGTAGGGGATAGACGAAAACCCGCGTGCTGCTGATCTGTATTTTTGCCGCCGACCAGCTATATTCCGGAAAATATCCGAACGAAGAGGCCGGGATTACGGATTATAGCTCGGCAGAAGTGCAGTATTCTCCTTACTGTAAGGCAGGAGCATCTCATACTGCCCGCCGATTTTAGAATCCCAATAAATAGTGGCATCGAGATCCAGTGCAGATTTGAGTTCCTGTATGATATTTCTGACTTCTGCCTGTGCGGTTTCCGGCGATAGGCCGTTATGCAAAGCAACCTGGATAAAGGCGAATTGTTTCTCCGGACCGTAGTCGAATGTTACAATAGACAAGATACTGCAGAAGATATTTCTGTCGGCTAAAACGATGCGGGAAATCTGATCATTCATTTTTTCATCCTGTCCTCTCCCGATCAGCAGATCCAGATGTTCCACAAAGGAGGTAATGCCCGACCACAAAATCACTCCCGAAATTATGAGGCTGATTATCCCGTCCAGAGGGAGAGCGGTAAGTGGAGAGAGCAGCAGTGATATCATCGTCATTACGGTCAATGCGGCATCAGAGATACTATCTTTGAACATGGCACCGAGGGCAGCTGAGCCTACCTTCTTATTTAAATATTTCGTATAAAATGCTAGGCACAGCTTCAGCACGATTGCCGTAATAGGAATCCAAAATAATTCCGGGGGCATATCCGCCGCCTGGGGCTTGATAATCCTCAGAACCGCTTTTTTGCCAAAAGATAATGCTGCGGAGATGATAAAAAAAGAAACAACAAATCCACTGATATATTCCATTCTCCCATGCCCGTTCGGGTGATGCTCATCCGCTGGTTTCGCACACATCTTAAAACCAATAAGGGTGGCAAGAGAAGAGGCACAGTCCATTAAATTATTTGTTGCATCTGCAAGAACAGATACGCTGTTTCCAAGGTACCCCATGGCACACTTAGCGATAAAAAGTACGGCATTTACAAGGATTCCTGCAATTCCAACCCTCTGTCCTATCTGTAGGCGGGGGCTGTATTTCCTATCTGGCTGCATTTGTACTCCTCCTTCTTTTTCTATCTGAAAATTTATGGTCTGCCGGCTGTGTCTTCCCTTCCGGCCCGCCGCCGTGTGCCTTTTCTGGTGCTGCTGTCACTAAAGCCATTGCCGCGTGCGTTTTGCCGCTTGTCGCGCATTTCCGCTGTGCGTCCGTCTAAATGATCGCAGGAACATGGGTTACGCTGTGCCATAAATTCCCGCATTGCCCTGTGCCGTTGCTCAAAGTCCTCATTCGGGAATTGTTCTTCGCATCGTTTGATAATGCGCCCAAGATAATCGCTGAATCTGCCGAGTTCCTCCTTCTCCAGGCAATCCAGAATCACGGCTGAATCGGGCACGCTGTCATCAAAGCTTCCGGCGGCTTTTTCCCCTTTTTCTGTGAGTTCTATAATCATCACCCGTTTATCATTCTCTGAGGGATGACGGGTGATGAACTCATTCTTTTCCAGTTTAAGAAGCAGTTCTGCAATTGACTGCTTACTCATGCCCAGAAGATAAGTAAGGTCTCTCTGGCTGATTTCCGGCTTAATCTTCAGCATAGCCAATACACGGCCCTGTCCCCTGAGAGGATTCCGGCCTCTGCCGTTCCCCGTAAAAGAGGCAACTGTTGTGCGATGCATCAGCATCTGAAGCTGTTGGAGCTGTTCTATTATCGTTGATTTTAATTCGTTCATTTTTTTCTCCTTTCCTGTAAATCGTGCTGGATATCTCATAAAAGTCATGTACCTGACAAATATTAGTATAGTACCTGACTATTAATTTGTCAAGTACTGTACTAAATAAATTTTCTAAAAAATCTCCGCGGCAATAAATTAAATTTTGAATAAGAATGTTTTAGAGCGTAAAAAAAATTGAGGGGACATATAAAGTGTCCGGAAATTAAAAAATATGTGGTAATAGCGGCGCGCCCGGAAAGAAAAGTAAGAAAATTTCGGAAAAGACTTGACTGTATACCAGTTATACACCCTATTATAAATAAAAGCATTCAGATAACAGAATGCAACCAGACGAGGGGGTGGATGTTTGAATACGAAACAAGCGGAGGAACTGACCGGAATATCCAGACAGAATATTCGCTACTATGAGCGGCAGGGGCTGTTGGAACCTGCAAGGGAAACCGGCAATGCATACAGGGATTATTCAGAAGAAGATATCCGGCGTTTGAAGCTGATTAAGATGCTGCGGATGCTGGATATGCCCCTGAAAGAGATTGAGAATGTACTGAAGGAGGAGATTCCCCTAAAAGAGGCCGTTGCACGCCAGCAGGAAAATCTGCTGAAGCAGCAGAAACAGCTGCAGGCGGCGATTGAAGTCTGCACGAGTATCCATAAGGATCAATCGGATCAGGTGGACGTGGATGCTTATCTTGAAAAAATGGAAACCATGTCCCGAAACGGAAGCATATTCGCAAAGATTGCGGACGATTACAAGCGGGTGGCCATGGAAGAACAGCAGCGGAGGTTTTCATTTAATGCAGATGAAGCCGTGAACACGGCCGGTATGTTTGAGGCTGTACTGCGTAAATATGCATCAGACCGCGGGATGAAGTTTCAGATGGTAAAATCCGGTATGTACCCTATATTCACACTGGACGGAACCGTCTATACAGCGGCCAGAGTGCTGGAGGACAGTGAGGAGACAAAGAAAGCGTCAACACGGATACTTTGTATGAGGGAAAATGAAGAGTCTATCAAGAAAGAAATCCCGGAAAAGAGAAGGAGTTTTTATCAGGGAATACATACAATTCTAGTAAATATACGGCGTCATTACAAAAAAAGTATCCTCAATATCCTGATCAGCCTGCTGACGGTTATTGTAATGGCTCTTTATCTGGGCAATCTGACCAGTACAAAACAACAGCTCGATGAATTACCGGAAAGGCTCCCTATATCGGTACAGATCTGGAACGTGAGCGGGGATTCCAATTCGGGCCTGTTCATACAGCCGCGGGTTCTCGATGCGGTTTACGGATCCTCATACACAAAAGAGATTGTGGAAGGGGCAAAGCTTTTGGGGCGCCTTCCGCAGGAGAATGCCGAAAACTTACAAGATCTCTGGATTCAGGGATTGAACCGTCCGGAATGTATTGAGGGCCTGGAAGAAGAAGATATCAAGTGGAGCGAAGGCTGGGATTGGGATGCATTCCAGAAAAGCCAGGATGTCTGTATCGTGAATCAAGCATCCATAGATAAAGAACTTGGGAGCCAGCTCCCCCTTTCACTGCAGCACTACCAGTTGCTGCTTTCCGGAATAGGATTAGAAATAAAGGATCTCCGGCAGGTAAGTATGGAAGTCGTCGGAATGTGGGATTCCAGCGGAACTGATGAAGAGGTAAATGTGCCGGATATTTTATTCCCTCTGGATGCTGTAAAAGAGATTTATAAGCAGAATGACCAGACATATTTTGCATCTTCCCTGTCCTTTCTGGTAAAGGATTCCATGAAGCTCAATGAATTAAAACAGGAATTAAAGGACGCCGGGTTTCAGACGGTGGTTCCGGGCTCGACTTTCTCTTATGCCGGGGCCGGGGTCAGGGTAGATGATGTGATCTTTATCCGGTCGGTCACTAGTCTGGAAAAAAGCCTGTCTCTGCTGCAGGGATTTCTGCCCTTTGTCCTTCTTGTAGTGATTATGGTGGGGTATATCGTATCCCACTTACTGCTTCAGGGCAGACGGGAGGAGTACGCGATTATGCGGGCGCTTGGAACGAGCAGACGACGGTGTACGGTACTGTTTTTGGCGGAACATATTCTGCTGGCTGCGGCAGGCGGCGCTGTGGGAGCAGCTACAGGGTTGATATTGCGGTGGGCCGGCATCGGAGCAATTGCGTCTGTCTGGCTTGTGTTTTTTATCTGCTATATACTGGGCGCGTCGGCTGCCATGTGGATGTTTGGAAGATTCAGCGTTGCAGCTGTGTTATCACACAGAGATTGAGAGGGAGATATGGAACGGATTAAAGTAGAAGATGTAAGTTATTCTTATCAGAATAAATTTCAGACAATTGAGGCGGTAAAACAGATATCCTGTACGTTCGAGTCCGGTAACATGTATGCGGTTACCGGGGAATCAGGAAGCGGAAAAAGTACTTTTCTATCCCTGCTTGCCGGACTTGACCATCCCAGGAAAGGAAGAATCCTGGTGGACGGCGAAAATCTGGCGGAAATAGACCGGGATGCATACAGACGGAAGGAAGTGTCAGTGGTATATCAGGCCTTTCATTTATTTCCTCTGCTGACCGCCTGGGAGAATGTTATGTATCCGCTGGAGCTCCAGGGAATCCCACGCAAAACGGCAAAAGAGAAGGCGGCCCTGTGCCTGGAGGAAGTAGGTCTGGAAGAAAAGATCCTGAACCAATATCCGCGTATGATGAGCGGAGGGGAGCAGCAGAGAGTGGCAATTGCAAGAGCTATGGCAGCCGGTGGGAGGATTCTGCTGGCAGATGAGCCGACAGGGAATCTGGATACGGAAAATGAAGAGAATATAGTCGAATTACTGCTCAGACTGGCACATGAGAAAGATTACGTGGTTATTATAGTTACACACAATTCTTTGATTGCAGACCAGGCGGATATCCGTATGACCATGAAGGACGGGAAAATGATATCGGTAGAAAATCAGTGAGGTGGTGTATGGCATGACATTTTATTACAGCATGAAACAAATGCTCCGCAGTCCCCTGAAGAGTTTTCTGTTTTTTCTTCTGATGGGTGTTTCGGCATTTTTCCTGGCACTGGGTGGAAACCTCTGGAACATGAGCAGAACGGCAATTCAGGAATTCGAAAAAATATTTACCACCATAGGAACCGTGGAGCAGGAGACAAAGGATAACGGGGGTTATGGGATATGGGATGCGAAAATGAAAGAGTATCAGTACTTTAACGCAAGAACCGCGGGGGAGCGGATCAAAGAGGAGGTGCTGGACTTTGAAGGCGCGGGGTATGTACATAAGCCAAGGCAGCGCCCCTATTTTGGAGCATATGTAGAGGAGCTTTATCAGGGAGTGGGGCGCACCTGGCTGCTTACCGTGGAGGCAACCCCTCTGAAAACAGAAACGGCGGATCATTCCGTCAAGATGCGCATTGTTAAGGTGTTGGAAGGCGCTGTCAATGAGGGGGATTATATCTATGTCTGCGAACACCAGAATCCGGAACCCAGAACGTTCGAGGCGGGAAAGACTTATATTATGCAGCTTAATCAGTACGGTTTTACCCACGGTGTGGAAACAGAAAACAGCGATAGCGGGGAGATGGAAATTGAATATGTTCCTTCAAATGGTACCCTATCAACACAATACACTCTCGATGGAGAAAGGATCTATGATCCTATAAATGAATCAAACGAATTTGATGAGGTGACGGAGGGGTTCTACGAAACAGAACGCGGAAAGCGATGGCTGCTGGCGGGAAATATGCAGGACTATTTGGATCATGCCATACCGGTTCAGCCCACAGACAGCACAAAGCTGCTGATGCCGTTTTATCAGGAGGAGGTCGTTATCACCGAGGGGAGGGATATCACAGAAGAGGAATATCAGGACGGCGCAAAGGTGTGTCTGATTCCCAGTACGCTGGCAATGCTGCTTCAGAAGTCCGTGGGGGACAAACTAACCCTGCCTCTGTTTTATGCTAATTATCGGGATGCACCGGTGGACAACTTTTCAACAAAGGGCAGCGGATATGGATTTTCCTTTATTAATGCACAGGGCCAGCCTTATTCCGTATTCAGCGAGCAGGAATATGAGATTGCGGGCATCTATACAATCAAAGATTACGGTACCGGTTCCCTTGGAATCGGCATGTATGAAGTAGTCATTCCCTGGAACGCAGTTCCCGAGAATTCCTGGAAAGATAACATCGTAGCCTATGGACGCATGCAGGTTGGTAACACGTCTTTCCAAATTCCAAACGGAACAATACAGCAATATCAGGAGCTATGGGAAAAACAAGGGGTAAAAGATCTGAAGATCACCTTTTATGACAAAGGCTATACCCAGCTCCGGGAAGGGATTGAAAAGCGAAAGATGATGTCATGGATATTCCTGGTCAGCGGAGGCGTCATGGCACTCATGATTTTACTGTTCTTTTCAAGTATGTTCATAACGGGACAACAGGAGAGGATCGCCGTGGAGCGTCTGCTTGGAAGAACGAAGGGGCAGTGTTCCAGATCTATTCTGACCGGAATACTTGTACTTGCGGCGGCTGGCAGCATCCTGGGCAGCATAGCGGGATGGAAAGCCACAGGAGCAGCCGCCAAGAAGGCCGATGCGGCCACTGTATTCGATACTTCCTACAGCAATGTGACAACAAATGACACAGAGGCGGACATAGAGTGGGCAAGCCCCAGCATCGCACTGTCGGTTGGAACCGGAGGCGGTTTAATTCTGGCGGCGTTTATCATCTCGTCCTGCTATATGAAAGAAAACCTAAAAAAGGAGCCGCTGCAGCTTTTAGGGAAGATTGAAGATGTTTAATACGCACAGTTAATGAGCTTCCATCTCGTCGGAAGATGAGTGCGCGAAAGAAAGGGGTAGCCGTTACAGGATCTATCCCTTTCTTTCGCGCACTCATCTTCATAAACTTAAAACATTCCGCATTTTGCTTGATGTTATGACAAAAAGCACTTATAATTAAACGGTGGTGCCCGGTGTTTCCGGACACCATCAGATCATTTGGAATTAAATAGCATGGATAAGAAGGATGTATATAATGATGAGAAAATTAGCGTTGAGCGATGAGATATTGCTGAATATCGAGAAACCTGCCCGTTACATCGGCAATGAGGTAAATGCAGTGAATAAAGACCCGGATCAGGTGGACATTCGGTTTGCCCTTTCGTTTCCCGATATCATGGAAATTGGCATGTCCCACCTGGGGATTCAGATTTTGTATGATATTTTTAACCGGCGTGAGGATGTATGGTGTGAAAGGGTATATTCTCCCTGGACCGACCTGGACAAGGTGATGAGGGAACAGAAGATCCCCCTGTTTGCCCTGGAATCACAGGATCCGGTCAAGAATTTTGACTTCCTGGGCATCACGATCCAGTATGAAATGTGCTACACGAACATACTGCAGATCCTGGATCTAAGCCAGATTCCGCTCCACAGCGCGGACCGTACCTGGGAGCATCCGATCGTAATCGGCGGCGGCCCCTGCACCTACAATCCGGAACCGCTGGCAGAGTTCTTTGATCTGTTTTATATAGGAGAGGGAGAGACGGTCTATGATGAACTGCTGGATCTCTACAAGACCTGCCGAGCCGGGAACAGCAGCCGTACAGAGTTTCTGAGAAAGGCGGCAGGGATTGAGGGTATCTATGTTCCGATGTTCTATGTAGCGGATTATCATGAGGATGGTACGCTGAAGTCCTTTACACCGACGGAGCCCGGGATTCCTGCCACGGTGAAAAAGCAGATTGTAATGAATGTGACGGAAGCGCCTTATCCGATGAACCCGGTGGTGCCCTTTATCAAAGCAACGCAGGACCGGGTTGTGCTGGAAATCCAGAGGGGATGTATCCGCGGCTGCAGATTCTGCCAGGCAGGGATGCTGTACCGGCCTACCCGCGAGCGAAACGTGGAGACACTGAAGGAGTACGCCCGTGTTATGCTGAAGAATACGGGACACGAAGAGATCTCTCTGAGTTCTTTGAGTTCCAGTGACTATTCCGAACTGAAAGAACTGGTGGAATTTTTAATAGATGAATTTAAGGATAACGGGATGAATATTACCCTGCCATCCCTTCGGATCGATGCTTTTTCGCTGGATGTGATGCAGCGGGTGCAGGATGTCCGCAAGAGCAGCCTGACATTTGCCCCCGAAGCGGGTTCGCAGAGGATGAGAAATGTAATTAATAAGGGCCTGACGGAGGAAATGATCCTGGAGGGGGCCGGACAGGCTTTCGAGGGAGGCTGGTCCAAGGTAAAGCTGTACTTTATGCTGGGCCTTCCCACGGAGACGGAAGAAGATATGAAGGAGATCGCTAGGCTTTCAGACCGGATTGCGAGAAGATATTACGAGATCCCGAAGGAGGAGCGCCATGGCAAATGCCAGATTACGGCGAGCACTTCCTTCTTTGTACCAAAACCGTTTACCCCATTCCAGTGGGCGCCTATGTGTACCAGTGAGGAGTATATGCACAGGGCTTCGGTTGTGAAGCATGAATTCCAGGAGCAGTTAAACAGAAAAAGCATGAAGTACAACTGGCATGATGCCGAAGTAACCGTTCTGGAAGGCGTATTTGCCCGCGGCGACAGGAGAGTGGGGAAGGCCATTGAGGAGGCCTACAGACTGGGATGCCTTTTTGACGCCTGGACAGAAACATTCTGCAATGAAAAATGGATGCAGGCTTTTGAGAATACGGGCATTGATGTTTCATTCTATACAGCCCGGGAAAGAGAACTGGATGAATTGCTTCCTTGGGACTTCATTGATATCGGGGTCAGCAAAAGTTTTATGAAAAAAGAGTGGGAGAGGGCGCTGGAGGGCGTTGTCACACCAAACTGTAAGATGCAGTGCTCCGGATGCGGCGCGGCACAATTTGGAGGAGGTGTCTGCTATGAAGGTAAGAATTAAGTTCAGAAAATATGGTGCGCTGAGATTTATCGGGCACCTGGATGTGATGCGGTTTTTCCAGAAGGCCATGAGAAGGGCGGAGATCCCGATCGCCTTTACCGCCGGTTACAGTCCCCATATGATTATGTCTTTTGCAAATCCGCTGGGGATCGGACTTTCCAGTGATGGTGAATACTTTGATATTGAGCTGAGCGGTCCGATTTCCAGCAAAGAGGCAGTAAGACGGCTGAATGAGGCCATGGTGGAAGGGATGGAAGTCGTAAGCTTCCGTCAGATTGCGGAAGAAAAGAAGATGACTGGAATGGCGATCGTTGCGGCGGCAGATTACAGGACGACGGTGAAAAAGGGTGTGTTTCCTGCGGATTGGGCAGAGAAGATTGCGGCATTTATGACGCAGCCCGAGATCCGGATTCTGAAAGAGACAAAACGCAGTGCAAATGAAGTGGATATCAAGCCAATGATATACCGGTTGGAAGCGGAAGCGGACACTGTCTGTATGCAGGTGGCCGCGGGGAGCGTCCAGAATCTGAAGCCCGGCCTTGTCATGGAGGCCTTCTGCCATTTTATGGGGATTGATTTTGCCGAGAGCGATTATTCACATCACAGGCTTGAGATGTATGCGGATAGGGGACAGGAAGGCAGACGGGAACTGGTAACACTAGAAGATCTGGGTAGTGAAATGGAGATGGAAACGGCATGACTTCAAGAAAAGTTCTTATGATGAAGGAGGCCCAAAAGGTCTGGATATTTCTTCTGGAGGACGATGAAATCGTAGAAATACACTGCGATAAGCCGGACAGCGGCGTAAGGCAGCATGTACTCGGCAATATCTATGTAGGCAAAGTGAGGAATATAGTGCCCAATATCGGAGCAGCATTTATCGAGATTGAGAGCGGCGTGGAATGTTATTATGACATGAGCCAGGCCGCTAATGCTCTGTTTACTCATAAAGCAGGCAGGAAGCCGCTCTGCATCGGGGATGAGCTGGTTGTTCAGATCAGCAAAGAGGCCGTTAAAACAAAGGCCCCGACTGTCAGCAGCAATTTAAGCTTTACGGGCAGGTATGCAATCCTGACTACCGGAAACACAAGAATCGGAACCTCCGGCAAACTTCCCAAATCGCTGCGTGAGGAATTAAAAGAACGCCTAATGCCCTATAAAAACGAGGAGTATGGTCTTATCATCCGTACGAATGCAGGCGATGCTGATTTTGCCCAGATCCTGGGGGAGATTAAGAGCCTGGAACAAAGCTATACCGCTCTGAAGTCTGCGGCTCAGACGAGAACATGCTTTTCCTGTCTGCAGGAGGCGCCTCCCGCCTATATCTCTGACCTGAAAAATGTGTATACCGAAGGTTTAACTGAGATTGTGATTGAGGACGAAGAGCTTTACCGCCAGGTCAAAGAATATTATACAAGAGATCAGCCGGCAGAATTAGAAAAACTGAGGCTTTATCAGAGCAGCCAGCTTCCTCTCGGAAAGCTGTATAATACACAGACTGTACTGGAAAGGGCATTGAGTGAACGCGTATGGCTTAAGAACGGGGCCTATATAGTGATACAGTATACGGAGGCACTGACCGTGATCGATGTGAATTCCGGAAAATGTTCTGTAAAAAAGAATCCTTCTGAAACCTATTTGAAGATCAATCTCGAAGCAGCTAGGGAAGCAGCCAAACAGATGCGGCTCAGAAACCTTTCGGGAATCGTTATTGTAGATTTTATCAACCTGGATGATGCAGATGCAACCAGGGAACTGCTGAAAACATTCCGCCAGTACCTCTCAAGAGATCCCATTCAGTCAACACTTGTGGACGTGACTGAGCTGCAGCTTGTAGAGCTGACCCGCAAAAAAGTACGCAGACCTCTTCATGAGAGTTTAGCTGAATAATTTTTTTAGTTTTTATATTGTATAATTGTATGTAATATAAGCCTATTTGTAGTACAGAATATGGCTAGAGTGGTGTTGAAAGAAAAAATATTGCATTCATGTATACAATATTTGAAACTAGTGTGTTGTGCAGAAATTTTAAGGTGGTGAAGTTGCAAATAAATTGTATACGATTATACAATTTATTTGCCGAAAATGTTACCGCAGCAAAATGCCTAATGTTACAATAGCCAGAAAACCATGGCTTTAGTATAATAAGTGAACCTCTCCGGTCAATCAACTGCCGGGGAGTTCCAAGAAAAGGAACATCATTATGGAATATATTCCAGCTAAAACGATAATTACTCGTTCAAAAAGACCAGAATACTGGTTTGGAACAGAATATAATATGAATATATATAAAGGATGCTGTCATGGGTGCATATACTGTGACAGCCGTTCAGACTGCTATGGAATCTCTTCCTTTGACACTGTCAGGGCAAAGGAAAATGCTTTGATGATCATACGCGATGAGCTGCGCAGAAAGACAAAGAAGGGCGTGATTGGTACAGGGGCAATGAGTGATCCTTATAATCCCTTCGAGAAGGAACTGGAACTGACCCGGCATGCGTTGGAGCTGTGCAATGCATTTGGTTTCGGTACCGCTATCGCTACAAAGAGCAGTCTGCTGGCAAGGGACATCGATGTGCTTACAGATATCATGGAACATTCACCGGTACTATGCAAAGTCACAATAACCACCTCGGACGATTTGCTTGCAAAAAAAATAGAGCCAGTACCGCCGCCGTCCTCGGAACGGTTTGCCCTGATTCGTGAATTGGCCGATCATGGGATATATGCCGGGATTCTGTTAATGCCCGTGCTTCCGTTCCTGGAAGACTCTGATGAGAATATCCGGGAAATCGTTTGTAAGGCTCACGAGGCGGGCGCAAAATTTATCTATCCTGCTTTTGGGATGACGCTGCGGGAAAATCAGCGGGATTGGTACTATGAAAAGCTGAACCAGCTCTTTCCGGGAGAGGGGCTTGCAGAGAAATACCAAAAGAGATTCGGCAATTCCTATGAATGCAGAAGCCCGCGGGTGCGCCAGCTTTGGAAGGTTTTCGAGAAAGAGTGCCAGGAGGCGGGGATCCTGTATAAGATGTCCGATATCATTTCAAGCTATAAGCGCCCCTATCGTATGGAGCAGCTCAGCTTATTCGATTATTGAGTAAATCATGTGCAGAATGTAATGGTTCAGGCTCTGCCAATCCTGCAGGAGACAAAATATAACATATAGGGAGAAGACTATGGGGAAGAAAGAACTGAAGACGAATGCAATGCGGATATTGGACCGATATAAAATACCTTATGAATATCAGACTTACGAATGCGATGAATTCGTGGACGGCATTACAATTGCAAACCAAACGGGCCTGCCTCATGACAGAGTCTATAAAACACTCGTAACAACAGGGAAGAGCGGGATACATTATGTGTTTGTGATTCCGATTGCGTCTGAACTGGACTTAAAGAAGGCGGCCCGTTCTGCGGGAGAAAAGTCTTTGGAAATGCTTCCGGTTAAAGAGCTTACCGCGGTTACCGGATATGTCAGAGGGGGCTGCACTGCCATTGGGATGAAAAAACCTTTCCCTACTATAATAAATGAAACGGCCCGGTGCCTGGACTACGTGTATGTTAGTGGGGGCAGGCTGGGCGTGCAGCTAAAACTGGCTCCCGGTGATCTGAAAAGGGCCTCCGGCGCCGAGTATGCAGATGTGATACTTTAAATTTGCAGAAAAACAGATTTTGAATTTGATTTATGAATAAAAATGCAGGATTTTTTGTCATAAAATGCAAAAAAATGCGAAAGAAGAGATTTACAACCGGGAATGACTGCGTTATAATAATGTACCGAGAACGCAGAAATTTTGAAGAGGGAACTATATCGCACAGTATTTGCTGTTAAAGGCCGGATGCATGCCGGATATGGGCGCCTCTTTATGTATATTGGAGGAAACGAGGAATGAAAAAAGTAGTAAAATTCGGCGGAAGTTCTTTGGCCAGTGCCGAGCAGTTTAAAAAAGTAGGGGACATCATACGGGCAGATGAATCCAGGCAGTATGTTGTACCATCCGCACCAGGTAAACGGTTCTCAGGTGATACCAAGGTAACGGATATGCTGTACAGCTGCTATGGGGCAGCCATTAAGGAAAAGAACTTTACAGACCTGCTCTGTGCAATCCAGGACAGATATAATGAGATTATAAAAGGACTGAATCTGACCCTTTCCCTGGATCAGGACTTTGAAGAGATCCGTGAAAATTTCGGAAAAAAGGCCGGAAGAGATTACGCTGCCTCCAGAGGGGAATACCTGAACGGCAAGGTGATGGCGGCATATTTGGGATTTGAATTCGTGGATGCAGCCGAGGTAGTCCGTTTTGACGAGGACGGCAATTTTGATGATGCTGCGACAAATGACCTGCTGTCTGCACGTCTGAAAGAGATTCCGTACGCTGTCATTCCTGGTTTTTACGGGGCGAAAGCAGATGGAACGGTTGTAACATTTTCCAGGGGAGGTTCAGACGTCACAGGTTCACTGGTTGCGCTGGCTGTAACTGCTGATTTATACGAGAACTGGACAGATGTTTCCGGATTTCTCATTGCTGACCCAAGGATTGTGAAGAATCCGAAATCCATAGAGACTATTACATATAAAGAACTGCGTGAGCTTTCCTATATGGGGGCGAGTGTGCTGCATGAGGATGCTATTTTCCCGGTAAGAAAAGCAGGAATACCGATCAATATCCGCAACACCAATGCGCCTCAGGATAAAGGGACTTTAATCGTAGAGGGCACATGCAGGCAGCCGAAGTATACGATTACGGGAATTGCCGGTACGGACGGCTTCGCATCCATTACAGTTGAGAAGGCGATGATGAACTCTGAGATTGGTTTCTGCCGTAAGGTGCTTCAGGTATTCGAGGAGAATGAGATTTCCATCGAACATATGCCGTCGGGTATTGACACAATGACAATCTTTGTTCATAAGGATGAATTCGAGGAAAAGGAACAGCGGGTGCTTGCCGGAATCCACAAGGCCGTAGATCCTGACCACATCGAACTGGAATCAGATCTTGCACTGATTGCTATTGTAGGCCGGGGAATGAGGGCGACACGGGGGACAGCCGGCAGAATATTCTCTGCCCTTGCCCATGCGCACATTAATGTAAAAATGATTGATCAGGGATCCAGTGAGCTGAATATTATTGTTGGTGTCAGACATGACGATTTTAAAAACGCAATCAGGGCGCTGTATGAAATCTTTGTTTTGACACAAATTTAAGGAAAGGTATTCATTATGAACATTCTGTTTTTTTTAAAACCGAAAAATGAAGTTGCTTATATCTACAATGACAGTACGCTGCGCCAAGTTCTGGAGACAATGGAATACCATAAGTATGCGTCCATCCCTATGCTGAACAGGGAAGGGGAATTTGTCGGCACTGTCACGGAAGGAGACCTGCTTTGGGGAATAAAGTCGTACAATAATCTGGACATTAAAAGCGCTGAACACATCTTGATCCAGGATTTCCCACGCAAGGCAAATTTTGATGTAGTGCCTGCGGATGCCGATATGGAAGATCTGGTGAAGAAAGCGATGAACCAGAATTTTGTACCCGTAGTGGATGACCAGAATAAGTTCATCGGAATTATTACGCGCAGAAGCATTATAGAATACTGCTACAATAAACTCAATGATTGTGACAAGTAGAAGCCTTCCCAAAGGCTTAAATAAGGTAAAATAAGATGATAGATTTTCATACACATATTTTTCCGGATAAGATTGCCGGAAAGACACTGGAATTTTTAAGCGGAAGATGTAAAACGGTTCCCTTTACCGATGGAACTGCTGAGGGTCTGAGGGCTTCCGGGGAGAAAGCGTGCATAGACATTTCCGTTGCCCTCCCGGTTGTTACAAAACCGTCTCAGTTTGACAGCATAAACCGTTTTGCCGCCCGATTTTTGGAGGGCGGCGTGATCTCCTTCGGGGGACTCCATCCGGACAGCGCAGACTACAGGGAAGAACTTAAGACTTTGAAGAACATGGGATTTCAGGGGATTAAACTGCACCCTGCATATCAGGAGACGATGTTTCATGATATCCGTTATAAGCGGATCGTTTCCTATGCATCGGAATTGGGGCTGATTATTACCGTGCACGGCGGCTACGATCCCGGATATCCGGACTGTGTTTACTGCACGCCGCAGATGGCGGCAGAGGTGATTGACGAAGTGCAGCCCGAAAAGTTGGTTATCGCCCATATGGGCGGTTTTAAATGCTGGGACGACGTGGAGCGCTGCATCGTCGGAAAAAAGGTTTATCTGGATACCGCCGTTGTATTTGGTTCCATCGATGACGGACAGTTTGTGCGTATTTGCAGGAACCACGGCACAGATCGTATTCTTTTTGCCACAGATTCTCCATGGTCCGGGCAGTCAGAGTCCATAGAATATATGAATAGACTTCCACTGACACAGGAGGAAAAAAGCAGGATTTTTGACGAAAATGCCCGGAAACTATTGACTTTATAAATTTGTATATGCTATACTACAACGGTATGCCGCGCAATGAGGTTCTGAAGTTCTGCCCTTTTAGCAGACACCGTAATTGGCGAGTAATGATAATAGGAGGTGCCATATGTACGCAATTATAGCAACAGGTGGTAAACAGTACAAAGTAGCCGAAGGCGATATCATTAAAGTAGAAAAACTTGGGGTAGAAGCTGGAGAGACTTATACATTTGACCAGGTACTTGCGGTGAACAACGATAAACTTGTTGTTGGGAACCCGACAGTCGAAGGTGCAACAGTTACAGCTTCTGTAATTGGTGACGGCAAAGGTAAAAAAGTTGTCGTTTACAAGTATAAGAGAAAATCTGGATACCATAAGAAAAATGGTCACAGACAGCAGTATACTGCAGTTAAGATCGACAAGATCAACGCATAACCCGGTGAGAGAATGATTAAAGTAACCATTTATAAGACTGACAAGCACGAATATGTAGGTTTTGACGCACTGGGACATGCCGGATTCGCGGATGAGGGCATGGACATCGTATGTGCGGCGGCTTCAGCGCTGATTATCAACACGATAAACGCGGTTGAAAGATACACATCCGATGAGACGTCTGTAGTGACAGACGATTCGGAAGGTGCACAGGGCTGATTCAGTTCAGATTTACCGGTGGGAGACCTACACACGATGCTGAATTGCTGTTAAAGACTATGATTCTGGGGTTGGAAGAAATAGAAGATGACAGCGACTATGAACCATACATTGATATTATCTTCAAGGAGGTGTAATAACCATGATGAAATTGAACCTTCAGTATTTTGCTCATAAAAAGGGAGTTGGTTCTTCTAAGAACGGCCGTGACTCTGAGTCTAAACGATTAGGTGCCAAAAGAGCTGACGGACAGTTTGTAAAAGCGGGCAACATCCTTTACAGACAGCGTGGAACAAGAATTCATCCGGGCGTGAACGTAGGACGCGGCGGGGATGACACACTGTTTGCATTAGTAGACGGAGTTGTCAGATACGAGAGAAAAGGAAGAGATAAGAAACAGGTTTCTATCTATCCTGTAGCTGAATAATTAGTTACGGTACACACGGCCTCAGACCTAACAGTCTGGGGCTTGTTTATTATTTCACATCGAAATGCACAGGCAATAGCTCTGAGCAGGGATTTCTTTCATATTTCTTTGAACTGTTACAAATATGCAGCTATAGGATATGTGATTTCAGGGAATTATGAATAGTAAAAGGAACCATCTTGTGATATAATAGTACGGATATGGAATTGGTAAAAATAGTAAATAGAAAAGGATATATTATATGTTTGCAGACAGAGCGAAAATTTTTATAAGATCCGGCAAAGGCGGTGACGGACACTGCAGCTTTCGGAGGGAACTCTATGTACCGAACGGCGGACCGGACGGAGGGGACGGCGGAAAAGGCGGGGATCTGGTTTTTCAAATAGATGAAGGCCTGAATACGCTTGTAGATTTCCGCCACAAAAGGAAATATGCTGCCGGCGACGGCGAAGAAGGCGGTAAGCGCCGCTGCCACGGGAAAGATGGTAAGGATCTGATCTTAAAGGTTCCGGAGGGAACCGTGATCAAAGAAGCAAAGACCGGTAAAGTAATCGCGGATATGTCCGGGGACAACCGCAGCCAGGTTGTCTTAAAAGGCGGCAGGGGAGGACTGGGGAATCAGCATTTTGCCACATCCACCATGCAGGTACCGAAGTATGCGCAGCCCGGACAGCCGGCCATGGAGCTGGAGGTGAATCTGGAGCTGAAAGTCATCGCTGATGTAGGGCTGATTGGTTTTCCCAATGTGGGCAAGTCAACGCTGCTCTCCAGGGTTACGAATGCGGATCCCAAGATTGCCAACTATCATTTTACGACGCTGAACCCGAATCTGGGAGTCGTGGACCTGGATGGGGCGAAAGGATTCGTGATGGCAGATATACCCGGGCTGATCGAGGGGGCATCGGAAGGCGTCGGACTTGGACATGAGTTTCTGCGCCACATTGAACGGACAAAGATGATGATCCACGTGGTGGATGCAGCAGGAACTGAGGGCCGGGATCCGGTGGATGATATCTATAAGATTAATGCGGAGCTGACGGCTTATAATCCTGAGATTGCAGAGCGCCCGCAGGTGATTGCAGCCAATAAGACAGATCTGATATACAGCGGGGACGATGATCCGGTGGACAGGCTCCGGGCTGAATTTGAGCCAAAAGGAATCCGGGTATTCCCGATTTCCGGAGTTTCCGGCAAGGGGATTCAGGAGTTGTTATACTATGTTAGCGGGCAGCTCCAGGCTATGGATGAGAAGCCGATTGTATTTGAACAGGAATACTTTCCTGAGGATGAACTGATCTATGAAGACCTGCCCTACACAGTGGAGAGAGAAGGAGAACTGTTTGTAGTGGAAGGCCCGAAGATTGAAAAGATGCTGGGATACACCAATCTGGATTCCGAAAAGGGATTTGCCTTCTTCCAGAAGTTCTTAAAAGATTCCGGTATCCTGAATGATCTGGAACAGGCAGGCATTCAGGAGGGTGACACGGTTAAGATGTATGGACTGCAGTTTGATTATTATAAATAGACAGGAGATAAAACAGTATGACAACAAAACAGCGAGCTTATTTAAAAAGCCTTGCCATGACAATGGATCCGATCTTCCAGATCGGGAAGTCCAGTATTACTCCCGGGCTTACAGAAGCAATTTCCGAGGCTTTAGAGGCCAGAGAACTCATCAAGATCAGTGTGCTCCAAAATTGTGCAGATGATCCAAGGGAGTTGGCAGATCTGGTGGCCGGCAGGACACGTTCTCAGGTTGTCCAAGTAATCGGCAAGAAGATTGTATTATACAGGGAAGGAAAAGACGACAAGAAAAAGATCGTACTTCCGTAGGAGGATTTTATGAAAATCGGCATCATGGGAGGCACATTCGACCCGATTCATATTGGTCATCTGCTATTGGGAGAATTTGCCTTCGAAGAGTTTAAACTGGATGAAATATGGTTTTTACCGAATGGTAATCCACCGCATAAAGATACGGAAGAGATGGATACCTCGCTTACCCACAGAATTGAGATGGTAAAGGCCGCAATCAGCGGTTCCCCGCATTTTAAGCTTTCCATGCATGAGGCGAAGAAGGGTATATCTTACACGTATCGGACAATGCGTGATTTCCATGAACTGTACCCGGGCAACGAGTTTTATTTTATTTTGGGGGCGGATTCTCTGTTTTCTATTGAACAATGGAAGTATTTCAAAGAGATTTTTCCAACCTGCACCATACTCGCCGCGATGCGGGATGACAAGGATGTGCGAGATATGCAGAAACAGATTGCTTATCTTAAAAAGAAATATGAAGCCGAGATTGAACTGCTTCGGGCGCCGCTTCTGGAGATTTCTTCAACAACGATCCGGGAGCGGGCTGCGAAGGGGCTGACAGTGCATTATTTCGTGCCGGATGCAGTGGCTGATTATATTAAAGAACATCATTTGTATAAGGAAGTGGAGCAATGACGGAGATTTTGGGGATTCGAAGAAAGTTGGAGAAGAGATTAAAACCAGAACGCTACGAACATACGCTGGGAGTTATGTATACGGCTGCATCGCTTGCCATGTGTTATGAAACGGATATACATCAGGCGATGCTGGCGGGGCTGCTGCACGACTGCGGTAAGTTCTGCTCCGGTAAGGAGCAGATCAAATTGTGCAGGGACTGCAATATCGCACTGACCGAGTCTGAACTGAAAATGCCGGCCCTGATCCATGCCAAGCTGGGAGCATATCTTGCGGAGCATGAATATAATATTAAAGATTCTGATATTCTGGGAGCCATCACTTATCACACCACGGGAAAGCCTCAGATGACACTGCTTGAAAAAATTATTTTTCTTGCAGATTATATTGAGCCAGGTAGACAGGGAATTCCGGTTTTAAAAGAAGTGAGAAGAGAGGCGTTTTCAAACCTGAACAAGGCAGTGGCACTTAGTGCTGGTTCAACGATTTCTTATCTGAAGAATGTGGGCAGGGAGATTGATCCTATGACCGTCAGAACTTATGAATATTATCAGTAGCAGTTCAGACAATCAGAACGGTTGCTATAATCATACAAATTAAAGAAGTAAAGGAGACTGATTTATGGAACAAGCAAGGGAAATGGCGCGGCTTGCCTGCAAAGCGCTGGATGAAAAAAAGGGCGAGGACATTAAGGTGATCGATATTGCCAGCGTCTCCGTACTTGCGGATTATTTTATCATCGCAAACGGCAGCAATGAGAGTCAGGTAAAGGCTCTGATAGACAATGTGGAGGAATGTCTCCACAAGGCAGGCTTTGTGTTAAAGCAGCGGGAAGGCTACGGAACCGCCAGCTGGGTGCTGCTTGACTTTGGAGATATCATCGTGCATATTTTTGATAAGGAGAACAGGCTGTTCTATAACCTGGAACGTATTTGGAGGGATGGCGTAGAAGTAGATGTTGAAACACTATAAGCGCCGGTGGAGGATATTATGAGGAAACGAGTGTATAAAACTGCAGTCTGCCTATTTACAGCTGCCATTCTCAGCTTGACGGCCGGGTGCTCTTCTGCAGAAGAAAAAATGAATGATAACAAGAAGGAAAGCCTGCTGGATCCTAAGAAGCCGGTGTCTATCGAAGTATGGCACTATTATAACGGCGCACAGCAGGATGCCTTTAATGAACTGGTAACAGAGTTCAATGGCAGCCGGGGAAAAGAGCTGGGAATCAAAGTAAAAGCATCAAGCCTTGGCAATGTGGCCGATCTGGAGGATAACGTACTGGCTCCATTGACGGAAAAGTAGGGGCAAAAGAAATCCCCGATATTTTTGCGGCTTATGCGGATACAGCCTATGCGGTGGATCAGAAGGGCATGGCTGTGGATTTGATGGAATATATGACTGAAGATGAGATCAGTGAATATATGGACAGCTACATTGATGAGGGAAAGTTTTCCTCCGAAGACAGCCTGAAGATATTCCCGATTGCCAAGGCAACGGAAGTATTTATGCTGAACAAGACAGACTGGGATAAGTTTGCCGATGCAACGGGCGCTGCCCTGGAGGATATTTCCACAATCGAGGGGATTACTGCCACATCCAAAGAATATTACGAATGGACGGACAGCCTGACAGATACTCCGGATGACGGAAAAGCCTTCTTTGGAAGGGACGCTATGGCCAATTATTTTATAATAGGAGCACGGGAACTGGGAACTGAGATTTTCTCTGTCAAGGATGGCCAGCCGGCTTTGAATTTTGATAAAGATGTTATACGTAAGCTTTGGGACAATTACTATGTGCCTTTTATCAACGGCTACTTTGCTTCCTCCGGGAAGTTCCGGAGTGATGACATCAAGACAGGGAATATACTTGCATTCGTAGGTTCCTCTGCGGGTGCGACATTTTTCCCTGATCAGGTGACGCTGGACGATGAAAATACATATCCGATCGAGATGCAGGCTTTTGAGTGCCCGCGTTTTAAGGACGGCGGGAAATACTCTGTACAGCAGGGGGCAGGCATGGTCGTGATGGAAAAGGAAGATAAGGCAAAAATCGAGGCTTCCGTGGAATTTTTGAAATGGTTTACAGACACTGACCGTAATATACAGTTTGCAGTGACATCAGGGTATCTGCCTGTTAAAAAAGAGGCCAATGATAAAGAACTGATCAAAAAGAACATAGACAGTACAGACAGCAGCGTCATCCAGGTGCTGGAGGCTTCCCTAACACAGATTGAGGAAACTTCACTCTATACCACCCGCGCCTTTGAAAATGGTACGGATGCCCGTAATGTACTGGAGTATTCGCTCTCAGACAAAGCGGCAGCGGACAGGGCAGAGGTAGAAGCAGCCATATCAGCCGGTTCTTCAAGGGAAGAGGCTGTCAGTAAATATAATACGGATGATAATTTTGAGAGCTGGTATGAGGAGACACTGGCATCTCTTGAGAAGTTAGTAGATAATAAATAAATCCGGTACCGTTGAATAAATATAGGAAGCGGATGAAAGAAAGGAGGGCACGGGAATGCAAATCAACAGACAGAAAGCACAGCCTATACTGAAAAGAATGCTGATTCCCATGGTCCTCCTGACTTTAATAGAAGTAATGCTGCTCTCAGGAACTTTTATATTTGGGGGAGCCATTCAGGAACTTGATGAGAATGCCAAAGGCATTGTACAGGGAAAGGTAGCCAACCGTTCCAGCTACTTGCAGAATGAGATGATAAACAGCTGGTCTAATGTGTCTTATACGGTACAACTTATTAACGAGACCGCTGAAAAGCTGGATCATGACGGGACGATCGACCTGGATAATATAGGAAAAAACTCAAATGCCTGCTTTCCGCTGGTCTCTGAGATTTCTGGAAATCTGATCGAAATGCTTCGTTCCAATAAGGTGACCGGAGCTTTTGTTGTTTTTAACAATGATGATCCCAAAGAACTGAGGGAACAGGAGAGTTTTTCCCGTCCGGGCGTTTATTTCCGGGATCTGGATCCGGATACAAGCGTCTCTGTCCGCAACAGTGACCTCCTGATTGAGAGAGGCTCGGTTGATCTTGTACATAGCCTGGATATAGCCACTGACAGTGCTTGGAAGCCTCAGTTCGTATTTACCAGGGAACATGAGGAAACATATAATCTTTTTCTGAATCCGCAGGAACAAGGATATGAAAACCCCGAGGCAGCTTCGTTGACAGAATTGGGATATTGGGGAAAACCCCATACGCTTACGGACGATGATAAGATGATGATTTCCTATACGGTGCCGCTGATAACTGGAAAGGGTAAAGTCTATGGTACACTTGGCATGGAGATTACACTGGATTACCTTTCCACTATGCTTCCGTCCGAGGAATTGATGGAAGATAAGCCGGCCTCGTATTTATTGATCGTTCAGGATGCAAAAACCAATGAATACAGAACCGTATATTCATCGGACAGCAGCATCGCACCGGACATGGAAAAGCTGGATGTATCACAGTCATCTGATGGGAACTTTTATTTTAACGGTACAGACCATGAGCGGTATTTTATGGATATGGAATATTTCCAGCTCTATGATTCGAACGGCCCCTTTGAATCGGATCGTTGGGGACTGGCAGGTGCAGTAAAAGAGAGTGATCTTACCGAGTTTTCTAACCATATCATGTCCTATATTATTGTTGCAATTATTCTGACAATCATTATGGGAATCGCAGGCAGCGTGCTTGTTAGTTTTATGATATCAAGACCGATACATCTTGTGTCAAAACATATGCAGCAGATGAATAGAAAAAGCAAAATAGGCCTCCCTAGAACGAATATATATGAATTCGATCAGATGGAAGAGTCCATTGAGAAGCTGAGCCGTGATGTAATCGATTCCGCCACAAAGTTTGCGCAGATTCTGAACAAAGCCAGCATACGTATAGCAGGGTTTGAAATTGACATGGATAATAGAACTCTATTTTTGACGGACGGTTTCTTTGATATTTTTGGCCTTAAGGGTTCCATTGCTTCGAATATGGATGTGCAGACTTTTATCATGGAAATGAAGGAGTTGGATATCTATAAAGCAGAGGAAGCGGAAGACTATATATTGTATAAGATACCGGACGGGGAAAAAGAGACCTATGTCCGCCTAAGTTATTCGGGCTTGGAGGATCGAAGGGCAATCGGCATAGTAGAAGATATCACGAAGACAATACAGGAAAAGCAGCTGATTGAGCATGAACGTGATCATGATCTGCTTACAGGGCTGAAGAACAGACGTGCATTCCAGCGTATCATGCAGCAGCTTTTTGAAAAGGGAGAATCCTGCCTAAAGAAGGCGGCACTGGTTATGATGGATCTGGATAATCTCAAACAGATCAACGATAAGTTCGGGCATGATTACGGGGATAAATACATTCAGGCTGCGGCAGACAGTTTCCGTAAGTATACGCCGTCGAACACAATTATATCACGTAATTCAGGGGATGAATTTTATCTGTTTTTCTATGGATATGATTCGGAGGAGGATATCACACGGATTCTTTCCGGCCTGAAAAAGGGCATCGACGAAGAATACATTTTGCTTCCGCCAATGCAGAGGCTCAAAATAAAGATGTCCGGCGGTATCTCATGGTATCCAAGGGATTCCCGCCATTACGAACAGCTCCTGCAATTTTCTGATTTCGCAATGTATCAGGTGAAGCATTCTACCAAAGGCGAAATCAGTGACTTTGACCTGGGGGCATATCACAGCGAGGAGTATATCTCGCAGAACCGCAGGGAGCTTTCGGAACTGCTGGAACGGGAAAAGGTAGAGTACTATTTTCAGCCCATCGTCGATGCGCACACCGGCAGGATTTTTGCCTATGAGGCTCTGATGAGAGGAACCATGCCTACATTGCGCAACCCTTCGGAAATTCTGGCTCTGGCCAGAGAAGAACACAAACTGGATAAAGTAGAAGAACTGACCTGGAAGATGGCATCCACCACATTTGTACAGCATGTGAAGAACCAACGGATTAGGCCTGACTGTAAAGTCTTTATTAACTCATTGGCCGACTACAGAGTGAGTAACAGGATGATTGAGTTTATTGAATCTGAATGTAAAGGGTATCTGGACCACTTCGTATTCGAGATTACTGAATACGCAGAGGCAGATAAGGAGGCTATGGATGTAAAACGGGTTCTTGTCAACCGCTGGGATTCTGATTTTGCGCTGGACGATTACGGGAGCGGATATAATGGTGAGAGAATCCTTCTGGAGCTTGCCCCTAAGTATATTAAGATCGACAGAGAGATTATATCCGGTATTCATGATAATATTGATAAGCAGAAGATCGTGGAAAATACCATATCTTATGCTAAGGAAAGAAATATTAAAGTCATTGCGGAGGGAATAGAGACGGAAAAGGAGATGCATAAGGTGATCGAACTGGGTGTAGATTATATGCAGGGATATTACCTTGCACGGCCATTTCTGGAACCGCCGCAGATAAGCGAATATATTGTGGAACAGATTAAGAAAGACTGAATGGAGCGAACCGCCTACCGGTCGGCGGGATTCCCGCAGGAGATAATTAAGAGGATAAAAAAGACATGCGCATCTTTATTTTGCGCATGTCTTTTTAATACCAATCGGAAATCCCTTTTCTGCCTCCGGATCTTAAAAAAAGCGGAAAACCCCGATCACTTTTCCTAAGATGGACACTTCTTTTACTATGATAGGCTCCATGTAGTCGTTCTCCGGCTGCAGGCGGTATACCCCCTCTTCTTTATAGAAGGTTTTGACTGTGGCTCCGTCTTCTACAAGTGCGACCACCATGTCACCGTTGGAAGCGGTATGATCTTGTTCAACGAGCACCATATCGCCATCCAAGATCCCAGCATTAATCATGCTTTCTCCTTTTACAGTCAGCATGAAGGTCTGCTTGTTGGGCATGAATTCCATAGGTATCGGGAAGTAGTTTTCTATGTTCTCCTGTGCCAGCAGCGGCTCTCCTGCGGCGACACGGCCGACAAGCGGGACATTCACAACTTCGCGTCTGGTCAGATTAAATGTATCATCTAATATCTCTATGGCTCTGGGCTTCGTGGGGTCACGCCTTATGTATCCGTTCTTCTCCAGTGTCTCAAGATGAGAGTGGACAGAGGAAGTGGACTTTAAACTGACCGCCTCACAAATCTCACGTACAGCAGGGGGAAATCCCCGTTCTAATATCTGTGCTTTTATGTATTCTAATATCTCCAGCTGCTTTTTGCTGATCTTACCCTGTGACATATAGCCCTCCTTAATCCGTTAAAGCCAACGCTCAACTCATTCTATAAATATAGTATCATAGTTATTTTTAAAAAGCAAACACTTGTTACGAAAATATGTTCGAAAAATGTTGTGTGAGTATTGACAAACATGTGTTCGTGTTATATAATTTCAACTATAAAGAACAAACGTTCGGAAAACGGATAAAAAACTAATTATTAGGGAGTTTTAAGGGGGGAATTACTAATGCAGAGAGAAAGAAATTATGTAAAAGCACGGACTATCACAAAGAACGGGAGACATATCAGGAGTATGCTGGTTCTATTTATTGCAACAGTATTCATTGTATTTGCGGCATGCGCTTTGTTTGGAAACCTTTTGATTTCAGCACATGAGAAACATTCAGAACAGCCTGTTAACTTCAAGTATTACAAGAGCATTGAGATTCAGCCCGGAGATACTTTATGGGATATTGCAGAAGAATATATTACAGAAGATTATAGTTCCGTTTCAGAATATATTATGGTGTTAAAAGAGATGAATTCGCTGAGTACAGATGATATTCAGGCAGGCCAGAATCTAATGATTACTTATAACGATACAGAATTCAGAGATAAATAATAAACATTAAGGAGGAATTTTATAGAGAAATTAGATAATGGTATCAATATACATCCCTATGTATTGATATATAAACTCACCCAGAGACAGCCCGCACTTATGTACGGGCTGTCTCGTTTAAATTATAGAATAGAACGGGGGAAGGAGTTTATTGTTACCGTTAAAACACTATTTAATAATCAAGGGATATTGTATGAGATAGATTAATCTATACGACAAATACTGATTTTTCCAATAGATATGGACAGAGATCCGCATCCATGGTATAATTACCTCAACTATAAGGGGTTTTTAACATTAAGGAGGAATTTTAACATGTCCGCACAGGATCCGAAAACATATCATGAACAGACTTACATAGACAATACCCTGCGTCTCAGGGAAATTCTTAAGACAATGCCGCCATTTGTCAGGGATTATTTCCGTGCTATAGAACCTAAAAGTTCTGCCAAAACGCGGATATCTTACGCCTATGATATCCGCGTTTTCTTCCATTTTTTAATGGAGAATAATCCTGTTTATAAAGACTATACCATGGATCAGTTTACCGTGAAGGATCTGGAGCGCATCGAGCCGGTTGATATTGAGGAATATCAGGAATATCTGAAGGTTTACACAGGCTCTGAGGATAAACAAATTACGAATACAGAGAAGGGACTGGCGCGCAAGATGTCAGCACTCCGCAGCTTCTATGCCTATTTCTTTAAACATCAGGTGATTGAGAAGAATCCCACTTTACTTGTGGACATGCCGAAGTTACATGATAAGGCTATTATACGTATGGATACGGATGAAGTGGCCGCTCTGCTGGAATATGTTGAACACGGCGGCGATGACCTGACCGGTCAGCGCAAAGTGTATTTTGAAAAAACAAGGAACCGGGATCTGGCGATCCTAACGCTGCTTTTGGGTACCGGGATTCGTGTATCTGAATGTGTGGGGCTTGATATCCAGGATGTGGATTTTAAGAACAACGGAGTTAAGGTTACCCGAAAAGGCGGGAATGAAATGGTTGTTTACTTTGGTGAAGAGGTTGAAAATGCACTGAAGATGTATCTGTATACAACTAGAAAGTCTATTACTGCACTCCCCGGCCATGAAAATGCATTGTTTCTATCAACCCAGCGAAAACGGATGGGGGTTCAAGCCGTTGAGAATATGGTGAAGAAGTACGCACGCCAGATTACGCCAAATAAAAAAATTACGCCGCACAAATTGCGCAGTACCTATGGTACCGCCCTGTACAAGGAAACAGGTGATATTTACCTTGTGGCTGATGTTTTAGGACACAAGGATGTTAATACTACGAAAAAACATTATGCGGCTATCGATGAGAACCGGCGCAGACAGGCTGCGGGGGCCGTGAAGCTGCGGGAACCTTAATATCTAAGTTAAAACAGCGCTTTGCCACGAATCTAATGACAAAGCGCTGTTCCGCTTCGCATTATTCAAACCATACATGCCCGTGATCGCCAAGCAGTTTGTCTGCGGCTTTCGGACCTGCACTCCCCTGAGGGTATAAATGTACTGGAAGACCACTTCGATGATACTGCTCCCGGATCGCATCCACGTATTTCCAGCTCGTTTCTATCTGATCCCACTGGGAAAACCAGGAACGCTCCCCACGGATACATGCACCAATCAGTCTTTCATATGCCTCGGGTGTATTCATCTGATTGATGAAGGAACAATTCTGGCAGAAGTCCATTTTTGCCTGAACCACTTCTTCTGATTCCCCGGGTTTCTTTATATTAAACTGAAGATATACGCCTTCTGTGGGCTGTATTTTAATATTCAATATATCCGGTTCCACTCCCGGCACAGGGCTTTTAAACACGACTGCAACCTGCATCTCCCGCTTCCCAAGCTTTTTTCCGGTGCGGACATAGAATGGCATTCCATTCCAACGTTCATTCTCTATCATCAGACGGACTGCTGCGTAGGTCTCCGTGACAGAGTCCGCATCAACAGCAGGTTCCCCGCGGTAGCCCTCATACTGTCCCAGAACAATATTCTCTTTTATATCTTCAGGCATATGGAGCGCGTTCAGGACCTTCATCTGCTCCCGGTGCATATCTTCTGCAGCTGCACTCTCCGGCTGTTCCATGGCTACAATGGTGAGGATCTGGAACAGATGGTTCTGCATCATATCCTTCAGAGCGCCGCTGTGGTCATAATACCCGCCTCTTGTCTCCACACCCATCTCCTCCAGCGCAGAGATCTGAATGCAGTCTATATGCCGTGCATTCCAGACATTGCTGAAAATTGGATTTGCAAAGCGGATAGTCTGTATATTTCTGACCATCTCTTTTCCAAGATAATGGTCAATTCTATAAATCTGGTCCTGTTTAAAGAAAGTCTCCATCGTCGCATTTAAACTCGCCGCTGCCAGAAGATTTTCGCCAAAAGGCTTCTCGATCACGACCTTGCCATTCCCGGCGCCGGATACCAGCTGGAGCCCTTTTACGATAATTTCAAAGAACCTGGGAGCTACTGCAAAATAAAAGATGTGCTCAACATCTCCCATTCCCCGGTAAAATGCATCCAGATCAACATATGCTGACGCATCGGTGAAATCCATACGGTAGTAAGTCATTTTCTCTGCAAGCTTCTCATAGATCTCTTCTTTATACCCGAGTCTTGCGAATTTTTCTACCCACCTGCGGGCCATCTCCCGGTATTCCCCACTCGTGTAGTCTCTTCTTCCGATGATGACAATTTGTGTGCAAAGGTCCTTGTTTTTAAAAGCCTCCATATTATAAAATGCCGGTATCAGTTTGCGGAATGTCAGATCTCCGGTACCTCCAAAGATTGTAAAAATTTGTTCTTTACACATATTAAAACCTCCAATCGTGATGGAAGATTCCTCCCCTGTCAGTCCGCTTGTAGGTATGTGCCCCAAAGCAGTCTCTTTGTGCCTGAATAAGGTTCGCACCCACTGGCATTCCCCTGAAAGCATCGATATACGCCACAGCCTGGCTCATTGCCGGCAGCGGAATCCCCTTCTGAATTCCCATGCACATGATATCCCGGAGACTTCTCTGCCCACGGTTCACACCTTCCATGAAGAAGGAATCCATCATCAGATTCTTAAGCGCTCCATTTTTCTCAAACGCCCTTGTAATATCATCCAGAAATTGTGCCTGTATGATACAGCCGGCACGGAAAATTGATGCGATTCTGCCATAATCCAGATCCCATCCATATTCCCCGGATGCATGGGAAAGCAGTTCGAATCCCTGCGCATAGGCTGCAATTTTGGCTGTGTACAGCCCTTCTCTTACCTGCTTTTTAAATGCTGTTTTCTCAGGAGCCGGCTTTGGTTCCGGGCTATCGAACAAATCTCTGGCTGTCTTCCTCTCCTCAATACGGTTCGACATAATCCTGGCATTACATGCCGCTGTTATCATGGATACGTTGACACCCTGTTTCAGGGATTCCAGGCTGGTCCAGCGGCCGGTTCCCTTCTGCCCTGCACTGTCCAGAATATAATCCACCAGCTCTTTGTCTGTAAAATCATCTTTCTCCCGGAAGATACCTGCTGTAATTTCAATCAGATAACTCTTCAGTTCGCCTTCATTCCACTCTGCAAATGTATCGGCCAGCTCTTCATTTGTAAAGCCGCCTGCGTATTTAAGGAGCAGATAAGCTTCTGCAATCAGCTGCATATCTGCATATTCGATCCCATTGTGTACCATCTTAACGTAGTGGCCGGCGCCGTCCGGACCCATGTAGGCACAGCATGGCTCGCCCTGTGCTTTTGCCGCGATTGCTTCCAGGATGGGGGCAATATGGCCGTATGCCTCTTTGTCCCCTCCCGGCATGATAGAGGGGCCAAAACGGGCTCCCTTCTCTCCTCCGGAAACGCCAGTTCCAAAATAAAGGATTCCTTTTTCACGCAGGTTTTTCTCCCGTCTTCTTGTGTCTTCAAAGAAAGAGTTCCCGCCATCCAGAATCATATCTCCCTCATCAAGAAGCGGAAGTAGCTGCTCAATTACCATATCAACAGGCTTTCCAGCCTTTACCATAATCATAAACTTTCTCGGACGTTCCTGTGATCCTACAAGCTCTTTCATATCGTAAAAAGGAACAAAGTTCTCATGCGGATGCTCTCTGAGAAGTTCATCGGTCACCTCCCGGCTTCGGTTGTACCCTCCTACTTTAAATCCATGGTCAGCCATATTTAGGGCAAGGCTTCTTCCCATTACCGCGAGTCCAATGACTCCTATTTCTGTTCTCCTCATCGAAATACCTCCTTATCATCAATCTATCGTTGTTATGCCAGTACAAGCGATACCCCTTCCGGCATCTCTACACGGCTGCGTACCCCTTTTAATTTTCCTGTTTCACAGTCCCGCTCGATACATACAATTCCACCTTCCAGGCGGTTTGCCACAAGCAGAAACTTTTCATTTTTGCTTAAAATAAAGTCACGCGGATGTTTCCCGCCACAGGATACATGCTGTATGACGGTGGCTTTGTCATGACTTACATCGATAGCTGCCAGCAATTCTCTTTCTCTCACTGATATATATAGAAATTTCTCATTTTTCGTCAGCCGGATTGCCGCCGCTGCAGCCGCCCGGGGCTGCTCCCCGGTCTTTCCGCTTTTGGGGAGAATAGAAAATGTCTGCTCCAGCGAAAACTCTCGGCCGCAAACTTTAAAAATAAAAAGTTCATTACTCCATTCACTCACAACATAAAGCCTGGTGTGAGCCCGATTAAAAACACCGTGTCTTGGACCGCTGCCTTTGGGAAAGCTGATCTCTCCAGCAGGAGCAAATCCTCTTTCTTTGTCGAAGAACCGGATTCTGTCCTGCGTAAGGCAGGGTACCATAACATACGAGTCATGAAGCAGTATCTGGTGGCATCCGGCGCCCTCTCCATTTTCAATCCGCTTCACGACCACAGGCTTTTCCTCTGTTGTCTGATAGATCATTACGGTGCCTTCATGGTAGTTTGCTGTATAGATAAAGTCTTCCTCCTGTTCGATGTAACAAGGCGTCTGGCGTTCCTGCAGCACCTCGCCGGCGCACTTTTTCACCGATCCGTGATTTAGTTCCAGAAAACAGGTTCCCGCCATTCCTCCCTTTTCGTCAGGAATGACCATCCGATGACTGCTTAAAGAAATCCATTTGGAATTCCTTGCCTCATAAAAAAGTTCAGGTGCGGTCAATTCTCCAGTCTCTTCATGAAAAGAAAAACGATATATCCCTCTGCTCTCCTCTGAATAATATGTCCCGATATATCCATCGGTAAAACCGGCTGTTGTTTCTTTTTCTTTTACTTTCTCCATAATGCCACTCCCCGATTCTGATTATTTTATTTTAGAATTCGTAGTATCCCTCTTATTGTTAACTGTAATTATACATATTACAGTTAACAATGTCAAATACAATTTATGATATTCTTCATTATTATTCCCAATAAAAGAAAAAATTCCGATCTACAACTAGAATATCTCTTCTCGACCAATATTAGCTACAATATTTTTATCATTTACTTTCAAATTTAGTGACAATATAATCTGCAAGCGACCAGATCATACCAATAAATGAAAACAGCACGTAAAATGGAGTAATAAGAACGCACAATAATATGGCTTTAATTATCAGTAACATCTTGTATAGAGCTTTTTTTAAGACAGATAGATTTGTTTTATCTTTCATAATTCGTACAGGTATGTATGTGCCTCCTCCTTCTTTTGATCTATCCATATAATAAAACATTTGGCTTACAGCTCTGTGACTTCCAGATGAGAGATTTGTCACTTTTGGAATAGGAACAGCTTTAACCGCAGCCTTTGCCTTTCTTCCACAGTATACGGGATACATACAGCAGCAATAAAACGCCCCACGAACCGGCTTCGGCATATGCAATGATCATATTTCCGCATATGCCGGCAAAAGCATATGAAAACACAATACGTGAAATCAATGAAATAATCCCGGCGATGCTTGAGAACAGTACGTCCCCGATTCCTTCTATGTAACCGCGTATCGACATCGCAACACCGTAAACAGCATAAAAAGCAGCGATTCTCCGGAAGAAATTTCTCCCGATCTCTACAGCCTCAGGGCTTACCCCAAACAAAGAGATTAAATCTCCTCCGGCTTCTACTACCAGCCATGTGAGCAATAAAGACACGCAAAGCATCATTGCTGTTCCCACATATACGGTCTTTGTAGTCTGCTTTTTCTTACCTGCCCCATAGCTTTGGGCAACGATCGTAGAAATTCCCGAACCCAGATTGATAATTGGCAAAAGTATCATTGTATCCACACGATATGCCGTAGTAATCGCCGCAACCGTCTGTGTGCCGAATCCATTCATGAAATTCTGCAGGATAAGGCCGCCTAAAGAACTGATGCAGGCCTGAATCATAGGTGGGATTCCCAGATGAAGCCCCTCACGAAGAACAGATCGTTCCGGCTTCCACTTCTGAATCTTGAAACGCAGGCTGGGATACTTTTTTACACCGTAAATGATAATAAATACCGTCATAACGGCCTGTGAGATCACTGTTGCAGCTGCCGCCCCGGCCACACCCCCATGCCATACGCCCACAAACATAATATCCAGTATCACATTCACGATGGAAGAAAACAAAACAGAGCTGAATGGAGCATGGCTGTTTCCGATTCCGCGAAGTGCGGCAGCGTAAACATTATAGACCGCCAATATCGGTATCCCGACCAGTATGATCTGCAGATATTGCTTTGCCATATCAATGGTATCCTGTGTCGTGTTCATCATCTGGAGTAATGGAAAAGCTCCGATGATGCCTATGAGCGAGACGAGCAGAAAAGTACCGCCGATTATCACCGAAAACACCGAAAGTATTTTGGGGATGTGGTTCTCTTTCCCGGCGCCATATTTCTGTGCAAATAAAATAGAAAGCCCGAGTGTAAATCCTGTGATCGCAGTTAGAAACAGATTGATGATCGTAGTTGTGGAGCCAATTGCCGCAAGTGCTTTTTCGCCGGCTATATTGCCAACGATAAATGCATCCGCCCAATTATAAAGCTGCTGCAGAATTCCGCTTAAAATGAGCGGCGTACAGAACTTTATTAGTGTTACTGCTATGTTTTCCGTCTTGTTGTTTTTATTGTACATTTTCAGAACTCCTCAGGGCAAAAAATACCGTATGCAAGAAAATAGCCTCACATACGGTAGGTGCTTACCCGATAATACTATGGAGTATACCAAATTCATGAAACATTTACAAGACTTCTGTCTGCTAAAATAGATTTAAAAAAATGTAAAGCCTCTCTTCATAACTGTCTTTTCCGATGGAACGGTTATTTATAATATGACGCATTTAATATTTATCAAAATAAAAAGACACGGAGCCCGTGTCTTTTTATTTACTGCTTTTTATTGGAAAGGTCTTTTCGGGCCTTACTTTTTTTATAATTTAAAAAATACTTACCGTATTCTGTGGCTTTCTCAATAAAAACCGCCAATACTTTATGCATATTTTTAAGAATAATATCGACATCTTTGGAATAGCAGCCGCCATCTTCTTTCCGGATCATCTTGCCGGCAGACAGCATCTCACAGCTGAAATCCCTGCAAACGGCAAGGCACCTATCCACTTCGCTTATACTTATATTATCCAGCGCCGTTTGGTAGCTGGTTATTGTAGCAAGCCGGAGCAGCCGATAGAAGGAATCAAAAAATACAGCCATTACTCCTTCGTCTTTTTTTATATTCATATGCCTGCATAAGTTTTCTGCGATTTTTTCGTTTTCTTCAATCAGAAGCTCGCATTGTTTACCTTCTGCAAACTCATTTTGAATGATTTTCGCCTCCCCATTTCTGAGCAGCTTTATATACTCATCCACAAGCATACCTGTCATTAAATCGTAAATCAGTGACACACTCTCAAAAGAATGCAGTTTCCAGTGGATGTGTTCTGACCAGACCTCATCTCCGATCAATCTAAAGTTCATCTCCATATTTTGCTCCTTTTTACTTCCTTTCTTTTTATTCATTAGTTTTTGTATATCGGGAAGCGTTAGCAGTTAAAATATTCCAGATACACTTGATCGTATTATATCACATTTTTTTTGCCTAGTGAACTATTTTAGGAACAGCATTTTTCGATTTTTTAGTCTTTCATATCTGTGAATTTTCTTGTATTTCAAAGAGAGACATTCTATAATAATATAGTCTGTGTTTTGACAGAAACTTACGATGAAAGGATTTAGAAATAGATGCAGTTACAGAGATTATTAAGTTTTACACGAAAAGCAGTTGATGAATATGCCATGATCCAGGAGGGCGATCATATTGCAGTGGGAATTTCCGGTGGAAAGGACAGCCTTACGCTGCTCTATGCCCTGCATGGCCTGAAACGGTTTTATCCGAAACAGTTCGAACTCAGTGCTGTCACGGTGGACCTGGGATTCGAGAAATTCGATTTAACTCCTATTAAAGAGCTTTGCAGGGAACTGGAAGTGCCCTACCATATTGTAGATTCTGAGATCTATCACATTCTGTTTGATGTGCGAAAAGAAGCCAATCCATGTTCACTCTGTGCAAAGATGCGCAAGGGGGCGCTTAACGAGGCGGTTAAAAAAATGGGCTGTAATAAGGTTGCGTACGCCCATCACAAGGACGATATTATTGAAACTATGCTGCTCTCATTAATCTTTGAAGGCAGATTCCATTCTTTCTCACCGAAGACTTATCTGGACCGCATGGATTTGACCGTTATCCGTCCCATTATGTTTATCAATGAAGCGGATGTAATCGGGTTTAAGAATAAGTATCATCTGCCCGTAGTGAACAGCAAATGTCCTGTTGACGGATATACCAAGAGGCAGTATGCGAAAGAACTGGTAAAACAGCTCAATACGGAGCATCCCGGTGCAAGGGAAAGAATGTTTCATGCTATATTGAACGGCAATATCAAGGGATGGCCGGACAGAATCCCCCATATCAGATAGGAGCCGGAAATGCCGGACAGCGTTATGTAAACTGCTGTCCGGCGTTTCCGGCTCTTATCTGATATGGGAATACTTCTTTAAAGCTTTCTCTTTGCAGATGCTATGCCCTCTTTTAAAGCTACGTACTGTTCAATCGCCTGTGCGGTCCCTTCCACGCCGAGTTCCCCGCTGTTCAGGCATAATTCATAGCTTTCGGCATCTGACCACTTTTTATTCGTATAATAATTGTAGTAGCTGGCACGTTTTTTGTCTGTCTTGATTATGATGTCTTTTGCCTGGGCATCTGTCATATCGTGAATCCGTGCGATTCTGCGGACACGGGCATCCAGATCCGCATGGATAAATACACTGACTACATTCTCGTAGGATTCTAATGCATAGTCTGCGCATCGGCCGACCAGGATACACGGCCCCTCGTTCGCAATCTTTTTGATTGCGTCAAACTGAGCCAGGAACACTTTATGGTTGATCGGCATATCGGAATAGGTGCTGCCGGAATATCCCATGGAATAGGTATCCATCACCAATGAGTACAGAAAGCTGTTCGTTGGTTTCTCGTCATGGGATTCAAAGATTTCCTCGCAGATCCCGCTTTCTTTGGCGGCCCTTGCCAGCATCTCTTTGTCGTAAAGCTTAATACCAAGATGTTCCGCTACCTTGTAGCCAATCTCGCGCCCTCCGCTGCCGTACTGTCTGCCAATTGTAATGATTGTGTTAGTTTTCATATCAGTCACTCTCCTTTTACGTCAAACCAGCATATGTTGTCCTTTCGTGGAATAACTTTTATACAATTATTATACAAGATGACGCTGTTTTTTACAACATGAATTGAGTTTATTGTGCAATTTTCATAATTACCGGGGAATAATTCGAGCGGTCTGAACTGTTCCATTATCGGTGTCTTAACGTATTCAATAATTGGAGAAAATATTCCGGAAGCGGCGCATCAAATTCCATATACTCCCCCGTCATAGGATGTATGATGCCGAGAACCTTTGCATGCAGTGTCTGCCCCTGCAGTTTAAACGGGCATTTGGCAGGGCCGTAGACGGCATCTCCCACGATTGGATGCCCGATACTGGCCATATGCACCCGGATCTGATGTGTACGTCCGGTTTCCAGTTCACATTCGATATAGGTGTAATCTCCGAAACGCTCCAGCACCTTATAGTGTGTCACCGCACTGCGGCCGTGAGTGGCCCTTGTGCTCATCTTTTTCCTGTCTGTGGGGTGCCTGCCGATCGGTGCATTTACTGTTCCGTCGTCCTCTTTCAGATTGCCGTGCACAATGGCATGGTATTTCCGGGTAATGTGGTGCTCCTTCAACTGTTCGGCCAGTGACTGGTGTGCAGCGTCATTCTTGCAGATAAGCAGAGATCCTGTCGTGTCCATGTCAATCCGATGTACAATTCCCGGCCTTGCAATACCGTTAATGCCTGAAAGGTTATCTCTGCAGTGATACATAACAGCATTGACCAGCGTGCCGCTGTAATGCCCCGGGGCGGGATGTACAACCATTCCTTTGGGTTTATTTACGATCAGGATATCGCTGTCCTCAAAAAGAATGTCCAGAGGAATATTTTCCGGCTGAATATCGGGTATTTCCGGTTCTGGGATCTGCACTTTTATCTCATCACTTACCGCAGTTTTATAATTGGCTTTGACAGCCTTATCACCGACGGTTACCAGGTCTGCAGCGATCAGCTTCTGTATATGGGATCTGGAGAGATCCGGAATGGCTTCGGCAAGAAATTTGTCAATCCGGACACCGGCTGATCCGGCAGTGAAATATAATTCCTCCATAGGCCTTTTATCCTTTCTTCAGCGAAAAGCAGCTCAGCTCGTCCTCTTTATAGTAAAAAAGTATAGCAAAAGCAAAGAGGATGCACGCAACTACCACATAGCAGTCCGCTATATTAAAGATGGGAAAATTAATCAGCTCGAAGTAGAAAAAATCCACCACATAATTCAGCCGCAGCCTGTCAATCATGTTGCCGATAGCCCCGGCGCAAATCATTACCGCGCAGATGCGCAGCAGGTAATAGCGGGACGTATGCGGCATCCTTCCGTAAATAAAACCAATCAGGCATACGATCACGACTGCCCCTACAGCAAACAGAATCTGCCTGTCCTGCATAATACCGAATGCTGCGCCCCGGTTTTCCAGATATTCCAGCTTAAATACGCCTTTCCAGATCACGAAGGGCTCCTGATCTTTTAAATGTACGACGGCAAGCCATTTTGTAAACTGATCCAGCACGATCAGGACGATACAGCCGAGGACGGCCAGCAGATAACTTTGTATAGATTTTGTATTCTTATCTTTCATGGTTTTTCCTTTTCTTCGTTGAAGTCATGTATGGCGCACAGCAATCCGGCGCTATATATATTTATGGATGATTACGAAAATTCTATTCTTTTTTGTGCGGGACAAGATACCTTTATACTGGAATTTTCCCATGCCTCTCACGGATATAATATCGTCTTCCTTCACCTGGAACCCATTTGTTGTCATAAGCTTTCCATTGACAAATACTTTACCGCCCTCAATCAAACCGCTCAGGCGTGTCCGTGAGGAGGAGAATGCCAGGGACAAAAGACAGTCCAGCCTGACGGAGGCCACAGTACCTTTGACCTCCTCAAAACGGGGAGTATACTGGAAGTCCTGCACGTTTTCTTCCCGGAGCATAACGTTTGTGCGGCGGACCCGGGTCAGCTGCTCCTGAAGATAAACGCTCAGGCCAGTTTCCACAAACAGAATGGCCTTATTACCTTCAATCAGAATATCTCCCAGTCTGGAACGCTCTATTCCGAGATTCAGCACAGCGCCCAGATAATCTCTATGCGTCAGTTCTTCCGCATATTTCTCATGCAGCGGCTCGATACAAAGAACAGAAAAAGGAAATCCCAGGGTTTCCAGGTCTGCTGTGTCATCGCTGCCACGCAAATAAAGAGCATCAGGTAGGAATGCTGCCATCTGACGCTCTGCTGTGTCATATCCGCCGAAAGTCACATAGCGAGTATACAGCCTGTCCTTCGGCAAAGAATGCAAAATATTCAGTTCATTCAAATTCAGAAAATCCGAATATGTAATGATGTCACGGTGATACGCCGTCCTGGACAGCTCAATCAGCCGTTTTTCCAAAAGCTGTTCTTCTTTTTCCATGCCAGAATTAATATCTTCCTCTTACATTAGCTGTCTCCATAGAGCCGCCCAGCAGATCCTGAAGATCACCTGAAATATCAACATTCGTCGGTGTTACAAGGAATATATAGTTGGAAATCTTCTGCAGGTTTCCGCTGATTGCGAAAGTCGCTCCTGAGATAAAATCGATGATCCTCTGCGCAATCTCCAGATCCATGCCCTCCAGGTTCAGGATTACAGTACGCCCTGCCAGCAGTGTCTCGGTAATCTCGCGGGAATCGTCTACTGATGTAGGCTTTACCACGCAGACCTCCATGTTGGCATTGCGTCTGGAAGCCGGCTGACGCATCGGGGTTACTTTGTTATTGCTGCTGTTTGCAGGAGCATATCTTTTATCCTCCTGGATATCAAAATCGTCGTATTCCTCTTTGCTTTTCTTATTAAAAAGAGAACGGCGTGGTTTTTCATCAAAATCATCATCTTCAAATTCGTCATCATAGAAATCGTCGTCATCGTATTCATCATCATTCAATTTCATGATGTCCAAAAATTTGTCAAACACACCCATGTTTACACTCCTATCTTATGCCCTCTTGATGCATAAATTTTTTTTGAAAATATACTTTCTGTTCCAGATCCTCATGCCTTAACGGCATAATCTCTGGCACCAAAGATTCCGGTTCCTACACGAACCATGGTCGCGCCCTCTTCTATTGCAACCTCGTAATCATTGGTCATCCCCATTGAAAGTATGCTCACATTAACATTATCAATGTTTTTGTTCTTAATGTCAACAGATAATTTATGTAAATTCTCGAAAATTGGGCGATTATCCTCTGGATTTTCAACAAATGGAGCGATTGTCATGAGCCCGCATACACGAATATGCTTAAATGATGCAATTTTTTCTATAAATGGAATTACTTCGTCAACTTTAAGGCCGAACTTGCTTTCTTCTCCTGCTACATTGACTTCGATCAGGATACTGGCGATGCAGTTTTTCTTCTCTGCTTCTTTCTCAATAACCTGAGCGAGCTTTACCGAATCCACAGAATGGATCAGTTCCGCTTTATCTACGATGTATTTTACCTTATTGGTCTGAAGATGGCCGATCATATGCCAGTGAATGTCATCCGGAAGGGCTTCATACTTTTCCGTAAGTTCCTGGACTTTATTTTCTCCGAATACTCTGACACCTATATCATATGCCTCTTGAAGTACTGCAATGGGTTTGGTCTTGCTGACCGCGATTAAAGTCACTTCACTGCGCTGCCTCCCTGCGCGGTCACAGGCGGCCTGTATCTTCTCTTCTACTTCTTGCAATTGCTCTTTCAACATAAATGACACTCCTTGTTTATATAATATAGTTAATAGACAACCTCGTCCTCATCTACCGAATCCCCATCCTGAACGATATGGTCGTAATTATAAAGTCCGTAGGAATCCCCTTCCTTGACAATATAATATTCATCGCTTTCTGCGAGGATCGTAACCTGACGGAATACAGCATAGCCTTTGTTAATATTAAATACACCCTTTTGAGACTGTGTCTCTGACAGGGCTAATGTCTCGGCGGATTCGGGCTTTACAAGGACGGTGCCCCTCTTCAGCGTGGAAGTGCTGAGATATACGCTGCCATCCTCCGTAGATTTGTATATGTCAGCGGCCTGAAAAACTGCATTGCCGCCGCGCTTTTGAACCATGACTCCCGAAGCGGAACTGTTGCCGCCCGTAGTGATATACTCTGAGGGCACCACAAAGAACTCTTTCTCCACAACACTGCTTTTCGGAATCTTCAGTCCGCTCTCATCCTCAAGGATGAGCTCTATATTTAAAAATCTGTCTCCGGCATAACGGATCATGGAATTATCGTAATCCAGCCGTCCATAGTACTCACCGTCTTTTTTCAGGATAGAAAAGTCTGCCCAGATGGATTCGCTGTCCTTATCTATTCTGGTTTTTATGTAGGTCGTATCAGCCAGTTTGCCTGCCATATCCTTGTCCAATTCTATAATCACAGACCACTTTTCATTTGTGACAAGTTTGTAGGCTGGTTCCCCCTTCTTGACCTGCATATTATCTTCCAGGCTCACCTTTTTGTAGCTGCTCCTGTCAAAGTCTGCTTTTTTGAATGAATCTGCGGTTAAAGACTCACAGCCGTCAAAATCAAGAACCATAATTCCGTCCCGCGGTGTCTGATATACATCTGCGCTCACACCGTTCTGGGACAGCACAGCATCCATCTGCGCTGTCTTGGTTTGATTAGAAGCATTCTGCAGGGTGTTGTCGATTTCATTTTTCAGGGAATAAACAGAGGAGAACTTCTGCGGATTAAAATTCTCGTTAAAGCTCTGCGTTTTTACGATCAGGGTATTCTGTTCTTCTGTGCTCAGAGAAGTCTCCGTGCTCGTCTCCTCCGGATAGGTTAACTTTTGCGAGGTAACCGCATAAACATTCGCACCGGCCTTAATCTTGCTGTTCTCGTTTTGAAAATAATTGATATACCCTGTGTTCTCTGCATAAACCACTGTTTCCTCACGGAGGATGAGCCCTGTGTAGGAATTGTCCGTCAGAATACTGCCTTCTCTTACCTCATAAACAGAGATTTTCTTTGCAGCAGCATACATGACAATCGTTACTATAAGATAAATAAATACAATTGCAAAAATAAAGATGCCGATATTCATCTCACGTTTTCTTTTATACTTATTAATACTGATGGAATTGTCCTTCCGTGATGCCAAACTAATCTTCCTCCTGTACCGTAAATCAATTTTCAAAATGATACAATTATTATGATAACTTTACTAGTATAACATTTTTAAGTGTATATTTCCAGTTTTTGTGGCAATAATAAGAGCATTGATATTGAAAAGGAGGAAATAATATGAAGTGGTTTGATAACACTGCTCTGACACTTGTGATTATCGGGGCGGTCAACTGGCTTCTGGTTGGCATTTTTCGATTTGATTTAGTAGCCTTTCTCTTTGGAAATTTAAGCTGGCTTTCCAGAATAATTTATACGATTGTCGGCCTGTGTGGTCTTTACCTCATCAGCTTGTTCGGCAGAATCAAAAACATGTCAGAGTAGATGAAAAAGGTCGCTTCAAAAGAGCGAAACAACAGGGAACCCGGTGGAAGGGCATGTCCTTCCATCGGGTTCTTTGTTTTTGGTCTGCGCTAGTATATCATATGATAAGTCACCTATTTTCCGATATACTAGTTATATGCCTAATCGGCTGCCTCTGCAGCTGCAGCCGGTCTTTCGCCTGCAGACAGCATAGCGCTCATCTGGCCGTACAGGAGATCTTTTGTCCCTGCCCCCATTATAATGGATATATAGGGGTTGGACTGGGAATCCTTGCTGTATAAGATGACACAGGAGCCTGCTTCGTCGGTAGTCCCTGTTTTACCTCCAATAACCTGGACGCCTTCCGGATCGGGAATAAGATCCTGGGAATAAAAATTGGTAGCCTCCCACACCTCACTGCGTACGCTTCCGTCCGCTGAGGTAAGCGTTCCAGTATAGGAATCCTTCGATATGATATCCAGGAAGCGCTGATCCTTTATACAGGCGTTGAAGATCAGGTATAAATCGTATGCCGTAGTGTAATGATTGTCGTCCTGCAGACCATGGGGGTTGACGAAATGGGTATTGGTCGCTCTCAGGGAAGCGGCCTCTGCATTCATCATATCTGCAAATGCTTCCACACTGCCGGCCACATGTTCCGCGATCGCCACCGCACAGTCATTACCGGAATAGAGTAAAAGCCCGCAGAGCAGATCGTACAGCGAAACCATATCTCCGGTCCGGAGGCCGCATGTCTGCTCGTCCTCGGCGAACTGAGTTGCATTGGGCCCAACGGTTACAGTATCCTCCAGATTCCCGTATTTCAGCGTCACATAGGCTGTCATAATCTTTGTCGTACTGGCCGGGAAAAGTCTTTCATGAATCTTACTGGCATAGAGTACCTTCTTATCTTTTATATCAAAAAGACCCGCAGCATGCAGGCCCGGGTCCGCACTATAACCCTCCAGGGCAACATCGGTATCTGTAACACACAGGCCAGACGCTGACAGGGTTCCTCTATATATTGAACGGTTATACTGTTCCTGCTCGTATACTTCTGCTTTTAGTACTTCCCTGCTGCATCCTGCGATAAGCACGGACAGTAACAGGCAAAGGGCAAGAACAGCTCTTTTACTTATACATCTCACGCCAGTCCAGGTCTCCTCTGTCTAATGCCAAAATCAAAGCCTCCGCTGTTGCTATATTCGTTGCAATAGGTATATTGTACATATCGCATAGTCTTACAATATCGTTCACATCCGGTTCATGGGAGCGCGGTGTCAGCGGATCCCGGAAAAAGATAAGCAGATCCATCTCCTTGTGTTCTATCTGGGCGCCGATCTGCTGCTTCCCGCCTAAATGGCCCGCAAGATATTTATGGATATTCAGGTTAGTGACGCTTTCCACAAGAGCCCCTGTTGTCTCTGTAGCAAACAGATGATGCTTGCTCAAAATCCCCCTGTATGCTATGCAGAAGTTCTGCATTAATTTCTTTTTTGCATCGTGTGCTACTAATCCTATGTTCATGTCCTGTAATCTCCTCTACTGATATTTATTGGGCTGCAGACCGACATTCAGCACAAAGCCGATCCCCATATAAAAACATACGACAGAAGTCATTCCGTAACTCACAAAAGGCAGGGAAATTCCTGTATTCGGGAATATCTGAGTAGCCACACTGATATTGATAAAGCTCTGTACTCCTATCAGTGTGGCGACACCTCCGCAGATAAGCCGCCCTCCTGTGTCTTTTGCTTTTACTCCTATCAAAATACACGTTATTACAATTAATAATAACAAAATTATGACCACACAACAACCCACAAATCCTAATTCTTCTCCAATAATTGCGAAAATAAAATCCGTTTGGGGCTCGGAAATGAAATTTCCGTTCTTTACAGAGGTCGTGGTATTGCTGTTATAGCCCTTACCCGACAACTGTCCTGAACCGATGGCCATAACAGAGTTAATCTGCTGATAAGCTTCATCTGTAGCGTATTTTTCGGGCTCCAGCCAGGCCAGGATCCTCGCCTGCTGGTAATCTTTCAAAAAGGGCTGGTTGGGCTGCACGACAATGGTCAGAAACAGCGCTGCAGTCGGTATGGTAATTGCCAGGACAGTGCCAATAAACTTGTAGCTTAAGCCTCCCATATATAACATAATACAAAATACAGTTGCCAGACAGATGGTGTTTGAAAGGTTTGGCTGCTTGTATATAAGGATTAGGGAGGGCAGGATGAGCGCGGCCGCCTGGATAATCGTCTTTTTATTATTAATCGCCTGCTCCCGCTCCATCAGAAACTTCGCAAAGAACAGAATCGTTATGATCTTAGTCAGGTCAGACGGCTGAAACTGGACAAATCCTAGATTCAGCCATCTGGTAGCTCCATTGATATTCTCACCGAAAAACAGCACCGCCAGAAGCAGAACGATATTCACGCCGTATAAAAGCCAGTACATATTCAGGACCCATTCGTAGTCTATCAGCGAAATAACGATCATGGCAATCGTGCCCATTACAACACCGGCAATCTGTTTTCCCTGCACAGATGCCTGTGCACTTCCCACCACAAAGATCCCGATAATGGAGATTGTGGTCACAAGTGCGACTAGGCTGAATTTATAATCTTTTAAGTTATACCTTTGCTTAATATTCAGAAAATTAAATTTCAATAGTTCTCTCCTGTAATCTTAATATGTATATCTGAATGGGTTATCTTCATGTGGAAATCTTCCGGTTTTACTTCCAGATACTTGGAAACTGTGTGATACATATCTGAAGAAAATTTTTCCGCTGTTTCGGGTGTACACTGCATTCTGTCTGCCATAAGCAGGGTTTTCAATCTTTCTTTTGCAACGTGAACAGATGGTACACTCATAATATTCCCTCCTAATTCTTTTTAAATAGGCTGGAAAATCTTGCAAAAATACCTTCCGGTTTGTTGAAATCTTCAATTGGAAGTTCTTCTCCCAGGATACGCCTGCATACATTTTGATAGGCATGTCCCGACATACAGTCGGCTCCCACAATCGGCTCGCCCTGATTGGTTGCGATGACAACATGCTCGTCGTCCGGAATCACGCCCAGCAGATTGATGGCCAGTATCTCGGTTACATCATCCACGGACATCATATCCCCGCGCTTTACCATATCCACGCGGAGACGGTTGATAATCAGGTCGTTTTTCTTGATGCCATGTGCTTCCAGCAGACCGATGATCCGGTCCGCGTCCCGTATGGCAGATACCTCCGGAGTTGTAACTACAATCGCCCTGCCGGCCCCTGCCACAGCATTCTCAAATCCCTGCTCAATCCCTGCCGGGCAGTCCAGAAGTATGTAATCAAATTCGTCTTTTATGTCAGCGATTAATTTGCGCATCTGCTCAGGAGATACGGCTGTCTTGTCCTTGGTCTGGGCAGACGGCAGAAGGTACAGCTCCGGAAAACGTTTATCCCTAATTAAAGCCTGTTTCAGCCTGCAGCTGCCTTCAATGACATCCACCAGATTATATACGATCCGGTTCTCCAGTCCCATAACGACATCCAGGTTTCTCAGGCCCAGATCCGTATCGATCACAATGACCTTCTTACCAAGCTGCGATAAACCAATTCCAATATTTGCTGTCGTTGTCGTCTTTCCGACCCCGCCTTTTCCTGATGTGATGACAATTACTTCTCCCATGTTTTCTTCCTCCTACAACTTCTATTCGTCCACAAGTGGATCCACGTAAATCCTGCGTCCGTCAACCACCGCTATCTTGGGCCCCCGGATGCTGAGGCTTTCCTGATAGATGACCTGACGTTTTGCTTCAATATCGCCAATTCGAAGTTGTTTCGGCTGCATGGCCAGAGCTACGACGAACGCATCTCTGCTGCCCGCAGCTCCTGCATGGACTGAACCAGACAGAGAACCAACAATGACAACGTTTCCTTTGGCAATTACTTTAGCACCCAGCTCAACATCACCAAGAATGATGATGCTCGAATCGGATTCCAGCACCTGTCTTTTGCTTAAAGTACCTCTGTAGAACTGCCCTTCCCTTTTCTGCATATTGGTGAGCGTATTCTCTACAATGCTTTTGTATGTCATTTCATTGGTCTCGTCCCTGTCTATAATGCAGACAATGTCAATCCCCGTTATCTCGGCGATCGTATGAAGGACCGCCTGTTCTTCCTGGTCTGAGAGTTTCCTGTCCAGAAATGTAACCGCCATCTTGGCCCCCTCAAAGAATTTCGCCGAGTCTTTGAATTTGGAGGCCACGCTTTCCAGTAAAACGTTAAATGGCACTTCCGGATTCAGATGAACCTCAATCCCGTATCTGTTGCTCTTAATTGTTACCAGCTTGTCCATGTATCTTCTTCACATCCTTTTCTGGTACTATAGGCACTGGAACCTGCGCAATGTAGTACTTAGTCGCCTGCAATGGTTGTACCAAGCTGTGCGGCAGAACCAGTGATCAATTCTTCTTTGTCGGCGAGTTTAAAGTTCGCCCTGACAATATCCCTGCCAATCTCGGCAGCGTAGGATGAGCTGTAACCGTTTGCGATACGCACTGAAATTGCAATCTCCGGAGATTCCGCAGGTGCAAATCCAACAAACAGACCATGGTCCGGATGGATGTCGCTCTGCTGCGCAGTACCTGTCTTACCCGCCATGGAGATTTCCAGACCGGAAAAGCTGGAGGTATAGCCAATCATGGCGATCATTCCCTGATGAACCAGATCCCATGTGGTACTGCTTACATCTTTAATCTCGTTGGTGACGACAGGTTCATACTGCTTGATGATCTTCCCGTTGACATCCGTTGTCTTATTCAACAGGGTCAGCTTATATACGGTTCCCTTATTTGCAACAGTTGACACATATCTGTTCAGCTGGCTGACCGTATAGTTGTTGTTACCCTGTCCGATTGCGGACAGCACGGAGTATTCATCCGATATCTGGGGCTCTGATTCCGGTATTTCAATGCCCGATTTTTCACCGAGCCCGAATTCTTCCGCATACTTTGCGAGCGCTTTGACGCCTTTATCGCTGTCGTAATTACCATCTTTATCAAGCCCCAGGTCATATCCGACTTCATAGTAAAAGTCATTGCAGGAAACCTTAAGGGCTCCGACAACATCAAGCATGCCGTGAGCTCCGGGATAGACCCAGCACCTCGGGCTTGGCGTAACTTTGTCAAACTCGCCGGAGCAGTTAATATACGAACCACCATCTATGACGCCTTCCGTGAGCGCTGCTACAGAAGAAAGCATCTTGTAGGTGGAACCCGGTGCAGTGCGTTCCTGTGTTGCATTATTGTAAAACGGACGGGAAAGCCCGGTTACAAGCTGATTATAATACTTGGAGTCCATGGTGTTGGCCAGCCGGTTATTATCGTATCCCGGATAGGATACACACGCCAGCACTTCTCCAGTATTCGGATCACTGACAACGGCAGAGCCGGTACAAGGTTCCAGTGCAAGCTGACCGGGAGTAATCTCCAGGTTCTGGATCTTCTGGTACAGCCATGAGAAAGAATTTACGCTGCCGTCGATCAGACCGTTATATGTTCCCTCATCCATGGGCAGGACACCCTGCTCATATACCATGGCGCAGATCTGGCCGCCAGTGATACTACCTGATTTTATAAGATATTTGTAGAGAAGTTTGTCGAAATTAACATCTGAAACCAAATAATCTTGTAAAAATGTTAAAATTCCCTGATAAATTTCTGCGGAATCGGAATATTTCTCTGCGGAAACGTAATCAGACAGCTTTGATGTGTCAATCCAGTTCTTGGATATTGCATAATTCAGATATTGGTTCAGGCTGATAGTCTCATCAGTTGTCCACTGTTTATATATTTCATCACTAGTATCAATGGAGTCCTGCATCAGGACCCCTGCGGCTTCCTGCAGAACGTCAATAGAGACATAATCCATATAGGCTTTCATTTCAGCAGAAAGATCCTTATAGGCAGCGGCGCCGCTGTTATTCAGCTCTTCGATAATCTCCTGGATCGCTGCAGTTTTTTCTGTCCGAAAAGATTCCATATACCTGTTTTTCTACTGTTTTGGCATCGTCTGCCCCAAAATGTGTTTCATCAATAATTTCATTTGCGATAAATGCATTGTAGGCATCATCCACAGGGATGATAATCTGGGATGAATCACTCGTCTTGCTCGGATCGTAATTCATCTGGTCTCTGAGCTTGGACAGTACAATTCCGGCCAGTTTTTCTTCGATCAGCTGATACGTCTGCTCCTGCAGATCCTTGTCAATCGTGAGGTAAACGTCATTGCCGGCTTCCGGGTCTTTACTGCTGACCGTCTCGGTTACTTTGCCCACACTGTCCACGTAGTACTGCGTCTGTCCCTTGGTGCCCTGAAGTACCTCATCCATAGTCTGCTCTAGCCCTGATTTGCCGATAATATCAGTCTGGGAATATTTCTTTTTCTGATCCTTATCCAGAGAGTTATATTCTTCCTGTGATATCTTTCCGGTATAGCCTATGATGGAAGCAAAATACTTGCTGTCCGTATAACGGCGCATAGAATCTTCTGCGATATCCACCCCTTCCAGCTGATCCAGGTTCTCCATAATAGAGGCCACGGTCTCATCACTTACATCGGTGGCCAGTGTGGTCGGGATATACTTCTGGAAGCTGTTCAGGCCGATTGCGTATCGGAGGTTCACCATTTTTAGGATATACGTCTTGTCCAGTGTTTTAACATCCAGTCCGTAACCGTAGGTTTCATCCGTACACAGATAATTGATGATATCCTCTGCAGATGCATTGCGCTGCTTGTCCTTCAGTTCGTCAATAGTTTTAAGCCCATAGACGTCCGCAATAAAACGCAGCTTAAGCGTCTCATTTGTCTGTGTAAACTCATAATTTCCTGCAGAATCCAGAACCACTCCGAAGTCACTGATCACGGAATCCCCGTTGGACTCCACGATGTTTATGATCTTATCCAGAATCTCATTCAGGATCCGGTTCTTTTCTTTCCGGGTGTCGGCGGTGATATTATCTTCTATTGTCACGGAATACGCCAGTTCGTTATAGGCCAGGGGGGTGCCGTTTCTGTCATAGATATTGCCCCGTGTGCCCGGCACCTCGCGGGTCTTTCGGATCTGCAGCTTATAGTTGTCCAGATAATACTGTCCTTTTACAATCTGAAGATAAAATACGCGGTTGATCAGCACCGCAAATAAGATACAGAATGCAAGGATTAAAACAAACAGCCGTGACTTTACGATTCGATAGATTGCATCTTTTATACGCTCAAACAAATTTACTTGCACTCCTTTTTTCATCTGCTTCCAGTTTATGGTTAAAATATAAAATCAATGGGTATAATCCGAGAGCAATCACAATAGTATATATGAGCTCCGGAATGATATTATGACTGAAATAGTATATAAAGTTGAATTCACTGCGCAGCATGAACATCAAAAGGTAGATGGCAAGCCCGTATAGGAACTCGCTTGCTGCGATCAGAACCAGCGGCAGTTTAACGTCTTCGTCGTAGTATACCTGCTGAAACAGGCCGTTGACAAATCCCAGCAGCAGATAGATCATGGCATAAAATCCGATGATACCGCCGAACTGGATATCCATAAGCAGGCCGGAAAAGAAGCCGACCAGCATCCCGTCCCTGGAACCCCTCATGAAACCAAAAGAAGCTGTTAGAATAATCATAAGGTTTGGTTTGATTGAAGCGAGAGCCAGGTGCGGGAACAGCGTACACTGCAGCAAATAGCATATAATCAGTATAACCGCCGTTACGCCTGCTCTTTTTGCCTTCATCTTTTTCATCTGCCGTACTCCCCTTTCCTGCCGGATATTGCATACTTCCAATTGCTTTTCATTATTCTTCTGCGTCCTTGCCTGTGAGATCCGCCTTTGTTGTTGTAATTACAAGCACCTCCTGGAGGTTCTTAAAGTCCACGACGGGTGTGATATATCCGGAGCGGGTCAGGTTATTGGAATCTACGGTGATCTCGCTGATATAACCGATCAGGATTCCCTGAAGATATTTGGGACTGATATGTGAGGTGACGATCTGGTCTCCCACCTGCACTTTATTTTCATTGTTTTCCATCTGTTCAAAACGGATTTTCCCGTCATTGATCAGTGATAGATCCCCTCTTACCATACACTTGTCGGATGTGGAAAGTGACATGCCGCTTACGTTGCTGGAGTCATCGATGATGGAACGGACCGTGGACCATGTGGGGCCTGTTTTGATGACAATTCCGACCAGGCCGCTTCCCGCCATAACGTTCATATCTACCTTGATCCCGTCATTACTCCCTTTGTCAATCGTAAAGGTGCTGAACCAGTTGCCGGAATCTTTTGCGATGACATGAGCGCCTGTTTTCTCATATTCGGCATAGTTCTGATCCAGTTTATACAGCGCCTGCAGCCGTTCCAGTTCGTACTTTTCCTCCTGCAGGTTATTGTTCTCGGTGATCAGCTCATCAACCTTTGTCTGTAGTTTTTCGTTTTCCTTCCTCACCTGCTGCAGCGTATCAAAATTGTCGCATATGTCACCCAGCCAGGTGCCGATCTGATTGATGCCCTTCTGCATGGGAATGACTGTTACGCTGGCAATCCCTTTGAACGGTCCCTCCGCTTTGTCGGAAAATACGGACAGCACCATCAGCAGGATGCAGAACAGAGAAAGCCCGGCCAGCCAGTATTTATTTGTCGATGAGGTTTGATTTTTCTTTTTCATATTATCTCAGCCACCTATAATCTTCATCTAACATGGAATATGTTAACTTACTGTAATCTTTGTTCAGTATAATCTTCTTGAGCCCGCTTACTGCACAGAGCTCAGGATTTTGTACCGTCCGCACTCCAAGGCCGGTGCTTTCCTCCAGATATGTAGACAGCCCTTTCAGATTGGCCAGGCCGCCGGTCAGGCAGATTCCGTTCTGGTCAATCCCCCTTCGTACATCAGGGGGGGTTCTGTCTATCATGGATTTGATGGCACGGACGCAATCAGACAGCGGCTCCTTCATGGCAGCCCTGACGAGTCCGATAGGAATGCTTTTCTGCTGTGGAACACCCGTAATAAGATTTCTTCCGGCAACAGTCAGCGAAGCATCTGCTGCCTGGTCAAATACCCCGAATTCCCGTCTCAACATCTCGGCTGTCAGGCGGCCGATCAGAAAGTCACGGTTATGCCGGACGAGATGGGTGATGGCATTGTCAAAATGGATGCCTCCGATCTTGATCAAACGGTTCAAGACCATACCGCCGGAGGCAATTACAGATAATTCCGTTGTCTCCCCTCCTATATTGACGATAAAGATACCCTTTTCATTCCAGATGTCTATATCCATGCCCAGCGCATCGGCAATTCCGCGCTCTACAATCCGGACGGATTTGGCTTTTGCGGTTGAATGGAAGACAAGGTCGTAAAAAGCCCTCTTCTCTACCTCAGTCACGTCCGTGGGAACCGCGATTACGTATTCGGCCCCGCGTGAAAACTGCCGGTCCATTTTTAGCAGATTCTGGAGCAGATACTGCATGTCATCAAAATGTGCAATCACCCCATTGTGCATGGGGAATACCACTTTGATATTATCCGGCGCTTTTTCATACATCTTATATGCTTCGTCGCCTACAGAAAAAATATACTTTTTGTCCTGCATGGCGATGACATTCTTCGCTTTCCAGATCTCATCTTTTTTCTTATCATATACTTTTATCTCATATGTTCCCAAATCGAGTCCATATACATTTCTGGCCATTGTATAACCTTCCCCTATCCTTATATAAGTCCCTTTTCCCGCATACTGATATAACAATTGTTGCCGATCACCAGATGATCCAGCAGCTCGATCCCAATCAATATACCGGCATCCTTTATCCTTCTTGTAACAAGGATGTCATCCTTGCTCGGTGTCGGGTCTCCGCTGGGATGGTTGTGAAGCAGTACGATAGAAACCGCGTTTTTCTGCAGCGCTTCTACAAACAGCTCACGGGGCGAGATTACAGCCGAATTGACCGTCCCCTTCGATATATCAGTCTCCCCGATTAAGCGGGTCTTTGTGTTCAGAAGCAGAAGTTTCATGGTCTCCTGCCTTTTGTGCCGCATGTCTTCCATATAATAACGGGCGACCGAGGCCGGGCTTGTAAAGTTCAGCCCAATCTCCGCAGCTGCCTTGGAAAGCCTTTTGGAAAGCTCGGACAGACATAGGATCTGTACTGCCTTAACTTTGCCGACTCCACGGACTAAAAGAAGCTGTTCCTTTGTCCACTGATGAATACTCAGGATGCCCTCCTGGGCAAAATCGGGATGCAGAAGCTTCTCTGCAAGCTGCAGGGAATTCTCTCCCCGTGTCCCCGTACGCAGCAAAACAGCCAGTAATTCAATGTCCGTCAAATTACTCGCTCCATATTTTGCGCATTTCTCATAAGGGCGCGCTTCTTCCAACATCTCTTTCATTGTATTGTTCTCGTTCATAAAATTGTTTTGACTGCGGATGGCTCAATACAATGATTTATTTTAGCATAAATTAAAAATCATGTATAGGTCTGCTATTCTTAATTTTTTGTGAAGTCGGATAAGAGCTTAGACTTACTCAAGTATACTTTGGTGTATATTTTTGAATAAGTGCTTCTGCTGTCTTGATCCCGTCCATCGCAGCAGAGGTAATTCCCCCGGCATATCCGGCGCCCTCTCCGCATGGATAAAGTCCGGAGGCAGCGGGGCTTTCGAAGTCCTCGTTTCTGATAATTCTGACAGGGGAAGAGGTTCTGCTTTCCACCCCGGAAAGCAGAGCATCTTCCCTTGCAAATCCATGGATTTTATGATCCATGGCATAGATGCCTTCTTCCAGAGAATCCGCCAGAACGTTCGGGAAAATATTCCTGACGTTGGAGAATGTCCAGGGGCCTTTGATCTGAGGCAGGATTGTCCCCGGCTCTGTTGTGGGGCGGTTACTGCAGAAGTCTCCGAAGCGCTGGACCGGAACTTTCCCGTTCCCTTCCTTCCATGCGCGCTCCTCCAGCATTCGCTGGAATTCTACGCCTGCAAGCGGGTGATCCGTCCCGTAATCTGCTGGTGTTACAGTGACAATGACCGCGCTGTTCGCATTGGCTCCGTCTCTCGCGTGGTAGCTCATCCCATTGACTGCCAGGCGGCCTTCTTCGGAGGATGCGTTGACGACATATCCTCCAGGACACATGCAGAAGGTATACGCTCCTCTTCCGTTGGAAAGCTGGGCCGTCAGTTTATAGGATGCGGCGGGCAGTTCCGGGCAGTCTGTTTTTCCATACTGACACTGGCTGATCATTGACTGGGGATGTTCAATTCTCACCCCTACGGCAAAGGACTTTGCCTGAACAGGGATTTGTCTGTCATACAGCATCCGGAAAGTATCCCGCGCGCTGTGGCCCACGGCAAGAACCAGAAGCTCCGTGTCCAGCACCTCCTTGTTGTTTACAATGACCTGTTTGATGCGAGGCTCTTCGGAGGGGGCGGCCAAATCCAGCAGGATATCAGTTACCTGGCTATGGAACCTGACTTCTCCGCCCAGATCCAGTATGCTCTGACGCATATTTTTGACCACATCGATCAGAACATCGGTGCCTATATGCGGCTTCTGTTCAAAAAGGATACTCTCAGGAGCCCCATGTGCAGCAAAAATCTCCAGGACAAAGCGGTTTCTTCCTTTAGAATCTTTGACCAGCGTATTCAGCTTGCCGTCTGAAAAAGTGCCTGCTCCTCCTTCCCCGAACTGGACATTGGAGGACAAATTCAGTCGGCCGCCGTTCCAAAAATCTTCCACATCTTTGATCCGTTCCTCCACGCAGCTCCCCCGTTCCAGAAGCAGCGGCCGGTATCCGTTTTTAGCCAGCAGATAGGCGCAGAACATTCCGGCTGGGCCGCTGCCTGCGATGACCGGCCTGCGGGGTAACGGGATGCTGCCCGGGGCGGGCGGCTGATAGGCGCTGACACGGATCTGCCGCACCTGCTTTCCGGCTCTTTTCAGAACCTGATTCTCATGCCTTACCTCGGCATCCACCGTATAGGAAAAGAACACATCCGGTTTTTTACGGGCGTCAATGGACTGCTTCTCTATGCGCCATCCGAGCAGATCGGACTTTTTAACGGATAGGGTTTTTAAAAGTTTTTTCTCTAATTCCTCCGGAGTATGCCCCGGATGTAGATTGATCTGGCTGACTCTAAGCACCGGCAGCCTCCTTTCCGGCCACATAACCGCTGGACCATGCCCATTGCAGATTGTAACCTCCGCACAGACCGTCCACATCCAGAATTTCCCCTGCAAAATACAGGCCGGGGACAAAACGGGATTCCAGATTGTCTGTGATTTCCTCCGTATTGATGCCTCCGCGGCATACTTGGGCCTGCTCAAAGGAGTTGGTCTCCGTTATTTGCGTAGAAAAATGCTGTATCAGACGTGCAAGGGCCCGGACCTCTTCCCCGGTCCAGTCTCCGACCGCCGCGGACGGGTCAAGATGTGCCAGTTTCAGCCACAGTACAGAGAGCTTTTTATGAAACAGACCGACAAAAAATTCTTCTGCCGTTTTTTGCGGACGGGCAGTAATCCGTTTTTTCAAAAAGGCCAGGAATTGTTCTTCTGTAAAATCCGGCATAAAATTCAACACTGCGGTTACTGCTTTTTTTTCGTATAGGCCGATCGCGGCACAGCGGCTGACCTGAAAAACCGGGATTCCCGATATGCCATAACCGGTAAGCTGGATCTCCCCAGTATCCTTTGCCTGGCATTCACCGTCCGTATAGATAGACACGCTTCCTCCTACTCGAACTCCGGAAATGCTTTTGTAAAAATTCTCTCTGCATTTCAACTGTACAAGGGAAGGAAGAACCGGAACCAGACGGTGTCCCAGCTGTTTTGCCAGGCCATAGCCGGATCCATCGGAACCCGTGGATGGAGCAGCCTTGGAACCTGCGGCCAGGATGACCTTCTGAACATGAAAACTGCCGTGATCTGTCTGTAGCAGAAATCCTTTTTTATTGGGAATGATTTCTCTGCATTCTGTCTCCGTATGGATCTCTATCCCAAGGCGGCGCGCTCCATACGCAGCACTTCCAGGACCGCGGATGCCTGGTCAGACTGCGGGTAGAGATATCCGTTCCTGTTTTTAGAATAGATGCCCAGTTCCAGAAAAAATGCGATTGTCTGCTGTGCATTGAATTTTTCAATGACCTTCCAGGGAAAGAGAACATTTTCAGAGTGGTAGCAGATCGGTTCCTGGTGCAGGTTCGTAAAATTACACCTGCCGTTTCCTGTCGCCAGAATTTTTCTGCCCACCCGGTCCTTATGTTCTAGAATACAGACCCCGGCGCCGTTTCGTGCGGCGGTAATGGCTGCCATCAGGCCGGATGCCCCGCCCCCGATTACTGCAACTTTATTCATGGATGTGCCTCCTTACTAGAGCAGGGATACGGCTGAGACCAGCCCCGCATCCACCATGCTCTGCAGTGATTTTAAAATCCCGAGTTTCGCATGGGGCCATGTCAGGCCGCCCTGGAAATAGACCGCGTAGGGCGGTTTGATTGGGCCGTCCGCACTCAATTCGATAGAGGAGCCCTGTACAAATGCGCCGGCCGCCATGATTACATCGCTGTCATATCCCGGCATGGCCCAGGGTTCCGGTGTTACGTAACTGTCAACAGGAGCTGCGGCCTGGATGCCCTTGCAAAATGCAATCACGCCTTCGGGGGTTCCCAGTTCCACTGCCTGGATGATATCATGCCTGCTTTCCCTGCTGTTTGGTATCACCCCAAAGCCCAGCTTTTCATATAGATATGCGGCGAATACGGCGCCTTTTACTGCACTGCACACTACGGTAGGGGCCAGAAAAAAACCTTGGTAAAAGGACTGCATGACGCCAAGGGATGCGCCGACCTCCCTGCCAAGTCCGGGGGATGTCAGGCGGTACGCGCAGTTCTCAATCAGCGCCTCCTTCCCGGCAATGTACCCGCCTATGGGAGCCAAACCGCCGCCCGGATTTTTGATCAGGGAACCGACGATCATATCCGCGCCCACATCGCTTGGTTCGATTGTTTCGACAAATTCTCCGTAACAGTTATCTACCATGCAGATGACATCCGGTTTGATCCCTTTGATAAAAGCGATCAATTCTCCGATTTTATGAACGGAATAGCTGGGACGTGTCTGATAGCCTTTAGAGCGCTGTATGGTAACCAGCTTTGTCTTTTCGTTCAGCGCGGCCTTGATTGCCGGATAGTCAAAATACCCGTTTTCCAGCAGTTCCACCTGGCGGTAGGTGATGCCGTATTCTGCCAGGGAACCTTTTGATTCACGGATTCCGATTACTTCTTCCAAAGTGTCATAAGGTTTACCCACAGGAGAAAGCAGCTCGTCCCCGGGGCGCAGGTTTGCCGCAAGGGCAAGGGCAAGGGCGTGGGTCCCGCAGGTTATCTGAGGACGTACCAGAGCGGCTTCTGTGTGGAAGGCGCTGGCGTACACCGTTTCCAGTGTATCCCTGCCCTGATCGTTGTAACCGTATCCGCTTGCGAACTGAAAACAGCCTTCGTTAACACGGTTTTCCTGCATCGCATGCAGTACCTTCAGCTGATTGAATTCCGCAGTCTTTTCAAACTCACGGAACCGGGGGGCAAGCTCCTCTTCCGCCTTGCGCCCGAATTCATATACTTCTTTTCGGATACCTAATTCTTCATACATCTGATTCATTTCTAAGTTCATACTGTGATCCTCATCTATCTTCTTTCTCTATTATCCTGCGTTTTTCCAGCTCATTCAGCATCCGTGCAAGAAGGCGTTTCTCATCATAAGCAAATTCCTGTTTATTCAGCCAGATGACATCCTGTTCTCGTTTGAACCAGGTAATCTGACGCTTTGCAAAATGGCGGGTGTCTCTTTTGATCGTATAAACCGCTTCATCCAGCGTCATCTCATGATCCAGATAGGCCATCATTTCCTTGTATCCCAGCCCCTGCATGGAGACTTTATCACGTCCAAGACCGCGGGCCTTTAATGATTTTACCTCTTCCACAAGGCCTTCTTCCATCATCCGGTCAACCCGGCGGTCAATCCGTTCATAAAGGCATGACCTGTCATCATGAAGCACAAAATAGACATAATTATACGGAGATTCTTTTTTGCGCTCTTCTGTATTGTGATCCGAGATACGCTTCCCGGTCTGCTGATAAAATTCCAGGGCGCGGATCACGCGTTTTACGTTGTTCTCGTGGATATCTTCGGCTGATTTGGGGTCTTTTTCCCGCAGCATTGCGTGGAGGTATGCAGCTCCCTTTTCCCTGGCAAGCTGCTCCAGATGCTCTCTGCAGGAGGAATCCCCCTCATTCGCCGTAAAGGCGATATCATAGAGCAGGGCCTGGATATAAAAACCCGTGCCGCCCACGACGACGGGAATGTGTCCTCTTTTATAGATTCCTTTCATGGCCTCCTTTGCCATCTGCTGGAAGCGCACCACATGAAAGTCCTCTTCCGGATCCAGGACGTCTACAAGATGGTGAGGAATCCCCTCCATTTCGGCGGACCGTATTTTGGCGGAGCCGATGTCCATATACCGGTATACCTGCATGGAGTCGGCGGAAATAATCTCTCCTCCCACTGCTTTTGCAAGGCCGATGGAAGCCTTCGTTTTGCCAGCGGCGGTCGGCCCTGTCAATATAATCAATGGCTTTTTCATTTATATGATCCTCTTAAATTTCTTTTCCAGTTCCCGCTTCGTCATGGCGATAATGGTCGGCCGGCCGTGAGGGCAGTGATATGGATTGTCTAGCTCCAGCAGCTCCTGGATCAGTGTATCCACTTCCATGGCGGACAGGCGGTTATTTCCTTTTACCGCAGCCTTGCAGGACATGGACGCCACCTTCTCGTCAATCAGTTCCGGTGTCATGGAAGTCGTGATCCCGTCGGCCAGACTGTCCAGCATCTCCAGGAGCAGCTCCTTCTTTGCAATACCGAACAGATTGTCCGGTATTGCGCGGACTGCATACTCATCCCCTCCAAAGGGTTCGATTTCAAACCCGATTCTTTTAAACCGATCCATATGCTCATTCAGTAGCTCTGTCTCCTGCATCGAAAGGCTGAGGATAATAGGCGGACTCAGATACTGGGAGGTAAACTCCCGGTTTTTCATGCCTTTGAGTGTCCGTTCATAAAGAACTCTCTCATGGGCGGCATGCTGGTCTATGATATAGAGGCTGTCATGGAACTGAACAAGCCAGTACGTATCGAATACCTGGCCAATGAGCTTATATTCCGCCTTTACCTCGCGCTTCAGCAGCTTTTCGTCGAAAAGATTCAGCTGTTCCGTCTTGACGGGGGCTTTCTGCTTCTCAGAAGGTTCCGCATTTTCACCATAAACTGCCCGCTCTTCTGAAAGCTGCATTGGTGCTTCATTTGACGAACCAGAGACTGGGATATCCCCGGCTTCCCGGATGGTTACTGCCGGCAGGGGCTTTGCATCGTGGGTTGTCTGTTCGTCTGCCCTGCGTTTTTCCGCGGCTTCCCGGATTCGGGATGTCTGTTCATCCGGCCGGTGGATCTGGCGGATATCGGATACTTCCGCGGAGGACGCGCGGTTATGGTAAGACAAGACTCTTTCCCTCATCTTTTTGAGGAAGTAGTCTTCATTTTTCTCCTCGGGCGCCATCTCCGCGGTTTCCTGCTTTCCTGCGGTCATTGGCGAGCGTTTATCCGACACGGCACCTGCCTTGGGTCTTAGTAAGAACGGACTCCCGGATGGAGCCTCTTCTGCAGCCTTTGGAGGTTCCGGGACATCCACGACGGGAATCAGTTCCGGTTCCAGCAGAGTTCTGTGCACCGCTTCATAGACTGTGTTATAGACTTCCTGCTGTCTCTGGAACCGAAGTTCCATCTTTGTGGGATGAACGTTTACATCTATATCTTCACCATTAATATGGAAGTGTAATACAACAAAAGGAAATTTATGCTGCATAACAAAATCTCGGTATGCATCCTCAATAGCCTTGGAGATCATGGCGCTCTTTACATATCTGCCATTTACAAAAAAGTTTTCGAAATTCCGGTTGCCGCGGCTGATGGTAGGTTTCCCGAGATAGCCGGTAATTTGTATCCCGCCTTTCCCGTAATCCATCTCAATCAAATTGGCGGCCACCTCGCGGCCATAGATGCTGTAGATCACATCTTTTAACCGGCCATTACCCGCTGTCCTTAACTTTTCCTGCCCGTTGTTGATGAACTGGAAAGACACTTCCGGATGGGAAAGCGCCAGGCGCATCAACAGGTCTTGTATATGGCCAGCCTCTGTCATAGGGGTCTTCAGGAACTTTCTTCTGGCCGGAACATTATAGAAAAGCTGGCGTATCAGGAAGGTCGTCCCATCCGGAGCGCCTGTATCCTCTATCAACTGTTCTTTGCCGCCCTCAATAAGATAACGGGTTCCCAAAGTATCTTCTCTCCTCTTCGTAATCAATTCCACCTGCGTAACTGCAGCAATACTGGAAAGGGCCTCTCCGCGGAATCCCAGGGATTCGATGTGCGAAAGGTCTTCAACCGCCCGGATCTTGCTTGTAGAATGCCTAAGAAAAGCATTTGGCACGTCCTCACGGAGTATTCCGTCACCATTATCCATGATCCGGATAAAAGAAATACCGCCCTCCTGTATCTCCACTACAACGGCAGTAGCACGGGCATCAATGGCATTTTCCACCAGTTCCTTCACAATAGAGGCCGGACGCTCAATCACCTCCCCGGCAGCGATCTTATCAATTGTAATCTGATCCAATACCTGAATATGTGGCATAGCTTCTCTCCTTTTCCGCCATAGGGGTCTGCCCCTTATGCAAAGGGGGCTTTCCCCTTTGCAAGAGGGGCAGACCCCTTTGCTTTTACCAGCGGTTTTTCAGTTTGTTTTGCAATCTGTATATCGTGTTTAATGCATCAATCGGGGTCAGGTTCCCAACATCAATATTTTTCAATTCTTCCAGGACATCTCCGTCTTTGACCGTATCAAACAGAGACATCTGGGCGATGTCAACTTCATCATATTTTTTGACCTTGGATTTCTTTTTGCTCTCATGTTCTTTGACGGCAATTTCGCTGACTCTTGTGGTGATATCCTCATCACTGAGTTCTTCAACAATCTCTTTTGCCCTTTCTATGACAATGTCCGGCACTCCCGCAAGTTTGGCTACCTGGATCCCATAGCTCTTGTCTGCCCCGCCTTTCACGATTTTGCGCAGGAAAACGATGTCGTCTCCCTTTTCTTTTACCGCAATACAGTAATTGTTCACGTTTTCTATCTTGCCTTCCAGCTCGGTCAGCTCATGGTAGTGTGTCGCAAACAGTGTTTTTGCTCCCAGCAGATGCGTGTCGGAGATATACTCCACAACAGCCCATGCGATGGAGAGTCCGTCGAATGTGCTGGTTCCCCTTCCGATTTCGTCCAGGATAAGCAAGCTTTTGCTGGTTGCATTACGCAGGATATTGGCAACCTCTGTCATCTCGACCATAAACGTACTCTGTCCGGAAGCGAGATCATCTGATGCCCCAACCCTGGTAAAGATCCTGTCTACCAGCCCGATATTGGCGCTGGATGCCGGAACAAAGGAACCCAGCTGCGCCATCAAAACGATCAGTGCGGCCTGCCGCATGTAAGTGGACTTACCGGCCATATTCGGTCCGGTGATGATGGAAATCCTCTGTTTTTTATCATCCAGATAGGTATCGTTTGAGATGAACATATCATTGGGAATCATCTTTTCCACGACCGGGTGCCGTCCGTCCTTGATGTCGATTACGCCCTTTTCGTTAATTTTAGGGCGCACATAATTATTGCGTTCTGCAATCAGGGCAAGGGATGCAAACACGTCCAGCGCCGCCACCGCCTTGGCCGTTTTCTGGATGCGCTCGACCTCCCCGGCTATGGTGCCGCGCACGCCGCTGTAAAGCTCGTATTCCAGTGCATACAGCTTGTCCTCCGCCCCCAGTATTGTGTCTTCCAGTTCTTTGAGTTCCGGTGTAATATAACGTTCCGCATTGGCAAGCGTCTGCTTTCTTGTATAATAATCCGGCACAAGATCTTTATAGGAATTGGTCACCTCCAGATAATATCCGAAGACTTTGTTGTACTTAATCTTCAGATTCTTAATACCGGTTTTTTCACGCTCTTCTTCTTCCAGCTTAGCCAGCCAGTCTTTTCCGTCTGACTTGGCGTGCCTGAGCGTATCGACCTCCTCGCTGTAGCCGTCCCGTATAATACCGCCCTCTTTCATCGCAAGCGGCGGATCATCTATAACCGCATCCTTGATCAGCGTACACAAATCTTCCAGTGTATCCAGATCATCGCGCACTCCTCCCAGAAGCGCGGACTGCATCTCTTCGAGTATGTACTTGATCGGCGGAAGCATCTCCAGCGAACTGCACAGCGCGGTCAGGTCTCTTGGATTGGCAGAACCGTAGGTGATCCGGGTAATCAGGCGTTCCAGGTCATAGACCGGTGACAGGTATTCGCGGATCTCTTCGCGTGAGATTGCATTGTTCTTTAATTCCTCTACCGCATCCAGGCGCCGCAGAACCTCCTCCTTTTCTATCAAAGGTTGTTCCACATACTTCCTGAGTGTCCGGGCTCCCATGGCAGTCCGGGTCTTATCCAGTACCCAGAGCAGGGAACCTCTTTTTTGCTTTTCCCTCAGCGTCTCGCATAGTTCCAGATTCCTTCTGGTGGAACTGTCCAGCATCATATATTTTCCCGTCGTATAAGGAGTAATATGGGTCAAATGGGAAAGATTGTTTTTCTGGGTTTCCAGCAAATACTGGAGGAGGGCTCCGGCGCTGATGATCCCGCAGTCATAATCCTCCAGCCCAAGCCCTGCAAAGGAGGATACATGAAAATGCTCCAGCAGCTTCTTCCTGCAGACTGCATCATCAAAATACCAGGCGTCAAGAGAATATATAGCGATGCCCAGCCGGTTTCTCAGGTCATCCAGATCCATGCCGCTCATGTAAAAAGATTCATTGCAGATGATTTCGGAGGGCATAAACTTGTAAATCTCATCCATCAGCTTTACGCTGTCGGGAAGTTCTGTTACAAAATAGTCTCCGGTCGTAATATCGGAGATGGCCAGGCCATAACGGTCGGCTATGTAAACGATACACATCAGATAATTGTTCTTTGTCTCATCCAGTGCCTGAGGGGCCAGATTGGTTCCGGGGGTGACAATCCGCACTACATCCCGTTTGACAAGTCCCTTCGTCAGTTTGGGATCCTCCATCTGCTCACAGATGGCTACCTTGTAGCCCTTTGCGACCAACTTGTTCAAGTAATTGTCTACGGCATGATAAGGGACACCGCACATGGGTGCCCGCTCCTCCAGCCCGCAGCTTTTGCCTGTCAGCGTGATCTCCAGTTCCCTGGATGCCGTAATGGCATCCTCAAAAAACATCTCATAAAAATCGCCTAATCTATAGAATAAAATGCAGTCCGGATACTGATTTTTTGTCTCCATATACTGCTGCATCATGGGAGTTAATTCTGCCACGTTTCTACTTCCTTTCGCTTCTGAATTTCCATTATAGTATACCATTTTTTAAAAAGTTGTGAAAGAGAATTTTTCTCAAAGAGCCGGCATGTGTTTGTGAAATATTACAGTACGTGAAAATGCGGTTTTGCCTCTCCATACAGCCAGTAAAGCAGGTATGCCGCCAGAAAGATCCCGAACACGCTTAGTCCGGAAAATAGGATCGTAAAGGGCGCACATATCTGTCCGAACAGTTGAAAAGGCTGATCCGAATAATCCCAGACGTTCCAGTGCAGCCACTTATTCACTATGATCCCGGTGATAAATTCTCCCGCCGTAACAAACAGCACGCAGCGGACTAGCTGCAACCAAAGCGGATCCTCCCATTTTACCCAGAGTCCCTGCTGTCCAAAGAAAACAAGGCACAGCCCGCCCAGCATAAACATGGACCAATGTGAAAAGCCTCTGAATATGACTTCAAATGTATAATAAATTGTTCCGCCCAGTGTCCAGAGTACCAGGTATTCGCTCACTTTTTTCACCGAAAAAACGTCCTCCTATATATCCATTCGTATCTGTTATATATAGTCTGGACGTTTTTTATTGAATTATAGGTGGAATATATTGTTACTATGCAGAGCTCATAGGCCGTGCATAGCAGCAATTTATTTCTTAATCATATCGCCAATATAATAAAAACCTCTGCATTCTTTTAATTCCACACTTACAATCTTTCCGATCAGATCCTCACCGCCGGGAAAATGAACCAGCAGGTTATTGCTCATTCTGCCGGTTACAAGCGCCGCATCGTGGTCATTGACCGTCTCGACAAGCACATCCTGGATTGTATTCGTGTATACACTGCACACTTCTCCCGATATACTCTGCACCTCTTTTAAGAGGCGGTCGAATCTGTCCTTCACCACGCTCTCCGGAACTTGGTCTTCCATAATCGCCGCGGGTGTGCCGGTCCTCTTGGAATAGATAAAGGTAAAGGCGCTGTCATAACGTACTTTCCTGACCACATCCAGAGTTTCCTGAAAATCCTCTTCTGTTTCCCCTGGAAAACCAACGATAATATCCGTAGTCAGAGAGATGTCAGGCACAGAAGACCTTATTTTTTCAACCAGCTCAAGATAATGCTCTTTTGTATAGCGGCGGTTCATCTTTTCCAGAATGCGGCTGCTTCCGGACTGTATCGGAAGATGAAGATGCCGGCAGATCTTTTCGGAGCTGCCCATCACTTCGATCAGTTCGTCGGAGAGATCCTTTGGGTGGGAGGTCATAAAACGAATCCTTTTCAGTCCGTCTATTTTTTCAATCTCCCGGAGCAGCTGTGCAAAACTCATGGGCTGTTCCAGGTTCTTTCCGTAGGAGTTTACATTCTGTCCCAGAAGCATTACTTCGACTACTCCGTCAGCCACCAATTCCTCGATCTCACGGATGATATCGTGTGGATTACGGCTTCTCTCCCGCCCCCTCACATAGGGGACAATGCAGTAGCTGCAGAAATTATTGCAGCCGAACATGATATTGACACCGGATTTGAACGAATACTTTCTTTCAGCAGGCAGATCCTCTACGATCTTATCCGTATCTTTCCATATATCAATGACCATGCGCCCGGATTCCAGGCGGGTAGCAATCAGTTCAGCAAATTTATAGATATTGTGGGTGCCGAAAATCAAATCCACAAACCGATAACTCTTCTTAAGCTTTTCTACGACTTCCGGTTCCTGCATCATACAACCGCAGAGACCGATCAGCATATGCGGATTCTTTTTTTTGACACGGTTTAACTGGCCGAGCCTTCCGTACACCCTCTGATTGGCGTTTTCCCTGACGGTGCAGGTGTTATAAATTACAAAATCCGCTTTTCCCTCGTCCGCTTCCTCACGGTATCCAATCTGTTCCAGTATACCAGCCAGTTTCTCAGAGTCCCTGGCATTCATCTGGCAGCCAAACGTGACAACGCAAAAAGTCAGAGGATGGCCTGCTTTTTCGGCCTGCTCCCTGACGTATTCTCTTGCTTTTGCTATAAAATAATACTGCCTTTCCGGTTCCCGGACAGGCGGTTCATCTGATAAGTTAATTTTTGAAAAATCAATAGTTTTCATATGTAATATTCCTTTACTTATGCCCTGGACAGCAGTCAGACAAACTGGTTCCTTGCGGCATCATATTCGTAATCTATCATTTTCAGCTTCCCGGTCAGTTCTTCTGCGGATATCGCCAAATCATCGCATAGTTCGTCCAATGATTGATAATAATCCCTGAGCTTCGTATTCACGACGCTCAGCAAAATGACCGGATCGCCCGGAAGTCCTGTCAGCATGTATAAATCTCCTTTTCTGTTATGATACATTCAGGCCGGATATCGTGTTCCTCAGAAGGGATCAGGTCCAGGCATTGTATCTCATAGGCCAGCGCTATGCGGCGGTATTCGGGATGCTTTCCAAGATAAGAGTCATAAAACCCTTTTCCGTATCCAATGCGGCCGCCCCGCCTGTCAAAAGCTACGCCGGGCATAATAACCAGTACATTGCTGCCGGCGGCTTGTCTCTCTGCCGGCGGCTCGGAGATCCCATAATACCCTTCAGACAGTTCATCCATACTGTCAATATAATAAAACACCATTCTAAGCCCGGAGTTATCCACATGGATCTTAGGAACCGCAACCTTTTTCCCCATTTTCCAGGAGTATTCCACCAGCCGCAACGTAGACACTTCCTCCCCGAAAGCGACATAACAATAGATCTCCTCTGCCTTCTGATACAGAGGATGCCCAATAACAGCCTTAAAAATCCTGTCGCTGAAGGCCTGTCTCATTTCAGCGGGAAGAGAGGCCCTGTCTTTTTTAATCCTTGCCCTAATTTCCTTTTTTGTTTCCAAACTTTTCACCCAGATTCACAACAGTCCCATCTTTTTCCTCAATATCAATCCGATCAAGCTGGCTGCGCAGATTCTGCCTGAAAGAATCCACATATTCCTGGCGCAGGATTTTCTGTTCCTTTTTTTCAGATTCGGTAAGGCCTTTCGGCTTTTGATTTTCTGTATAATTCATTGATTCGTTTAATCTTTTGTTCGTCCATTCGTTTCTCCTATTTGCAGATCATTTTCTTTCGCAAAGCTGCAGAACAAAGTATATATTACACTATTTGACAGATTTCGTCTACTTATCAGCTCGAATAATTTTCTAAAAATCCGTAGAGTGCCTGCTCCGTCTCGATCAGTTTTCCTTCCCTGACTTCCTCCTGCACATCTTCCGGCAGGTTTGAAAGTGGAATACTTGTAACTTCATAAATTGTTGTCTTGTCATTGAGGTAAACTACAATATATCCATGGAGCTCACAAATATAATAGCCTTCATTCTTTGTGGCGCTCCCTTTTGTTGTAATGCTTTCCGTTTTCTGTTCCGGAATTTCAGCCTTGGCTTCCTGCCTGTCCAGCATATACTGGTAGCTGAGCTGGTAGCCAATCCCCAGCATGGAAACAAGCAGAAAAACGCCTGCAAAAAAGCCAATACAGTATTTCATTTTCATAAGGACCGACTCCTTTTTTCATACAGTATTGGCTTTTTTTTATTGTTCTATACAATTTTTCGAAAAAATTATCAGTTTTTTCGGCTGTTGTTTCTACCGTCCGCCGTGGGGAAGCAGATGCAGTTTTCTGCAGATCCTCAGTATTTTCCGTCCCTGGGGCAGATCACGGATATCTTCCGGTGAAAGAGCGCCCAATTTTAAGATGCTTACGGCGTATACTGCAACGGCAGCCAAAATCGAAAGGATCGTTGGAATACGGCCTCCGATCAGCAGATCAAGCACCAGGTGCACGGCATATGTTACAACACCCATGATGACGGCTGCGAGAAGCGGCTTCACAAAAGTCTTTTCCATCTCCTGGCGGTGTCCGTTTGCCTTGTGGATGGCCCTGATATTTAAGATACACATGCAAAGCGCAAACACTATGTTGCTGCCCACAAGCGCGTAAATATTCCATTTAAATACGATCAGCATAATCAGCAGGGAAATGATATGTACAACAAGTGATATCCCCGCATTCTTAGCAGGCACAGATATTTTATCCAGGCCCTGCAGCACGGAATTTGTAACCGTAGATAAACAGTAAAATACAAGTGTAATGGAGCCGACGGCGAGAAGCAATGCCGGTGTACGGCTGGAATCTCCAAATAGCAGAACCATGATCGGCGATGCCAGTACCACAAATCCCACAAAACAGGGGATTGCTATGAGCATCGTAAACCGGACGGACTGGTTAATCTTATTATGAATCTGCGGGCGGTCATTTCTGGCAACCGCTCCGGTCAGACTGGGGATAATAGATGCCGCCAGCCCGTTGGCCATGGCGAGCGGTACACTGAGCAGTGTATTATACTTTCCCGAATAGATTCCCAGCAGAGCCATGTATTTTTCTTCCGGATACCCCTGCGCAGCCATAATTTTATTAAATATTGTCATATCCAGTAACTGATTAATATTGTAAATCGCAGTACTGAAGATAATAGGAACAAGCGTAATCAGGAGAATCTTCAGGATCCGGCCGTAACTTTCCTGACGGCGCGTCCTGTCCGTGCGGAGCTGTCTGCGTATGACACCGCGGTATACAAAAAAGGCAAACAACAGGAAGAAAAGGGCGGAAAGGGCTCCTGCAATTGTTCCCAGCGTTCCTCCTGCGGCTCCGTATGCCGGTCCCATCAGATCGTTATTCTGCTTCTCCGCCGCTTTTATCCCGATCCCAAAAAGGATGCTTGCGCCAGCCAAACTGATAACCGCATTGACAATCTGCTCAATCACCTGTGATACGGCCGTGGGTACCATGGTACCAAGCCCTTGGAAATATCCCCGCAGAACACCTAAGACGGATACAATAAAAAGCCCGGGCGCCAGAACCTTCAAGGCATAAGCGCTGAGCGGCGATTCCATAATGTGAGAGGAAATCAGATCTGCTCCAAAGAAAATGATGAGGGCAAATACAGCCCCAATCACAATGGAAAACACCAGGGAGCATACAAATACGCGGAATGCATTTCTTCTCTGCCTCATAGCCATCCTCGCGGAGACAAGCTTTGAGACTACGGTAGGAAGGCTCAGGGAAGATAGAAGCAGCGCCAGTGCATAGACTTCGAACGCATACCCGTAAAATCCCATCCCTTCATCCCCCAGAATATTTGTCAGGGGAATTCTATATACAACACCAATGATTTTCGTGATGACTCCGGCAATCGCCAGGATCGCACCCTGCATTAGAAAATCATCTTTTCTCTTTTTTTGCTTATGTGACTCAGCCATAAGTTCCCTCCGTGTAACTGTTCCGTTTACTTAGCTAAGAGTGTGGTAGATAATCCTTGCGCCAATGTAAAACACACCCTACCGCAATATCTGAATATTTTCAAGAATTTCTCTCTGCTTCTGTTCCATTAGAAGACGTTCTTCCTCCTCCATATGGTCATATCCAAATAAGTGCAGCATGCTGTGGGCAATCAGAAAAGCGAACTCTCTGCGCGGAGAATGTCCGTAAGCCTCTGCCTGTTCAAGGACTTTATCTTTTGATATGACGATGTCCCCCAGCATCAGTTCCCCGGATTCCGGGTTAAAGCAGTCCTGGGAATGCTCTTCCATCCCCGAAAAATCACCGGGCGTCTTATACTCCAGCATCGGAAAAGACAGCACGTCCGTCGCTTTGTCTATCTGGCGGAACATCTGGTTCATGTCCCGGATATCTTCGTCCGTGGTCAGCAGCAGATTAATCTCAGCCTCATACGGACAGCCTTCGTATTCCAGCGCCGCCTCAATCACAAGATTTGCTGTATCTTCTGTATTGAAAGGCAGCTTCAGGCCGCCTTCTTCTTCCATGTATAAACTCATGAGTTACTCCTTTACAAACTGTTTGCCGGTTCGAATTTTATTCGCTTTATTTCCAATTCTTTACATACAAACTCCAGCCTATTATACACCTCATTTCACTCCCTTGTAAAGTTGCTTTTTTTGTAAAGCTTCCTATCCTGAAATTGCAGGTTACTGTTCAGACCGTGCCCGTGCCCCCCCCCCGCTGCACAGCATCGGAACCGATGAAGTGATGGTCTCGGGGCATCCGCCTCCCGCCGTAGGCGACTTTAAATGGGCAGATGCCGTTACTGTTCACGCCCGCAGAGTGTGCACAGTAACCTTTGCAGATAATGAAAAAGATACAGCCGGGATATCTTTCCCCGGATGTATCTTTTTCATTCCTTTTACACTATCTAGTCTTCGGACCGGATCCGATCCGTTTCTTGTCACGCCTTGCCTGGGTACGTTCTTCTTCTTTTTCAAATGCCTTTACAATATCTTTCACGATCTTATTGCGGACTACGTCACGGTTTGATAACTTCGCAACGGTGATGTCATCGATGCCGCCCAGAATCCGGGCGCATCTTTCCAGACCAGAATCTGTATTCCTAGGAAGGTCAATCTGGGTTACATCACCAGTCAGTACCATCTTTGAGCCTTCGCCAAGGCGCGTCAGCGCCATCTTGAGCGTGGAAAATGACGCATTTTGACTTTCGTCAATTATCACGCGTGCCCGGCTTAAGGTACGGCCTCTCATATATGCCAGGGGAGCGATCTCGATCTCACCGCGCTCCTGATGTTTCTCTGATTTTTCGCGTCCGAATATATCGTCCAGGGCATCGTACAGCGGTCTCAGATAGGGGTCTACCTTCTGCGCCAAATCTCCGGGCAGAAATCCCAGACGCTCTTCTCCCGCTTCTATCGCCGGCCTGCTCATAATAATCTTATCGATTTCCCCCCGTTTTAATTCTTCCGCTGCCTGGGCAACGGCGAGGTATGTTTTTCCGGTTCCGGCAGGGCCGATACAGAAAGTGACGATATTTTCCTTTAACGCTTTTACATAGTTCTTCTGTCCAAGAGTCTTACACTTCACGGGGCCATGTTTATAAGTCAGGGTAACTACATCCTGCATGGCTTTATAAGTTTCATCGAGTCCTCCATCCCTGGATTCCTCGATCAGACGGTGTACGGTATCTTCCGTCAGCGCAGCGCCGCCGGTGTGGAGCTGTTTCATGCATTCTAAAACCTCTTTCACACAGTTGACATCAATCTCTGATTCACCTGTGACCTCCAGCATGGAATCGCGGCCTACAATACTCACATGAAAGCTGTTTTCAATTAGCTTAATATATTTATCCTCCGGCCCAAAAACGGCCTGCTGTTGATTGATGGTGTCAAACGACAGTTGTTCCTTCTGCAAACGATAATACCTCGCTTTCGTGATTTGGATATAGCACAAGAAGTATTATAGTGGAATCAACCTGTTTTTTCAAGTATATCGGACCACGTTTTAATTTCTGTTTCATCGGTAATCCAATATTCAAGGTTCAATATGCCGGATAAACGCCTGCATTTTCAGAACCTGCACATCTCCACGCCCGTGCTCCCCGCTGCTGCATACAGCCTTTCCATCAGCAAATCGGAGGGAGGCGTCAGGTTTTCTAAAGGATACCGCCTTCCCAGTGCCTTATACTTGCCTCTCCCAAGCTTATGGTACGGAAGCAGTTCATATCCGGCCACAGCAGAAGCTCCGGCGCTTTTTATGAATTCTCCGATTGCGCGTATTTCCTCCTCCGAGTCATTAAAGCCGGGAATAATGGGAGTTCTGGCGATCAGGTCAAAGGAATACTTTCGTGACATCTCCGCCATCAGAAGAAATCTATCCAGTATCAGCTTGTTTCCGGAGCCGGTCCATTGCTGATGTTTCATGTCATCCATGCACTTTATATCGAAAAACACCATGTCTGTATAAGGCGCAATTCTTTCGATCGTCTCTGCCTTCCCCGACCCACAGGTCTCGATTGCTGTGTTGATCCAGCTTTCCTTAAGAGACTGCAGCAGTGCTTCCAGAAATTCCGGCTGGGCAAGTGGTTCCCCTCCGGAAATTGTAACGCCGCCGCCGCTTTTCAGATAAAAGTTCATGTCCCGTTTCACCAGTGCTGTCACATTCCCTGCAGTCATCTCTTCTCCACTGATTTTCCTGCATCCCGCGAAGCACTGCTCCACACAGGGAAATGGAGATTCCCGGTCTGCGCAGTTACTGCAGATATTCCTGTCCCCGGCAGGTGCTGTTTTTAACGCTCCATAAGGACAGCTTTCCATGCAGCGCCGCATGCAATACAATTGTCCTCAAAAAACATGAGTTCCTTCTTATTATTTTGTGTTTCCGGGTTGCAGCACCATCTGCACCTCAGGGGGCAGCCTTTCAGAAAGACTGTGGTCCGCACTCCAAGTCCGTCGTTAAGGGCATACCTCTCAATATTGCTACAAGGCCGCTTTTTTTTGCTGTACTTCCGTAAACTGAACCTGTCATGATCCTGTCCCCCTGCATTTAGTCATTCCGATTAGCAAGGACAGCCGCTACAATGATAATTCCCTTGAAGACCATCTGCGGATAGGATGCAATTCCCAAAAGGTTCATTACATTCATCAGAATTCCCATCAGAAATGCACCGATCAGAGTCTTTACCGCACCTCCTGTGCCTCCTGATAAGGATGCTCCTCCAATCACAACGGATGCGATGGCATCCAGCTCATATCCATCGCCTACGGTTGCTGTACCCATGCTCAGACGTCCCGCAAGAATCATCCCGGCCAGTCCAAACAGAAATCCACCGATAGCATATACTGCCACAAGATATCCTTTTACATTGATACCTGCCAGCCTGGCGGTCTCCTGATTACCGCCGATGGCGTAAAGCCCTCTTCCATATTTCGTTTTATTTAGTACAAAAAGTACAATTAAAAATACCAATACCATGATAAAAATCGGAGTTGGAATAAATAATACAGACCCCTGGATAAAATCCGGCCAGAATGTCCCGTCAATTCTCCGATTCTCTCCTACCTGATACATATACGCAAGGCCTTTCAGAATTGATGTCATGGCAAGTGTCACGATAAACGGAGCTACCTTAGCATAAGCGACCAGAACTCCGGTCACACAGCCGAATAAAATCCCTAATCCGCCTACTGCCGCAATGGCCATCGGCCCCATCCCATTCTGAATGAAACCTGCTGTCAGACAGACACAAATACATACATACGAGCCGACTGAAAGGTCAATCCCGCCCGTGATGATAATCATGAGCATTCCCAGCGCACAGATTGCAGAAATAGAGTTCGTGATCAGGACTGATGTAATATTCCCTACTGTTAAAAATACAGGTGTCGCAAAACAACTGAATATAAATATAAGAATAAAGGCAATAATTACAAAATTATTCTTAATAAATTTCCCTGCTTTGAAATGACCTGTTTTTCCGGCAATAATCTTTTCCATTTTTTGATTCCTCCTCACCTATCTCTGCTCATTCACAGTGTTGGTTGCATATTTCATAATGTTTTCTTCTGTCAGCATTTCTTTTTTCAGCTCCCCTGTCAGGTTCCCTTCGCTCATGATATAGACGCGGTCGCTCATACCGATTACTTCAGGCAGGTCGGAAGAGATCATAATAATAGCCACTCCGGCTTTTGCCAGTTCCTTCATAATTGTGTAAATCTCAAATTTTGCGCCCACGTCAACCCCGCGTGTCGGCTCGTCCAATATTAAGATCCTGGGGTCTGTCGCCAGCCATTTTGCCAATACGACTTTTTGCTGATTGCCTCCACTTAAGCTTTTGACCGGATTATGCATGCCTGCCGACTTGATCCCCAGATCTTTGATAAACTTCTCTGTAAGGGAGCTCTCTTTCTTTTGATTCAGCATACGTCTTGTGCGGATTTTATCCAGCGCTGCAAGAGTTAAATTAAAACACAGGGATTTATCTACAATCAACCCGTTCCCTTTTCGGTCCTCTGTTACGAATCCGATACCGGATCGGATCGCCTCTTTTGGACATTTAAAGAGTATCTCCTTACCATCCAGTTTTAACTTCCCTTTTCCTGTAATTCTGTAGCCGCCTGTCACCGCCATCATAAGCTCCGTCCGTCCGGCCCCCAAAAGCCCCGAGATTCCTACAATTTCCCCTCTTCTGAATTCCATGCTGACATGGTTTACGATATGTTTCCCGTCATATTCCGGATGAGGCACGCTGTAGTCCAGAATCTCCAGAATAACATCGCCCTTTTCTGTCTCTATATCAGGATACATATTCTTTAATTCCCGGCCAATCATATAAGACACAAGCCGATCTGTTGTCAGTTCGCCTGTCTTTTTCGTCACAATCATTTTCCCGTCTCTCATGACCGAAACAGAATCCGTAAGTTTAAAAATCTCCTCCAGCCTGTGGCTGATATAGATGATCGTAATTCCCTCATTTTTCAGTTCCTTCAGGATTCGGAACAGGGTCTCTGTCTCACGGTCTGTAAGCGGGGCTGTCGGTTCATCCAGAATCAGTACCCTTCCGCCCATCATAATCGCCTTGGCAATTTCAACCAGCTGCTGCTGGCCAACGCTTAAATACTTTACCTTTGATTTCACATCAATGTCCAGTGACAGCCGCTTTAATGCATCTTCCGCTTTTTTAAAGACGGTTTTCCAGTCAATCCCCGTATGATTTCGCGGCATATGCCCCAGAAATACGTTCTCAGCAACACTGATCTCAGGGATCATTGCCAATTCCTGATGTACCATGACAATTCCCGCCCTGTTCGCATCATCAGGACTTAAAAGCTTCACCTGCTTCCCTCCCACAAGAACATCTCCCTCATATGTATGATGTGAAAAGCTTCCGCTTAATACATTCATCAGCGTAGATTTCCCTGCACCGTTCTCGCCGATCAGTGCATGAATGTCCCCTTCCTCGATTTGAAGGGAAACATCATCTATTGCTTTCACTCCGGAGAATGCCTTTGTTATATGTCTCATTTCAACTGCAAATCCCATACCTAACCACCTCTTTCCCTTTACTTAAAGGCAAATCCTTTGATAAGGTAAAAGACCGCCCTTTGGCGGCCTTTTCCTTTTAATATGTGGAGTCCGGATCGTAAACATCGTCCACATTACTCTTCGTATAACATGTATTCGGTACGTTAAACGTCGCCGGCGTAGTGACACCGGATGCCTGCTGTGCAGCAAGGTATACCGCCCATTTTCCCATAATTCTCGGGTCGTTGGATACGGTTGACGCAACCCCTTTGTCACCGTCTTTAATCCATTTCAGGACCGATTTTCTTCCATCAATTGATGTGATCATAATCTTCCCAGTCTTGCCGGCCGACTCTATTGCAGATACAACTCCCTGGCATCCGCCGTCACATGCACTGAAAATAATGTCCAGATCTGGATTTGCCTGCAGAACATCTGTTGTCACTGTCATTGCGGGCTCTGGCTGCCAGTTATAGTACTGGTATGCAACAATATCCAGATTTGATTTTCCATACTTTTCGAGCATATAGTCATTGTAGCCGTTGATCTGCCCCCATCTTCTCAAATCAGACTCTTTTTCCTGCGCTGCCGCGGATAGTACAAGTGCTTTTACAGAATCCTTCCATCCATATTTTTCGTCAAATGCCTTTGCCAGTTCAAAGCCGCCCTGATATCCGCTGTTCTCTACATCAGCGGAGACAAATGTAAAAGGCGCCGCCTCTTCACTCATTGCACTGTTTACGACTGTCAGCGGTATTCCTGCATTATGTACTTTCTCGATTGCAGGAAGAAGCCCTGATGAATCCTTCGGATTTACAATAATTGCGTCCATTTTCATATTTACCGCAGTTTCAATATCACCCATCTGTTTTGTAATATCATCTTCCCCATCGTATACGGTCAGTTTCACGCCTAAGTGCTCCGCTTCTAGCTGTGCCACCCTTACAAGCTGTTCATACCATTCCGAGCCTGCAATATTTCTTTGAGAAAGCGCAATCTGCAATCCTTCGAATTCATTTTCTTCTCCAATCGGCTCTTCCGGCAGCGTATTCAGCATTTCATTAGTTGGTGAGAAGCTTTCTCCTGTTGCATTACTTGCCTGTGTACTTTTTGTCTCTGTACTCTTTTTCTGGCTTGCCGGCTGACAGGCTGCTAAAGTCCCCATTACGCATATACACATAAATATACTCATTATCCTTTTTTTCATCTCTTTTTCCTCCCATTCTTCTTCTCCGCCCGCAGGGCATATGTTACGGGGTGCCCTTGGGTATACATTATTCTGCAGCTTTGCTGCAAATCCGCCCGCAGGGCATGTGTTGCGGGGTGCTACGGGTATAATTTTTCTTCAGTTCTTTCGATAATATCTTGCTGGACATCCCTTGACAGCTGTGTAAAATACGCGCTGTATCCTGCTACACGTACAAGCAGGTCTGCATATTCCTGCGGATTCTTCTGGGCTGCAAGCAAGGTATCTCTGCTCACGATATTAAACTGCATCTGTGCACCGCCGGAAGCAAAATATTCGTCTATCAGACTTACAAATCTTCTGAGTCCGTCATTTTTTACTACCCTTTCCATAATACACCTCCTCACATTTTCCAACCTGCATTTAAATTCAGCAAGACCTCTATCCGGCCTTTTGGAATACTAATACAGGTCAGACGGATTAAATTTCAAATTATACAATGAACCGCAGGAAAGTAATATATTGTTAATCTTTGACACAGAACGGATTGCCGCAGTAGGACCACTCGTATCAGTTCCTTTCATCGGGGACTGTCCATCTGCCACCGCAGTGTAAGCTTCCCGTCCGTCCGGAGTCGCGCCGCACACCTTACCGAACGGAGTGTTGCTTGACACGGTGCTCGTAGAGCAGTGAAGCGTGCCTCCAATTGGACCACGGCCATACCTTGTGTTTTTATAGGAGCATAACTCATTTGCTACAAACGCAAGCATCTCCCTCGCCAGTTCATCTACTTCATCAATGTCATTCCCATACTTTTCAACGCCTTTGCACAGAGCCTGAATCTGCGGGCCTGTCGGCCTGCTCTCCATATCCTGAAAATTGGTTTCCAAAGCATGCTTAAGCTGCGCGCCGGTCAGTCTCTTATCGTCAAATATCAGTTTCTTAACCGCATAAAGACTATTGGCAATATTAGCGGTCCCAATGGTCTGCTGTCCTGTGAAATCATACTTTGCACCGCCCTGCTTAAACGTCTTCCCGCGCTCCAGCGTCGTCGTCGGACAGCCAAATACAGAGGTCATCGGCTCATTCATATGTTCTTCCCAGAGCTGGTCAATCGTATTTTCCAGAATCGCCTCCATCTTGATATAATACTGAATCTGATCCTTATATGCTTCCTTCACTTCCTCGAAGCTCTCAAAGGAGGCCAGGTTTTTTCCGTTTTTATTCGGGTGGAGGCAGATACCGGTTCTCGGATCCGTTCCATTATACAGCGACATCTCCAGCGCTTTCGTACAGTTCAGCCATGCTCCGCCGGTTCTGCCTCCCAAAAGCCCTGCCGGTCCCGGTTCCACACATCCAATGATACAGTAATTATAAGCATCGTTCAGCTCATACCCCCGATTCAGAAGCGCCGGGATATATGTCTCATCATTAAAGATAGACGGAAGCCCTGTTCCAAGCCTCACCACTTCTGCTGTCTTCATTTTGAATTCAAAAGGTGTGTTTTTATGGAAACGCACGGTCAGCGACGGCTGCGGTATTCTTGTATGGTAGATGGCATCTAAACAGATGTAACTGAGTTCATTCGTTGCATCGCATTTTCTCACCGGATCCTGTCCGCCGATCGTAAGATTCTGGAACATCGGTACTCCCCGGAAATAATCTGTATCCTGCCAGCTTCTTACTTTGTTGCTTGCATAAATCTGCAGGAAAAAGTTTTCTACCATTTCAACCGCCTGTTCCCGTTCTAAACGTCCTTCGGCAATATCTTTTTCATAAAATGGATACATAAACTGGTCAAACCGCCCGAAGGAAATTCCTACACCATTATCCTCTATATGCAGACAGATATGGGTGATAATGATAAACTGAAGCGCTTCTTTGAAGGTTCTGGCCGGTTTTGCAGGAACATGGGTGCACATTTCTGCTATTTCTTCCAATTCCTTTTTCCTGACCGGGTCAGCTTCTTTTGCTGCCATCCGGGCTGCAAGCTCTGCATATCTTGCCGCATAATGAATGACCGAATTGGCCGTTACAATCGCAGCTTCGTAAAAATCCTTTTTCTTAACTGCTTCGGGATCATTTTTCCAGTCCAGATGATCAAGCCCCTGCCCTGCAAGATGAATCATTTCTTCAAGGCCGTGGTTAATCAGCCATTCATGTGCTGTAGCAAAGTGTCCGTCACCGCCCTGAAAATATGCCCCTATATCTGCAGCTTTTATCTCATAGTGGGTCAGGAGCGCCTCTTTTGGAAGCCTGTTTCTAAGCCTGTCCACATGCGTTTTGCCCTTCCACCAATCACATATATGGCGAATGTCATCCATATCTTCCCTGCGCAGAACGTATCTGTCTGCCGGTCTTGTATCTGGGAAATATGGATTTCCTTTGATAAATTCCTCCTCCATCCACTCCACTTCAAACTCCGGAAAAATGGGCGCCCAACGGGGGTTGGAGGTTTGGTTGCCTGCAAACAGGCTCCCCGGCATCATGTAGATACTCATATTCTTTAATACATGTTCAATCGCGCGTGCCCGTTTCAGTACATTCGGCAGATCCGGTTCTGTCTCATAAAATTCTGTCAGATATTTTCCTCTCTCTATGCAGATACCGCTTTCAAAAGAAGTAATATACCTGTATAATTCATCAATCCGCTTTGATCTCACTGGCTTCGTACTGATTTGATACGAAAGGTTCTCTTCCATATATTTCCTCCTGTTATTTTATGTACATCTATGGTTTCTCGATATATCGTTCTTCCTGCAATTATTATATTTGTTATTATATTCTGCTTCAACTCATTATCTTTGGTAAAAAGAGGATTTTCTTTAGTTTTTTGTATCTTTTGTATGGTTTTGATATCTTTTTCTTTTATTAATTGTGTTTTTTCACTACATCTATTGAAATCTCTGGTACAATCCATTATACTGATTCCAATCTGGTAGAGAATATTTAAGGGGGAGGAATTATATGTTAAAAGTTCTGATTATAGATGATGAAGAAAAGGTCTGCAGACTGATCCAGTGCCTGATTGACTGGGAGTCACTCGGCCTGTATATCGCAGGTATATGCCATGACGGGCTGCTGGCCCTGGATATGGTAAAAGAAACTTCTCCGGACATTATCATTACCGATATCCGAATGCCCGGATGTGATGGACTTACCCTGATACGGGCCGCGAAAGAATTCAATCCCGGGATCCATTTTATTATTATCAGCGGTTATGGGCAGTTTGACTACGCACAGCGTGCGATTCAATACGGTGTTTCTGATTATATATTAAAACCAATCAAAGAAAAAGACCTGAAGGCAACACTAGTCTCAATCGTAGAAAAGCACCAGTCAATGGAATCGCACAGGCAGCAGGATGAAGCAATCCGAAATGAGTTAAATTCGACTCAGGAACGCATCAAATCCAATTTCATCAATGATCTGATTTTAAACCCGCAGATCATACAGGCCTTCCATTCCATTGAAGATATCAACCGGACTTATTACACCAATTTTAAGGAATCTGCTTTTACTCTGCTTTGCATTTATCTTGACACCCCTGATGAGAATGGCCGGACAATTGTCAGTGATTTTCTGGTAAATAAAGCAGCCGGGATCATTGATTCAGAAACAGGTCAGTATCATGACTGTTCCATGACCGTTTCCGGCGGATACATATATTGCCTTGTCAATGACAATGAAGAACAGCTGTCACACATTTACCAGACTTCCAAAAGCATCCGGGGAGCCCTGCTGTCATTAAAAGAAATCTTTCCTGAACTTCATGTTATACTGCTTCAAAGCAGTATTAAGCACACTTTTGCAGAAATCACCGATTGTTTTGGGGAGATAGAATCTGCACTGTGTGAAAAAGTCCTCTCAGGGAGCGATGCCATTTATTCCTATTCCAGGATACCGAAATGTAAAAGCCATGTGTCGGACTTTATCACACCCTCTTTCAGAAGCCAGTATCTCAGCTATGCCGAGACATTCCAGTACGAAAAGCTGCAGGAATTTCTGTCTGATCTTGCGAATCGGCTTGTCCTTCTGGACGCTGTTACCGGTGCGTTCATCCGGCGTGTATACAATGAAATTGTCACACTCTTTTTATTCTGCCTGAATCAGCATAAAATCAATGTATCTTCGGACGAGCTGACCGATAAATGGAATACCTGCTTTCTTTCCTTTACTTCTGTTTATGATTTGTTTTCTTATCTCGCCGAAGAACAATGTGCTTTGCTTCAGGACTGGAAATCTCATAAGAAGAAAGCACAGTCCAAAGCTGTACTTATGGCGAAACAATATATCAACGGGCATTATGAGCAAAGCCTGACACTGGAACAGATCGGGCAGGTAGTCGGTCTTAACGCTTCTTATTTTTCAAATATCTTTAAGAAGGAGACCGGAAGCAGCTTTATTGAATACCTGACAGATGTCCGCATCCAGAACGCCAAAGACCTGCTCACAGAGACAGATCTGGAAATCATTGAGATATCCGAACGTACCGGCTTCCATGACCTGAAATATTTCATAAGGTGCTTCCGCAAGACTACCGGAATGACTCCTGCCGCTTACCGAAAACTTTTTTCCTGACATACGGGTGAGATCATGAAAAAAACTTATTATCATATACTTTGTACACTCTCTGTCATTCTGGTTGTGTTATCCGACATTGCCATCTGTCTGACAGTGATCCCAGGGAATATTTCTTATACAGCACTCTTCTTTTTACTGGCGGCAGTCCATATAGCATTATTTGTTTATATTTGGTATTTTCTCCGAAGGCCGCAGAAAATACTAAAAGAAGCTGCCAGGGATTATAATTCCATGCAAGATTTTGATGCCTTTCTGGCATCTGCTTCACCCTTTTTGTCGGAAGAGCTGCTGAACATGATGTATGATTTTAAACATCAGAAAATAGACTTCGCAAAGTCTCAAAAACAGGCGGAATATCTTGCTCTGCAGAACCAGATTAATCCGCATTTTTTGTACAATACATTGGAAGCCCTGCGGGGCGATACATTGTACGAGGGACTGAAAACCGTTTCATCGGTCATTGAGGCACTGGCTACCTTTTTCCGTTATACAATTACCGATACCGGCAATCTGACTACGATGGAGAATGAATTGGATCATACAGAGAATTACTTTATCATCCAGAAATACCGGTTTGGAGATAAAATCAATATGGATGTGATCTGGCCGGATGACAGAAACGAGGTTCTTACCCTGCTTATTCCCAAACTGACTCTCCAGCCAATCATCGAAAATTCAATCTTCCACGGGCTTGAAAAAAAGAGCGGGAATGGGAAAATTACGATTTCGATCGAAACAACAGAACGGTTTCTGTTCATTAATATCTCGGACACCGGTATTGGCATGACGCACGATATTCTGCATCGGATCAATGAATCTCTTGAAAATCCGTCCAGGCCCCCGGCCCCCACAGGAAAACAGGAGCGCCAGAGTATTGCGCTTCAGAATGTGGCACGCAGAATAAAACTTCTGTTCGGCAATGAATACGGCCTGCACGTATACAGTACTCAGGGAATCGGAACTGATGTCCGTATCATCCTGCCCAAAATACAGAAAAGGAACCTGACTCTATGAAAAAGGAATTATTTCGTATCTTCAACCTGTCGATTCGCCAGAATCAAAGCGCAGTCCTTTCGAACCTCTATCTGCAGGTTTTTGAAGGGGAACATACCGGAATTCTTTTTAATAGTTTTTATGAGAGAACAGCCTTCTTAGATTTTATTGATGGTAAAATTCCGGAAGTAGAAGGAATCATTTATTTTGAAGAGACTGCCGTTACATATCAGGATTATATCCGTTCATATAAAAAGGAAACTGCAATCGTCTATGAGTCCAGCCGTCTGATGAACAGCCTTTCCGTATATGAAAATCTATTTTATGAACGGCTTTCATTTTTATGGATTACGGCTAAAAAGTATAAAAAAATGGCAGAAAACCTGTTCGAATTTTTTCACCTTTCTTTGGATGTTAATCAAAAAGTGAAGTCGCTGACCAATTTTGAACGAATTGCTGTTGAGCTGGTGAAAGCATTTCTGCAGGGAAAGAAACTGATCTTTTTATCGAATGCCGCCTCTCTTTTAGATGCCGGTGAATTCGAACAGCTTTTATCTATTCTCAGAGTATTGGAAAAGCACGGTATCACGTTCCTAATCGGGGAGACTTTTGATATCCGTCTCTTTCGGCTTACGTGTACGCTTCATCTGATAAAGAACGGACAGACCCTCCGAATTCTGCCGCGCTCGCAGATCTGCCAGGAAGAGATTCAAAGGTCGCTGGGCTCCTATTCTGTTCTTCGTCATCAGAAGAGCCATCATCAGGACAGGGATATCAGAGAATCCGTTCTGGCCTTCGAAAATGTGCAGGATATATTGCCTGTCCCGCTGTCGTTTACACTGAAAAAGGGGCAGATTCTGAAAATCATCTGTTCCAGTAACCGCGAAACAGATTATCTCTTATCGATTTTGAGACGGAAGGTATCAGCCGGCAGCGGAACTATACTTTTCAGGGGACAGCCTCTGCAGTCTGTCTCCCTGAAACAGTATCTGAAAAGCTGCGGAATCATAGAATCCAATCCGCGCCGGACCGTACTTTTCCACAACATGACCGTGCTGTATAACCTCTGTGTACCGCTTGACAGCAAAATCCATAATTTCTGGACCAATCCAGGCAATCAAAAGGGAGTTGAATATACGCTTAAGGATATTATTCCTCCCGGATATCTCCAGATGAATATCGATCAGGTACCAATGGAAATTGTACAGAAAGTCATCTACTGCCGTTGGCTTTTATATGTACCCGAATTACTGGTCTGCATGAACCCTTTTTCCATTATAGATACCTCCTTAAACCGGATTACGCTGGATATGCTGAGGCTGCTCTCTTCCAAAGGAATCGCCGTGCTGATTATTTCTAATAACTGGACTATGGATACAGAAATAGAAGGGGAGGCTGTATTTTTAACACAAGAATAAATAACAGGAAAGAATGCTAACAGTTCAGACAGGACTGAACTGATACGTAGGATGATTATTCTTGTGGCACGCCGGTCTCCTCCTGTCCCTCACTTTCAATCTCTATAATTTCCGTATCCGCCTCCTGTGTGATTCTTTCATTGAGATACAAAATTCCTTTTGCAACAGCTGTATTTTTGCTTATATGTATTTTGACACTGTTTTCCCGGATCTGGACGTCATTTTCCTCCAATTCCTTGGAAAACTGCTTAAAGTTACTACTCAACTGTTTTTGAAGCTCTTCTTTTGTGTATGGTTTCTCTTTTGAAGTATAGGATCTTACAATTTTGCTGCCATAGGATATCGGAAGATAAAAGTTCTCGCCCAGCTTGAGTTGATGCTCATTGGTATACATCTCCCACTCTTTGTAATCATTTTTTACAGTTCCCGCGGAGATGTACCAGGAACCTGCCTTTATATAATACAGCCGACGCTGTGACTTTTCATAATATTTCTTTTTATACGTTGTGCTGATCGAGTCCTCGTAATTCAGCTGCGTATCTGCAAATATATCGGCGTCGGACTTCTGATACTGGTAACCGGTCACTTCCCCTGCGTCATTGAGCACCTCTATCCTGCCGGTTACAAGTACATCCCCTTTCGCCACGGTGTCGCCCACATGAACCTGTGGAATTCCGGATCTTGTAATAATGCTGGTGATCACGCCATCCTTTGTGGCTATCAGATCGCTGGGCGTCTCCGTTTCCTTTCCCGCATCCAAAGATGCATCCCCCTGGCCTTCTGCTCCCGCACCATCGGCACTTTCTGCCTCTTCCCGGAAAGTGTCCTCATTCTCCTTAATCTGGATGCGCAGCCGGCTTCCATCTATGGAGGCGGATACCCAGACAATATCGTCATACTCTTTTCGGATATCTTTTACAATCTGCGCGCAGTCTACTTTCCTTTTTGCCATATGCGGGGACACGTCTTTCGTCTCAAGAAATTCCAATAAAGTTTCGTTTGTCCATTTTTCATTGCCCTCAAAATGGATATCCCATATAAAACTCGAATAAAAATATAAGAGGCCAAGACAAAGGATAAAGCTGATAAAAAAAAGCTTTCGCTTTCTGTATTTATGCAGAAAGAAAGGAAGACCGTTTCTCTGGACAAGTAAAACTTTTGTATGAGTCTTCCTGACAATCGGCCTGAGTCTGCGGAATCCCTTCAGGCTCATATACATTTCGTATGCATTCCCGCAGGGATTCAGCCCCCATATATAGATCTGGTGATGGCGGCACAGGTTCAGGAAACGTTCCGGGGAATAGCCTTCCACCCGGATTTTTACATACCCGTGCATATAGCGAATGATTGACTGAATCACTGTTTCCTTACCTCACTTACAATATTCTAGTGATAAAATTCTGCCTGTTATTTTCATCTCATCATTCGTATAATATTCGATCTGCAGATTCTTTCCCTGCAGCCTGATCTGATATCCCTTGGTCTGTACACGAATCAGGACATCCGTGTACTCTATAATGCCCCGGTAATTCTCAATGCAGACTTCTCCTGCCCCTATGATGGTCACAACAGCCGCTCCGAGGACTACGTCTTTTGGCATGCTGGCTGCAGAGGCCAGCTTTTCCTTTATTTTTTCATTTTCTATTTCTCTTCCCATATAGAAATGCCACACATACGCCCTTTATTTGTAGTATATGTGCGGCATTTTTGTCCTATTCGGCTAACAGTTATGTTTTATCCCACGGAAGCGGCGGACATAAGACTCCCACCTCTATAGGTGGCGAGTAAGTAACAATTTCGTCTTGGTGGGAGTCCAATCTCCATCCAAGATAAAGCCGCCGGCAGATGGCAGAGACGCGCAGATGTATGATATCATGCGGAGCATGACGCGCATCTCGCCGCAAGTACGCCTTGGCGTACTTGAATGAATCACTTTCGTCCCCTTATAAATATCCCGGCTGCGATGAGTATCATACCGCCCGCAAACAGCCAGAATTTTTCCGCATAGCTGCCCTGGGCCATGGAAAACGGGTAAAATACTTTCAGATATTTTGCCCCGCTTCCAAAAGCGACGATATAGTAAAAGACAGGGATCATATAACCAGCAATCAGATTGTCGAACAGAGCGAAACCAAATATCCCCAGCCCTCCTACAAACAGCATTTCGGCCAGGGTGCCTCCGTAGTATGGGAGTACATGGAGCTGACAGCTGTTGTATGAAAGCACCGCCATGTAAGCGCCCAGCAGGAGTGCAAGCAGTATGACTGCTTCCAGCACACGGATGCCGTATATCGCTGTAATTTTCGTATATTTTGAACGGATCAGGTCACGGAGGTCCGGATTCTGTTCCGGCAGAAACACCGGCGTCAGCATAATGATGCCGAGCAGCGCCACATAGCGTTCCAGCACTTTTGCAGCATCCTCATAGGGCAGATTCTCCACGCCCAGTACAAGCGGAGAAAAGCAGAGCAGAAGGATGGCAATAATGGCATGAACGGGTATATTATGCCTTGTGTTTTCTTTTAAGATTTCCAAATATTTTGCCACGGATATCCAGCCTCCCTTTTCTTTTTTGTGTATAAATAAAAATTGATATTACTAACAGGAGAAGAGAAATTGCCGCGTAAAGCCCTCTGTTTGCTGCTAGCTGACCAAAGTTTCATGAAAACCCGTATAATTATAGACCGTATTGTGCCTTGGTACGAGGCTCCATCCATATGCACCCCCGTGCATACTGTTCACAGATCCGAAGATTGTCAGGAACCACCAGGCTATCTGAACCAGGACCCCGAGCGCAGTATCCGTCAGTTCAGTCAGTACCAGCCCTACTCCTGCGGAAGCCATTACAGTTGGAAGAAGCCAGCCGAAGCTGTATTTGACAAATGCCAGAACATCCATCTGGATCCCGGCGCCGGCGGCAGACTGTAAGCACTGAACCAGCGGGATACAGGATAACAGGAGCACCGGAACCATGATCATAATCAGCATGGCAGCATACCGGCTTGTGATGATACAGGCAGAGGATGCCTTCCTGCTGGCAATCAGTTCCTGCATCTTTGAGCGTCTGTCACGCAGCCCGCGGGTCACTGCCAGAAAGACCGGCAGAATACCGAGCAGAATTCCCATATAGTCACTAAACAGTCTCGCATAACCACCGGTGAGATGGTCGTTTTCTATCAGGCTATTATAGTCTTCCAGAGCCTCCTCATATGTCTTTGGCTGGGAGACGCTTGTCTCCAGGCTGTCTGGCGCATAGTAAGAGCCTCCGCCCAGCATATCGTCGACTTCCTGCATTAACTCTTGAAACCGTTCATACGTCAACCCTTTTTTTACCTGTGTGGGGCTGCTGCCGTATATCACCTGGACGCCGCCTTCTGCCTCCTGTATTGCATCCGCAATATCGCCTTCCCCCGAAAGCCCTGTGGTCTCCTCCACAATCTCGCCAATCCGCTTCTGTTCCGCTTCGCTTGGAGTGACAGACTTATAAAAACCGATTGGATAGGTGGTATATGTTCCTGCCAGGTATTCCGAAACAAGGCGTCCGAGTACAGATTCCATGATATCCGTCTCATTCCCTCCATATGTCCATCCGTAATTTTCCTGCCCCGGCTCAGGCTTTTCACCTATCGTCATTCCTCCCATCTGGGAAAAATAAAAGACTACAAGGATCACCACGATCAGCCAGTAGATCATACTCTTCATTGTCTGCCGGCATTCTTTTGCTAATAGACTCAGGAACATCAGAGATCACCCCGCTCTCCGTGCATGAGATACATGTAGGCATCTTCCACTCCCGCCTCACAGCACTCTGCATGTGCAAATGGTTTCTTTTCGGCAATAAAACGAACCATTACGTTATTCCCAAGCGTCAGCATGCTGGTGACAACATAACGTTCCTTCAGCCGCGGAAGCTCGGATTTGCTGATCTGGGCCGTGTAGACTCTTCCGTCCGCCATATCAATCAGATCCGAGACTGTACCCTGATAGAGGATCTCGCCCTCATTTAACACCGCAATCTGCTCGCACGTAGCTTCGATATCTCCGACAATATGTGTGGACAGAATGACAATGCGCTCCTGGGCAATTTCGCTCAGCAGATTGCGAAACCGGACTCTCTCCTCGGGATCCAGGCCTGCTGTAGGCTCATCTACGATCAGCACCTTCGGATTGTGGAGAATGGCCTGTGCGATCCCAAGCCGGCGCCTCATTCCGCCGGACAATGCCTTTACCTTTTTCTTTTGATCCTCCAGGAGGTTCACCTGGGACAGAAGCTTTGGTATCAGTTCTCTGCGTTTCCGGCTTCCAAGCCCGGACAGTACGCCCAGATAATCCATTGCCTCGTAAACGGTCATATTCGGGTACATGGAAAATTCCTGGGGCAGATATCCGGTGATCCTGCGCACTCTCGCCGCATCCTCCACCGGAATACCGCAGACAGAGACGCTTCCCTCTGTCTTTGGCAGGAGCGTTGCAAGCACTTTCATCAGCGTGGTCTTGCCGGCGCCGTTTCTGCCAAGCAGGCCGAACATCCCCTTGTGGATTGTAAGGCTTACATCTTTTAAGGCACATTTTCGTCCATAATATTGATTTAAATGTTCAATTTTAATTTCTGCAGACATTTTTCTCATCCTCTCTTTATGCCATTCTCTGCTCCCCAAGGGCATGGATTACGGAGTGCCCTTTGGGTATACATTGTACTGCAGCAAAGCTGCAGACCCGCCCGCAGGGCATGGGTTACGGGGTGCCCTTTGGGTATGCATATATATTAGCCCGAAAATGTCTACACTTTCTCTACAAAAACTTAAGAATGTCTTCATTCATTCTTACAGGAAAATGAAGCCGTCACAACGGCGCCTTGATCGATACTGTTAGCAATGCTCAGCGTTCCTTCATGTTTCGCACAGATATGGCTGCAGATATGGAGCCCAATGCCAAAATGTGGATCTTCCTCCCCGTCTGCAGCATCGGAAGCCCTGTGTTCTTTATAATAGGGATTCAATGCATTCTGAAGATCCCCCTGGGTGAAACCTGGGCCGTCGTCATGCACGGTAAGCACAAGAACCGCCTTTTTATACTCAAAATCCAGCCGAACCCAGATTCTGTTTTCCGCATAGCGGATTGCATTTGAAAGCAGATTCTCCAATACCTCCAGGATCAGGCCAGTGTCTGCGAAAAGTATTTCATCCTCACTTTTCTTAGCGGGTACTGATAAGGTAATCTGTATATCTCCAATCTGATTCAGAGAAAAAATGACTTCGCGGATCTCATTTTCTATTCTGGATAAATCACTTTTTTCTCTGTGCACCGGGAGCTCATCTATGCTGCGGATACCTTTCATTGTCCGGCTGTACTGTTCCAGGCGGTTCAGATGTGAGGACATCAGATGCAGCGTGTCCAGCATCTTTTCTTCATTTACTTTGCCCTGCGGAATATAGCGGGCAAGAAAGTCGGAATATCCCTTCAGAACGGTTAAGGGCGTCCGCAGGTCGTGGGCGAAAGCCGCATTGAGCTGCTTCTGGTTTCCCACAAGTTCCCACATCATCTGCTTATTATGTATGAGTTCCTGCTTCATATCATCAAAGGAGCGGCAGAGTTCACCCATTTCGTCCCGGCTGTCATACGTCAGGTCAAAATCCAGATTATTGTTCCTGACGGCCTCCGTCCCCTCCTGTAGAATCCGAAGGGGGGCCGAAAGCCTCCTTCTATAAAATATCCTGCAGGCCAGAATGGAGCCCACAAGGGTATATAGAAACGGACACCAGGTACGAACAAAATCCAGCAGCTTCACTAGCACGCTGTCACGGGACGATAAACTGGAAAAGGTCTGTGTCCAGAATGGCCAGCCCGACAGCTTCACACTGTATAACCATATATCCTCACCGCTGTTATAGCTTTGCAGGATCCTGCTCTCCCACTGAAAACAGAAGATAATTGTGACATAAGAAAGAAACATAGCGGCTGCGGCCGCCACTAGTATATAAGCAGTTATAGCAGTGCAGAAACGTGTGTTTCTTATTCTCATTCTCGTGTGTTCTATCTTTTCTTCTAACCAATCCATTTATAACCAACTCCCCATACAGTTTCAATATACTGAATATCGGTGACTGCTGACAGCTTCGACCGGATTCGGCGTATATGTTCCGTTACAATACTGCTGTCCCCTTCCCCGTCATAGCCGCGGACTCTGTCGTAAACCTGTTCTCTTGTGAATACCTGGCCGACGTGCATGGACAACAGTTCCACAATATTAAACTCTGTCTTCGTCAGATTCAATGCCTTCCCGTCATAATATACACAACGTTCTGTATAATGTATGGCAAGGCCTCCCTGCATCTTAACCGCCTGTACTTTTGTCCTGCGTTCTTCTCTGCGCAGATGTGCCTCAACCCTGGCCCCAACTCATCAATACTGAAAGGCTTCAATATGTAATCATCCCCGCCCAGCATAAGCCCTCTGATCCGATCCTGTTCTTCCACCTTAGCCGTCAGAAACAAGATGGGGCAGGATACATGGTCACGGATCATCCTACAGACTTCAAACCCGTCAAGCCCAGGCATATTCACATCCAGCAGAATCAAATCAGGCCTGCGTGAGGACTGCTCCAGCGCCTCCACACCATTGAAGGCACTGGCGACCTCATACCCCTGAATTTCAAAATAATCTTTTAACAGCTGCACAATCCCCGGTTCATCGTCCGCAACTAAAATTTTTTTACTCATAAGCCTTAAACCTCTCCATTACAACATAATAACATTTTATTATACCGGATAAATCTCTACAAAAACCCTATAATCCCAGATGAAATTGATTTTTCAATATTCCCGTCAGCATCTCCTCATCCACCCCTGTATACAATTTCCCATCAATCAGCAGATTAGGAGCCGTTCCGCAGTGTTTCAAACAGCTCTGTGTGCGAACCCGCACCTTCCCATCCCTGGAAATCCCATTCCGCCGCACCTTCAAAACTTTCTGCAGAAACGAAAGAATATCCCGTCCCCCCTGATCCGCACAGGCCTTCCCCATACAGACAACAATATCATGCAGAAAAGCCGCCTCCTTCAATGTAGGATACATCCGAACCAAAGCCCTTATAAAAGAAGGCTTCACCCCAGTCACCGCAGCCGCCCGCTCAATAACCCCAGCCGTAATACACCCATAAATATCCTGCAGCTCCCGCAACAAAGCCACAATTAACTCCTGCTCCCCTCGATTATCCATCCCCCCATAATAAGCCAAAATTTCCTCACTCTTCCGTTCCCGTTCCAATTCATCCATATATTCACACCCCAAATCCTAATTTATACATCAGTATACCCCGTTCCCGTAAATTTTAATTACCAAGAGAACAAATGAATTCCTAAAGATAAAATCCCCGTCGGCATCTCATAAAAACCATCCACCAAAACACAAGCCTAACATTCCTATCAGTTAATTGCCTCACCAAAATCCGCGAAGCCATCCCCAATCCGCCTCTGCCGCCACTGTTCCCACAAAGGAAAAAATCCAGCCGCCCTGATGCGCCAGCGCCGAAGATGGACAGGCGGTACGGTGTGCAGGAAGTGGGCGGCGGTGTGCTATTGCTAGAGTGCATTTACGAATTCTTGAAGAAGTCAGGCGGAAAACAGGGGGAAATCCGTGATTCCGAATCACGGATTTGGATGACTCAGCGTGAAAAATTATCAAAATTTTTCACACTGTGTCATCCGTACCCCTGTTTTCCGCCTGACTTCTTCTTAGAATTCGTTAATAAACGGGTGCAATAGCAAACCGCCGCCCACTTCCTGCACACCGTACCGTCTGTCCGTCTTCGGCGCGTCCCCATACCCGCCACATTTATTTCATTTCAAAACACCCTCTAACCGGCTGATGATCCGTGTATTCAAATTGTATATCTATATTTTCTACCTGTTCCACATTTATATTATCTGATACGATAAACCCATCCAGCACATACACCTGTGATTCCTCATAATTCCCGCTGTAAGGCCCATTCAGAAGCCTGCAGGTCGGCGCATTATCGGACACTGCGTAGGAAAATCCCGTTGGTATCTCTTCCTTCCCCACAATCCCGGGTACCCAGCTGTCTTTATTATGGATAGGATATGTATCCATGCCCTCGAAGGTCTGGTTAAAATCACCTCCGGCAATGACATAATTTCCTTTTTCATATTCTGACTGTAACTTTTCAGCGAGAATTTTGCTCTGTGCTATCTTTCCTTCCCCGCTGTCATAGGCTTCCAGATGGAAGTTAATCAGCACAAGCTCTTTATCCGTATTTTTGAGCGGAATCCTGGTTTCCAGCATGCAGCGCTTCAGATTGCAGGTCTTAACCGGCCATGAAAACGACTCCGGAAGAGCGATGCGCGAGGAATCGCTTACATGCAGACCAGTCATAGTGACAAGCCCGCTCGTAACCTTTCCGATTGGAGGCAGCGGGTATGGAACGTAGTCAACCTTAAAATTGCATGCAAACATTCCGGGCAGCCCCAGTTCCTGCTCATAGTAATCCTGTTCGTCAATATGGTAAGACCTCTTGGAATCCCGGTCCACTTCCTGGAGAAAATAAATATCCGCATCCTGCTCTTTCAAAATGGATGCGATTCCGCTCAGGTTGTTTTCCACTAGCTCTTTGCTATCCGGCTGCACCTTACTGCCCCCGTCCATAAAGAAATCCTCATCTTTACTCAGCCCGGCATACCCGGTATTATAGGTTAGAACTGTAAACATTTCCCCAGTCCCCAATTCAGCGGTTCCGTCTCCCGGTTCTATCGTCTCCACGGCATCCGGCCGATATTCACGGATCGTATAGTACCCCAGGATTGCAGCTGCTACAATAATGAATGCCAGCAGAATGATGCCAACTGCTTTTAATGCTTTTTTCTTTTTCATACACTCTGGTCTCCTTACCCCCAAAAAGGATTTTCTTTTGTCTGGTGTCCTTAGCTGCCTGCTGCAGCAGACACGATCGCGTCCGCCTCTTCGCGGGTCAGATATTTTTCTTCAACCATGGAATCCAGCACCTTTTTCTGGCGCAGCCGGGCAAGTTCCGGGTTTACCGTAGGTGCATAGGCGGAGGGGGCATTTGGAATCCCAGCCAGCAAGGTGCACTCATAATCATTCATATCCTGCAGCGCTTTACCGAAATATCCCATGCTCGCATCCGCAACGCAGTAATAACCGTCTCCAAAATAAATGCTGTTTACATACAATTCCAATATCTCGTCTTTACTGAATTTTCGTTCCAATGCAATTGCCATGAAGCCCTCCGCCACTTTCCTGATCAGGCTTCTCTCCTGGGTGAAATACATATTTTTGGCAAGCTGCTGTGTGATCGTGCTGCCGCCTTCAATCAGTTGACGGGCATGGATGTTATTCTTGATGGCCCGGCCAATCGCAATGGCGTCAATCCCCGGATGTTTATAAAAACGTTTATCTTCTACGGCCACAACCGCGTTCAAATAGATATCCGGCAGTTCTTTCAGCGGTGTGTACGATGGTGATGCTTTGATTTCTTCTGCTTTCTGGTCTATGCTCATATACTCTAAAGCATCTTCGTATTTTACATAACCCTTATATCCCAAATATCCTCCCACACACAGAAGACACAGGAGAATCAATGCCAGCAGCCGTCTGATAAATTTCATATTTGTCCTCTCTTTCGTACGTTTATCTGTATCTATTGAAATTATATCAGAGGAAGATAATATTAACCTAATAATACTCTTAAAAATTTCTTAAATTGTTAAGAATCTTATAAAATATTAGGATAGCAGCATGGATCAGGAAGGGCGATTTCATGGGATTCCCTGTGTTTTGAACTATAACCAATATAAGATTCTTATGTTCTACTAGTATTTTATTAGTGCCGTTTTTTAGGGTTTTACTAGTGTCGTTTTACTAGTGCAATTCTGTCTATTCCTCACAGCCCCACGTCCACCCTCAATTGTGTTCCGGAAGGATTCAACCTCACCGATCAGATACCACAGGTGCGGTTGTTTCTTCCGTGGCTTGCGTGAACGCCTGACAGCTTCACAGGCCGTAGGATCATGATATCCTTCATGGTTTCTATTTAATCCCACTCAGCAACACCTCCAGTTCGTCAATTTTCTTCTGCTGCTCATCCGTCCTGATTGCCCCCAAAATCGCATTGCAGGCCAGTATGATAGTATTTGCCGTCTTGGTATCTATTTCGCCATTCAAGGCCATATTCGCTACCCTGGCAAGCGTCCGTTTAATCTCTGTTGTTGTTCTCATTCTAAGCCTGACACTCATGTTGTTCACCCCCAAAAAGCCTATCAAGATCCTCTATTGTTTCCGGGCTATATCTTGCCTTATCGTCCTGCACCGGCGGTCTGTCCCACCATTTCATGAGAATGTCAAAAGTAGCTTCACATTTCGGATATTGCTCTTTGAAATCCGGGCTTTCCAATAAGTTCTTTACAGCCATTTGCCCCACCTCAGTACTCAGATCAGGCATTCCATGCCGCGGTTATAGTAGTACGATACTATGTCAAAATAAGCAGGAACGGCTTTTGAACTGACCTTTATAAAACATTCTCTTTGTTCCCTGCCCTTCATGTCGTGCAGCGCTTTCTTATACATTTTATCTAATTTATTCATGCAATTTTCCTTCAAAAATACCCCAGACGCAAGAAGAAAACGCCCAGGGTATCCTTATCAATTATTGATTACTGTCTACGCCGCAAGCTTGTTAGCCTGATAATAGATAGCTTCCTTCTTGTTATCCAGTACGAACGCATCATAAACAATGCGCCCTTCCACAAGTTCTCCGCTGATTCCTGGTGGATCACTATGTACTTTGTAATCCTCAAGCTTCGTAGGGGCAACTGTTGCCACCGGGTGAGCAATCATAAACCCGAAATTGGCATCCACCCTGTTAGATGGCACCTTAATGACCGTAATCCCATCAATCATGGCAATTACGCCCCTCAGCCGCATCTCTTCGCTGATGTCCGTTACCATCATAATGTCAGGACTCTTCTTCATCAGCAAATACACATCCGGGGTAATCAGAAGCACGCGTCCAGTCTCTGGAACTTCCGCGTTGTCAAGCGCGTTATTCCCTTTCAGGATTTCATCATAGATATTATCTTTTGTCAGCGTGATTGCCGTAGGCTTTGTTCCTGCTCCGGCAGTCATGACTCCGTAGACATATTTGTCAACCTCCGGAATAATAACTTCTCTCTGCTGTCTTGCAAGGGCCGACGCTCCCGTCAATACACCGCCTGTTTCGTCTCTGTCCATTTTATCAACTACGAATGTAAAGGAACGGTCTTTCTTCAATGCAAACTCTTCAAGCGTATTGCCTACGCTGCCGAGTGCCCCGTATCTTGAATCATTGCTTCCTGATCCGGCCCTATCGTAATCATTCATGCTCACAGTGTTTACTTTATGTACTTTCACTGTGTGCGCTCCTGTCCATGAAAAATCCTGGTTTGTCAGGAGTGACTTTTTACTCTCTGTGTAAAACATTTCATCCACATGTGGAAGAAACTGTGTAACTAAATTAATTGCCATTTATTTCTACCTTAGTGCTTTAGGTGCAAAAGCATTTTTTATCGCCCGTTCCTTCATGGCCCCTTTAGAACTTGAATCATTGATTCCAACCCGTGGGGCAGGCCCAGCCAACTGCCTCTTAAATTCAGCTCCAAGGGCCCTACGGAAAACGTCTGTCACCTCTGCATAGCTTTTCTCAAAGTCTTCCTTACTACTATAGTCCATCAGTGTAGCCAATGAGGAAGGCATTCCATCCGCAATTAGTGCATCCATTGCATCCGCTTTCAGCTCCCTTTTAAGCACTTCCCTTTCTCTTGTTTCTAATTCGCTTACCTGCTGTTCTTCCGTGAACAGCTTCTGCATCCTCTGACGCTCAGCGGCGATCTTCTTCGCAATAATTCGGTCAACATCCGCATCTGTGTATTTTTTCTCAGGCTCACTATGTTGCCCTTCTTGATTGCCCTGCGCACCTTCCTGATCTTCTGCAGCGGAAGCCTCTGCACCTTCCATACCTTCTGTACCCTGATTCAATAATTCTTCGCCCATATTGGCTCCTTTCCGTTTTAAGCCCGCCGGCTATAATTTTCGCAGTTTATACCGTGATGCCGCACGCAGTTCAAAACCGGAGTAACAACACATCAAAAGAGGACGCAGGAACGGCTTTAAGACATTTCTGTCCATAAGCTATTCCCACGCCCTCAGGCTTACACTGGTAGGAGAAAAACCAGTGCGGTACTTCGATATATTGTTATACTTATTCTATCACATATAGGGTGGGTATGCAATCATTTTCCCTGATTTTCCGCTGTCTGCCACCAGTTTTCAGTAACCAATTCAGCAGACAAACAGCCTTGTTTGATGTCAATATACGCTCTTTTGAAGCTTCCTTTTGCTGGCTGCGGTCTTACTCTCTTGACCGGATGCAGCCGCCTTAATACCTCTGAAAGCTCCTTATCGTCCGTATAGGATACTTTGATCTTTACGCTCACTCTCTTCCTCCTCTTCATCCAGCAGAATCAGCTCTGCTGTGTCCTGATCCACTCCGTAGTTTGCCATTATGTCATATAGCCTTTGTTCTCTCTCCTCATTCATTCCACGTGCCTCCGCTCAGCCTTAACATCCCGCCGCCGGGTTCAGGTGTTGGCGCACCGTCCCCCGGAAGGCGAATACTTTTATAAACTATCCTCAACCACCATGATTACTCTTTCTATGAACGGTTTTGCAGTGGCCGTTGTCTCTCTCATAACTTCGTTTTTCCACTGCTGGAACTCACTCTTTGACAGTTTCCGACATTCTACAATCAGTTCAGCAACCATCTGTATAATTTCTTCCCTTAATTTCCTCATAATTTCCTTGTCCTTTCCCCGGATCACATGCTATTATGTAAGTGTCCTTTCTGCATGGCTCCGGCTATGCTGCCCTGTAGATATTGGCGTATCTATGGGGCTGTTTTCATTGTTACCCTTCATAAGTTGTCACATCGCCACAGATGAAGAACGTCCCTTCTTTTCCTACGCACTTTCCAAGTTTGCTGTCTATTCCTTCCAGAGCGGTTGCTATACGGTCAAGGCGTTCAAGTTCCATAATCTTCAACGTCATGTTTGAGTATACGCTGTTCCCGCAGTTCTCATTGAAGTCCTTAATTAATCTTTCATATCCTTCGGTCATTGTTCTACTCCTTTCACAGTCCTATTAATCTGATTTCGCCACTGGGTTCAATCATTGTTCCGATATCCCGCCCAATCAGATCGGCGATCTCCTGTACAACACTAAATGTATATTCTCTGATGCCATTCTTTTCTATGTATCGGTCTATCATTCGCCGCTCCTGTCTGGTGAATCCGGCGAACTGTATTTCTGACAATTGTAAATTCATTCTTCACGCTCCTTTTTTTGTAGTTTCCATATGCTCTTTCTGGATACATTAAAATACACTATGTTATACGCTTCATCACAATATGAGCAATCAGCATAAAAACCACACCTTGCCATAGCCTGTTTAAACTCTTCATGTGTTGCTTGCGGTATATCTCTCTTTACATAGCTTAAAATCTGCGCCGAATCATAAAAGTCATTTCTAATAGTTTTCGTACTTTTCAGATTCCTTTTAATCCAATTACATAATCTATTCTGATTACTTATAATATCATTGATCACCATGCATTTTACACACCTTTCATTGTTCCCTATAGAAGGATCTATTACACTGGTCTGTACGCGTGAAACCCTTGATTTTACTGGGTTCGTCCGTACTAATCAATCTGATCAAGTATGTAAGTACATGATCACGTACATGATCTCCGTACTGCCGTAGTTGTTCACTTTGATCAAGTACATAGACATATT
>BAIF02000112.1 GCA_000509105.1 Clostridiales bacterium VE202-21 | reverse complement strand
AACTCCCGATTTATTGGAACATATTTTCTACGTAGTTCCGCATTTCTTCCCGGCTGTGTTTCTGTCTTGCTTCATCAATCACCTTCTTCTGTTCAGCATCTGATAGATGGGAAAAGTGATTCAGGGCATCGGAGTGCTGTGCCAGTGCCATGGTAAAACCGATCGGCAGTTCTTCATTATTTATCATTAACAAACCTCCTTTCATGAGGGAATTTAATTTTAGTATGTGTTAGTTTTTTGACTTCATACCTGTAAATCTGAGCAGGATAATGGTATACTATTAAATGAAAATATAGAAATGAGGGATTTTTATGGTATTGAGTGTCAGCCGGAGAACCGATATTCCATGCTGTTATCCGGATTGGTTTTATAAACGCGTGGAAGAAGGTACTGTCTGCGTGCGCAATCCATTCCGGCCGCATCGGGTCAGCGAGATTGCGATAACGCCGGATGTGACTGACTGTATTGTATTCTGGACGAAAAATCCCGAACCTTTGATTGCAGAATTGAGCAGATTGGATGAATATTTATATTATTTCCAGTATACTTTGACAGGATACGGAAAAGATATTGAACCGGGACTTCCAGATAAGGGGGCTTTGATAGAAGTGTTTCAGAAACTGGCTGGGCGGATTGGCAGGAAACGGATGATATGGCGGTATGATCCGATTTTGCTGAATCCTTATTATACAGCCCGTTTCCACCTGGAGGCTTTTGAAAAAATCGCTGGGAATCTGCAAGGGTGTACGGAAAAGGTTGTTGTGAGTTTTATTGATACCTATAAAAACACCAGGGAAAATGCGGATATTTTGAAGCTGAAAAAAACAGAGCCGGTAGAACTGGAACTGTTAGCAGGTCAGCTTGCAGAGATGGCGGGACGGTATGGAATGCGCATGGCGGCATGCGCGGAAGAGATGGAATTTGGCAGGACGGACATAGAGCACGGGGCATGCATTGATAAGAGCCTCATTGAGGAACTTGCCGGATGTGAACTTGACGCCGGACGGGACAAGGGCCAGAGGCCGGGATGCGGCTGTATGGAGAGCATCGACATTGGGGCTTACAATACATGCATGAATGGGTGCAGGTATTGTTATACCAATTACAGCGGGACTGTTCTAAAGTCCTGCAGGGAGAGGTTTGCTGTCAGTTCGCCGCTGCTTTGCGGCAGATTAGGAGCGGATGATATCGTTACACAACGGGCGGTGAAGTCATGGAAGAATCCGCAGATCCGGCTTCCGCTTTAAGAGAAGGAGAGTGAGGCATGTGGAGGAATCTGCCCGCCGCTATGCCCGGGAGATTGAGCATTTGGATTTTAATAAGAAAAAACTGGAAGAACTGTTGGATGATGAGGAAAGATTTGGTCTGGAAACTTTTTTCCTGATGCTGTAAGGAAAGTTTGAAACGGAGGTTTGGCTATGAAAGCAGTTGTTTATAAGGGAAACGGAATCATATGTCTGGAAGAACGTCCATTGCCTGAAATTCAAAAGGACACAGACGCAATTGTAAAGGTGACGATGACAACCATCTGTTCCAGCGACATACATATCAAGCGCGGGGCTGTTCCACGAGCAAAGGAGAACATCGTACTGGGCCATGAATTTGTGGGAGAAGTGATCCGAATAGGAAAAGCGGTTAAAAGAATACGCCCAGGGGACCGTGTTGCCGTTAATGTAGAAACGTTCTGCGGAAAATGCTATTTCTGCCGCCACGGATATGTCAACAATTGTACGGATAAATATGGGGGATGGGCCCTGGGCTGCCGGATTGACGGGGGGCAGGCGGAATATGTCAGGATTCCTTATGCCGATAACGGGCTTACCAGGATTCCGGAGACCGTTTCAGACGAAGCCGCGCTGTTTACAGGTGATCTGCTCTCAACAGGTTACTGGGCAGCCAAGATGGGGGATATCAAGCTTTCCGATACCGTTGCAGTAATCGGGGCAGGTCCTGCAGGGATTGCGGTTATGAAGTGTGTCGGACTGTATAATCCTGCTAAGATTATAGGGATTGATATGGATGAACAAAGGCTGGACCTGCTAAGGCAGCATAAGATCGCCGATGTCACCTTAAATCCACTGAGAGATGATGTGATAAAGGCCGTAAAAGAACTGACAGACGGGCGGGGAGCGGATTCCGTCCTCGAGGTGGCAGGAAGCAGGGAGACATTTGAGATGGCATGGATGATTGCAAGACCAAATGCGGTTGTAGGAATTGTTGCAATGTACGAAGAGGATCAGGTACTTCCGCTTCCGAAGATGTACGGAAAGAACCTTACCTTTAAAACGGGAGGAGTGGATGCCGCGAATTGCGAGGATATCCTGCGCCTGATCGAAAACGGCAGGCTGAACACGGAGTGTATGATCACCCACAGGACCACGCTGGATCATATAATGGAAGCATATGATATTTTTGAGTATAAAAGAGATGGTGTCGTGAAGTATGCCGTTGCCGTGTAGAAATACAGAAGAAACAGCATTTTCTGCGGTCTAGTTGTTCTAATCTTACCCTCCCTCTACTATATTGGTAATAGACGATATAGCAGAGGGAGTTTTATATGAAAGCAGCACTGGCGGTATTATTAAGCGCACTACTTTGTGTACAGAATGCATATGCAATGCCGGCAAAAGAGTATATTGTCTATGAAGACACGGCAGAATTACAGGAAAATACAGAAGAGGTGCAGGCGGACGCGCAGCAAGGCACAGAAAACACGCAGGACAGCGATACGGCGGCTGTAGAAAGCCAGGAAACCGTTTCGGAAGATACAGGCGGTACTGAGGGGGAGGCGGCTGACACACAGACTGCTGGCCCGGAAGTAAGCGCGCCGTCTGCAATTCTTATGGAGGCGTCCACCGGAGAGGTCATCTTTGAGAAGGATGCGGACACAGCCCGTCCGCCTGCAAGTGTCACAAAGATTATGACTATGCTTTTGATTTTCGATGCTTTGGCCGATGGAAAAATCAAGCTGGAGGATCAGGTGACAACCTCTGAGTTTGCGGCATCCATGGGCGGCTCTCAGGTATTCCTGGAGCCTGGGGAAACACAGACAGTAGATACGATGCTGAAATGTATTTCCGTGGCCAGCGCGAATGATGCGTGCGTTGCTATGGCCGAGTACATATCCGGAAATGAAGAAGAATTTGTCAAACAGATGAATGAGCGGGCAAAGGGGCTGGGAATGGAAAATACCCACTTTGTCAACTGCAACGGCCTGGATGTGGATGGGCACGTGACAACGGCAAGGGATATCGCCCTCATGTCCAGGGAGATGATCACAAAGTACCCGCAGATTCATGACTACTGCATGATTTGGATGGAGAATATCACGCATACAACGAAGAAAGGAACCACAGAATTCGGGCTCACCAACACAAACAAGCTGGTAAGGCAGTATGAATATGCGACTGGTCTGAAGACGGGATCTACGGGCCTTGCCAAATTCTGCGTATCCGCAACTGCAAAAAAGAACGATATTGAGATGATCGCGGTTATCATGGCGGCGGAGGATTCCAAGGCCAGATTTAAGGATGCGACTACGCTGCTGAACTATGGATTTGGAAAATGCCAGGTTTATAAGGATGAGAAACCGGAAAAGCTGAAAGATATAAAGGTAGAGGGCGGTGTAAAAGAGACGATACCCTGTGAGTATGCGGGCAGTTTCAGTTATCTTGACACCAGCGGAGCAAACCTGGCAGGGATTACAAAAAAGCTGAAAGTAAAGAAAAGCCTGGATGCTCCGGTGAAGAAGGGGAATAAGGCAGGAAGTCTGGTTTATTACCTGGACGGGAAAGAGATCGGGAAAGTAGATATTATTGTATCTCAGAATGTGAAAAAAGCGGGATTTCTGGATTATCTGAAAAAAGTTGTTTCACGTTTTCGAACTTAGCCGATTGGGCTGCATTCTGTCATTCATCCGCTGTTCATACCAAATAAAATATCACGAACCATGCAGGGGAGCTATTTGCATGGTTCGTGATATTTTTTTAATATTTTATAAAACCTGAACTGCTAAAAATAAATAACCGGTTATTTATTCTAATGTGTACTATACTTTTGGGTGATCACAATCAAAATAGTGATGCTTCCTCATGATTTGCAGCCCCTGCTGTGGAGTATAAATGTATTGTTCCATTTCTCCGTCCTGGCTGTATTCTTCGATCGGCATCATAAGGGCTGTCTTCTTTCTGAACTCTTTCAGCGTCATGTGGTATGCCTGCTGAAACCGCTTATTCAAATATTTACTGTCAGAGAATCCACTTTCCAGACAAATATCTGTAATATTCATATCTGTTTTTTTCAATAGAAGTACTGCGTGCTCAAATCGTAAAGAATTTACATATTCCTGAAAGGACATTTTCATAGCGTCTTTAAAAAAATGGGACAGATATGTTATCGACAGGCCTTCTTTTTCTGCAAGTTCCGAAAGTGTTATTTTTCCCCTATAGCGCTGGTGGATATAGGTTATGATACGTGTCAGCCTGCGGTCCTTGTTCCTGGCGTTGACGATCTCTGTATCTTTCAGCATATGGTATGGCACAAATGCTGTGAAGTACGAGAATAACCTGTAAAGGTCGCTGACACAGCGAAGCTCAAAACCAGGCGCTCTAAAACAGTAGTTATAGCCAAGGTTAAAACAAGTGTGGATGATATCCAGAGCTTCAGCAAATGGGGTAATAGAAGTGACATTGCTGGTATTAAAACGTATATTTTGGATTGCAGGGTAATGCGCAGCGCAAAAAGAAGGGTCTGCCTGGATTGTCAAAAGGATGCAGTCACTCTGTCTGCTATGTAATGTATGGAACTCATCCGGATTAAATAATGCTATCTCACCGGGACCTAGGTCGAATTCTTCTGTGAGTGTCTTGACATGAAGGCCTCCTTCAATAACCTGCACGATCTCAAAGTCATGGTGCATGTGAGGGGGCCGGTAGGTCAGATTAATCAGAAAGAAGTTGACATTGCTTACCTGCGTATGCGGGATTCTTTCGTATTCATTTACATCATGAATGTGGTCCATGTTTCCCTCCCCCTTTGCCATTATAGTGAATTCAAGTTACATTATAGATAAAAAACAGTTATTTAGCAATATATGAACATAAGATAAAACAACAAACTTGTCGTTTCTGTACAACAAGTTCTCCTTTGTAATTCATTTTAAATATCACTATAGTATAGTTATCGATAGCTAAAAGGTTCATGAATCTGAAAAATGAAAAGGAGAATCAAGCATGAGTGATAAAACGAAGGCAAAGGTATCGCTGCTGCTGTCAGCCATGGGAATGATGACATTTTTGGCGCCGGCGGCGGTAATAGCAGCTATGGTTCAGGAGTTTCCGGATACCAGTGTATCCCTGATCCAGATGATTATTTCTATTCCATCATTGATTTCTATCCCGCTGGGGCTGGTTGCAGCCAGATTGGCAAAACGCTTTTTAAAAAAGACATTGATTATTTTTGGTACGTGTTGTTATTTGGTCGGAGGCATACTCCCTTATTTCTTCCATTTTAATGCACAGGTTATTCTGGCATGCTCCTGTATCATTGGCGTTGGCATGGGGATCGCTATGACCGCGCTGATAGCCCTGATTTGTGAGTTTTTCGAAGGCGCGGAAAGAGGCGGGATGCTTGGGCTATATGCTGCATTTATCTCAATCGGAGGAACGGTAAGCTCACTGCTGGGCGGCCGGTTAGGAGCATCTGTATGGTATCATGCTTTTCTGGCATATTTGATCCTGATACCGATTATTATTCTGGAATGTATTCTGCTGCCTAAAGGACATTTGGATCAGGAAGAGGAAAGCGGACAGCTCAAGCAGAGCAGACGTATGTCAAAGCAGGTGTGGATGATCGCATTGACAGGATTTGTGTTCTATGTCTGCATCAATGTATTCAATAATAATGCAGCTGTGCTCGTGGCAGAGAGATCTTTGGGGGGCGCGGTAGAGTCCAGTTACATCACGACTTGTTATACCATAGCAGGGCTGGTTACAGGATTTTTTGTTGGGAAAATTGTTATTAAGTTAAAAAGGAAGACGATTGCTGCGGCCTATACATTGGGGGCAGTAGGACTGCTGATAGGATTTGCTGGGAACAGCGTCGTACTGATTTGCGTGGGGGCATTTATAACAGGTGTGGGCTTCTGCATGTTTGCGTCCACGGCCAACTTCCACGTATCCGAGATGAGCACGCCGAGTACACTGACTTTTTCCCTTGCTTTTCTGTCAGCGATCATCAATCTCGGACAGGCATTTTCGCCGGTCGTAGTCAATCTGATATCCTCAATGATCGGACCGGATGCCGGCAGCCGCTTTATCATGGCCGGAATTGGAAGTATTGCAATTGCTGTCCTGGCATTGCTTTTTGTTAGGAACAAAAGCAGTCACGAAGAGGTCCGGACGGCAGTTGTACAGGAAGGCAACTAAGAAGGGAATGTAATGAATAGAACAGGAGGACAAATCATGGGATTTGTAATGAGAGTCAAATTAACAGAAACATTAAGAGACGGTACCTTAAAAAATTATTATGAAAACAATAGGAAGGCGGGATATCAGTTTGACTTAAGGCTGGCATATTACCGGGGCCATTATTTATCGGTCATTGATGAACTTTCTGTTGAAGTGGATCATGAAAAAATAGAGGAAGAGTCCATACGGTTCTGTATCAATGGGAAAGAGTTTATGCCGTGTCAGTTAAAGGAAGCATATTACGAATTTTGGAGCATAAAAGATCCGGCAACCATTAAAATCAGAAAGGAAGGCGGGCTGAAGGCAGGAGAGCACCGGGTTAAGCTGACACTTATGCTGCGCAATCCATATCTGCCCCAGCCAGGGGCCGAAGATAGGTACACTCCGGTGGACAGCTGTGATGAAAAGATCATGATTCTCGAAGATACAATTGCTTAAGTCAGAAAGGATGGTATAAAAATGAGTAATATAAAATTAGGTGTTACAACGCATTCCTATGTGGCAGAATGGGTTGACGATAAAGCAACTCTGGAGGATATGGTGCGGCATATAGCAGAATTAGGGTGCGACGGAATGGAGATTGTTGCGACCTCGATGTTTCCGGAGTATCCGTATGTCAGTGATGCATATGCAGGTGAAATCAGGAGATATGCTCAGGATTATGGCGTAAAGCTGGTTGCGGTCAGCGGTAATATGGACCGTGGCAAGAGAAAAGACAGGAATCTGACGGATGAAGAGATGCTTGCTGTCGTAATACAAGATCTTCAGAATGCTAACAAACTGGAGTGTCCGGTTCTTAAATCACAATTTTTAATCTCCCCCAGGGTGATGCAGAGAGCCGCTAAATATGCTGAATTCTATGGGGTAAAACTTACGATTGAGATCCATAACCCGGAGACGCCTTCCAGCCATATCATGACGGAGTATTACAATATGTTTGAGGAGACGGGCTCCGCATATCTGGGATTTGTGCCTGATTTTGGAATATTTGCAGACCGGCCGAATAAAGCGGACTTAAACAGAGCCATTGAAAATGGTGCGGACAGAGAAATTGTAGAATTAGCAACACAGCTTCGCTATGACGGTGTATCAAGAGAGGAAGGCCGTCAGATCCTGTCGGCTAAAAATGCAACACCATCTGAAATGAACTTATTTGAATCCATGTATGGATATATGCAGTTCTCGAAGAATCCTGACTTTGATGGGTTAAGAAAAATCATGAAGTATTGCCCGCATATGCACGGCAAATTCTTCGAGATTCTGGATGACGGAAGCGAAGCTACGATTCCTTACGATAAAATCCTGAGAGTTTTATATGAGGAAGATTATGACGGTTATGTCGTATCAGAGTTTGAAGGACAGATTAAGCCCGGAAAAAGCTCCTTTGATTATGTGAAGCGGCATATCCGCCTGGAACAGTCAATACTGGCGGAAATAAGGGGATAGGAGGTGCCGCATGAAATACAGCTTAATGTCGCTCATGGTCAACGATGAGCTGAAGGTGAAGAAACCGAATTTTATACATATGACGATGATGAAAGAGTTTGGGTATGAAGGCGAAAATCCCACAGTTGAAGAAGTGTTTGAGTTTCTGAACGGACATGGTGTGCCCATCAAAAATGGCAGTATGACCTTCGAGGACTATGTGAAATTTGCAAAAGATGCCGGCTATGACGGTATAGACATGATGGATTTTCATTTAGAGACGGAAGGGAAAGAAGCGAAGCAGATATTAGAACAGTATGGGATCACTTTATCTTCTGTGAATATTATCATTCCATTTGCAAATGCAAAGACCAAAAGTAAATTTGAAACCATGCTGGGCAGGGCAAAGTGTCTGATCAGCCATGCACACGAGGCGGGGTGCCGCAATGTACTGCTTATGCCTTCTGTTTATACGGTAGATGCGGATGTTACGAGAGAAGACGCATTCCATAATATGGTTAACGGCTTAAAAGCCTGCGTGGATTACGGTGAAGAAATGGGAATTTCAATCAGCACGGAGACACTGGAAAGCATTGCGGTGCCATACTGCAGCTGCGGTGAAATGGAACGCATCTTTCAAGCGGTAAGGAAGCTGAAATATACACATGACACAGGAAATCCATTAACTGCATTGGAGAACCCGGCAGAAGTATATGAGATATTCAAAGACAGGACAGTATCGGTTCACTTTAAGGATTTTGCGTATAGTACGGCAGAAGACGGGATTCTTTGCAACGATGGGAAAAAAGTTGTCAGTGTTCCGTTTGGCGAGGGGGCTGTAGATTTCAGGAAACATTATGATATGCTGCTCCGGGATGGATACAAAGGGTTCATAACAATAGAAGGAAGCGTTCCGGCAGATAATTCCCTGGATGGCGCAGTAAAATCTCTGCAATATTTTAAGGATATGGAGAGAGAGGAAAGAGAGAAAATATGGGGAGGCAAACCGGAATGAGAAAAAATCTGAGATACGGCATGGTCGGCGGTGGACCAGGGGCATTTATAGGAGACGCACACCGGAGGGCAATCAGCGTAGACGATACGGCGAGGCTTGTGGCGGGCTGTTTCTCAAGGGATCCTGAGAAATCGAGAGTTCATGGGAATGCATTGGGGCTGGACACAGAGCGCTGCTACGAGAGCTATAAGGAAATGGCTTTGGCGGAAGGAAAAAGAAAAGATGGGATTGACTTTGTGGTTGTAGTTACGCCCAATGCCACCCACTATGAGGTGTGTAAAGCATTTTTAGAAGCTGGGATTCATGTGGCATGTGATAAGCCTCTTGCAACAGACAGCAGCCAGGCGGAAGAGTTAAAGCGGATTGCCGATGAAAAGGGACTGCTCTTTATGGTTACTTATACCTATATGGGACACGTGACCGCAAAATATGTGCGTGACTTAGTAAAAAACGGAGAAATAGGCACGGTTCGCACTATCATGGCAGAATATCCTCAGGGCTGGCTATACAATGAAAAGGATTGGGGAGGAAAACAGGGCGAGTGGCGCTGTGATCCGAAACAGTCAGGCAGGGTGAACTGTCTGGGAGACCTGGGAACCCATGTAGAGAATGCGGTTGCAATGATGACCGGGTTAAAAATAAGACGGGTGCTGGCAAAAATGGATATTGTCGTTCCGGGAAGAAAGCTGGATGACAATGACCAGGTTCTGGTAGAGTATGAAGGCGGGGCAACAGGAATCAACTGGACTTCCCAGTTTGCTATAGGATGTGATAATAGTCTGCGAATCAGAATCTATGGTTCAAAAGGCACCATTCTATGGTTCCAGGAGGATCCGGAAGAAGTAACTTTGATTAAAGAGGATGGAATCCCGCGCCTGGTGAAAAGAAGTTACCCTGCCATTACTCCGGAAGCAGCCAGATACGGACGTCTTCCGGCCGGACATACCGAAGGCTGGCTGGAAGCGATGGGCAATCTGTATGACAGCTTCGGGGAATGCGTGGCAGCGAAAAGGAACGGAACCTTTACAGAGGAAATGATTGATTATCCGACAATTGGATATGGCATTCAGGGACTGAAGTATGTAGAGGCATGCCTTAAGAGCCAGGAAAATGGAAATGTATGGGTTGAGCTATAGAGAAGAAGGGAGAAAGAGACGATGTCAAGACCAGTAACACTTTTCACGGGACAGTGGGCAGACCTGCCATTGGAGGAAATGTGCAGTACTGCTTCTAAAATGGGATATGAGGGGTTGGAGATTGCAACATGGGGACAGCTGAATGTAAGAAAAGCGGCTGAGAGTAAAGAATATGTAAAAGAAATCTTGGGTGTGCTGCAGAAATACAACTTAGGCTGTTGGGCAATCGGCGCCCATCTGACCGGGCAGTGTGTCGGAGATGCCTTAACATACGCCTACGATCCAAGGTTGGATGGGTTCGCACCATCCGAACTGGCAGGAAAGCCAGAGGAAATTCAGAAGTGGGCTGTTGAAGAGATGAAATATACAGCAAAAGCAGCCAGGAATATGGGGGTAGAGGTAGTAACGTGCTTTATGGGATCACCAATTTGGAAAATGTGGTATTCTTTCCCTCAGACGACGGAAGAGCAGGTGGAAGAAGCATATCAGACGATGAAAAGACTGTGGACTCCGATTTTGGATGTATTCGATGAATTCAAAGTTAAGCTGGCGCTGGAAGTACATCCTACGGAAATTGCATATGATTACTGGAGTACAAAGAGACTTCTGGAAATATTTGAGTACCGCCCCACAATAGGAATTAATTTTGACCCAAGCCATCTGATTTGGCAGGGAGTAGACCCGGCAGTATTCTTATACGATTTTGCGGATCGTGTATACCATGTCCACATAAAAGACGCAAAGGTGAACCTAAATGGAAGAAATGGAATCCTAGGCTCGCATATTACTTTTGGAGACCAGCGGAGAGGATGGAACTTTGTTTCACCAGGGCATGGGGACGTTGACTTTGATAATATTATCCGGGTTCTCAATCAGAAAAATTACAAGGGGCCATTGTCGATAGAATGGGAGGACAGTGGCATGGAACGGGTATTCGGGGGAACCGAGGCCTGTGCATTTACAAAGAAAATTAATTTTTCACCATCCGATGTAGCTTTCGATGATGCTCTGAAAAATGATTAAATATGAAATGTTTAAAGGAAGCAGGGGGAACTTGCTTCCTTTTTCCATTTTTAGAATAGTATACGTATTGGAGCAATATATTAAAATAAAAACGAAGAATCAAAGAAGGGGCAAAGAACAATAAAAAATTGAATTTACCGATAAAAGATGTTAGGATAGTGTAGACGATAAATGGAATGCCGGTTGCGTATACCGGTATACAATGGAGGAATATTATGGATTTTGCAAAAATGATAGATCATACGATTTTAAAACCGGATGCCACTAGGGAGGATGTTAAAAAGCTCTGTGACGAGGCCGCAGCATACGGATTTCATTCCGTATGCGTAAATTCAAGCTTTGTGTACTATTGCGCACAGCTGTTAAAAGATACGGATGTAAAGGTATGTACCGTAGTAGGCTTTCCCCTGGGCGCGATGTCTACAGACGGAAAAGTGGGCGAGACGCTGACAGCGGTATATGACGGGGCGGAGGAAATCGATATGGTGATTCATGTCGGTATGATAAAGAGCGGGAACTGGCAGTATGTGAAGGACGATATAGCCGCTGTTGTTGAGGCTGCTGCAGGGCGTGCCATTGTTAAGGTGATCCTGGAAACATGCCTTCTGACTGACGAGGAAAAGATAAAGGCATGCCAGATCTGCAAAGAGGCCGGAGCCGATTTTGTAAAAACATCTACGGGATTCTCAAAAGGAGGTGCTACTGCGGCGGATGTTGCTTTGATGCGGCGGACAGTGGGGCCGGTTATGGGCGTGAAGGCTTCGGGTGGGATCAGGACAGCAGAGAAAGCCAGAGAAATGGCCGAGGCAGGGGCAGACAGGCTTGGAACCAGCTCCGGTATTGCCATTGTAGAAGGCAATTAAGATGTGGAAGGGAATCATTGCGGCGGTTATTCTGGTTTTCCTGTTGTGTCTGGCTGAAGGAAGACGGGAACTGCGCTTTTTCAAAATTACAAGATATACCCTGAAGGTACCTGCATTTAAAAAACTGGACAGTGAGAAAAAGATCATTTTATTGGCAGATCTTCATAATAAATCCTACGGAGAACATAACAGCAGGCTGTTGGATGCAATACGGAAAGAAAAGCCGGATCTGATCCTGATAGCGGGGGATATGCTTGTGGGGAAAGACATCGCCTCTTATCAGGAAGCCCTGGATTTTGTTACCCGGCTGCCTGCAATATGTCCGGTATATTATGGCCCTGGCAACCATGAGCAGAGGCTGAAAGAATACCCGGAAAAGTATGAAAAGAGCGTATACAAAAAGTTCAAAGAAGGACTGGCACTCTCCGGTGTCCATTATCTGGAGAACCAGACAGCGGACATAAAACTGGACAGGCTGCCTATCCGGGTGAACGGGCTTGAACTGCCGATGCTCACTTATGAGAAATTCAAAAAACACCAAGTGGACGCAGCAGATATCAGACAATGCATTGGAAGGGCGGAACGGGACAAATATCAGATTCTTCTGGCGCATAATCCTGTTTATTATCCTGCATACAGGGAGTGGGGGGCGGATCTGACGGTATCGGGGCATCTTCATGGGGGAATCGTGCGCATTCCCGGGCTTGGGGGTGTGATTACCCCTCAGGCGGCGCTATTTCCAAAGTATTCCGGGGAGATGACCGTGGAAGGCAGCCAGGCGATTGCCGTAAGCAAGGGACTTGGAACCCACACGATCAATCTGCGGTTCTGCAATTATGCGGAAGTGGTTGCAATCAGCCTGCTTCCATACAGGGAAACGAAATAAACTTGTGTATTTTGTGCATTTCCCTTATAATAAAATGCAGTGTGAATATCTGCAGCAGGGAGCGTAAGTATGGGAATACCAGTAAAGCTGGAAGTATTCGAAGGCCCGCTGGACCTTCTGCTTCATTTAATAGATAAGAATAAAATAGATATATACGATATACCGATTGTAGAGATAACGAATCAGTATATGGAATACATCCGGAACATGCAGAAGGAAGACCTCAATGTAATGAGCGAATTCCTTGTAATGGCAGCAACACTTCTGGATATTAAGTGCAAAATGCTGCTTCCAAAGGAAGTGAATGAGGAAGGGGAGGAGGAAGATCCCCGTGCCGAACTGGTGGAACAGCTTCTTCAATATAAGATGTACAAGTATATGGCCTATGAACTGAAGGACCGGCAGCTGGATGCGGAACAGATCCTTTATAAAGTTCCCACAATTCCGGAGGAAGTGATGGGATATGTGGAGCCTGTAGATTTAGACCTTCTTCTGGGTGATCTTACGCTGAAAAAGCTGCACCAGATTTTCAAAGATGTCATGAAGCGGCAGGACGATAAGATAGACCCGGTGAGAAGCAAGTTCGGCAGGATCGAGAAAGAGGAAGTTCCTCTTCCCGTTAAGCTGTCCTATGTGGAAGAATACGCCAGGTCACACAGGAGGTTCAGTTTCCGGCAGCTTCTGGAAGCGCAGAAGAGCAAGATGCATATTGTGGTAACATTCCTGGCAGTTTTGGAATTGATGAAGCTGGGAACCATTCGGGTAGAACAGGAGGAGACATGCGGGGATATTATGATTGACTCGCTGATTTGAAAGGGATGGAAGAAGATATGGAGATAGAAAAACTACAGGGCATTATTGAAGCCATCCTCTTTACGATGGGGGAGTCGGTGGAATTGGGCAAAATTGCAGCGGTGATAGAACACGACGAGAATACGACGAGAAAGATCATACATAACATGATGGACCGTTATGAGGAAGAAAACAGGGGAATCCGGATTATAGAACTGGAAGATTCATTCCAGATGTGTACGAAAAAAGAGACCTACGAATATCTGATCAGGATCGCAAAACAGCCCAAACGGTATGTACTGACGGAGGTTCTGCTGGAGACGCTGTCCATTGTCGCATATAAACAGCCCGTCACCAAGCTAGAGATTGAAAAAATAAGGGGAGTGAAGTCGGATCATGCGGTGAATAAGCTGGTGGAGTTCGGACTTGTTGAGGAAGTTGGACGCATGGATGCACCCGGAAGGCCGCTTTTGTTTGGAACCACGGAGGAATTCCTGCGGAGGTTCAGCGTCCAGTCGCTGGATGAACTTCCTACAATTAATCCGGAGCAGGTGGAACATTTTAAAGAGGAAGCGGAAGATGAGGCTCAGCTGAAGCTGGATATATAGGAATCGGGAGAAAACAGGTTATTATGCACGGCATATGGGCCGTACATAGTAACGAAAATAGTTCTATCGGCGCCATGACCTACATAAATACTAATAACATAGTATGTTATGGAGTGCCTGGACATGATAAAAAGGAAAAGACAGGACGGCAAAGCTGTCCATAAGATAAGGAAACGAATCACAGTGTTTATTTTAATCTGCTGTATGGTTTTCGCGGGAACCGGGGGCAGTACAGTTATGGTGGTTCGCGCAGAGTCGGAAGAGCCGGATAATTTATACGCCCAGTCAGCAGTTTTGATGGATGCAGACAGCGGGCGTATTTTATTTTCAAAAAATGGACAGCAGGAGAAGGCAATGGCCAGCACAACAAAGATCATGACCTGCATACTGGCTCTGGAATACGGAAAACTGGACAGTGAAATGACAGTGAGCTCATATGCCGCATCCCAGCCAAAGGTGCATCTTGGGGCATATAATGGGGAAATATTCTATCTCAGGGATCTGCTGTATTCGCTCATGCTGGAATCTCACAACGATGCGGCAGTGATCATTGCCGAGAACATCGGAGGCAGTGTGGAGGGGTTTGCGGACATGATGAATGCCAAAGCCAAAGAGCTGGGCTGCGGTAATACATATTTTATTACTCCAAACGGACTGGATGCCGCGGACGAAAACGGCAGCCATCACACTACAGCGGAGGATCTGGCGAGGATCATGAAGTATTGCATCATGGATTCGCCGCAGAAGGAGATGTTCCTGGAGATCACCCGGACACCGTCCTACCAGTTTACCGACTGTTCCGGAAAATCCACGTATTCCTGTACAAATCATAATGCATTTCTGCAGATGATGGACGGCGCGCTGTCGGGGAAAACAGGATTCACGGGAGATGCGGGCTACTGTTATGTGGGGGCACTTAGAAGGGATGACCGGACCTTTATCGTGGCCCTGCTTGCATGCGGGTGGCCTAACAATAAAAGCTACAAGTGGGCGGACACAAAGGCTCTGATGAATTATGCGCTGGATAACTATGAGTACCGGGACATCTGGCAGGAAATAGACGCGGGGACAGTGAGGGTTAAAAATGGGATCGATAAGGAGCATCCGTTCCAAACTGAGACAGAAGTTCCCCTGGAAGTTGTAGGGGCAGATCCTAAATGGAGGCTTCTTCTTAAAACCGACGAACAGGTAGAGATGAGCTGGGAGAAGGAAGAGATACTGGATGCCCCTGTAGTAAAAGGCCAGAAGGCCGGCAAGGTTGTATATACTTTAAACGGAGAAAAATTAAGATCTTATGATATAACAACGGTTTCAGGAGTACAGGAAAAAAACTTTAAGTGGTATATAAAAACAGTTTTTGGTATGTATATGTTAAAAAACATCAATTTAAATGATTAATTTTACCACTGGATAATAGGCGGTACTTATGTTAGTATGGATGAAGATAAAAAAAGACAATTAATTTGATAAAATATAAGGAGATGTAACTATGAAAAATTATGAAAAGTACGAAAAAATGTATTTCATGCCGCCTGAGCCATGCTATGACTGGGTAAAAAAGGACTCGATTACGGAACCGCCTGCATGGTGCAGCGTGGATTTGAGAGACGGGAACCAGGCGTTGATCGAACCCATGGGCCTGGATGAGAAAATCGAATTTTTTCAACTTTTATTAGACGTAGGATTCAAGGAAATTGAGGTTGGTTTTCCAGCCGCATCGGAAACAGAATACCAGTTTCTCCGGACAATTATTGAGCAGAACATGATACCGGATGATGTGACGATTCAGGTGCTGACACAGGCGAGAGAACATATTATTAAAAGAACTTTTGAAGCGGTTAAGGGTGCTCCTCATGCTGTAATACATGTATACAATTCCACTTCCGTGGCACAGAGAGAACAAGTATTCAAAAAAGACAAAGAAGAAGTTAAAAAAATTGCGGTCGACGGAGCCAAGTTATTAAAGAAACTGGCAAAAGAGACAGAAGGCAATTTTACTTTCGAATATAGTCCTGAAAGTTTTCCGGGAACAGAAGTTGACTATGCGCTGGATGTGTGCAATGCGGTTCTGGATGTATGGAAGCCCACGAAAAAGACGAAAGCAATCATCAATCTCCCGACAACAGTGGAGAACGCTATGCCTCATGTTTTTGCAAGCCAGGTAGAATATTTCGATAAGCATCTGTTATACCGTGAAAACGTGATTCTTTCCCTTCATCCGCACAACGACAGAGGTTCAGGCGTGAGCGATGCCGAGCTGGGAATTCTGGCCGGAGCAGACCGCATCGAGGGAACCTTATTTGGAAACGGAGAGAGAACAGGCAATGTAGATATCATAACCCTTGCAATGAATATGTTTTCACATGGGGTAGATCCAAAACTTGATTTCACGAATATGAGTGACATCTGCGAAATATACGAGCGCCTCACAAGAATGAAGGTTTCACCACGCCAGCCATATGCAGGAGAACTGGTATTTACTGCATTCTCCGGATCCCACCAGGATGCCATTGCAAAGGGAATGTCATGGAGAGAAGAAAAACAGTGTGATAAATGGGATGTGCCTTACCTTCCGATCGACCCGAAGGATGTGGGCAGAAGATACGACTCAGACGTAATCCGCATCAACAGCCAGTCCGGCAAGGGCGGCGTGAACTATATCCTGAAGCAGAGCTTCGGAATCAGCCTTCCAGATAAAATGAAAGAAGAAGTAGGCTATCTGGTAAAAGACGTTTCAGACAAAGCGCATAAAGAGCTGGATCCTGACTGGGTATATCACATATTCGAAGACAATTACATCAATGCAAAATCCATCTTTACAGTGGATGAATGCCATTTTAAACAGGAAGACGGTATTGTGGCAGACGCTGTCATCCACCATTCAGGCAGCAACCGCCGGATCACCGGCGTAGGAAATGGCCGTCTGGATGCAGTAAGCAATGCCATTAAGCACTATTTTGACATCAGCTACGAACTTGCATTTTACGAAGAACATTCCCTGACAAAAGGCTCCTCCTCAAAAGCGGTTGCCTATGTAGGTGTAATCTGCAACAAAAAGAAATATTGGGGCGTAGGAATAGATGCAGATATTATTAAGGCATCTGTGGAAGCACTTGTCGTTGCAGTTAACAAGATCGAAGAAATCAAGAGCAGCGAATCCAGCAAAGATGAGAGATTATTAGAAATCACCAACTACATTTACGCAAATTATAAAGACGTAACACTGGATGACTTATCAGAGAAATTCTTTCTCTCCAAGCCATACCTCTCCAAATACATCAAAGAAAAATCCGGAATGACATTTGGAGACATCCTAAAAAAGGTAAGAATGAAAAAAGCACGTTCCATGCTTAAAAGCAGCAATATAACCGTAGAAAGTATCGCGGAATCCGTGGGATACCAAAACGTAGAACATTTCAACCGCGTATTCAAAAAAATGTACAACATGACACCCGTGCAATTTCGAAATCGGAAGTAGGGAATGAGCTTGGGAATGAGCGGACGGACGCCGCTGGAACCGGACATAGGGATGGCTGGGGACGGAAGCAGACTGTAAGC
>BAIF02000113.1 GCA_000509105.1 Clostridiales bacterium VE202-21 | reverse complement strand
GGCGCAGCGGGCTGTATTTCCAACAGGGCAGACACTTGCCGCAGCATCTCCCGGCTCACGGTAAGCGTCCCCCTCCATCCGCCCCGGGACTAAAGCCCGTTGCTAAATCCCGATTTTATGGATATTTATGGTGGAATCTGTTATAATGATTAGCGAATAGTTTTGGCTGGAGTTGGAGGATGTGGTATGAATATTTTTGATATTTTGGGCCCCGTTATGGTTGGACCTTCCAGTTCCCATACCGCGGGTGCGGTACGAATTGGCTATATCACCCGCAGGCTGTTAGGAAGCAGACCGGTAAAAGCGGAGATCGGGCTTCACGGATCTTTTGCGGCGACAGGAAAGGGACATGGAACGGATCGGGCTGTTGTTGCGGGGCTTTTGGGGATGAAACCGGATGATATGCGGATCCCGGATAGTTTCCGGGTGGCGGAGCAGGAAGGGCTGGAATTCCAAATACAAAATGTACAGATACGGGAGGCGCACCCGAATACAGCGCTTCTGAAAGTGTGGGGGGAAGAGGGACACACGGTAGAGGTACAGGCCTCATCTCTGGGCGGCGGACGAATTATGCTGAATAAATTGGACGGAATTATGGTAAACTGTACAGGAGAATGTCCGACCCTGATTGTACAGAATCATGACAGGCCGGGGCATGTGGCGGCTGTTGCATCCATGCTGGCGGAGGATTCGATTAATATTGCCACGCTTCAGCTTTACCGCGGGAAGAAGGGTGGTGACGCCGTGATGGTAATTGAGATTGACCAGCGTGTGCCGGAGGCTTCTATCAGATGGTTTGAACAACAGGATGGGATTATGAAAGTGACATATATTGACAGGGAGGATGCATAGATGGCTTATCAGTCTTTGGAAGAAATCAGGCAGGTCTGCTGCGAGAGGGAGATTCCTTTCTGGCGGGCTGTGCTCCTGGATGATATGAATGAGCGGACCGTCAGCGAAGAAGAATCTGTCCAGACGATGGAGGCGATGTGGGACGCCATGCTGCGTTCCAGCGACTCCTATGATGAAAAACTGGTTTCCAGCAGCGGGCTGGTCGGCATGATGGGCGGACAGATGGAAAAATACCGGAAAGAGGGCGATACTCTGTGCGGGGATTTTGTGTCAAGAGTGATCGTGCAGGCACTGCAGATGGGAGAATCCAATGCCTGCATGAAGCGTATTGTAGCGGCTCCTACGGCAGGGGCCTGCGGTGTGATTCCGGCTGTGCTTGTGCCTTTGTACCGGGCTGGAAAGGCGGACAGAGAGCAGATAGTGCACAGCCTGTATGTGACAGCGGGAATTGGACAGGTTATCGCATCCCGTGCCTTTATCGCTGGTGCTGCCGGGGGATGCCAGGCAGAGGTAGGTACGGCTTCTTCCATGGCGGCTGGCGCTCTCGTTTACCTGAAAGGCGGGAACAACAGCCAGATTATGCATGCGGCAGGGATGGCCCTGAAAAACCTGCTTGGGCTGGTTTGTGATCCGGTAGCAGGGCTCGTGGAGGTTCCCTGTGTCAAGCGGAATGTGATCGGAGCTGTCAATGCACTATCTTCGGCGGACATGGCGCTGGCCGGTATTACAAGCAGGATACCGCCGGATCAGGTGATTGATGCTATGAGGGAAGTTGGAGAGTCTATGCATGTTTCTTTGCGCGAGACCGGAAAGGGCGGAGTTGCAAACACCCCCCGGGCAAAGGAAATAGTGGAACATCTGGGAATGTGAATTCAAATATGAATTGGAATTTTCCCTTGACATATCAGGGCTTGCTGTATTATGATAATCACTAATAGAAGGGAGTAACTGGCGCTCTTTGGAGCGTTCGCGATGTCGTCAGGACGATGGCCTTCCATCCGTATCGTGATTAAATGGTGAGACTTTTATTGCATTACATAACATGCAATAGGAGTCTCTTTTTTTGTACCATTCAGTGGAAAAGGCCCCATATTGCATAAAGAAATGGAGGATCATACATGAAAGAATTTTACCAGATTTCTGCAGAGGAAACGAAACAGAGGATCAATGGAACCATGGAACCACTGACTGCAGAAGAAGTGAAAAAGCATCAGGAAAAGTACGGCCCAAATGAGCTGGTAGAAGGTAAGAAAAAGACGACAGTACAGATATTTCTGGAACAGTTTAAGGATTTCCTTGTAATCATTCTGATTGTGGCAGCAATTGTCTCAGGCTTTCTGGGAGACGCCGAGAGCGCGGTAGTTATTTTGATCGTTATTACGATTAATGCGATTCTGGGAACAGTACAGACTGTAAAAGCGGAACAGTCTCTCAACAGTCTGAAAAAGCTTTCGGGACCGGAGGCAAAGGTACTGCGCGGCGGCAATATCGTTCCGATTCCCTCTACAGAAGTAACGGTAGGGGATATTGTCATGTTGGATGCAGGGGATTATATCCCTGCTGACGGACGGCTTCTGGAGTGCGCAAGCTTAAAAGTAGATGAGAGCGCTCTGACTGGAGAAAGCCTTGGAGTGGATAAAAGTACAGCCGCGATTGAAGGGGAGGTTCCTCTTGGCGACAGAATTAATATGGTATATTCGGGCAGCTTCGTGACATATGGCCGAGGTTCATTTCTTGTAACCGGAATCGGTATGGAAACCGAGGTTGGAAAGATTGCGAGCCTGCTCAAGACGACTTCTGAAAAACGTACCCCTCTTCAGATAAATCTGGACCAGTTCGGACAGAAACTGTCCATTATTATCCTGATATTCTGCGCAATCCTATTTGGTATTAATGTCCTGCGGGGCGGCAATATCGGCGATGCCTTTCTCTTCGCTGTGGCGCTGGCAGTTGCTGCGATACCGGAGGCGTTGAGCTCTATCGTTACAATCGTGCTTTCTTTCGGTACACAGAAGATGGCTAAGGAGCATGCGATCATCCGAAAGCTTCAGGCGGTGGAAGGACTGGGCAGCGTGTCAATTATCTGTTCAGATAAGACAGGAACACTGACACAGAATAAAATGACTGTGGAAGATTACTATGTGAACGAAACGCGGGTACCTGCTAGTGAGATCGATATTAACCATCCGGCACACAGTAAGCTGCTGCTGTGCAGTATACTCTGCAATGATTCTACAAATGTAGACGGTGTCGAGATCGGGGACCCAACGGAAACAGCCCTGATTAATATGGGAAGCCGTCTGGGCGTATACGCTCAGGATGTGAGGGAAAAGTATCCCCGAGAAAGCGAAAATCCTTTTGACAGTGACAGAAAGCTTATGGCAACAAAGCATACAATAGATGGAAAGCATGTCATGATTGTTAAGGGCGCTGTGGATGTACTGCTTAATCGGATGGAGTCGATACAGATCCAGGATGAAGTCAGAAAATTTGAGCAGGCAGACCGCAGTAAAATTGAAGCCCAGAACCAGGAATTCTCCAGGGGCGGCCTGCGTGTACTTGCATTTGCATATAAAGAGATCGGGGAGAACCAGGAATTGACTCTGGAAGATGAAGACAATCTGACGTTTGTAGGACTGATTGCCATGATGGATCCTCCGCGTGAGGAATCAAAGGCGGCGGTAGCCGAATGCAGGAGAGCCGGGATTCGTCCGATCATGATTACAGGAGATCACAAGGTGACAGCGGCAGCCATTGCCAAGAGAATCGGCATTTTGGAAGATGAATCAGAGGCATGTGAAGGCGCAGAGATAGATAGTATGTCGGATGATGAATTGAAAGATTTCGTGGAAGGTATTTCTGTTTATGCACGCGTATCTCCTGAACATAAGATCAGAATTGTCAGGGCGTGGCAGGAAAAGGGGAATATCGTATCTATGACAGGCGACGGTGTTAATGATGCGCCAGCCCTGAAGCAGGCGGATATCGGTGTTGCTATGGGAATCACGGGCAGTGAAGTATCAAAGGATGCAGCCTCCATGGTTCTGACAGACGATAATTTTGCAACAATTGTTAAAGCGGTTGAGAATGGCCGGAATGTCTACCGGAATATTAAGAATTCCATTCAATTCCTGCTATCTGGGAACTTCGGAGCTATTCTGGCGGTGCTGTACGCATCCATTGCCGGTCTTCCGGTTCCTTTTGCACCGGTGCACCTGCTGTTCATCAACCTGCTGACAGACAGCCTGCCAGCAATTGCGCTGGGGCTGGAACCGCATTCAAAAGATGTGATGGATGAAAAGCCAAGGCCCATGAATGAGTCCATACTAACCAGGGATTTCCTGACTAAGATCGGAACAGAAGGCCTGTGTATAGGGATTACAACAATGATTGCTTTTCTAATCGGATACCGTACTGGCAACTCCGTACTGGCAAGCACGATGGCTTTTGGCACGCTATGTACTGCAAGACTTGTACATGGTTTTAACTGTAAGGCAGACCGACCGGTTGTATTTACAAAAAGGGTATTCAATAACATCTACCTGATTGGGGCTTTTTTGCTGGGGCTTGTATTAATCACTGGGGTTATGGTTATACCTGGCCTTCAAAATGTATTTAAAGTACAGTCACTGACCCTGGGACAGCTCTTTACCGTATATGGGCTGGCGGCACTTAATCTGCCGGTAATTCAGCTCATGAAGGCTGTCAAGGAGGCGGTAAGGAAGCGAAAGGCATGATGAGAAATTGCGCCGCTGCGGCCGAAAATAGGTATCGGTGGGAGCGGTTTACGGGAGTAAGCTGAAGAAAAGCAAAACGAAAGAAAACCGGGGCAGCCTGGACACATCATGCGAAGCATTTATGGCTTCTCACGATGGGGCAGGGCAACCCCGGTTCTATTTGATTATGTGTGTCTTTTTATTGTTTCTTTAAGGATATATTTTTTATCGCTGTAACGGTCTACGATGTAACTATTTGCCAGATGTTCCAGCTTGTCTGTCAGTGGGTCCAGTGTAAGATCTTCCCCGTATTTTCGTTTCAATGCCTTAGCGAGCAGATAATCGCAGACGTGAGGGTTCTTGGGGAGGAGGGGGCCGTGAAGGTAAGTCCCTATTACATTTTTGTAAACGACTCCTTCGTAACCGGATTTGCCGGTGTTGCCCAGACCATAGAAGACTTTGCCGAAGGGTGTGTGTTTTCCTATGTGGGTGCGGCCGCCATGGTTTTCAAATCCTACAACAGGGGTGTCGAAGAGTGGGCTGTTCAGGACGATGTTGCGGATTAGCCGTTCAGGTTCCCACTCTGTAGTGATGTCCAGAATGGACAGGCCTTCTATGTTTTTTTTGTCTGTTTTGTAATATTTACCTAACAGCTGATACCCTCCGCAGACTGCGAGTACCACACCGTCGTTCTCTACGTAGTCCTTAAAATCCTGCTTAATATTCTGAAGCTGTCCGCAGACCAGTTCCTGTTCACGGTCTGAACCGCCTCCGAGCAGAATAATGTCCAATTTTGAAAAATCAATGGCGTCACCGGATAGAAAGGGGATCACCTCGGCTTCTATTCCGCGCCATTCCAGCCGCTTGCGGAAACATTGGATGTTGCCGCGGTCACCGTACAGATTCAGAAGATCCGGGTATAAATGTCCGATTGTCAGTTTCATGCTGTGGCGCCTCCTTTCCCGGCTTTTTCTAATTCTGTCAGCATATGGTTTGTACTGTAAAGGCCGGAATAATTTACAATGACATAGAGATTGCCGGTTCCATTTTCCGTGCGTTCCTGAACCGTTGCACGCAGATTTGTGGTGGAATCACAGGGAATGTCCTCATATTTTAACCGGAGCCCCATATCATGGCGGCGGGTGCCGGTTGTAGTAATGGTGGCTGCCTGTGCGTCGGCCAGATATTGAAAGTCTACATCCCAGAGCCAGGAGACATCTTCTCCATCCTGATAGGTGTCGTTGATCTGAATGATAATGTCTTTCGGCTTTTTATCCTTTAATACAAGAGAAATCTTCTGTTGAAAACCAATGGGGTTTTTTGCCAGATGGAGTTGAACCCTGGCGCCGTTGATCGAGAAAATACTCTCGCGGTTATTCCCGTAGTCAAAGGTTTCGATCATTTCCTGGAAATGGGACCTGTCTGCCTCAAGTGCATTGAGCGCCGCGTACGCGGACAGTGTATTGTAAATGTTGTATGGTGTGCGTGCGGTTGAATGGATGTCCATTCCGTCCATATGAAATGTATAAAGCTCATCGTGCAGTTCGATTTCGGAGGCCGTGAAATCAGGCTCCGGGCGTTCTAAGCCGCAGCTGGGGCAGTGATAGATACCCAGCTGTCCATAATGGAAGAAGTCATATTCCAGCTTCTTGCCGCAGGAACGGCAGAAGATGCTCTCCCGGATCTCGGAACGGGAAATGTCGTCAAATATCTGCTCACTGATGCCGTAAGTGATAAACGGATTCTCACTTTCAGCGGCAAGGGTATAGGACAGGACATCATCGCAGTTAATGATCAGTTTTGTGTTCGGTACGCTGGTGACGGCTGTCTTCAACTTATGGAAAGTGATGTCAACTTCGCCGAATCGATCCAGCTGATCCCTGGAGATGTTTGTCAGAAGAGCACAGTCTGGTTTCAGTTGGGGGAGCACGCGGACGGAAGCGATCTCATCCACTTCGATACAGGCATAATCTGCATCCAGCCTGCAGTGCTTGTCAGAGGCAAGCACAAAGGCAGAAATAATTCCATTGAGCATATTGGCTCCGGTACGGTTAATAATAACTTTTTTCCCTTCTGCTTTTAATGCATGATACAGAATACTGTTTGTCGTTGTTTTTCCGTTCGTTCCCATGGTTACAATCGTTTTTTCTTTCACCATTTCCGCCATGGCGGATAAGATACGGGGATCAATGATCCGAGCAACATAGCCTGGCAGGGTAACGCCGCTTCCTCTATTCAGTTTTTTAATCAGATAGCTTGTGCATTTAGCACATTTAATTGCGAGTATGCTTCTTATTCTCATAATCTTATATCAACTCTTATCCTTTTCTTGAAATACTTGTACTATTATAATAGAAACGAATGCAGAAAACAAGGAATTTGAAAGGATTTCGGCATTTTGCAGGTACTTGTTACTATGCACGGCCTATGGGCCGTGCATAGTAACGGCACAGAACTATATTTTGTGGGACATGCAATTTTTAGCGAAAGAAATTATAAAGATTTAATGAAGCCTCTGGAAATTCATTTTCAGTGTGATAGAATGGAAATGACTAAAACTGGTAAATACCGAAGATATAGAATCTGAGAATGAGGTGGAATAAGATACATGCAGAAAAAAAGCAGAGAACAGGTGATTGAGGAGAAAAAAGACAGGAGGATTCCGACAACCAGATACCGCCCCGAGTACCGTCAGGGGCTGACGAACCAGCAGGTGCAGGAACACCGTCTGCACGGCTGGACGAACACGGCGGTGGATCCGCCGGCCAAGACAACGAAGGAAATCATCCACAGCAATGTGTTTACGTACTTTAACCTGATATTTGTAATTCTTGCTATTCTTTTATGTATAGCGGGATCTTTCCGTGATCTCACATTTCTTCCGGTTATTATACTGAATACATTGATTGGTATTGTACAGGAGGTGCGGGCAAAGAAGGTGCTGGATGACCTGACGATGCTGAATGCGCCTCACGCAACTGTTGTGCGGGATGGGCAGAAGTCTGTGATTGACGCGGAAGAGCTGGTGCTTGATGATATTGTGATCTTTAAGGCGGGCAGCCAAATATGTGCAGATGCGGAAGTCTGTGCCGGGGAGGTACAGGTAAACGAATCGCTGCTGACTGGAGAATCCGATGAGATTGTGAAGAAGAAAGGCGACGAGCTGATGTCAGGAAGCTTCGTTGTGTCCGGGCAGTGCCATGCAAGGCTGGAAAAGGTCGGCATGGATTCCTATATCTCAAAATTGACTATGGAAGCAAAGGAAATGCAGGAAGGAGAGCAGTCAGAGATGATCCGCTCTCTGGATAAGCTGGTAAAATGCGTGGGTATTGCGATCATACCGATTGGAATTGTACTGTTTGTCCAGGCATTTTTCTTTCAGAATGAAGGCTTTCAGTCCAGTATCACTTCCATGGTTGCGGCAATTATCGGCATGATCCCCGAGGGCCTCTATCTGCTGGCGAGCGTGGCGCTGGCGGTCAGTTCGGTTCGGCTTGCCCAGAAAAAAGTACTGCTTCATGATATGAAATGTATCGAGACACTGGCTCGGGTAAATGTGCTCTGTGTAGATAAGACAGGAACGATTACGGAAAATACGATGAAGGTGCAGGAGGTGATTCCTGCGGACGGTTACGATGAGAAAGAGATGCAGCCTTTGAGCATGCTGATCGGAGACTTTGCGGCGGCGATGGATCAGGATAATATTACAATGGCGGCTATGAAGGAATATTTTCAGTCCGCATCGGGTAAAAAGCCGCTGAGTAAGACAGGGTTTTCTTCTGCTACAAAATATAGCAGTGTCACCTTTGAGGATGAGGTTTACGTACTGGGAGCGCCCGAATTCGTATTGAAGGACAAGTATGAAACCTATGAGGAAGAAATTACCGGATATGCGTCAAAAGGCGCCAGAGTCCTGGTATTCGGCCTTTATGACGGTGAGATTGACGGGAAAGCTTTGGAACAGGGGATTACCCCATTAGGATATATTCTCCTGGCAAATCCCATCCGCAAAGAGGCAAAAGAGACATTTACCTATTTTGCAGAGCAGGGCGTTGAGGTTAAGGTTATTTCCGGAGATAACCCTGTGACGGTATCGGAAGTGGCAAAAAAGGCCGGCATTGCCAATGCGGAGAACTATGTAGATGCTTCCGCCCTTACATCTGATGAGGATGTCCGTAGGGCAGTGCTTGAGAATACCGTATTCGGCAGGGTAACGCCGAATCAAAAGCGGCAGTTCGTCCAAATTTTGAAAGAGGCCGGGAAAACGGTTGCGATGACGGGGGACGGTGTTAATGACGTGCTTGCACTCAAGGATGCAGACTGCAGTATAGCGATGGCTTCCGGAAGCGAAGCCGCGGCCCAGGCATCACAGCTTGTATTGCTGGAATCCGATTTCTCCTGTATGCCCCAGGTCGTTCTGGAGGGCCGGAGGGTCGTAAACAATATCCAGCGGTCAGCCAGTCTGTTCCTGGTAAAGAATATATTCTCCTTCCTGCTGTCGTTGTTCTCGGTTGTATTTATGATCACATATCCGTTGGAACCGTCGCAGATATCTCTGATCAGCATGTTTACAATCGGAGTGCCTGCGTTCTTCCTGGCGCTGGAGCCGAACAAGAACATCATCAAGGGGCATTTCCTGACAAATGTATTCCTGAAAGCCCTGCCCGCTGCGCTGACAGATGTACTTGCAGTGGGGGCGCTGGTGGTATTCGGGCAGACCTTTGGTGTGAATTCAAAAGACATATCCACAGCCGCAACGATGCTGCTGGCTATCGTCGGATTTATGATACTCTATAAGATCAGCGCGCCGATGAACATCATGCGCACAATCGTAGTAGCGGGCAGCATAATAGGACTTCTGTTCTGCAGTATCTTCCTGAACAACCTGTTCGCTATAACCGGTATGTCCACAAAATGTGTCATGCTATTTATTGTATTCTCCATAGCCACAGAACCCGTGCTGCGGTACCTAACATCCTTGTTGGGAAAACTCAGAATATACTATCTGCGCCTGCGGGGAAGAGTAGTGGAGGAGTGAGGGGATCGGCTTGTGGGGGACGCCCCCCCATCCCTTTGGTGGCATTGACGGGTGAGGCGTATGTTTTCCTTTAAACCTTTTTGATTAAGCAACTGCGTAGCTTAAGAGTTTTTTGAGGGTGTTTTGGAACTGTTTGTTTTGGGAACGGAGTTTTAGTTTTTCTGTGCTTGTTCTATTTTGTTCTACGTAAGCGTCGTATTTGTCGAACAGGAGGTGGTAATCCATGTGCTGCTTTTGGCCCCAGTGGACCAGGACCCAGTTCATGGCATCGCTCTGCCAGTAGCTCATGGGGATTTCTGCCGACCTCAGGATGGAGATGTATTGGATGGCCTGCATGGACAGAGAACTTAGCTGCTCGGTAAGTTCTACCTCGTATTTATCTTTTTTACCTAATCTTTTGAAAATTTTAAGAGGAAGGCCTTCTTTTTTTGAGTGAAGTTCCATCAGATTTCCGCTCTGTGAGACGATCTCATTCAGGCGGCAGGCTGCATTCCAGTAAGTTACAAAGGATGCGGAAGAATCCGCCCTCTCTTCCTCGGGCTTTCCGACCGTATATGTGCGGAATACCCTGTTGGGCTTTCCAACCAGTTTTCGATTGTATTTACTGCGCCTGTCCGGGTTGGCGAGCGTCCGGTATGCTTCGAGTATCTCCTGCATATAAGCTGTGGTGTCTATATCATTATGCATATTGGCATCCGGATGGTATACTTTTGCCAATGCATTTTTCGCGCTGGTAATTTCTTCAAGGGTTGCCTCTCTGGATACTCCGAGAATGTCATAGTATGTACGGGTTTCCATCGTTTCCTCCTTATTCCTGTTTCATTATTTATTCTCCCACAATTAATATTACGATAGGATCACAAAAAAATCAAG
>BAIF02000114.1 GCA_000509105.1 Clostridiales bacterium VE202-21 | reverse complement strand
AAATGTCTGACGCTGCGCGAAGAAGCTGTAGGACATTTCACCAGCAGACATTTCCCCGCCAGGAGCCGGACGTTCCTTGACTTCAGCGTCCCCCTACGCGCCAAAACGCGCACCAAAACCAAAGTTCATTCCCCAACTTCATTCTTGATTTAAGAGGGCGACTATGCTATAATATTTAAGATTGTGGTCAGGAAAGCAAAACCCGAGACCACTGAAAAGGATATTAGCGGATTCTAATGTGTTTTTCAGTAGTTTCGGAGTCTCCTGCCACGAATTATGTGAATAGAAAAAAAGGAGAATGATATGTTTAAAAAGTTTGAAATGGAACTTGCCGGCAGAACTCTGCGTGTAGACATCGGAAGAGTCGCAAAGCAGGCGAACGGAGCTGCTCTAATGCATTATGGGGATACAACAGTGCTTTGTACTGCAACTGCATCCGAGAAGCCGAGAGAAGGGATCGATTTCTTCCCATTGAGTGTAGAATACAACGAAAGATTATATTCTGTAGGGAAGATTCCGGGAGGATTCAATAAGAGAGAAGGAAAGGCTTCAGAAAATGCCGTACTGACATGCCGTGTCATCGACAGACCGATGAGACCTCTGTTCCCGAAGGATTATAGAAATGATGTGACTCTGGAAAATCTGGTTATGTCTGTTGACCAGGACTGCAGTCCGGAACTGACAGCTATGTTGGGTGCAGCTATTGCCACCAGCATTTCTGATATCCCGTTTGACGGCCCGATCTCTACAACTCAGGTAGGTCTGGTAGACGGCGAGTTTGTATTTAACCCGACAGCAGAACAAAAAGATATCTCGGATCTGGCGCTGACCGTGGCTTCTACAAAGGAAAAGGTGATTATGATCGAGGCTGGTGCCAATGAAGTGCCGGAGGATCAGATGATAGATGCTATTTTTGCAGCGCATGAGTTGAACCAGAAGGTGATCGCATTTATCGAGACGATCGTCGCAGAGTGCGGCAAGCCGAAGCACTCCTATGAGAGCTGTGCAGTACCGGAAGAGTTGTTTGCAGCAATCAAAGAGATTGTTACTCCGGCAGAGATGGAAGAAGCCGTATTTACTGACGACAAACAGACAAGAGAAGAGAATATACGTGTAATCACTGCCAAGCTGGAAGAGGCATTTGCCGGGAACGAGGAATGGCTGGATGTGCTTGGTGAAGCAGTATACCAGTATCAGAAAAAGACGGTAAGGAAGATGATCCTGAAAGACCAGAAGCGCCCGGACGGACGTGCAATCGACCAGATCCGCCATCTGGCTGCTGAGACCGATCTGATTCCGAGAGTTCACGGCTCAGCTATGTTTACCCGTGGACAGACACAAATCTGTACCGTGACAACGCTGGCGCCGCTGTCTGATGCACAGAGAATTGACGGACTCGATGAGGCAGAGACCTCCAAGAGATATATGCACCACTATAATTTCCCGTCCTATTCTGTAGGAGAGACGAAACCATCCAGAGGACCGGGCCGGCGCGAAATTGGCCATGGCGCGCTTGCAGAGAGAGCGCTGATCCCTGTACTCCCAAGTGAGTCAGAGTTCCCATATGCAATCCGTACGGTATCCGAGACATTTGAGTCCAACGGTTCTACTTCACAGGCAAGTATCTGTGCCTCAAGTATGTCGCTGATGGCTGCCGGCGTTCCGATCAAAGCAGCAGTAGCCGGTATCTCCGCTGGTCTTGTGACAGGAGATACTGACGACGATTATCTGGTGCTGACAGATATCCAGGGTCTGGAAGATTTCTTCGGCGACATGGACTTCAAGGTTGCCGGAACCCACAAAGGAATCACTGCAATCCAAATGGATATCAAGATTCACGGACTCACAAGACCAATCATCGAGGAAGCAATCGCCGCAACAAAGAAGGCGAGAACCTATATTCTGGATGAGGTCATGAACAAGACAATTGCAGAGCCAAGGCCGGAGGTAGGCCCATACGCTCCTAAGATCGTACAGATGCAGATCGATCCGCAGAAGATCGGCGATGTAGTCGGCCAGCGCGGAAAGACAATCAATGCGATCATTGAGCAGACAGGTGTAAAAATAGACATTACTGATGACGGTGCCGTCTCCGTCTGCGGAACAGACAAAGCAGGCATGGATGAGGCAATGAAGATGATTGCAACCATCACCACAGATTTCGAGGCCGGCCAGGTATTTGAAGGAAAAGTCATCAGTATCAAAGAATTTGGTGCATTTCTCGAATTTGCGCCGGGAAAAGAAGGAATGGTACACATTTCCAAGATTTCCAAAGAAAGAATTAACAAAGTAGAAGACGTACTCAAACTGGGCGATGTAGTAAAAGTAGTCTGCTTAGGAAAAGACAAAATGGGCAGATTTAGTTTCAGTATGAGAGATGTAGCGGAGTAGTTCGCTGGTATGGGGCCGCCTTCCCGGATACACCTGACAGTTTCCGGGGGCTGGCCGTTTGCGGGGAAGTACTAACGGTAAAAAAGCAGAAGCGTATAGCCCGGCGGCATTCACTGAGAAATCTTGATGATTTCTCAGCTCAGGCCGCCTTGAGGATTGATTCGGAATCAATCCTCAGCTATACGCTTCTGCTTTTTTACCGTAAGTACTTCCAGCCGCGCACTTAGAAGCCCCCGGAAACTGTCAGGTGTATCCGGCAAGGCTGCTCGCATCAAGGCGTTAACTGTTCCGCTACATGGAAGCTCTCTGGCGGGAGAGGCGGATGTGGCTTGGCTGAGGCGGACATTTGCATCAGTGTTAGGCAATTTAGGTGGGATAGGAAATTATAAAAGGCATTTAAAAAAGCGCTTCTTCAAGCCAGACAACCTCCCCAGCCATTCCCGTTCAGAAACCCATCTTATTTGAGTACACAAGCAGATGCAGGCACACATGGGGCGGAAAGGCTTCTGGATGCGGGTTAGGGGGAGTAAAGGGAAAAAACAGAAAAACCGGGACAACCTGCACACATCACGTGAAATCCTGATGGATTTCGCGCGCTGGGTGCAGGAAAATGAGTGATTCGGAATCACGCATTTTGTCCCGGTTTTTCTGTTTTTTCCCTTTACTCCCCCTAACCCGCATCCAGAAGCCTTTCCGCCCCATGTGTGCCTGCATCTGCGTCCCGCCCCCACTCAACTCCAGATTTTCAAGTCATAAATTTGAGATGGGGACATATATTGTTTAAAGAGGTGGACAAGATGAATACAGTTAACAGAAAACAGCAGGTCCTGCAGGTGCTTGCGAAACCGGTCCGGTCTGCCGTGGAGGCGGAAGGGCTGGATTTTGAAAAGGTACAGGAGATCCGGTTGCGGATTGGTAAGCCTCTTATTCTGGTTTATGACAACGAGGAAAGGCTGCTTCCTACGGGGGTGTCTACGAGGTACCTGATCACTAAGGAGGAGATACGTGAGACGCTGGAATATATCAGCCACTATTCACTGTATGCATATGAACACGAGATGAGACAGGGATTTATTACAATAGAAGGAGGGCATCGCGTGGGGGTGATGGGAAAGGCTATACTGGAAGGCAATAAAGTGAAGAATCTGCAGTATATTTCTTCTGTAAACATAAGAATGTCCCATGAGATTCTGGGGTGTGCGGACAAGGTCATGCCCTATATTACAAAGAACCGCCAGGTATGCCATACTCTGGTGATTTCACCGCCCTGTTGTGGGAAAACGACGCTGATACGGGATCTGATCCGGCAGATATCAGACGGAAACAGGTACGTAAAGGGATGTACGGTGGGTGTTGTGGATGAACGTTCAGAGATCGGGGGCTGCTATCTGGGAGTCGCCCAGAACCAGCTGGGTATGCGCACGGATGTGCTGGACTGCTGTCCGAAAGCGGAAGGGATGATTATGCTGATCCGCTCCATGGCCCCCCAGGTGATAGCGGTAGATGAGATCGGTTCTCCGGAGGATGTACATGCTATTGAGTATGCCATGCAGTGCGGATGTAAAATGATTGCCAGCGTACACGGCCTGTCAATGGCTGAGGCAGCGGATAAGCCTGTGCTTGGCAGGCTGATCAGAGAACGCAGGTTTGAGCGCTATATCATACTCGGCAATGAGAAAAGGCCCGGGGAGGTGCGGGAAGTATATGACGAACGGGGGAGCCTGCTATGCAGAGATTTATAGGATGCCTGCTGATTTTAGGGGCAACGACAGGGGCGGGGATCGCCTATGGAACAGAGCTCCAGCGGTATCTGGAAAAACTCCTCTATATCCGGCATATCGTTTATATGCTCAAAGGAGAACTGGAGTACTCCAATGCACCGCTGGGGGAAATATTCGGAAGAGTTGCGGTAAGGGTAAAGGAGCCTTACCGTAAATGGCTGCGTGTGATGGAGCGGCAGGTAGAAGAGCGCGAGGAGGATGAGTTTGCAAAAATATGGAACCGGTCTGTAGACCGTAACCTGAGTGAACTTCATCTCAAGAGCGTTCATTCTATACAGCTGAAAGAGCTGGGAACATTTCTGGGACAGCTGGACGGGGATACATCCAGCAGGACAATGCAGCTTTACCTGAACAGGCTGGAGCTGGAAATCGAAAAAGTAAGAGAAGGGATGGCAGCAAAGAAAAGGATCGGGAACTGTCTTGGCGTGATGGGAGGAATTTTTCTGGTTGTCATACTAATATAACTCACGGGAGGATTCCATGACCATAAATCTGATATTTAAAATTGCGGCTGTCGGAATACTGGTTTCTATTCTGAGCCAGGTGCTCAAGCACAGCGGGCGGGATGAACAGGCATTTCTTACAAGCTTTGCGGGACTGATACTGGTACTGTCATGGGTACTGCCATACATATACGATTTGTTTACATCCATTAAACAATTGTTTTCTCTGTAGCTGCGGCAGTGTATAGGAATACGAAAGGGGAGCTTATATGTGAGCATGATTCAGATCGGAATTATCGGCGTAATAGGCGCACTGCTGTCGATTCAGTTTAAAAGCGGCAAATCAGAATATGGAATTTATATGAGCGTGGCCATCAGTATCCTTATTTTCGCCTGTATTGTAGACAGGCTTGAACTATTTGTAAGGACGGTGGAACAGGTCAATCAGTATATCAAGATAGATACCAGCTATATCGCAACTATGCTGAAAATGATCGGTATCACCTATATAGCCGAATTTTCCTCAAGTGTCTGTAAGGATGCCGGATATCAGACCATTGCGGTTCAGATCGAGATCTTCAGCAAACTGACCATACTGGCTCTCGGAATGCCGGTATTACTCGCCCTGCTGGAGACAATCCGGGAGTTTCTGGCATGAAAAGGGGGCAAAGGATATGGCTGGGGGCCTTGGCGTTTTTGATATCAGTACTTCTTTTTGGCCTGGCAGGGGACAAGATAGGCTGTATGACGGTATACGCAGCGAGGATACGGTAGATTATGATGCCGTGGAAAGCGGCGCCGAGAGCAAATTGTTCTCGGAGTTTGATTTTTCAGAGATTGACAACAGCCTGCAAAAAATATTTCCGGAAGAAAAAATGGATTTTAAGAGCCTGGTTACCGCTCTAATTGAAGGAGACGGAAAAAATGCCGGGGAACTGATTATGGATTTCATATCGGACCAATTTGCCTATGAATTCAGGTATAACCGCCAGAATCTGGCATATATGCTGCTGATTGCCGTGATTGCCGCAATTTTTACTAATTTTTCAAATGCGTTTCAAAACAGGCAGGTGTCGGAAATCAGCTTTTACGTATTATACATACTGCTGATTACCATGTGCCTGAATGCCTTCAGGATCGCCATGAGCGGCATTGAAGGGCATCTGGAGACGCTTCTGGATTTTATGCGGGTGCTGTGCCCCAGTTATTTTCTGGCAGTCGCCATCGCCTCGGGAAGCAGCAGCTCGCTGATTTTTTATAATATTGTGTTATTTCTAATCTATGTGGTGGAGGTGTTGATTTTAAGATTCCTGCTCCCCGTCATAAATATCTATATTATGGTGCAGGTGCTGAACTACCTGGCAGGGGAGGAGTATCTTTCTCAGTTTGCGGAGCTGCTGAGCAAGATGGTGACCTGGATCTTAAAAACACTGGTAACCTGCGTAATTGGAATCAATGTAATCCAGGGAATGCTTGCTCCGGCCATTGACGCTTTGAAGCGCAGCGCGCTGACAAAAACTGCCGAGGCCATACCCGGAATCGGCAACGCAATCGGAGGTGTAACGGATGTCGTGTTGGGAACGGCAGTGCTGATCAAAAACGGGATTGGAATGGCGGGAGCCGCGGTTATGATCGCTATCTGTGCGATACCGATTGTACAGATGGCGCTTATGACCCTGATGTACAAACTAACCGCCGCACTGGTTCAGCCGGTGTCAGATAAACGGATTACCGGATGTATCAGCAGTGTCAGCCAGGGATATGAACTTCTGATGAAGGTTGTATTTTCTACGGGGCTTTTGTTTCTTTTGACCATCGCAGTCGTTACGGCTAGTACATCGTAAAATTAGCAGCTGATGAATGATTAGACGATTTGCTGGTACATTGTAAAATAAGGAACTGCCGCTTAAGCCGGGTAAAGGAGAGAGGATGTTTGACTTTATATATGAGTGGATACAGAACCTTGCTTTCTATCTGGTGATCGTTACCGCCGTACTGCAGATCATACCGGGAAAAGGGTATAAGAAATATGTGCAGTTTTTTTCCGGAATGGTGATGATCCTGCTGATGCTGACACCTATATTGAAGCTGACGGGAATAGAAAACCGGTTTTATGATCTGTATCACAGCCAGGAATACGAAATGGAAAAGGAAGAAATTGAAAAACAGAAAGATTATTTTGAAGGCTTGGATATTCTGGATTTTCTTCCGGAAGAATACGGGCAGGAGGAACAAAATGCGGAGAATACCAAAAAGGGAATAGAAGTGGAGGAGATACAGGTTGGAGAATAAATGGAAAAATATCCTGGGTAAAATAAAGGGTAAGAAAATGCTTCCACAGAAAAACCAGCTGCTGATCCTTCTTCTGATCGGGATTCTTCTGGTAGTGATCGCAATTCCTACTTCCAATAAAAAGAAAGGAAGCGCATCGGATGAGAGTAGGGACAGCGGGGAGGGTAAGGCAGCCTCTTATGTAAATACAGATGAGGAATACGAGCAGTACCTTGAAAAGCGGGTTGCAAGAGCGCTGGAATACGTTCAGGGGGTGGGGAAGGCAGAAGTGATGATCACACTGAAATCTTCCGGTCAGAAGATCGTGGAGAAGGATCAGCAGAGCAGCAGCCAGAATTCGGAGGAGGAAGACAGTTCCGGGGGTACAAGGAGCGTGGAAGAGAGGACAACGGATAAGACGAGTATTTATGAGCAGGGATCGGACGGTTCCCAGTCACCCTATGTGAGCAAGGAACTGACTCCGGAAATAGCCGGAGTGCTCGTAGTAGCGGAGGGGGGAGACAATGCGGTTGTAGTGCAGAATATAACTGAGGCAATCCAGGCATTATTCGGTGTAGAGGCGCATAAAATAAAAATAATGAAAAGGACTGATACATAAAAGGAGGATTCCAAGTGAAGCGTTTATTTAAGAAAAATCAGATCATCATTACCACACTGGCAGTTATGATTGCCATCGCCGGATACCTGAATTACTCAGGACGGCTGTTTGGACAGTCAGACAAAGGTACGACAGAGGCAAATGCAGAACTGGCAAACAAGGAGCTGCTGGATATTTCGGAGGAAGACCTGGAAACAGGCTCCGGCGACATTGCAAGCAATGATTCCGAAATAGAAGGGACGCCCGGAGAGGCCGTGCTGACAAACAGCGGAGCAGACACCACGGTTGCACAGGCAAAAGTAGCCAGGGAACAGGTGCGCGCTCAGAATAAAGAAACGCTGCAGGCAATCATTGACAACACCAACATCAGCGACGAAGAGAAACAGGATGCAGTGGCACAGATGGTAAAGATGACGGAACTGTCTGAGCAGGAGGTGGCTGTGGAAACACTGATGGCTTCCAAAGGATTTTCAGAGGCAGTTGTAAGCCTTACGGCAGATTCCGCGGATATCGTGGTGGACAGCGCAGAGCTGACAGATGCAAACCGTGCCCAGATAGAAGATATCGTTACGAGAAAGACCGATATTGCACCTGAAAATATTGTAATTACGCCGATCCATGAGGGCGGAACAGCAGAAGGAGAGTAAGTGTACCATGCGCAGATACATATGCTGCCTGTTGCGTATAATAATTTTTGAAACAGGCAGTATAAATCTGGAAATGTGGGAAGAATATTTCCAGTAAACAATTGCAGGTGATACCTTATTATGGTAAACTTATTTAATGTGCTTAATTGTAACAAATACATCCGAAAAAGATCAGCTTACATAAAAGAGACGAAAACAGGAGATTACAGATATGTCAGAGATTACAAATGAAATAAAAAAGAGAAGGACCTTCGCGATTATTTCCCACCCTGATGCGGGTAAGACGACACTGACTGAGAAGTTCCTGCTGTACGGCGGGGCGATTAACCAGGCTGGTTCCGTCAAGGGGAAAGCAACGGCGAAGCATGCGGTGTCAGACTGGATGGAGATTGAGAAGGAGAGAGGTATCTCGGTTACTTCTTCAGTCCTTCAGTTTAATTACGGGGGATACTGCATCAATATCCTGGATACTCCGGGACATCAGGACTTCTCTGAAGATACCTACCGGACATTGATGGCCGCGGACTCTGCGGTGATGGTGATTGATGCTTCCAAGGGTGTGGAGGCCCAGACGCGGAAGCTTTTCAAGGTCTGCGTTATGAGGCATATCCCGATTTTTACATTCATCAATAAGATGGACAGAGAAGCAAAGGATACATTTGACCTGCTGGATGATATTGAGAAGGAACTGGGGATTGCAACGTGCCCCGTGAACTGGCCGATTGGTTCGGGAAAAGCATTTAAAGGTGTATATGACAGACAGAAGCAGGAAGTGGAATTATTTTCTGATACACATAAGGGAACAACCGTGGGGGAAGTCAAAAAGATTGAAGCAAACAATCCGGAACTGGACTGGATACTCGGGACAGAGGCGAAGGTTACGCTGGAGGAGGAGATCGAGCTCCTGGACGGCGCTGCAGCGGAATTTGACCAGGAGCTGGTCAGCAAAGGCGAACTTTCACCGGTTTTCTTCGGCTCTGCCCTGACTAATTTTGGAGTAGAGACATTTCTGAAGCATTTCTTAAGGATGACCAGTTCTCCGCTGCCGAGAATGTCTGACCATGGGGAGATCGACCCGATGAAGGAGGAAGAATTTTCAGCTTTTGTATTCAAGATACAGGCAAATATGAATAAGGCACACAGGGACCGGATCGCCTTTATGCGGATCTGCTCCGGTGAATTCGAGGCAGGCATGTCTGTCTGCCATATCCAGGGGGGGAAGGATGTGCGCCTGTCCCAGCCGCAGCAGATGATGGCCAGCGAGAGGAAGATGATCGAGAAAGCCTATGGCGGAGATATCATAGGCGTATTTGATCCGGGCATATTTTCCATAGGCGATACGCTGACAACCTCCAAAGAAAAGTTCGCTTATGAGGGCATCCCCACGTTCGCACCCGAACATTTTGCCAGAGTACGCCAGGTGGATACGATGAAACGGAAGCAGTTTGTAAAAGGGATCAACCAGATAGCCCAGGAAGGCGCCATCCAGATTTTCCAGGAATTTAACACAGGGATGGAAGAGATTATCGTGGGTGTAGTCGGTGTTCTTCAGTTTGATGTCCTGAAATACCGTCTGGAGAACGAATATAATGTGGAGATCAGGCTGGAAAACCTGCCCTACGAACACATCCGGTGGATTGAAAATGAAGAGGTGGATATGGACAGGCTGGTAGGCACCTCCGATATGAAGAAGATTAAAGATTTAAAGGACAGGCCGCTTCTGCTTTTTGTGCACGAGTGGAGTATCCGCATGACTCTGGACAGAAACAAAGACCTGAAGCTCTCTGAATTTGGGCGTTCCTGATATTTCCCTTTGCAAACAGGGGGATATTTGTTATAATGTTTTAAGAGATTAAACCAACAGGAGGTTTTTACGATGGCAAAGGACGAAAGAAATACTTATACAATACAGAACGATTCCAGCATGGGAGAAGTCAAGATTGCAGATGAAGTGGTCGCTATTATTGCGGCGCTTGCGGCTACAGAGGTGGAAGGCGTGGCGTCCATGGCGGGTAATATCACCAACGAGCTGGTCAGCAAGCTGGGAATGAAGAATCTTTCCAAGGGTGTAAAGGTGGACGTGCTGGAAGGCGTAGTTACGGTTTCTCTGGCATTGAACCTGAAATATAACTACAGCATTATGGAGATTTCCACCAAGGTGCAGGAAAAGGTTAAGAATGCGGTTGAGAACATGACCGGCCTGGAAGTGGCCGATGTGAACATCAAGGTTGCAGGCGTGGAAATGGAAAACCAGGAATAACCTTTTCGTTGCAAAGAATAGCAGATGTGTAGTATAATAAAGGATGTCGCAAGGCATCCTTTTCTTAATGAGAAAACATAGAGTCTGGGAATGCCAATGGAAAGGAGCCAACATGGTAAGAAGAGAACTTAGGGAGCATATCTTTAAGATGCTGTTTCAGATAGAATTTAATGAAATGGAAGATATGCCGGAACATCTGACATTATACTTTGAAAACCTGCCGAGTGCTGCAGAGGAAGATAAAGAATACATAAAGGATAAGTTTGAAGCAATTGTAAAAAAAGTACCGGAGATTGATATAGAATTGAATGAGAAGACTACGGGGTGGAAGACTACAAGAATGAGCAAGGTAGATCTGACGATCCTGCGTCTTGCGGTCTATGAGATGAAATGGGACGCGGATGTTCCCGAAGGCGTTGCGATCAACGAGGCCGTCGAGCTGGCGAAGAGATTCAGCGGGGAAGAGGGCCCTTCTTTTGTAAACGGAGTACTTGCAAAACTGACAGACCAGGAGGCTGGACATGCGTAATGTCTACACGGTAAAGCAGGTAAATGCGTATATCAAAAATATGTTTACCCAGGACTTCATGCTGAACAGAATCTACGTGAAGGGTGAGGTATCCAATTGTAAATATCATACTTCAGGGCATATATATTTTTCTTTGAAAGATGAGTCCGGCACGATGGCCTGTGTTATGTTTGCAGGCTCACGGTCAGGGCTTTCTTTTCGTATGCGGGAAGGCCAGCAGGTGATCGTGCTGGGGTCCGTCAGTGTGTATGAAAGAGACGGCAAGTACCAGTCTATGCAAGAGAGATTATTCTGGACGGGGCGGGACTTCTCTATGAAAAGTTTGAGGCATTGAAGAGAGATCTGCAGGAGATGGGCATGTTTGCCCAGGAGTACAAGCAGCCCATCCCAGCCTATGTGAAGACAGTTGGGATTGTGACGGCTCCAACAGGGGCGGCGGTTCGGGATATTATCCATATAGCATCCCGCAGGAATCCTTATGTGCAGCTGATCCTTTATCCTGCGCAGGTGCAGGGGGAAGGCGCGGCGGAGAGTATTATCCGCGGTATAGAGATGCTGGAGAAGAAGGGTGTTGACGTCATGATTGTGGGACGCGGGGGCGGGTCCATAGAGGATCTGTGGGCGTTCAATGAAGAGGAAGTGGCCCGGGCTGTATTTAACTGCCGCGTGCCTGTGATTTCGGCGGTGGGACATGAGACGGATACGACAATTATAGACTATGTGTCAGATCTGCGTGCACCGACGCCGTCTGCAGCGGCGGAACTTGCCGTTTATGAGTACCTGGGTACGGCTGGCGCCATGAGGGAGTATGAGGCAAGGCTCAGAAGATCCATAATGCAGAGAATAACCCAGGAACGCGTGAAGAGCAGGCAGGCGGCTATGAAGCTGAAGCTTGCGCATCCCCGCCAGAGGCTGCTGGAAAAGCGTAAGAGAGCCGCGGATCTGGAGCAAAGGCTCCGTCTTTTAATGGAGACCTGCCTGGAGAATAGACGACATCGGTTTGCGATCTATGTGGAGCAGATGAAAGGCCTGTCTCCGCTGGCCAAACTGAATCAGGGATATTCCTATGTGGAGGGCGAGGCGGGCGCCAATATCAAATCGGTCCGCCAGGTGAAGCCCGGTGACAAAATCAAAGTTTATATGACGGACGGAAGTGTGCAGGCGGAAGTCCGGGAAATCGAGGAGGAACCAGATGGCAGAAAAGAAGATTAAAAAAGAAGAAAAACAGCCTTCTCTGGAAGAGCTTTTTGAAGGCCTGGACGAAGTGGTTGCCAGACTGGAAGGAGAGGAGATTACCCTGGAAGAGTCTTTCCAGCTTTACCAGAAGGGGATGAACATGCTCAAGCAGTGTAATGAGACGATAGATACCGTAGAGAAAAAAGTACAGATTTTGGATGAGAATGGAGATGCCCATGAATTTTAGAGAATCTTATCAGGCTAAGGTAGAAGCAATCGAAGCGATACTTATCGCGTATCTTCCCGAGCGGACGGGCTATCAGGCAGTCATCATGGAGGCAATGGAATACGCCCTTATGGGCGGCGGCAAACGTCTCCGTCCGATGTTGATGCAGGAGATATACCACCTGTTCGGAGGGAACGGCAGAATCATTGAGCCATTTATGGCGGCTATTGAGATGATTCATACTTATTCGCTGGTACACGATGATCTGCCTGCTATGGATAATGATGATTACCGCCGTGGCAGAAAGACGACGCATGTGGTTTATGGAGAAGACATGGGAATCCTGGTTGGGGATGCCCTGCTGAACTGCGCGTTTGAGACTGCGGCCAGGGCTTTTGACGTAGAACCGCAGGAGAGCCTGAGGATTGGGAAGGCGTTGCAGATCTTGGCGGGAAAGGCCGGGATATATGGGATGATCGGCGGTCAGGTGGTAGATGTGACATCCACAGGAAAGATGATTTCGGGTGAAAAACTGGACTTTATCTATCAGCTGAAAACAGGTGCGCTGATCGAAGCTTCCATGGCCATAGGGGCAGTACTGGCAGGTGCGTCCTCGGATCAGGTGAAGGCTGTGGAGGAAATTGCGGCTAAGGTGGGGCTCGCTTTCCAGATACAGGATGATATACTGGATGTGACAGGTTCAGCAGAAGAACTGGGCAAGCCGATTCACAGCGATGAAAAAAATGAGAAGACGACCTATGTGACATGGAAGGGCATCGACGGTGCAAAAGTGCTGGTTGACAAGCTTTCACGCGAGGCGCTTCAGCAGATGGAAGGCCTGGGGGCTCCGGACGAGTATCTCGCACAACTGCTGGTGTCCCTGATAAACAGAAGCAGATAGAGAGGGATTCCTAATGATATTAGAAAAGATCCAAAAGGAAAATGATATAAAGGAGTTACAGCCTGAGGACCTGGATCTGCTGGCGGAGGAGATCCGTGAGTTCCTGATTGAAAAGATCAGCAGGACAGGCGGGCATCTGGCCTCCAATCTGGGCGTTGTGGAGCTTACGATGGCCCTGCATCTGGCCTTTGACCTGCCTCAGGACAAGCTGATCTGGGACGTGGGGCACCAGGCATATACGCACAAGCTGCTGACCGGGCGCAGGGCAGGATTCGATGACCTGCGTAAATACGGCGGCATGAGCGGATTTCCGAAGCGCAAAGAAAGTGAATGCGATGCATTTGATACCGGGCACAGCTCAACTTCTATTTCCGCCGGGCTGGGTTATGTTGCGGCCAGGGATATTCTCGGCGAAGATCACCATGTCGTCTCTATTATCGGGGACGGCGCGATGACAGGCGGAATGGCATATGAGGCGCTCAACAATGCCTCCAGGCTGAAAAGCAATTTTATTATAGTATTGAATGACAACAACATGTCTATCTCGGAGAATGTAGGCGGCATGTCTAGGTATTTGAATGGCCTGCGCACTGCAGAAGCCTATGTGGGTCTAAAAAAAGGCGTGGAAGATACGCTTTTGAAGATTCCGGTTCAGGGCGAGAAAATTGTCAACCAGATGAAAAAGACAAAGAGTGGCATCAAACAGCTCATTGTACCGGGTATGTTTTTTGAGGATATGGGGATCACTTATCTGGGACCGGTTGACGGGCATGATGTGAAAAAATTATATAAAGCGTTGAATGAGGCAAAGCGTGTAGACCATGCGGTGCTTGTCCATGTACTGACAAAAAAAGGAAAAGGATATGAGCCTGCAGAGAGGAATCCGGCGCGTTTTCATGGAACCGGGCCTTTTGACATAGAGACCGGGGCCGCCAGGGCTGCTTCGGCCAAGGACAGCTATACAGATGTATTTTCCAAGGTGATCTGTGATGTTGCCAGGCATGACAGTAAGGTGGCGGCGATCACGGCGGCCATGGCAGACGGAACCGGACTGAACCGTTTTCAGAAGTATTACCCGGACCGGTTCTTTGACGTGGGAATTGCGGAAGAGCATGCCCTGACGTTTGCAGCAGGTCTTGCGGCGGGGGGGATGAAGCCGGTAGTGGCGCTTTATTCTTCCTTCCTGCAAAGAGCTTACGACCAGGCGATCCACGACATCTGTCTGCAGAAGCTGCCGGTAGTGCTGGCAGTGGACAGGGGGGGACTTGTCGGCAGTGACGGAGAGACGCATCAGGGCCTTTTTGATTTATCTTTTCTAGCCACGATCCCTAATATGACGATTATGTCGCCGAAAAACCGATGGGAGATGGCAGATATGGTCAGATATGCTGTGAATTTTGGGTATCCCATAGCCCTGCGGTATCCAAGAGGAACAGCTTATGAGGGGCTGAAGGAATTCCGTGCTCCTATTGCCTATGGCAAGAGTGAAGTCCTCTTTGAGGAAGAAGATATTGCTGTTTTGTTTGTAGGACACATGGCTGCGGTTGCTGAGGCTGTACGTTACAGCCTGAAAGACATAGGATACAGCTGCAGTCTGGTGAACGCACGCTTTGTAAAGCCGCTGGATACGGAAATACTGGAGCGGATGGCGGAAGAACATCAGCTGTTCGTTACGATTGAGGAGAACGTCCTCTCCGGAGGCTACGGAGAGCGTGTGCTGGAATATGTGTCACGTGCGCGCCTCGGGGTGCATGTCCTGAATATCGGGATACCGGACGATTATGTGGAGCACGGCAACGTGGATGTACTGCGCCACGAGGTTGGGCTGGACTGTGAAACAATCGTAAAACAGGTAATTACAGACTATGTGACGATAAGGAATGAGTAGGATGAAAGAACGATTAGATGTGTTACTGGTGAAACGGAATCTGGCGGAGTCCAGAGAAAAGGCAAAAGCCATTATCATGGCTGGAAGTGTCTTTGTAGATGGGGAGAGAGAGGATAAGGCAGGTTCTTCTTTTCCTGCGGATGTGCGGATCGAGGTAAAAGGACATGCTCTGCCCTATGTCAGCCGCGGAGGGCTGAAGCTGGAGAAGGCTCTTGCCAATTTTGATGTCACAGTCGAAGGAAAAGTCTGTACGGATGTGGGATCCTCCACGGGCGGATTTACGGACTGTATGCTGCAGAGCGGCGCTGTGAAAGTCTTCGCCATAGACGTGGGACGGGGCCAGCTGGACTGGAAGCTTCGCCAGGATGAACGGGTCGTCTGTATGGAAAAGACGAATATCCGCTACGTGACCCCTGAAGACATTGGGGAGCCTGTTGATTTTTCTTCTATAGACGTGTCTTTTATATCTCTCACAAAAGTACTGGAACCCATCCGCGGCTATCTGCGGTCAGACGGGGAGATCGTGGCGCTGATCAAACCGCAGTTTGAGGCCGGCCGGGAAAAGGTAGGAAAAAAGGGCGTGGTGCGTGAAAAGAGCACCCACCATGAGGTAATCGAAAAGGTGGCGCAGTATGCGAATACCATCGGCTTTGAAGTGTTGAATATTGACTTTTCCCCGATCAAAGGGCCGGAAGGCAATATTGAATACCTGATCCACCTGCGCAAATGTGAAGGGGGTGCCCCGGCAATTGCGGTGGATCTGGTGACTGTAGTAGATAGGGCTTTTGAGACGCTGGCAAAATAAGAGGAAGCACCATGGATAAATTTTACGTTATTACGAATAAGCTAAAAGATGCTGACTACAGCATAACAAATGAAATCCTGGATTATATCGAACAGCATGGCAAAACCGGGATACTCTCCCAGAAGGACCCGGATGGGCATATTATACCGGGAACCGTCCCGGAAGGGATGGAGTGTGCCCTTGTGCTGGGCGGGGACGGAACGCTGATCCGCGCGGCCAGGGAACTGGAGGGATATAATATCCCTCTGCTCGGAATCAACCTGGGTACACTGGGCTATTTGACCGAGGTGGAACTGCATGACTTCAGGGGCGCTCTGGACAGGCTGTTTGATAAAACACCTGAGATAGAGGAACGGATGATGATGCATGGCTGTGTGGAGGGCCGGCTGAACGACGTGGCGATGAATGATATTGTAGTGACAAGAGAAGGCGGGCTCAGGGTGATTCATTTTAATATCTCGGTAAACGGTGAACTGCTCAACAGCTATCAGGCTGACGGTGTAATCATCTCCACCCCTACCGGGACAACCGGGTACAACCTTTCAGCCGGAGGACCGATTGTGGAGCCAACGGCAAGCATGTTTGTCATAACCCCGATCTGTTCCCATGCTCTAAATACCAGCAGTATTGTGCTGTCCGCGGAAGATATCATTGAAGTGGAGATTTGCGAGGGGCGTTACGGCAAGACGGAACATGCTGCCGTCACATTTGACGGCGCCAGTACCGTGCCGCTGGTGACAGGAGATAGAATTACGATCGAAAAGTCGGGTGAGACTACAAAGCTGATTAAGCTCAGCAAGGAAAGTTTTATGAAGACAATGCGCAAGAAAATGAAAGGAAACTAGTAATATGAAAGTCAGTCGTCATGCAAAAATAATCGAATTAATCAGCCAGAATGATATCGAAACCCAGGAGGAACTGGCCGAGCGTCTGAACGATGCGGGGTTTAAAGTGACACAGGCAACGGTATCCAGAGATATCCGGGATCTGAAGCTTACCAAGGTGTCCGTGGACGGCGGCAGACAGAAGTATGTGGTTCTGAAGCCGGAGGAAGACGGAATGAGCGAGAAGTATATCCGTGTTTTAAGGGACGGTTATGTATCCATGGATATGGCTCAGAATATCCTCGTGATCAAAACGGTATCCGGTATGGCTATGGCAGTCGCTGCCGCAGTGGATGCTATGAAGTGGAAAGAAGTTGTGGGATGCATAGCAGGGGATGATACGATTATGTGTGCAGTCCGCAGTGTGGATGAGACAGTTGCTGTAATGGAGAAGATTCGGAAGATTGTGTCTAAAGGGAATTAGGATAAAAATATGTTGCAAAATGTGCATGTGAAGAATTTAGCGTTAATTGACGAAATAGAAGTAGAATTCCAGCCGGGACTTAATATCCTGACTGGTGAGACGGGAGCCGGGAAATCAATTATTCTGGGCTCTGTGAGCCTTGCCCTGGGAGGCCGATACAGCGCAGATATGCTGCGCAAGGGCGCACAGTTCGGACTGGTGGAGATGACCTTTACCGTAGAGGACCAAGCGGTTCAAAGACAGTTGGAGGCACTAGACGTCTTTCCGGAAGAAGGCATGCTGATTCTGTCCAGGAAGCTGATGGAGGGACGCAGTGTCAGCAAAATTAACGGGGAAACGGTCAGCATGAGTGTGCTCAAAGATGTTGCAAGTATGCTGATTGACATCCACGGGCAGCACGAGCATCAGACGCTGCTGCACAAAAAAAACCATCTGGCGCTTCTGGATGTCTATGCCAGGGATAAGGTGGAAGCCTTAAAGAAATCTACATCTGCGGCATATAAAGAATATATCGGCTGCCGCAGAGCACTCGAGGAGTCGGGGATGGATGAAGAAAGCCGGAAAAAGGAGATTTCGCTCGCGGAATTTGAAATTGGGGAGATCGAAGAGGCCGGCCTGCAGGAACACGAAGACGAAGAACTGGAGGCTTTATACCAGCGTATGACAGAGAGCCGCCGTTTTACAGAGAGCATAGCGGAGGCGTATCAGTATACGAGCGAATCAGCCCATGGCAATGCCAGCGATCTGCTGAGCCGGGCCATCCGCGCATTTCAGGATGTGGAAGAATGTGATGAGCGGGGAGCGGGCCTTTATGGCCAGCTGTTGGAGATAGACAGTCTTCTGAATGATTTTAACCGGGAATTGGCGGAATATGCGAAAAGCTTTGAATTTTCCGAGGAAGAGTACTATGAAACCGAGAGCAGGCTGAATCTTGTCAATCATTTAAAAGCAAAATATGGTAATACTGTCAATGATGTCCTGGAATACTGCAGGACAAAAAGAGAGAGACTAAGTGAACTAAAAGATTATGAAAGTTATATAGCTGATCTGGAAGAAAAATACAGCCAAAGTGAAAAAAAGCTAAAGAAGCACTCAGATGCTTTAAGCAAAGTCAGAGCCGAGGCTTCCCGGGCATTCGCTGCGGAAATAAAGCAGGGTCTTGCTGACCTGAATTTTCTGGATGTTAAGTTTGAATTGAGATTGGGAAAGACGGAAACTTTTACTGCTAATGGCATGGATGAAGGGGAATTTTATCTTTCCACAAATCCGGGGGAACCTGTAAAGCCACTTGCCAATGTAGCATCCGGCGGTGAATTATCCAGAATCATGCTGGCGGTAAAAGCAGTTTTAGCAGATAAGGAAGATACGCCGACTTTAATTTTTGATGAGATAGATACGGGAATCAGCGGAATCACTGCAGGAAGAGTAGCAGAAAAAATGCATGTTATCGGGCGGAGCAGGCAGGTGATCTGTATTACACATCTTCCCCAGATCGCGGCGATGGCCGATGCGCATTATCTGATTCAAAAAGATACAACGTCTAACAGAACCAAAACGGAAATACTATGTCTGGATGAACAGGAATCGGTCAGAGAGCTGGCACGGCTTCTGGGCGGGGCGAAAGTAACCGGAAAAATAATGGAAAGCGCGGCAGAGATGAAAGAAATGGCAAAGCGTGAAATATAATACCAGTGTGAAAAAGAACATGCAGTCACATACTAAAAACGGATACCATGCTGGTATCTGTTTTTTGTTTAATAGGATAGTGTTTTTTGTGAAATAAGAAATTTTCGTGGTTTCTATTTCACGAATTCCTGATTAAAAATGAAAGGGTGTGGTTGCATGGAGAAACGCTGGCAGAACAGAGTTCTTATTCTTTTGTCCGCTGTGCTTTTGTCTGCCTGTTCAGGCTATTTTGGCTGGATAGCCGCAGATGCAGTAGAGCAGACGGAAGTAAGTACAGAGACAATCAGCGAAGACACGGTTCTTGTCGGCGGAATGCCGGTGGGAATCTATATGGAGACAGATGGCGTTATGGTACTGGATACGGAACACATAAAAGGAATTGACGGGGTGGAATACGAGCCGGCCAGCCATCTGGTTAAATGCGGGGATTATATTACTGGAATCAACGGGAAAACAGTTGAGAATAAAAAGGAATTGATGGAAGCCCTCGCCCATTTGAATGAAGACGAGGTTGTCCTCAGCCTCAGAAGAGAGGAAGAGACCATAGATGTGAAAATAAAACCTGTGGAATGTGAACCGGATGAATATAAATTGGGGATATGGGTTAGGGACAATGTGCAGGGACTTGGGACCATTACCTTTCTAACAGGAAGCAGTGAATTCGGCGCGCTGGGACATGGAATTCATGATTCAGATACAAATGTACTTTTGTCCATTGCGGATGGCACACTTTACAAAACCAGTATCCACTCGATTAAAAAGGGGGAGAATGGAATTCCAGGCAGCATGGAGGGGATCATAGTTTATAACGGATACAATAAGCTGGGAAGCATAAAAAAAAATACGGACGCAGGTATATATGGTACGATAGATAAGATAGACGATTTATTTACAGAACAGATTCCTGTTCAGATTGCAGCCAAAGAAGAGATAGAAATCGGTGATGCGACGATACGTTGCTTTGTCGACAATGAAGTCCAGGAATACAACATAAAGGTGACAGATATCGACTATTCCGGACACGAAGTGAATAAGGGGCTTGTTATTCAGGTAACCGACCCCGGACTCCTTGAAAAGACTGGGGGAATCATACAGGGAATGAGCGGAAGCCCCATCCTGCAGAATGGAAAACTGATTGGCGCGGTAACCCATGTTTTCGTACAGGATTCCACAAAAGGTTACGGCATTTTCATCGAAAATATGCTGGAGAATGTTGGAGATCAGACTTTGTCGAATTAGAGCAACAAATTATCCTTGATTATGGTGTGATTCAAAGATATAATAATCGAGTGGCGTTTCTCAGTCCGGGTCCTTTAGAGGAGAGAGGGATTATGGAACATTTAAACGTGGCCATCGCTGATGATAATGAGAGAATTTTGGATCTGCTCGAAGAAATTATCAACATGGACAAAGAACTGAATGTGGTGGGAAAGGCTAAAAATGGTGAGGAGATGTGTCAAATCATCAAGAATCAACAGCCAGACGTGGTTCTTCTTGATCTAATTATGCCGAAAATGGACGGTTTAACCGTCATGGAGCGCATAAATCAAGACAAGACCATGACAAAACGCCCTGATTTCATTGTCGTAACAGCGGTAGGACAGGAGAAAATTACAGAAGACGCTTTCAACAAAGGCGCAAATTACTACATCATGAAACCATTTAATAATGAAATGTTGTTGAATCGTATAAAAACTGTAAGAAAAGTGTTCCGAAATCACGAGAAGAAAAATGAAGAATTATCTGGAAACACCTCGATCAGAGAAGAGGACCTGGAAAATCGTGTCACTAACATGCTGCATGAGATTGGGATACCGGCTCATATCAAAGGATACCATTATCTGAGGGATGCCATTATGATGGCAGTGGAAGATATGGATGTCCTGAACGCAATTACGAAGGTATTATACCCAACGGTTGCCAAAAAGTACCAGACAACATCAAGCAGAGTGGAACGGGCAATACGCCATGCGATCGAAGTGGCATGGAACCGCGGCAAATTAGACACTCTGGATGAATTATTTGGCTATACCGTGAGCACCGGCAAAGGAAAGCCGACAAATTCTGAGTTTATAGCACTGATTGCAGACACCATCCAATTAGAATATAAGCACAGATAATTCTTTCCTTTGTTCAGAAAATGAGTTATAATAGTCAGTGTATAAGGCTTGTAAGAGGACTCAAGGAAAGTGGAGGGGTTGTTTATGAAAAACATTTTATTTGCATCTTCAGAATGCGTTCCATTTATTAAAACTGGCGGATTGGCAGATGTTGTCGCTCATTGCCTAAATATTTTGATAGAAAAAAATATGATGTAAAGGTGGTGCTGCCAAAATACACTTGTATGCTGCAAAAATGGAAAGATATGCTGGAATATGTTGATCATTTCTACATGGATATAGCTGGAACTGACCAATATGTCGGAATTTTAAAATGTATCCATGACAATATTACATTTTATTTTATCGACAACGAACATTATTTCGGCGGTTACGCTCCATATGATGGCGATCCGAAATGGAACATCGAGAAGTATGCATTTTTTTCTAAAGCCGTTTTAAGCATACTACCTGTGATTGGGTTCCGCCCTGACTTGATTCACTGCCATGACTGGCAGACCGGCCTCATACCGGTATACCTGGATAATTTCCGTTATCTCGGCGAGTATTACAGGGGAATCAAAACAATCATGACGATACATAACCTGAAGTTTCAGGGTGTATGGGATACCACGACCGTGCGCAGTATCACGGGGCTGCCGGAGTACTATTTTGTTCCTGACAAGATGGAAGCATACAAAGATGCGAACCTTCTGAAGGGCGGAATCGTATATGCTGACAAAGTGACAACTGTAAGCCAAACTTATGCAGAAGAGATTAAAACACCATTTTACGGAGAGGCCCTTGACGGCCTGATGAGGGCGAGAGAAAATGCACTGTGCGGAATTGTAAACGGACTTGATTATGAGGAATACTGTCCGTTTCTGGATTCCCGGATTGCCAAGAAGTTTACGGTTGATACATTCCGTAAGAATAAAGTGGCAAACAAGCTGGCCCTTCAGGAAGAACTGGGACTGGATAAGGATTCCAGAACCATGATGATTGGTATGGTGTCCAGACTTACCGATCAAAAAGGATTTGACCTTGTAGATTACATTATGGATGAATTGTGTCAGGATGCGGTGCAGATTGTCGTACTCGGCACTGGAGATGCCAAATATGAGAACATGTTCCGTCATTTTGCATGGAAATACTCGGGAAAAGTGTCAGCGAATATCTTTTATTCCGAAGACTTATCCCATAGGATTTATGCATCCTGCGATGCGTTTCTGATGCCATCATTGTTTGAGCCATGCGGATTAAGCCAGCTGATGAGCCTCAGATACGGAACGATTCCTATCGTTAGGGAGACAGGAGGACTGAAGGACACAGTAGAACCGTACAATGAATTTGAAAAAACCGGAACGGGATTCAGCTTTACTAATTACAATGCACATGAGATGCTGAATACCATCCGTTACGCAGAACGGATCTATTACGATAAGAAACGTGACTGGAATAAAATTGTAGAGCGCGCCATGAACAAAGATTTTTCATGGAAGAACTCTGCAAGGCAATACGAAGAATTATACAAAAGCCTGATCAGTGAATAAAGCGCATGGGCTGCCCTTTTTATGAAGGGCGGCCGCAGGCATTCGTATAAGGGAGAACAAGTAAAATATGAAAATAAAAGACAGACTGAATGAGAACCGGATACATATATCGTTCGAGGTGTTTCCGCCCAAGACAGACGCGGGATATGAAAAGGTACAGGAAGCAACCGACAGGATAGCCGCCCTGAACCCTGACTTTATAAGTGTTACATACGGAGCAGGCGGGGGAACCAGTAAAAACACCGCAAAGATTGCGGAGCATATCAAAGAGGATCTGGGAATCGAAAGCCTGGCACATCTGACCTGCGCGTCCTCAACGAAAGACGAGGTGAGGAGTGTAATCGGCAGCCTGAAGGAACTTGGAATCGAGAATATTCTGGCACTTCGGGGAGACATTCCGGCTGATATGCAATTTCCGTCGGAGGATCGTTTTCACTATGCCTATGAGCTGGTAGAAGAGATCCGGAAGCATGGAGACTTCTGCATCGGCGCTGCCTGTTATCCGGAAGGACATGTAGAGAACGAACATAAAGCAGATGATATAAAATATCTGAAACAGAAGGTAGACAGCGGTGTGGATTTTTTGACCACACAGATGTTTTTTGAAAATGATATCCATTACAACTTTCTGTACCGAATTCGGGAAGCCGGCATAACCGTACCTGTTCTGCCGGGAATCATGCCCATTACAAGCGCAAAACAGATGAAACGCAGCTGTGAACTGTCAGGAACCGTGTTTCCGCGGAGATTCCAGGCTATACTGGACAGATTTGGAGACTGTCCGGACGCAATGGAGCAGGCCGGGATTGCATATGCGACAGATCAGATTATTGACCTGCTTGCCAACGGCGTTAGGAATATCCACATTTATTCCATGAATAAACCAGAGGTGGCAGAGGCAATCATGAGTAATTTATCGGAAATTATTAAATGCTAGGAGTAATAACAGATGGATCATATGACAAAAGAAGCCATCCGTTATCTGGGATATGGAAAACATGCGGTAGATGATAAGACGCTTGCAATGGTTGAAGATTCATTCAGGGATCTGGAAGACATAGCAGGCAGAAGATCCATCTACCGCATCTTTGATTTGCAGCAGACGGCGGATGACAGATTTACGATAGGCAGAGTAGAAATTCAGAGCAGAAATCTTGGACGGAATCTGAAAGGGTGCTGTAAGATTATCTTGTTTGGCGCAACGCTGGGGACAGCGGTAGACCGGATGCTTGCCCGCCTTTCCTTAACGGATATGGCGAAGGCTGTAGTGATGCAGGCCTGCGCGGCTGCTCTGCTGGAAGAATACTGTGACGCGTGCCAGGCGGATATTGCTACGGAGGTCTCAGTGCAGGGGCTATATCTGCGGCCAAGGTTCAGTCCCGGATACGGTGATTTTGACATTCGCTGCCAGGCGCCTTTGATGCAGCTGCTGGATTGTGCAAAGACGATTGGCCTGACAATGACTGAGAGCTGTATGATGACTCCGTCAAAGTCTGTGACAGCGGTGATTGGAGCCGGTACTACAGAAGAAAAATGCCACATCAAAGGCTGTGAGGCCTGCGAAAAAGAAGATTGTATATACAGAAGGGATAAAATATGATTTTAGACAGATTGGGAAAAGAACTGCTGTTTTTTGACGGTGGAATGGGCACATTACTGCAGGCGGGCGGCTTAAAGCCCGGTGAGCTTCCAGAGACATGGAATATCTCACATCCGGAACAGATTATGGAGATACACCGGAATTATATCGAAGCAGGGAGTGATATTATACTGACGAATACATTTGGGGCTAATGCACTGAAGTTCCATGATGACAGCTGTTCACTGCAGGAGATCGTATCTGCCGCGGTAAGAAACGTGAAAAAAGCGTCTGCGCAGGCTGCCGTGCATGGGCGAAGCGTTTATACAGCACTGGATATCGGCCCTACAGGAAAGCTATTAAAGCCCATGGGGGATCTGGAGTTTGAGGAAGCGTACGAGGCATTCGGGGAGGTTGTAAGGTACGGAAGCGAGGCCGGAGCGGATCTGATTCATATTGAGACAATGAGTGATACATATGAGTTGAAGGCTGCTGTGCTTGCCGCGAAGGAGAATACAGACCTGCCGGTGTTTGTGACCACCATTTTTGACGAGCGGGGCAAACTCCTCACAGGGGCAGACGTACCAGCGGTGGTGGCACTACTGGAAGGCCTGAGGGTGGATGCCTTAGGAATTAACTGCGGGCTTGGGCCAAAACAGATGCTTCCGATCCTGGATCAGATTCTGGAGTACACGTCTCTTCCTGTGATTGTGAAGCCGAATGCAGGACTCCCGAAACAAGTGAAGGGAGAGACGGTCTATGATGTACTTCCCCGTGATTTTGCGTCTGTCATGCAGATGATTATAGGCCGTGGCGCGTCTGTAGTGGGCGGATGCTGCGGCACGACGCCGGAACACATCAGGGCGATGGTAAAGCTGTGCAGGGGAATGAAACCCGCTCCGGTTACGCAGAAGGAAATCACGATCGTATCCTCTTATGGCAGATCAGTCTGCCTGGGTACGGGATCGAAGATTATCGGAGAGCGGATCAACCCGACGGGGAAAAAGAAATTCCGGCAGGCACTAAAAGAACATGACATAGACTATATTCTTAGGGAAGGCATCACGCAGCAGGATAAAGGCGCGCATATACTGGATGTCAATGTGGGGCTGCCGGACATTGATGAGGTATCCATGATGCGGGATGTTCTGTCGGGACTGCAGAGCGTGACCAGCCTGCCGCTGCAGATCGATACCGTGGATACAAAGGCCATGGAAGCCGGTCTACGGATCTACAATGGTAAAGCCATGGTGAATTCTGTCAGCGGCAAGCAGGAATCCATGGACGCTGTATTTCCATTGATACAAAAGTATGGGGGCGTAGTCATCGGCCTCACGCTGGATGAGAGCGGCATTCCGGATACTGCGGACAAAAGAGTGGAGATAGCCCGCCGCATTATCGCGGAAGCTGCAAAATACGGAATTCATAAAAAAGACATTGTCATCGACGTTCTGGCTATGACAATCAGTTCGGATCCGGAAGGGGCCAGGGTAACGTTGGAAGCATTGAAAAAAGTGCGTTACGGACTTGGAGTCAACACGGTGCTGGGAGTATCCAATATCTCTTTTGGCCTGCCGAACCGCCCGGTTATCAATGCCAATTTCTATACAATGGCCATGCACAATGGTTTGAGTGCGGGGATAATCAATCCTTCCTCCGAGGAAATGATGAGGTCCTTTTATGCATATCATGCGCTTATGAATCTGGACAGTAACTGTGAAGATTACATTGCGAAATATGCCGGACAGGACACTGGCACCCCGGCGGCTCCTTCCGTTTCCGGGGAGATGTCCCTGGATCAGGCGATCGAAAAGGGGTTGAAAGAAGAGGCGCATCATATTACAGGCCTGCTTGTAAAGGAGCAGAAACCGCTGGATATCATCAATACGTATCTAATTCCTGCGCTGGACAATGTGGGGAAGGGCTTTGAGAAGGGAACCGTATTTCTGCCCCAGCTTCTGATGAGCGCTGAGGCGGCAAAAGCGGCTTTTACAATTCTGAAGGAATCGCTTGCGGCGGCTGGACAGGATCAGGAGAAGAAGGAGAAGGTGGTGCTTGCGACCGTGAAAGGGGACATCCACGATATCGGGAAGAATATAGTGAAGGTACTGCTTGAAAACTACAGTTTTGATGTGATTGACCTGGGAAAAGACGTGGCGCCGGAACGGATTGTGGAGACAGTGGTGAAGGAGGATGTGCGTCTGGCAGGGCTTAGCGCACTTATGACGACTACCGTTGTGAGCATGGAGGAGACAATCAAGCAATTGAAGCAGAAAGCTCCCAGATGCAGGGTAATGGTAGGAGGGGCTGTCCTGAATCAGGAGTATGCGGATATGATCGGAGCGGATTTCTATGGGAAGGATGCGATGCAGTCTGTTTATTATGCGCAGAAGCTGCTTAAGAATCAGTAAGGAATGTACCTTTTTTTATACAAGAAACCATATTGACTAAATTTTAACAAAAGGGTATAGTGGTAATGCAAATGAAAGAGAATGGCAGAAAGCTGCCTTTTTGGAGAAAATTCAGGAGGAAGAGAACCTATGATGAGAGGACTGCAGACACCGGTCCGTGCAATACGGAGAAGAGTGTTTACGGAAGTTGCGAAACTGGGATTTAAGGCTAACGCGGACACGCTGTTGGCAGATATGGAAGCGATACCCTATGAGATTGTAAATGATGATACGGAGAAATACCGCGAGAGTACCTACCGTTCACGCGCGATCGTGAGAGAGCGTTTGAGGCTGGCCATGGGTCTGTCGCTGCGGCCGGAGAATAAGCCGGTGCACCTGACTTCCGGAGTGGAAGCCAGCAACATTTCGGAAAAGTATTATGAGCCTCCGCTGATGCAGGTGATACCATCGGCCTGCGAGAGCTGCGAAGAAAATAAATATGAAGTGAGCAATATCTGTAAAGGATGCCTTGCCCATCCGTGCCAGGAGGTATGTCCGAAGGGAGCTATTTCCTTCGTGGACGGCAAGTCCTTTATTGACCAGGAAAAATGTATCAAGTGTGGAAAATGCAAATCGGTCTGTCCGTATGATGCTATCGCAAAGAAGGAAAGACCTTGTAAAAATGCCTGCGGCGTTAATGCGATTGTTTCCGACAAATATGGAAGAGCCTACATTGACACAGATAAATGTGTGTCCTGCGGTATGTGCATGGTAAGCTGTCCTTTTGGAGCTATTTCCGACAAGTCCCAGATCTTCCAGCTGACAAACGCGCTGCAGGAGGGAGGAGAGATTGTGGCTGAGATTGCCCCTGCATTCGTCGGACAGTTTGGGGACAATATTACACCGAGAAACATTAAGGCTGCCCTGCAGGAGCTGGGATTCTCCGAAGTCTACGAAGTGGCGCTGGGAGCAGACATTGGAGCAATAGCTGAGGCGCATCATTATGTGGATAAAGTGGTATCAGGGGAACTTCCATTCCTGTTGACATCCTGTTGTCCGTCCTGGGCGGTAATGGCAAAGAAATTCTTCCCTGATCTGATCGACCAGATCTCGCAGGAGCTGACCCCTATGGTGGCGACGGCCAGAACCATTAAGCAGGAGCATCCGAACGCGCGAGTGGTTTTCATCGGGCCGTGTGCGGCTAAGAAGCTGGAAGCGTCGAGAAGAACCGTGCGCAGTGATGTGGACTTTGTTGTGACTTACGAAGAGGTGCAGGCAATGTTTGACGCGAAAAACATCGACCTGAAGAAGTATGAGGCAGAGTCTTCTTTCCACGACGCTACGGGAGCGGGCCGCGGCTATGCCTGTGCCGGCGGCGTGGCAGAGGCCATTGAGAACTGCATCAACGAGTATTATCCGGATGTGGAAGTGAACATTGAGCATGCCGAGGGGCTTGCAGAATGCAAAAAGATACTGACATTGGCAAAAGCCGGACGTATGAACGGATGTCTGATCGAGGGAATGGGCTGTCCTGGAGCTGTATAGCAGGCGCCGGAACGAATATACCGGTCGCAAAAGCGAAGAAAGCTCTTGCCAACTATGTTAAGAATTCTTCCAACAACATTCCGCCGAAAGAACTGGCGGAAATTGAGCTAAAATAATATTTGAAAAACCGTACCAGCTATGGTATGATAGGTTAGAAATACAGAGTGGATCCGCATCCACTCTGTTTCTGTTGACCATATACTCATCGTTTCGGATATCCGGAGCGTATAAAGGCAGAATAATAATGACTGCCGCAGATAAAGAAACCGGGAGGACTAGGGTTATGCAACCATATGGAGTGAACCAATTAAGAAAGATGTTTTTGGAGTTTTTTGAGAGCAAAGGGCACCTTGCAATGAAGAGCTTTTCATTAGTGCCGCACAACGATAAGAGCCTGCTGCTCATTAACTCGGGGATGGCACCTATGAAGCCATATTTTACCGGGCAGGAGAACCCGCCGAGAAAAAGGGTGACAACATGTCAGAAGTGTATCCGGACAGGTGATATAGAGAATGTCGGCAAGACAGCGCGCCATGGCACTTTTTTTTGAAATGTTGGGTAATTTTTCTTTTGGTGATTACTTTAAAGATGATGCAATTAAATGGTCATGGGAGTTCCTGACGGAAGTGGTAGGTCTGGATTCCGACAGACTGTACCCATCTGTATATCTGGACGATGATGAAGCATTTGAGATCTGGAATAAAAAGATGGGGATTCCGGCGGAACGGATTTTTAAGTTCGGCAAGGAGGATAATTTCTGGGAGCACGGTTCAGGTCCATGCGGCCCGTGTTCGGAGATTTACTATGACAGAGGGGAAGAGTACGGCTGTGGAAGCCCTGACTGTACAGTAGGGTGTGAGTGCGACCGCTATATGGAGATATGGAACAACGTATTTACCCAATTTGAAAATGACGGCAAAGGAAATTATACAGAGCTCGAACAGAAGAATATTGATACAGGCATGGGCCTGGAGAGACTTGCTTCGGTTGTACAAAATGTGGATTCCATATTCGACGTGGATACGATCAAAGAACTGCGCAGCCATGTATGCAGGCTGGCAGACGCAGTATACGGAAAAGAAGAAAGCACTGATATTTCCATCCGTGTTATAACAGATCACGTACGTTCTGTGACATTTATGATATCCGACGGTATTATGCCTTCCAATGAAGGCAGAGGGTATGTACTGCGCCGTCTGCTCAGAAGAGCCTGCCGACATGGAAGACTGCTGAATATCGAAGGCAATTTCCTTCCGGCATTGGCGGAGACCGTAATTGAAGGCTCTAAGGACGGTTATCCGGAGCTGGAAGAGAAAAAAGACTTTATCCTGAAAGTGATAGCAAAGGAAGAGGAGCAGTTTAACAAGACGATTGATCAGGGGCTTGTTATTTTATCCGATATGATCGACGGGATGGAGAAGCGAGCAGAAAAGACTCTTTCCGGAGAGGAAGCGTTTAAACTGTATGACACATATGGTTTTCCGATCGATCTGACCAAAGAGATTCTGGAAGAAAAGGGTATGAATGTGGATGAAGAGGGATTCCAAGCTGCGATGGAAGTCCAGAGAAAGACAGCCCGCGCCGCCCGTGGCGTAACGAACTATATGGGAGCGGATGTGACCGTTTACGAATCCATTGATCCGGGTATTACATGCACATTTGTAGGATATGATAATTTAATATTTGAATCAGAGATTACGGTGCTGACCACGGAGACAGAAGTAGCAGAGGCCCTGTCGGACGGCCAGAAGGGAACTGTATTTGTAAAAGAGACACCTTTCTATGCCACCAGTGGCGGCCAGGAGGCCGATACGGGCATTATCCGCACTCCGGAAGGGGAATTTAAGGTAGAAGACACAATCAAGCTCCTGGGCGGTAAAATCGGCCATGTGGGACAGGTTGTCAAAGGCATGGTCAAGACAGGGGATAAGGCAGAGCTGGCTGTAGATGCGAGAAAGCGTTCTTTATCCGCAAGAAACCACAGTGCGACCCATCTGCTCCAGAAGGCGCTCAGGACAGTGCTGGGCACTCATGTAGAACAGGCAGGTTCTAGTGTGAATGAAGACAGGCTCCGTTTTGACTTCACACATTTTTCCGCGATGAGCCAGGATGAACTCAAACAGGTAGAGGAAATTGTAAATGAGCATATTGCCGAGGCCCTGCCTGTGGATATTCAGAATATGCCGATCGAAGAGGCCAGAAAGACCGGTGCGCAGGCATTGTTCGGTGAAAAGTATGGGGACATCGTAAGGGTGGTCAACATAGGCGGATTTTCAATTGAGTTCTGCGGCGGTACCCACGTAAAGAACACGAGTGAGATTATGGCGTTTAAGATTATTTCCGAGACAGGCGTGGCCGCAGGCGTGCGCCGAATTGAGGCACTGACATCGCAGGGACTTTTAGACTATTATGATGCCCTGGAGAGGAAGATGAATGAGGCCGCAAGGCTGTTAAAGGCATCGCCGGATAACCTGCCGGAAAAGATCACGCATGTGATGTCCGAGAACAAAGCGCTTCACTCAGAGGTAGAAAGCTTGAAGAGCAGACTTGCACAGGATGCCATGGGCGATGTGATGGATCAGGTGCAGGAAGTGAAAGGCGTAAAGCTTCTGGCTGCAGAGGTGGACGGCGTTGATATGAATGGACTCCGCGACCTTGGAGACCAGATGAAGGAAAAACTGGGAGAGGGCGTAGTCGTACTTGCATCTGGAAATGAGGGGAAAGTCAGTCTTATGGTAACCGCAACAGAAGGTGCAATGAAACAGGGAGCACATGCCGGGAACCTTATCAAAGCGATTGCCGGCCTCGTAGGAGGCGGCGGGGGAGGCCGTCCGAACATGGCGCAGGCAGGCGGAAAGAATCCGGCGGGCATCAAAGATGCGCTTACAAAGGTTGTTGAAGCACTGGAAGGACAACTTTCTTAGTTTTTTTGCCGGAAACAGTTGACGTTTAGTGAAAATATGATATAATCTTTTGTAGTGCAATAAATATACCCGAACAGTCGTATGATGCACAATACAAGGCTGGAGGGGAGGTTAGGTGTGAGACTATGTCAAATGTAATCGTTAAAGAAAACGAGACGTTAGATAGCGCTTTACGCAGATTCAAAAGAAACTGTGCAAAGGCTGGCATTCAGCAGGAGATTCGTAAAAGAGAACATTACGAAAAGCCAAGCGTAAGACGTAAGAAAAAATCTGAAGCTGCTAGAAAACGTAAATATAATTAATATGTGCAGATAAATAGAGTGTTGAAAAACACTCTATTTTTGTGTTTTGAGGCCAGCGGAGGAGGCGGATGGAAAGGAAGGCAGGGGTAGGAGTCTGCTTTGTATTTTCTTTATTTATTTAAGATTTGTTTAAGACTTTCCAAAGTTCGTAGTAATGTCTGTGAAGCTATGATATGATTACCAATGTAAACTAATGGGACATTAACATAAGATGGAGATGAGAATATGTGGGATAAGGTGATATTTGGAAGAGATTTATATCATGTAGTACTGTGGTTCCTTACGTACAGTATTCTTGGGTGGATAGTGGAATCTATTTACATGTCCATTTGTAATAAAAAATGGACAAACCGGGGATTTTCAAAAGGACCGTTATGCCCGATCTATGGGGTGGGGGCTCTGACAGTATATTTTGTGCTGAGCCCTTACAGTCACAACAGAGTGTTGCTTTTCTTTCTGGGAGCCATACTGGCCACAACAATTGAATGGGTGACAGCCAGGATTATGGAACGAATATTCGGTGAGGTCTGGTGGGATTATACGGACAAGCCGTTTAATTATAAAGGGATTCTCTGCCTGGAAAGCACGCTGGCTTGGGGACTGTATACTTTGATCTTGTTTGGGGTTCTGCACGGGTTTGTTGAGCGGATTGTAAATGCGATACCTTTCCATATAGGAAGAATTGCAGGTACATTGCTGATTTTGCTTTATATTATTGATTTTGCGTCTTCTTTTTATAAAGAGAAGCGGGAGAACCTGCCGGTCTCGTTCAGCAAGATTAAGAACAGATTTCGGAACTTGATCGGACGTTAGATGGCTCTTGAAGCTCTTACTGTCCCCCTTGCGGATGCGCGCAGTACTGACATCAGGGTAGTTACTATACACGGCCCAGGGCCCGCGCATAATAACGGCATCTGGGCCATTTAAAGTCGCCTGGGGCAAGGGACCAGATGCCCGGCTCGATCACTTTAATGGCTCGGATGCCGTGCAGCGGGGTGCACGGCCCCGTGAATGGTAGCTCAGGATATACAGTTCGAATTTTTACTTGACGTTAGGAAAAAACTGGTATATACTAAATGAGTGAAATGACAAAGGCGTCATAGACATAGGTCTATGGCGTTTTTTTGCACTTTTACAGGAGATATTAGCCAAGTCATCAGGACAAAATGAATTATTTTGGCTATATCTTCTATAAGAAATGGGAAAACAATAGAAATGAATAATACAAATAGATTTCCTGCGAAAATGTCGTTTTCACATAAAACAGGGGATGAGACTGTCCGGATAGCTGTCATCGTTTAAACTAAAGCTAATATTGCGGTAACACGGATGATGTTTGAAATGTTATGAAAGCATTTTGCTGTATACTTTGTTGGGTTTAATACTATACAGTGCTAAAGCTGTAAAAATTATGAAATTTATGATTGACAAAGTTGCAGACAGCTTTTAAAATAAACGAGTAGACAAAGTTGTCATGTTGCGGGGCAGGTTGTCACCCCGCCATTTTTATATTATTTCAGGAGGTAGAAAAGGATGTCATACGTTGATGAGGTAATTGAATTAGTTGTGAAAAAGAACCCTGCAGAACCGGAGTTCCACCAGGCAGTAAAGGAAGTGCTGGAGTCTCTGAGAGCCGTTGTGGAGGCAAATGAGGAGAAATTCCGCAGAGATGCTCTTCTGGAGAGGCTTGTAGAGCCTGAGAGACAGCTGAAGTTCCGTGTGCCGTGGGTGGATGACAGCGGTCAGGTTCAGGTTAACACAGGGTACCGGGTTCAATTCAATAGTGCGATTGGACCATATAAAGGCGGTCTTCGTCTGCATCCTTCAGTAAACCTTGGCATTATCAAATTCCTGGGATTTGAACAGATCTTCAAAAATTCCCTGACAGGTCTTCCGATCGGCGGAGGAAAAGGCGGTTCGGACTTCGATCCAAAAGGAAAATCAGACAGAGAAGTTATGGCTTTTTGCCAGAGTTTTATGACAGAATTGTGTAAATATATCGGAGCAGATACAGATGTTCCTGCAGGAGATATCGGCACCGGTGCAAGAGAGATTGGATATATGTATGGACAGTACAAACGTATCCGCGGATTATCCGAAGGTGTACTTACAGGAAAAGGATTAAGCTACGGCGGATCTCTGGCCCGCACAGAGGCTACCGGATACGGTCTTCTTTATCTGACAGAGGAGATGCTTAAGCTAAACGGAATTGACATTGCTGGTAAGACAGTAGCAGTATCAGGTTCAGGAAATGTTGCTATTTACGCAACACAGAAAGCACATCAGCTGGGGGCTAAAGTAGTGACAGTCAGTGACTCCAACGGATGGGTATACGATCCGGATGGGATTGACGTAGACACGCTGAAGGAAATCAAGGAAGTTAGGCGTGCAAGACTGACAGAATACAAGAATTACCGTCCAAATTCCGAGTACCACGAAGGAAGAGGCGTTTGGTCAGTAAAAGTTGATATCGCACTGCCATGTGCAACCCAGAATGAACTTCTGCTGGATGACGCAAAGGCACTTGTTGCAAACGGATGTATTGCAGTAGCAGAGGGCGCTAACATGCCGACAACTCTGGAAGCAACAGAATATCTGCAGAAAAACGGTGTATTATTTGCACCTGGAAAGGCGGCAAATGCTGGCGGTGTTGCGACTTCAGCCCTGGAGATGTCCCAGAACAGTGAGCGTCTTAGCTGGACATTCGAGGAAGTAGATACGCAGCTTCAGAGAATTATGGTGGACATCTGTCATAATATGGCGGATGCTGCTGAAAGATATGATGTAAAAGGAAACTATGTCGTAGGCGCAAACATTGCGGGATTTGAAAAAGTAGTAGACGCAATGACGGCGCAGGGCATCATATAAATCGGGATTTAGTCGGCAAGCTTCAGCCTTGTCGACGGACGGGGACGCTTCATGACAGGGAGGCCGGGGAGGTGCTGGGGCTGTATATGCCGTTGCGATATGCACCCATGCTGCTAAGTGTTTCTAGAACAGCCGATGCCGGATAGGCGGGTACTCTGAACACATCACGGGAAATCTGATGATTTCCCGCGCTGGGTTCAGTAAAAACTTGATTTGGAGATCAAGTTTTTCCCCGCCTATCCGGCATCGGCTGTTCAAGAATCACTAAGCGCACTCCAGCATTTCGCAACGGCATATACAGCCCCAGCACCTCCCCGGCCTCCCTGTCATAAAGCTGGCTCATCCAATCGGCAGGAAAGCTCGCCAACCGGGTAGGATCCCGGACCGGGGCAGCGGATGGGACAGAATTGGCGGGACTTTAATATAGATTGTAAGTTTTAAACGCTTTTTTACCTTACTGATTACTTTACGCCAACCTAATTATTAATAA
>BAIF02000115.1 GCA_000509105.1 Clostridiales bacterium VE202-21 | reverse complement strand
GTCCGGCGGGAAATGTACCAGGCCAGCGCCCGGCAGGCACAGCACCGGCACAGCGTCCGGCAGGAAATGTATCAGGCCAGCGTCCAACAGGCTCCGCACCGTCACAGCGCCCGGCAGGAAATTCACAGGGACAGCGTCCGCAAGGAGGACAGCGTCCGGCTTATCAGGGAGGACAGCGTCAGCCATATCAGGGCAACCAGAGAAATTCTGGTTCTATGTCTTCACAGGAGACAAGACAAAATGGCGGCAATTCCTCTGACCAGAGAAATTCCGGTTACCAAAATCAGAGATACAACAACAACCGCGGCCAGCGGCCGGCTGGTGGACAGGGCGGAAACTTCGGCAGAAACCAGAACGGAGAAAGAAGCTATAATAACCAGGGCGGAGACAGAAATTATGGCGGCCAGGGCGGCAGAAATGTGGGCGGCGGCCAGCGCACTGGCAACGTCCCGTCCAGAGGTACGGAACGCCGTGACAGCAGAAGGGACGACAGAGATGCTATTCCAACACCATTAGTAGAACAACAGAAGGTGCAGAGGAATAAAGCAAAAGATAAAGAGAAAGACTATAAGAAAAAAGAATATAAAGACGGTGACTTTGACAGCAAGAACAAAAAGGGCAAACGCCAGAAACCTGCTGTGGAGGTTGTAAAACCGCAGCCGAAACCAGTTGAGAAGAAAGAAGAGATCAAACAAATTGTGCTTCCGGAGGTTCTGACAATCAAGGAACTCGCTGATAAGATGAAAATCGTACCTGCCGTAATTATTAAAAAACTTTTCCTTCAGGGTAAAGTTGTTACGGTGAATCAGGAAGTAGACTATGACACAGCAGAAGAAATCGCAATGGAATTTGACGTTCTCTGCGAAAAAGAGGTCGTGATCGATGTAATTGAAGAACTTCTCAAAGAAGAGGAAGAAGACGAAGGCGCTATGGTAAAACGTCCTCCGGTAGTATGTGTTATGGGTCATGTTGACCATGGTAAGACATCGCTTCTGGATGCAATCCGCCATACAAATGTCATTGGCCGAGAGGCGGGCGGAATCACACAGCACATTGGTGCTTATGTAGTAGAGGCAAACGGTGAAAAAATCACATTCCTGGATACACCGGGACACGAGGCATTTACAGCCATGCGTATGAGGGGGGCTAACTCCACAGATATAGCCATTTTGGTGGTAGCTGCCGACGACGGCGTAATGCCGCAGACCGTAGAGGCAATTAACCATGCCAAAGCAGCAGGCATTGAGATTATCGTTGCTATCAATAAGATCGATAAGCCAAGCGCAAATATTGACAGGGTAAAACAAGAACTGGCAGAATATGAGCTCATTCCGGAAGACTGGGGCGGCAGCACCATCTTCGTGCCTGTATCTGCACATACAAAAGAGGGAATTACAGATCTGCTGGAGATGATTCTTCTGACAGCAGAGGTGATGGAACTGAAGGCGAATCCGGACCGCTTTGCAAGAGGTCTTATCATCGAAGCAGAGTTGGATAAAGGGAAAGGATCCGTTGCAACTGTACTTGTACAGAAGGGGACGCTCCATGTGGGAGACGCTATCGCAGCGGGTTCTGCACACGGTAAAGTCAGGGCGATGATGGATGATAAGGGCCGCAGAGTCAAAGAAGCCGGACCGTCCCAGCCGGTTGAGATACTCGGCCTGAACGACGTGCCGAATGCGGGCGAAGTATTTGTGGGATGCGAGACCGAAAAAGAGGCAAGAAATTTTGCAGATACATTTATTTCCCAGAACAGAGTGAAGCTGCTGGATGATACAAAGGCGAAAATGTCACTGGATGATCTGTTTACGCAGATTAAGGAAGGAAACCTGAAAGAATTGAATATCGTTGTAAAAGCAGACGTACAGGGTTCTGTAGAGGCATTGAAACAAAGCCTGCTGAAGCTTTCCAATGATGAGGTGGTAATCAAAATTATCCATGGTGGAGTAGGCGCCATCAATGAGTCAGATGTAATCCTGGCTTCCGCATCCAATGCAATTATCATTGGATTCAATGTAAGGCCGGATGCTACCGCAAAAGAGATTGCAGACCGGGAGGGCGTAGACTTGAGACTGTACAGAGTCATCTACAATGCAATCGAGGACGTAGAGGCTGCCATGAAGGGCATGCTGGATCCGATCTTTGAGGAGAAAGTGCTGGGCCACGCAGAAGTGCGTCAGACATTCAAGGCTTCCGGAGTCGGAACAATTGCTGGTTCCTACGTGCTGGACGGAACATTTGAGAGAAACTGTTCCGTACGCCTTACACGCGATGGAATCGTAATCTTTGACGGACCACTGGCATCTCTGAAGCGTTTTAAAGATGATGTGAAGGAAGTAAGGACAGGATACGAGTGTGGCTTCGTATTCGAGAACTTTAATGATATTAAAGAAGGCGATCTTGTAGAGGCATACAAGATGGTGGAAATTGAAAGAAAATAAAACCGTTTCGTTTACGGCGGCTATGTGAAGGAGCAATTATGAGAAAAAACAGCATTAAAAATACACGGATTAATACAGAGGTTCAGCGTGAACTGAGCAACATACTGCGGGGAGGCATCAAGGATCCGCGTGTGGCACCGATGACTTCCGTTGTAGCAGTAGAAGTGGCTCCTGACCTGAAGACCTGTAAAGCATATATCAGTGTGCTGGGAGACAAGAAGGCACAGGAGGATACAATCAAGGGGCTCCAAAGCGCCGAGGGGTATATCAGGCGCGAACTGGCCCGGACTATTAATATGAGAAACACGCCGGAAATCCGGTTTATCATGGATCAGTCTATTGAGTACGGCGTGAATATGAGTAAAAAGATTGATGAGCTGACCAGAGATTTGAAAGACGAGGCTGAATAATATGAGTGTAGATTATTCCACAGTTAAAAGCGGATCCGCCTGCAATGCTGACTCCGTAGACAGCTCTTTGGGAGTTGGGTTATCTGAGATACTGAAGGGAAAACAGTCTATAGCGCTGGGCGGGCATATCCGTCCGGACGGGGACTGTGTGGGCTCCAGTATGGGGCTCTATCTGTATCTTACGGAACAGTATCCTCAAATAGAAACGGACATATATCTGGAAGAGATTCCTGAGGCCTACCGCTTGATTCAGAAGACGGATGAGGCAAGAAACTGTATTCCGGAGGGAAAGCAATATGATCTGTTTATATGCCTGGACTGCGGCGATGAGAAACGTCTTGGTTTTTCAGCGCCCTTGTTTCAGAATGCAAAACAGACATTCTGTATCGACCACCACGTTAGCAATGATGCATTTGCGGATATTAACTATATAGTACCGGATGCCAGTTCCACGTCAGAGCTGGTATTTGGACTTCTTGATAAAGAAAAAATCGGCAAACCTGAGGCGGAGGCTCTCTACATGGGAATCGCGCATGATACCGGCGTGTTTCAGTATTCCTGCACCTCACCGGAGACGATGGAGGCAGCGGCAGATTTGCTGCGCAAGGGAATTGACGGGAACGATATTATAGAGAAAACTTTTTATGAAAAGACCTATATTCAGAATCAGATTCTGGGCAGAGCTCTTTTGGAGAGTATTCTGATTTTGGATAAAAGGTGTATAGTAAGTGCCGTGAGTAAGAAAGAAATGGAATTTTACGGTGCGAAGCCGAGCGATTTGGAAGGGATTGTCAGCCAGATGAAGCTGACGCAGGGAACCGAGACGGCGCTTTTCATGTATGAACTGGAAACGCAGAATTATAAAGTAAGCCTGCGTTCGAAAGGTAAGGTGGATGTAAGCATAATCGCCCAGTATTTTGGAGGAGGCGGCCACGCAAGAGCGGCGGGATTCACGATGAAAGGCTCATTCCATGATGTGATCAATAATGTCAGCATCCAGATTGCGCGCCAGCTGGATCAGGAAGAGACACAGGTATAACGGTTTATGGTAAACGGTATTATTAACGTATATAAAGAAAAGGGTTATACATCCCATGATGTAGTTGCAAAACTCAGAGGAATCGTGGGACAGAAAAAGATAGGGCACACCGGCACTCTGGATCCGGATGCCGAAGGAGTTCTCCCGGTATGTCTGGGCAGAGCGACAAAACTTTGTGATATGCTGACAGATAAGAATAAGACCTATGAGGCAGTACTGTTGTTTGGGAAGATGACAGATACACAGGATATTACAGGGAAAATACTGGAAGAACGGGATACATCATTACTGACAGATGAATTTGCAAAAGAGTGTATACAAAAGTACATCGGGGAATATGAACAGCTTCCGCCGATGTATTCTGCGCTGAAAGTAAACGGAAAAAAGCTGTATGAGCTTGCACGGGAAGGCATCGAAGTAGAACGGAAAACAAGAAGGGTTCATATTTTCGATATAAAGATAAACAAAATTGATCTTCCAAGAGTACATATGGAAATTCATTGTTCAAAGGGCACCTACATTCGTACACTTTGCCACGACATAGGCAGAGAAGCAGGGACGGGTGCCTGTATGGAAGCCCTTAGAAGGACAAAGGTAAGCTGTTTTGAGATCAAAGACAGCCTAAAGCTCTCTCAGATTGAGGAATATAAAAAAATGGGGAAGCTTACGGACATTGTAACGCCTATAGATGCCATGTTCCGGGAACTACCTGAATTAGTGGTGGCAAAGGAGTATGAAGCACTGGCCTATAACGGAAATCCGCTGCGCCGGGAATTTATGACAAAAGAGAATGTTTTTATGGACGGACAATCTGTAAGGATGTACGACCGAAACAAACAGTTTATAGGTGTTTACCGTTACTTTACTGAAAGACAGGAATACCGGCTTGAGAAGATGTTTTTCATATCGGATTAATAAGCAGGCATATCCATGCAAGTGATAAAGGAAAAATTACGGGGAAAGACATGCGGTACTATACAGATATTAATTCTTATCAGGAAACTGAAAAAACAGCCGTTACTCTGGGCAAATTCGACAGCCTTCACAGAGGCCATCAGAAACTGATCAGCAGAGTAAGGGATTGCGCGGAGAAAGAAAAATTAAAAAGCGTTGTATTTGCATTTGACATGAAGAAAGAAACACTGCTTACAAACAAGGAGCGCAGACAGCACCTGGAAGAGCAGGTAGATTGTATGATACAGTGTCCCTTTACGAAGGAAATCAGGGAGATGGAAGCGGAGACATTCATTGAGAAAATATTGGTGGATACGCTACACGCCTCCCATATTGTCGTAGGTACAGATTTTTACTTTGGACATGGCAAGCGGGGGGATGCCGGTATGCTTGCGGAGCTGGCCCCAAATTACGGCTACCGGCTGGATGTTGTGGAGAAAGAGTTGTATGGGGACAGAGAAATCAGCAGCACCTATGTAAGGGAAGCGCTGGAAGAAGGCGATGCCAGGCTTGCAAACCAGCTGCTGGGATACCCTTATCACATGACGGGGATTGTGGAACATGGGAGGCAGCTGGGGCGTACACTGGGATTTCCCACGATGAACATTGCGCCCACAGAACGAAAAATTATGCCCAGATTCGGAGTATATACCTGCAGAATCCTGGTGGACGGCAAGTGGTATCACGGTATTGGAAATGTGGGGATCAAGCCGACAGTGGCAGATGAGCCAAGGCTTCTGGCGGAGGTATTTGTTTTTGGCTACAAAGGTGATGCCTACGGCAAAGAGATTATGGTGGAATTCTGTTCTTTCGTGCGACCGGAAACAAAGTTTTGTTCTGTGGAAGAACTGAAACAGCAGGTGGACCGGGATATCCAATCCGGAAAGGCATATTTTCGGGAGAAAAGCTTGACAAACTAGAGAAAGAGTTAGGGGAAGTACAAATGAGTGTAACGACAATATTTCTGCTGCTGGGAGGACTGGGATTATTCCTGTTCGGCATGAAGATGATGAGCGACGGCCTGGAACAGGTTGCCGGCGCACGGATGAGGTCGATTCTGGAGTTCTTCACACAAAACAGATTTGTGGGGATGCTGGTCGGTATCTTGTTCACGGCAGTTGTGCAGTCGTCCAGCGCGACGACAGTAATGGTTGTAAGCTTTGTGAATTCCGGGCTTATGAACCTTTATCAGGCTGCCGGGGTAATACTTGGCGCCAATATCGGTACAACAATCACCGGACAGTTGATTGCATTTAATCTATCAGATGTTGCACCTCTGTTCGTGATCACCGGCGTTGTAATGTTCATGTTCAGCAAAAAACAGAATACCAAGAAAATCGGCGGAGTGATCCTTGGATTTGGTATCCTGTTTATGGGCTTGAGTACAATGGGAGATGCCATGTCTTCCCTGCGTGAATCTCCGCATATCGTAGCGCTGCTCAAATCATTAAGCAATCCCTTTGCGGCGATCCTGGTTGGATTTGCGATAACAGCAATTTTGCAGAGCTCTTCGGCCACCGTAGGTATCGTAATCCTGCTGGCTTCCCAGGGATTTCTACAGTTTACGATCTGCTTTTATCTTATTCTGGGATGCAACATGGGTTCCTGTGTCTCTGCGCTTCTTGCCAGCCTGGGGGGCAAAAAAGATGCGAAAAGGGCGGCCTGGATCCATTTCCTATTTAATATCATCGGATCTGTCGCAATTTTCATTGTGCTATTGTTTGCGCTGCAGCCAATTGCGGATGCAATTATGAAGGTATCCGGGGGCAATATGGGCAGGGCAGTAGCAAATGCTCATACCTTAATTAAAATATGTGAGGTGATTTTACTCTTCCCGTTTATGAAATGGGTAGTCAGGGTAACCTATTTAATTATACCGGGGAAAGATGCTTCGCCGGATGATGAGTACGAACTGAAGTATATCGGGAACAGTACGATGATTACACCTACCACAGCGGTTATATCAGGCATCTATGAGCTGGAACATATGGGCTGCCTGGCGATTGAGAACCTAAAAAGAGGTATGGATGCGCTCTGTACACTGAATGAGGAAAAGATCGCCGAGGTATACCGGCAGGAGGCGTATATTGATTATCTGAACAGGGAGATTACCGACTACTTGGTCAGGATCAACAGCATGGAGATCCCTACCGCAGATGCGATGCTGGTAGGCGGTCTGTTCCACGTTGTAAACGATATCGAAAGGATCGGGGACCATGCGGAGAATTTTGCGGATTCTGCAAAGATGAGGATCGACAGACATGTCACATTCAGTGAAAAAGGAATCCGGCAGCTCCAGGATATGATGGATCTGGTGGAAAAAACACTGGTATACTCCTTAGAGATGTTTTCCAACCGCAGCCAGGAACACATGCAGGAAGTCATGGCGCTGGAGGACGAGGTGGATGAAAGAGAGAAGAAGCTACAGAAAGCACATATCAAACGTCTGACAAAGGGCAAGTGTTCACCAGAGGCAGGCATGATTTTCTCTGATACTATATCCGGGCTGGAACGTGTGGCAGATCATGCCACCAATATTGCATTTGCTATATTGGAGCCGCAGAACAATGACGAGTCTGAAGATGAAGAAGAATAGTAAGGAAGAACGGAAAGAATACAGCAGAAGAATACAATAGCGTAAAGTATTGCTTTACATAGGATTTAAGTTATGCTATACTATTAAAGTATGAATTCAGCCGGTGTTCGGTAATAGGAAGACTCCAACCGTTACTTAATGCCAGGCGGTTTTATAAAAGAAAATAAAGGAGGAAACGTAAGATGATCGCAAAGGAAAAGAAACAGGCAATCATTGCAGAGTATGGCAGAAGTGAAGGGGACACAGGATCTCCGGAAGTACAGATCGCAATTCTTACAGCAAGAATCAACGAACTGACAGATCACTTCAAAGCAAACCCGAAGGATCACCACTCAAGAAGAGGACTTCTTAAGATGGTAGGACAGAGACGTGGTCTGCTGGCATACTTGAAAAAGTCAGATATCGAGAGATACCGTACTTTGATCGAAAGACTTGGATTAAGAAAATAATCTCAAATCCACAAGGATCTTCCCGGGAGGGGGATCCTTTTTTGTGTTTGGAGGAGAGGCGCCGAGAGGCCTGCGGCTTACAGCCCCCTCGGCTAGACTCATCCGGCCAGAACGAAAAAAACCGACCCGATGCCATTAAGACGGGGGCAGCGTATAGAATTGGTTTCCCGGTATTTAATTGGCAAGAGTAGTGAATTTGGCGGTGTTTAAGTTATTTTCCTTCATGGTGAAGTGGCAAAACTAAATTTGTGCGGCTTTGTGTATTCCAACACACAGACTTCTAACATAAATATAGCACAAAAAAGCCAATACAAATCCGCTGCCCCACATTATGAAGCCTACCAAGGAATGACGCCTTATCTTCCGCCCGGATGCAACAGCTGAAGTCAAGGAACGTCCGGCTCCTGGCGGGGAAATGTCTGCTGGTGAAATGTCCTGACAGCTTCTTCGCGCAGCGTCAGGAC
>BAIF02000116.1 GCA_000509105.1 Clostridiales bacterium VE202-21 | reverse complement strand
CATAGTAAATATGGCGACAAAGGACGATATAGCCTGTATATGGAAAGTAATTGCTAAGCTGCCTACCAAAGCTGACTTAAGGGAAGTTGAGAACAACGTTCTTACCGAAGTAGACAGAGTACAGGAGATTGGTACAAGACATTACAATGAAGTAAAGAAGGAGATGAGCCAGCTGAGAGCAGAAGTCAGGTCATATCAAATGGGCAGCTTAAAGCTTAGAGTTGATAGATTGGAAAGAATGCTCGAACTGTAGGAGCTACTTATTTTACGATGTAACAGTAACTGTTCAGACCATGCCGTGCACTCCGCTGCACGGCATGGAGCCAATAGGACAATGTTATTTCTTGAAATCCTCCTTGCATTTACCAAAAAAAGGTGTTATACTCAATGATAGTTACATAAGGAACCCGGCAGAAGAGTGAACGAAAGTTCACTCTTCTTTGTTGCTAAGGATGCAGCATCGCAGTTTATACAAAACCGCTTATGACCGGAAAGCTTATTATAACAGTTTTGTTACCTTGTTGAACATAGGCAGTTCAATAAGTATAAAAAACAATGCAGAGAAAGGAAGTTTAGTGTGTCGAGAAGAGAACAGTATGAACAGCAGACCGAGGAACTTATGATACCGATTGTTACGGAGTTCGGGTTTGAACTGGTGGATGTAGAATATGTAAAAGAGGCCGGAACGTGGTATCTGCGTGCTTATATTGATAAGCCGGGGGGGATTACCGTGGATGACTGTGAGGCAGTCAGCAGGAAGTTCTCAGATATTCTGGATGAAAAGGATTATATTGAAGATACTTATATTTTTGAGGTGAGTTCCCCAGGGCTGGGCAGGCCGCTTAAGAAAGAAAAAGATTTTAAACGCAGTCTGGGTGAAGAGGTCGAAATAAAAACATACCGGGCCATCAACAGACAGAAAGAATTCGTTGGAATCTTGAAGGATTACGACAAAGACACTGTGACGATAGAGTATGAGGATGAAACGTCACAGGTATTTGATAAAAGTGAAATTGCGCTTATCCGTTTGGCTTTGGATTTTTAATTTAGGAGGAAATAATAATGAATACAGAATTATTGGAAGCATTGAATATTCTTGAACAGGAAAAAAACATCAGTAAAGATACAATGATGGATGCAATCGAGAATTCTCTTATCAGTGCGTGTAAGAACCATTTTGGGACGGCTGAGAATATCAAGGTGATCATGGACCGTGAAACCTGCGATTATGCAGTATATGCCGAAAAAGAAGTGGTTGAGGAAGTATTTGACCCGGCATTGGAAATCAGCCTGGAGGATGCAGAACAGATTGATTCGGCTCTCCAGATCGGAGATATCGCGCAGATCCCGATCGAATCAAAGTCCTTCGGGAGAATCGCAACCCAGAATGCAAAGAACCTCATTCTTCAAAAGATCAGGGAAGAAGAACGTAAGGTTGTGTACGATCAGTATTTTGAGAAAGAAAAAGATATTGTGACTGGAATTGTTCAACGTTATGTGGGAAGAAATATCAGCATCAACCTAGGAAGAGCAGACGCCATGCTGACGGAGAATGAACAGGTAAAAGGCGAGGTATTTAAGCGACTGAAAGAATTAAACTATACGTAGTAGAGGTCAAGAACACACCGAAGGGACCAAAGATCCTGGTGTCCAGAACCCATCCGGAACTCGTGAAGCGCCTGTTTGAGGCGGAAGTGGCAGAGGTAAAGGATGGCACGGTGGAGATCAAGAGCATTGCCCGTGAAGCCGGATCACGTACAAAGATGGCTGTATGGTCTAACGATGAAAATGTAGATCCTGTAGGAGCATGTGTCGGGATGAACGGGGCAAGAGTCAACGCGGTTGTCAACGAGCTGCGTGGAGAGAAGATCGATATTATCAACTGGAGCGATAACCCGGCTTTATTGATTGAAAATGCACTGAGCCCGGCCAAGGTGATTTCTGTTATGGCGGATCCGGATGAAAAAGCGGCAAGCGTAATCGTACCTGATTACCAGTTGTCGCTGGCAATCGGAAAAGAAGGCCAGAATGCAAGGCTTGCGGCGCGCTTGACCGGATATAAAATCGATATTAAGAGTGAAACGCAGGCAATTGAGTCAGGAGAACTTCCTGAAGATTATATGGAACAGATGGCGATGATGGAAGAAGGCTACGATGGCAGTTACGAGGAAGAGTATCCGCAGGAGTATGAAGTAGACTATGAAGAGCCGTTTGTGGAAGATACAGAAGAACCGTCTGTTGAAGACTATGGGGAAATAGAATTCATCGAGACCGAAGATGAATAATAACCTTATGAGAGGTGGAATAATTGAGCAATAGGAAGATACCGATGCGCAAATGCGTTGGCTGCGGCGAGATGAAGCCGAAGAAAGAGATGCTGCGCGTTCTGCGCACTACAGAAGAAGAATTTGTACTGGATGCTACCGGAAAAAAGAATGGGCGCGGCGCCTATCTGTGCTGCTCAAAAGATTGTTTTTTGAAAGCAGTGAAGAACAAAGGGCTGGAGCGTTCTTTTAAGCAGGCAATTCCTGCGGAAGTATATGAGCGCCTGGAAAAGGAGATGAATGAGATTGATACAGAGTAAAGCTTTATCTCTGGTCGGGCTTGCTACTAAGGCAGGAAAGACAGTGAGCGGTGAGTTTATGACGGAAAAGGAAGTGAAGTCGGGGAAAGCCGCGCTTGTGATTGTCGCTGACGATGCGTCGGACAACACGAAAAAGAAGTTTCGTGATATGTGTGAATTTTATAAGGTTCCAATTTATTTTTACGCAGATAAAGATACCTTAGGGCATGCAATGGGAAAAGAGTTCCGTGCATCTCTGGCGATATTGGACGAAGGATTTGCAAAAGGAATTCGAAAACATTTTGAAACGAAAGACAATACAATTGCATAAGGGAGGTAGTTGAATATGACGAAAATGAGAGTACACGAACTGGCCAAGGAGCTGGGAATGGACAATAAAGAACTGATGGATATGCTGGAAAAGAAGAATGTAGAGGTGAAGACCCATATGAGTTCACTGGAAGACAATGTAGTAAATGACATCAGAAAAAATGTTAAGAAAAGCGCGGATGCAGGAAGACCCGTAGAGGCAGATAAGCCTGCCGAAGCGGCAAAACCGGCGGAAGAAGCGCCCAAAAAGAAGAATATCGTGCAGGTGTTCCGTCCGCAAAATTCTAAGAGCGGGAGCCGCATGCAGCAGGGAGGGCGCCAGGGCCAGCGCCCGCAGGGCGGTCATTCAGGCCAGCGTCCGGCGGGTT
>BAIF02000117.1 GCA_000509105.1 Clostridiales bacterium VE202-21 | reverse complement strand
GTCCCCTCATCGCCAATTCGTCCCCACTTTCCAAACCATCTATTTATATGTTATAATTATTTAATGCATTGACCCGGACTACATTAGGAAGTATAATATTACATGTGATTAACAAAACGAAAGAAAAGATAACAAACGCAGATACGTGTGATTATTTTTAAATTATATGTGATTATATAGTTCGGGAAATCTTGTGATATAAGTGATAGAAGGAGAAGAAGCATGGAAAAACCAGTACTTGTGATCATGGCGGCAGGAATGGGAAGCCGTTATGGCGGTTTGAAACAGATTGACCCGGTGGATGAGGAAGGCCATATTATTATTGACTTTTCTATTTTTGATGCCAGGAGGGCGGGATTTGAGAAAGTCGTTTTTATAATAAAGGAAGAAAACAAAGAAGAATTTAAAACTTGCATTGGAGACAGAATCAGCGAATATATGGAAGTAGTCTATGTGTTTCAGAAGCTGGATGATCTTCCGGAGGGATATGAGGTGCCTGCTGGACGTGTGAAGCCGTTCGGGACGGGGCATGCAGTTTTATGCTGCAGGAATGTGATCGATGGCCCTTTTGCTGTTATCAACGCGGATGATTATTACGGCGTACATGCGCTGGAGGAGATTTACCGTTATCTTTCGGAACATGCGGATGATGAAAAATACAGGTATGCCATGGTGGGGTACCGGCTGGATAATACTTTAACAGATAATGGATATGTATCCAGGGGAATCTGTGAGACGGATGAAGAGGACTATCTGACCGGAATTATTGAACGGACTCATATTGAGCGAACAACGAACGGAATTGAATATACAGAGGATGATGGAAAGACATGGAACAAGATCGACAAGAACTGTATCGTATCTCTGAATATGTTTGGCTTTACGAATAGTTTATTGAGAGAGCTGGAGGAGCGGTTCCCGGTATTTCTGGAGAAGAACCTGAAGGTATCACCTTTGAAGTGTGAATATTTTTTGCCGTCGGTGGTAGGTGAACTTCTTGATGAGGATAAGGCGACTGTGAAGGTGTTGAAATCCGAGGACAGATGGTATGGGATCACATATAAGGAAGATAAGCAGAGTGTTGTGGATGCGGTTGCAGAGATGAAGGGAAAGGGAATCTATCCCCTACATCTCTGGAAATAAACAGGCATACGGCATCAGACAACAGTCAGAGAAGAACAGCAGACAGAAAGGAAAAGGTGAGTATAATGGCAGTTTTAGTAGCAGGCGGCGCAGGGTATATAGGAAGTCATACATGTGTGGAACTCTTAGAGAGAGGCTATGATGTGGTAGTCGTGGATAACCTCTACAATTCCAGTGAGAAAGCGCTAGAGAGAGTGCAGAAGATTGCAGGGAAGGAACTGAAGTTTTATAGAGGTGATATTTTGAACAGGGAGGACCTGGAACCCATATTTGGGCAGGAAGATATTGAAGCGGTTATCAACTTCGCCGGACTGAAAGCAGTGGGCGAGTCCGTGGTGAAGCCCTGGGAATATTATCACAACAATATTACCGGAACGTTAATTCTATGCGATGTGATGCGCAGACATGGCTGCAAGAACATAATATTCAGTTCTTCCGCAACCGTATATGGAGATCCTGCAGAGATTCCGATTACGGAGAAGTGCCCGAAGGGGGAAATCACCAATCCGTACGGACAGACGAAAGGCATGCTGGAACAGATTCTTACGGATCTGCATACCGGGGATCCGGAGTGGAATATTATGCTTCTGCGTTACTTTAATCCGATCGGAGCGCACGAATCCGGACTGATAGGGGAAGACCCGAAGGGAATCCCGAATAATCTGGTTCCTTATATTGCGCAGGTGGCAGTTGGAAAGTTGGACTGTCTCGGCGTGTTTGGCGACGATTACGATACCCATGACGGTACGGGCGTCCGTGATTATATACACGTTGTGGATCTGGCTGTGGGCCATGTGAAAGCGATCGAGAAGATGAAGAGCAGCAAAGGGGTGCATATCTATAATCTGGGAACCGGGACAGGGTACAGTGTTCTGGATGTCGTAAAGGCATATGAAAAGGCGTGCGGCAAATCTATCCCCTATCAGATCAAGCCCCGGCGCGCAGGAGACATCGCCACTTGTTACTGTGATGCATCCAGGGCAAAAGAGGAACTGGGCTGGACTGCCGAGAGAGGAATTGAGGAGATGTGTGCGGATTCATGGAAATGGCAGTCGATGAATCCGAATGGTTACAGGGACAGTGAATAGATGAAAAAGTGAACAGGAGAAAGGTGTAATGTGCGCAGAAGGTAAATTAACAGATGTGGAATACCTGCCATTGTCCTGCAGCCAGATGAATATCTGGAATCTGGAAATGGCACACCCGGGACTCCCGATTAACAACATATGTACGGCACTTAAGATTGAAGGGAATCTGAATCTGGAATATCTTCAGACATGTATTGAGCTTGTATACAGGGCATTTCCGTCTCTCAGGACAAGAATTACCATCAGGGACGGGCAGCCTTATCAGTATGTGACAGAAGAGATACCTGCCAGAACGGCGTTTTTTGATTTTACAGAGACAAATGAGCAGGGGGTGGGAATCTGGTTTCAGTCCGTTGCCAGAGAGCACTTTACACTGTATGATTCTCCGCTGTGCCAGATGGTGATTTTTAAGACTTCAGGGAAGAGCGGGGGAATTCTGACCAGGGTACATCATATCATAGCAGACGCCTGGTCTCATGCATTGATTACAAATCATATCATACATAATTATTTCCAACTTCTTCAGGGAGGCAGGGCGGACAGTTTTGCGGCACCTTCGTATGAAGATCATATCTTAAGTGAGCAAAAGTATCTGGAGTCCAAAGCTTTTGAAAAGGATAAAAAATACTGGAGGGGGGTGCTCAATGGTATCCTGCCAGCGGCGGCCAAGGAATATCAGTGTCCGGTCATAAGCCCTGTGGGGCTCAGAAAGTCGTACCGGCTTTCTAACCGGCTGAACCGGCTTATTGGAGGGTTCTGCTCGAAGAATAAAGTATCTCCGTTTGCTGTTTTCTATATGGGCCTGGCAGTCTATCTGCGGCGTATGAAAGGGCTGGAACGTTTCTGTGTCGGTGTGCCTACCATTAACAGGCTTAATTTTCAAGATAAGCAGACCGGTGGTATGTTCGTCAATACCCTGCCTTTTGTAAATGAACTGGATATTTCCATGACGTGGAACGAGTTCAATGAAAAGCTGCAGGACGACTGGTTTGCGCTGCTCTGTCATCAGCGAATTCCATTCGAATCTATAAAAAAAATAGTTAGCCAAAACGGCGGGAATATATCGGAATCTTTGTTTGATATCGTATTGTCCTATCAGAACGGAAAGATGGACCACCTGCAAGGTGCAAGAGTTTCTCTGGAGGGCCGGTGGCTGTACAGCGGTTATCAGAGCGAAGCTCTCTGCATCCACCTAAGCAGCAGAGATCAGGAAAACCAATATACGGTAGATTATGATTACCTGACCCAGATATTTTCAGAAGAGGAAATTGACCGGCTGCATGAGAGCCTATCCCGGATTCTTAAGGAGGCTCTGCAGAACCCGGACGTTCCGATCGCCGGCCTTCAGATCTTAAGTGAGGAGATGGAAGAGCAGGTCATCTACGGCTTCAATCAGACAGATGTTTGGTATAACAGGGATGTGGGAATCGCAGACCAGTTGTTAGAGACCTTCCGGCTGAATCCCGGGAGAGCGGCGGTTATATTTGAAGGCAGAAGGATATCCTATCAGGAACTGGAAGAGTACTCCCTGAAGACCGCGCGTGGGATTGTGGGAAGAACCGGGGACAGAAAAGGAACTGTGGCTGTCCATATGAGAAGGACGGAGAAGATATTTACGGCGCTGTGCGGGATTATTCTTTCCGGAAACAGCTGGCTTCTGATTGACAGGGAATTGCCTGCACAGCGGAAACGAGAGATGGTGTGTGACAGCCAGGCTCTTTTCTGCATATGCACAGAACCTGCAGAGGAGATGTCCGGCTGTGTAGATCTGGTTCAGTTAGATGAGCTGGCAGATGCGGATGAAATGCCAGACTGTGAAACGACAGAATATAAAGCGTCCGGGCCGGATGACCTGGCATATCTGGTTTACACGTCGGGCAGCACAGGGACGCCGAAGGCCGTGGAAGTGGAGCAGCACAGTGTGCTGAATCTGGCGGCGGCGATGCAGCCGCTCTATCCAAAGGGCGCCGTTCTCTCGATTTGCAGCGTGGGATTTGACGCATTTTTACTGGAGAGTGTGATTGCCCTTCTTTGCGGCCGGACAATTGTGCTGGCCTCAGAGGCGGAGATGAACCACCCACAGAGGCTGGGCAGCCTGATTCAAAATTATGACGCCGGATTTATGGCGTTGACGCCGTCCCGTTTATCTGCATATTTGAAGAATGCAGATTTCTGTGATTCACTGATGCATATGGAGACGGTGATCTGCGGGGGAGAGAGCCTGCCATCCGAACTATCTAAAAAGCTTGCGGATCATACATGTGCGGCGCTGTATAACCAGTACGGCCCTTCCGAGGCGGCAGTTGCGGTCAGCCATGCTGTGGTTAACGGCAGAGAGTCCGTTCATATAGGCCGGCCTCTGCAGAACTGCAGGATCTATATTCTGGATGAATTCCAGAATCCACTCCCCCCGGGATCCGCCGGAGAACTATATATTGCCGGTGATTGTCTGGCGAGGGGATACCACAACAGAGAGGCGCTTACAAAAGAGCGTTTTATACGCGATCCCTTTCGGGACGGCGGGCGTATGTACCGAACAGGGGATTATGGTAAATGGTCAAAAGACGGTAAAATCTTTTATTTGGGCAGAAGGGATGACCAGGTAAAACTGCTCGGACACCGAATTGAACTTTCCGAGATCGAATCCGTTCTCATGCGGCATGAGAAGGTAGAGGCCGCGGCGGCTGGGATATGGGAGAACAGGCTGATCGCCTATTATACAGGGGATGTCCAGCTTACGGAAAGCGAACTGCTTACATTTGCATCTAACTATCTGCCGCGGTATCTTCTGCCGGCGGCGGTGGCCAGAGTGGATGCTTTTCCACTTAACAATAACGGGAAAATCGATTTCACGGCCCTTGAGAAGCCTGTATTATCAGGCGGCGGGGATTCCCCGGCAGATGAAGTGGAAGAAAAACTGCTGGCTGTCTGGCGGAAAGTACTGGAACGGGAGGAACTAGACGTTCACTCTGATTATTTTCTGTCGGGAGGGGATTCACTGAATGCCGTACTGATGCTTTTGGAAGTAGAGAAACAGTTTTCCCGGAGCATTACCGTACAGGAGCTGTACGCGAATGCAACACTGAGACGGCTGGGCAATCTTATCAGAGGCAGAGAGATCCGTCCGGAAGCACAGCGCGCGGAGATCCGGAGAGCTTCGGTGAGGAACTGGTATCCGGTTACACCGTCACAGGCAGGATTTTACGTTATGCAACAGCTGGATGAAACGAAGATCGGCTATAATATGCCAACTGTGTTCCATCTCAGCGAATGGCTGGATTATCCGCGGCTTGAGCGCGCATTTGCCAGGATGATAGCGGAGGATACTTCTCTGCGGACTACATTTCATATTGAAGGCGGCCGGGTAATTGCCAGAGTCAGCCCCGGGACGGAGTTTCGGATGCAGTGGATGGAGTGCGGCACCATAGAAGAGGCGATGGCAAGCTTTGTCAGACCCTTTGATCTGACGGAAGGACCGCTTCTTCGGGCAGCTATGCTAAAGCTGCCGGGGAATGAACCATATCTGCTGCTGGATATGCACCATATCATCTCCGATGGCTTAAGCAGCCAGCTACTGCTGGGCAGGCTGAACCAGTATTACCAGGAACTTCCGGTATCCATGCCGGAGCTGGATTATATTGATTATGCCTGGTGGGTTAGTGAAAGAAACAGCCAGGAAGAAAATCCGTGCAGGGCATTCTGGCGGAAACACCTGCCGGAAAAGCTGCCGGAGCGGGAGCTTACGCCCGACAGGCCCAGGCCTCCTGTATTTGACGGGGCAGGGGGACAGTACGAGTTTGCCCTTCCCCCAGCCCTGAGTGAGAGGATCGCAGGCTTTTGTGAGGAACAGCATGTTACGGTCTTCGTATTCCTTCTGGCCGTCTATGGACTTTTCCTGAGCCGGTATTCCGGAAGCACGGAAGTTGTGGCAGGGACGCCGTTTTCCGGCCGCCGTCGGCAGCACATGGAGGAGATGACAGGCGTGTTTGTCCAGTCTCTTCCGGTTTTTATGCAGGCCGGGGCTGTGGAGACATTTACAGCTTATCTGGAATCGGTAAAACAGACGGTTTCGGGGATGCTGGATCATCAGGAGATTACCCTGGAAGAACTGCTTGAAATCACCAAAACTTCGAGGACAAGAGACCGGAATCCTTTGTTCAGCGTGATGTTTACTATGACGCCTGTGAAAAGCGGGGATATAACGATCGGAAATGCAAAGCTTGCCTACATTCCCAGCGATACGCATGCCGTGAAGATGGATCTGAATCTCGAGGCCGTGTATCTGCAGGGAAGATATCATTTCCGGTTTGAGTACGCCAGGAGCTTGTTTGACGAGGTGACGATCGCATTTTACAGCAGATGTTATCTGCAGGGACTTAAGGAAGTGCTGCAGAATCCGGAGGCGCTGCTTTCGGAGATTTCCATGCTGGATAAGGCGGATCAATACAGACTGCTGGATCAGCCCGTGCGCCTCAGGACGCCTTATGATGCGACAACGGTGGATCAGGCCGCCGATTATTATGCCTATGCGGATCCGGATCGTACTGCCGTACAGTGGGGAAACGACTCCTGTTATACTTTTGGGGAGCTGAAGGAGAAAACCGATGCTCTGGCGGGAATACTGAGGGCTGAGGGAATCGGCCGGGGAGATAAGGTAGCTTTTCTGACGAAGAGAACGGGGCTGCTGCCAGTTTTTATGTTCGGTATTTTGAAATCCGGTGCGGCTTATGTCCCGATCGATCCGGAATTTCCGGGGGAGAGGATTCTTTATATGCTGACGCAGGCCGGTGTCAGGCTGGTGCTTTATGGACAGCAGGAACTGGTTCTGGGGAATCTGCCCTGCAGGGAACTGGTCTGGGATGGACGGGAAGCGGGATCTGTTTTGGAGGTACCGGCTGCAGAGCATGGAGCTCAGGATGCGGCAAACGTGATCTTTACTTCCGGAACCACAGGGAAGCCGAAGGGCGTGGTTATGTGCCACAAATCTCTGTCAAATCTGCTGGCGCATCTGGAACCTCTGCTGGGAGACCGGGAGGAAAAGATCCTGTGTGCATCCAACTGCGTCTTTGATGTGTTTACGACGGAGACGATACTGGCGCTTGGAAAAGGGTATGCGGTCAGTGTTGCCGATGAGGAGGAGATGCTGCTTCCATGGAAGATGGCGGAGCGGATCCGGCGTGACCAAGTTACGGTGCTTCAGCTGACGCCCTCGAGAATTCAGATGTGTCTGGGAGATGAAGCATTCTGCGGGGCATTGCGTGGGATACACCGGATTATCCTTCTGGGTGAGCCGTGGAGTATGGAGTTAAAAGACAGGCTGAACGGTCTGACAGATGCCCGGATCTTCAATATTTATGGTCCGACGGAGACTTCCGTGCACAACTGCCAGGGGGATATTACGGATGAGAAAAGTATCCATATCGGAAAGCCCATCGGAAACTGCCGGTATTATCTGCTGGATGAAGAACGCCGCCCCGTACCGCCCACAGCCGTCGGGGAAATCTATATTGCAGGGGAATGCCTGTCACCGGGGTATATCAACAGGCAGGATCTGACGGATCAGGCCTTCCTGCCGGATCCATTTCTAAAAGGAGAAAAGATGTACAGAACCGGAGACCGGGGAAGGCTCAGAGCCGACGGAAACTGGCAGTGCCTTGGCCGGGTGGATACTCAGATTAAACTGAACGGACACCGGATCGAGCCACTGGAGATTACGCAGATTATGCTGCAGTCGGGGCTGGTAAAGGAGGCGGCCGCTGTGCCTGTCCTGCATCAGGGCGCGGTGCGTTTCCTCAGGGCCGCGGTAGTCAAAGCGGAGGGATATACGGAAGAGTTACTCAGGGCATATATGAAGAAGAAGCTTCCGGACTATATGATCCCTTCAGAGATCCATGTGCTTGAGGAATTACCAAGAACGGCCAGCGGCAAGACAGATCTAAAAAAACTGGCGGAGACAGAGGCGGAGGTGCAGACGGCCGAAGCCGGGGAATCAGGGATTGCTGAGTTGTGGAAAGAAGTGCTGGGACGGGAGCCTCTTCGGGACGTATCGTTCTTTGAACAGGGCGGGACCTCGCTTCAGGCGATTCTTATTTTAAATCGTTATCACCAGAAAGAGTATGATTTTGGTATCAATGATTTTTATCGTTGTCCAACGCTGGAAGAACAGGAGAAAATGCTCTGCCCCGTGCCCGGTAAAGAGAGAGAAACGGCGGTTCCAGCGCAAAAAGAAACACTCTGGGAACTGCCGGCTGTGCTTTCAGACCAGGAAGAAAGGATGTGCAGGCCCGGGAATATATTTCTGACTGGCTGCACAGGCTATCTGGGAAGTTATATATTGAAAAAACTGTTGGAATACGGCAGCGAGAAAATGTACTGTCTGGTAAGAGGCGGGATGGTCCGGCTGGAGGAAAGCATGAATTATTACTTCGGCGCCGGTTATCTTGATAAATATAAAGAACGTCTTTATGCGTTTGACGGAGAACTGACGGCGGAACAGTTTCAGGCGGATCCATGCGTTTATGAGGAGATGGTGCATAGTGTTACGCGGATATTCCACTGTGCGGCGGACGTCCGGCATTATGCGCCGGAAGAAGAACTTATCAACACGAATGTTGAGGGCACCCGGCAGGTGCTGCGCTTTGCAGAGGCTTCCGGAGCTGCAGTGATGTATATATCCACAATCAGTGTTGCAGGAATGCAGACGGCCCGGACAAAGGAACAGGGAGCAGTGCTGTCAGAGAAGGATCTGAATATCGGCCAGAATTGGTGGGAGAATCCCTATGTCAAGAGTAAAATTATGGCGGAGAAACTGGTAGACGATGCGGTACGGCGGGGCCTTGGTGCTAATATCTTCCGGATCGGAAGGCTGGTCTCCAGTTCCTTTGACGGGATATTCCAGAAAAATCCGGAATCGAATGCATTTTACAGGCTGATCAAAGGGGTGATAGAACTGGGGATGCTTCCGGAGATTCTGTACCACCATAGGCTGGAGGTAACCCCGGTCAATCTGGCGGCGGAGGCGGTTATTAGACTGAGCAAAACAACAAAGTCCGCCTATCATATCTGCAGCCCCCATAAGATTGAAATCGGCTGCCTGGCTGAGGCGTGTAAAGCCGTGCAGATAACGGACGCAGAGACGTTTGCAGGGACACTCAAAGAAAAGAGCATGCGGTCGGACTCCCCGTATATCCAGGCATTAGCACAGACCTGGTTTGAACTGCAGAACCGGGAGGCCGAAGTGGTGCCAGATACGGCGTTTACACAGAAAACTCTGGCTGCACTGGACTTCTGGTGGCCTCAGCCGGACATCGGAAAACTGAAACTATGCTTTACAAAAGAAGAGGGGAGGGAAGAGCGACAATGACAATAGCCGGGCATATACTGGATATATCGGCAGCCGTACTGGGGTTTTTCATTGTCAGCTGCCTGATGAAGGGCAGGCTGTCGGCAGCACAGAAGCTGTATCTTTCCTCGGCCGGATTTCTGCTGATCTGGCTGCTGGCAATCATTGGGATGGAGTACACCGAGAATATGGCGGCGCTGCAGGTCATGGATGCAATTACATGTGCCTGTTCCGCCATGCTCATTATGACCATACTGCTGATTTCCCTGATCTTTACGAGAAATCAGGTAAAGGTACCGCGGCACTACTGGCTTTTGTATGTGCTGCCGGTGCTCTCGTCTCTAGTTGTATTTACAAATCCGCTGCATCATTTGTTTTACAGGAAGTTTTCCATCTACGCATCGGAAGTAAGGTTTGGCCCTTTGTTTATCATCTCGGGGCTGCAGTACTATATTTATTCTATTATCGTAGTAATCATCATGTTCCGGTATGGAATCAGGCGCAGGACCAGAAGTGTATGGGGGCAGGTGGGGCTGTTTATCGGAGGGCTGTTTGTTCCGTTCTTCACGAATCTTCTGGCAACCCTTAAGATTGTAGACCTGCCCATATCTGCTACACCGCTGGCCTTTCTGATCACTATATTGTGCCATGGGATTGCCGTGTACTACTTGAATTTTTTAAATATCAAACCGGTGGCTCTGGAAAACATGGTGGATAACGTTTCAGAGGGATACGTCATTCTTTCCTCTGACAGATGCATTATTTATTCAAACGCTGCATTTGATGAAGTATTCGGGGAACAGTATAACATGAAGATTAACAGTTATCTGAATCAGGTAGTTGAGGGACTGGAGGAGCGGAAACGAGATGTGATTTACAACTTGCTTAATTTTTTTGATGTATGCAAACAGTCTGTAAATGTTATCTCTTATGAACAGGCGATTCTGTGTGAAGAAGGCAAGGTCTATTATTCGGTAGAACTTACACCCATTTTTGTAAAGCACAGCATGGCCGGAGTTCTGGCAATGTTCCGGGATGTGACAAAACTGAAAGAGGAAATAAAAAGAAAACAGCAGAATCTGAGCCGGGCAATGGAGAGAGAACGGCTGATCTCACTCGGACAGATGATTGGAAGTATTTCCCACAACCTTAAGACTCCGATTATGGCTATATCGGGGGATGTGACGATTCTAGAGGACTTAGTGAGGGAGTATTCCCAGAGTGTAGGAGACCCGGAGGTTACGATTGAAGATCATCAGGAAATTGCAGGGGAGATGGAGGGATGGCTGGCCAGGATTCAGGAATGCTGTGCTTATATGTCAGACATCATAACGACGGTAAAGGGTATGGCTACAAATTTAAGTACATCCTCGGAGGAGGATTTTACAATGGATGAAGTGTTCAAAAGAGTGGAAATGTTTCTGAAGGGCAAGCTGGTCAAAAATGGCTGCAGACTGATTACGGATAACAGGCTTTTAGAGAACACTGTGATACAAGGGGATATCAATAATCTGGTCCAGGTAGTCAATAATCTTTTGGACAATGCATGTGATGCCATGGAGGGGAAGGGCGGAGACATTGAACTCAGGGCCTGGAAAAAGGACGGCAGTGTCTATATTGCTGTGAAGGATCATGGTATGGGTATCTCGGCAGATGTGAGGGAAAAACTGTTCCGCTTAATGTGTACAACAAAAGGAACGAAAGGAACCGGACTGGGTCTGTACAGCTCGGCGGAGATTATACGGGCACGGTTCGGCGGCAGGATATGGGGTGAGAATAACGAAGAAGGAGGAGCATCCTTCTATGTCGAGCTCCCAGTCGAGGAAGACAGGAGAGGATAAAGGGAATGCGGAAGAACAGAGCTGGAAAAGAAAAAAATGGTTTTAAAATGTTCATTTTGGACGATGACAGAAATATTCTGGATGCTTTGAGTGCCAATTTCCGCACAAAAGGCTACGAAGTAGAGACACAGGAAAATCCGCTGACAGCATTGGAACAGCTGAAGAACGGCCGCTATGATATTCTGATTTTGGACTTTATCATGTCCCCAATCTGTGGGGATGAGGTGGTTGCGCGGCTGAGAAAGTTCGATACCAGAATCTATGTAATCATGCTGACCGGGCATAAAGAACTGGCGCCCCCGTTAAACACGATCCGGGAGCTGGCGATTCAGGGATACTGTGAGAAGAGCAGCCGGTATGACCAGCTGGAACTTCTTGTGGAAAGCTGTGTGAAATGCATCCGGCATATCAATACAATCTACCGGTATCAGGACGGGCTGTCCAGTATTCTGGACGCGATACCCCACCTGCACCAGATGGTGCCTGTCGATGAGCTGTGCGGTCAGGTGCTGAAGGAGCTGAAGGCTCTGGTACAGACAGGGGATGGCTTTGTGTGGGTGAAACCAGATGGCGTACTGACGGATCCGGGAAATGCCGAACTGCCGGCGGATATATACAGAGGGGCCGGCTCTTACGATAAGCCATTTTTTGAGTTTGAGAATGAGGATTTCCCGGTAATTGTAGAACATGTTAGAAAGAGTATGGCGGAGCAGCGGATTATCTATCATAATGGAGTCCTGCTTGTGCCTCTCCTTGGAAAACGGGAGATCATTCTGGGTGTCATGGGAGCGAAAACCGGGACCGCACCGGATACTACGCTGGAGGCGCTCTTGTCGGTGTATGCGGAGCAGGTATCCACAGCCCTTCACAATACACTACTGAAAATGTTGTTAAATGCCAACAATAAGAGGCTCTCCGGCATGAATAAGCGGCTGATGGACAGCTATATGCAGACGGTAGAGGCACTCAGGCTGCTGGTGGATGCCAAGGATCTCTACACAAGAGGGCATTCCGACCGGGTATCCTATTATGCGGTGAAACTTGCGGAACGCCTGGAATCTGACGCGGAATTTGTGAAACGGGTCAGGGTAGCAGGACTTCTGCATGACATTGGGAAGATCGGTGTATCGGACGCAGTGCTTAGCAAACCGGAACGGCTAAGCGAGGAGGAATTCAGAGAGATCAGAAAGCATCCTGGCATGGGCGCCAATATTCTGTCCTGTATGGATATGTTCAGCAATACGGGAGAGATTGTGTGTGCGCATCATGAGCGCTATGACGGGACGGGTTATCCCAGAAAGCTGAAGGGGGAAGAAATTCCGCCGGAGGCTAGGATCATAGCAATTGCGGACGCATTTGACGCGATGATGTCCGATCGGCATTACAGAAAAAAACTCTCATTTGCAGAGGCTGTGAGCCAGCTGAAAGAGGGGAAGGGCGCCCAGTTTGACGGCCATTATGTGGATGTATTTCTGGAAGTACTGAAGGATTATGATACAATCAGTGAGCAGCTGCGATGGACTTATGATGAAAATAAAGGAAGAAAAGAAAATTATGGAGCAGAAGAATATTTATAAACAGGTAAAACTTTATAAAACCCTGCCGGAGTGCCTCCTTGACGTGCAGGATGCATATGCGGAGAGACCGGCTATCACGTCTTTCGACAGGGCGGGTACCCAACGGGATGTTTCTTACCGTGAATTTGTAAAAGATGTGCAGGGAGCCGCCTATATGATGGTACAGAAAAAAATGGCGGGTAAACACATTGCCTGGTGGGCGAAAATACTTATGAATGGATTGCTGCATTCTGCGCGGCCGGCTGCATCGGTTCCGTGGGAGTGCCGATCGACGTGGAACAGCCGGAGGAAGAAATCCTGAATCTGGCTGAATTTGCGGATGCTTCTTACACGGTAGTGCAAAAAGATTTTAAAGCTGCGTTCCAGGGATGGAAAAAAGAACGTGTGATCTGTATGGACACCGGAATCCGGGAGATGATGGAAGAGGGCAGAAGAAAAGTGGAGCAGGAACAGATCCAGGGATTTTCATTTGCCCAGGACATCGGGCCGGATACAACGCTGGCAATTGTATATACGTCAGGAACAACCAGTGTTTCCAAAGCCGTAGTACTTAGCCATTATAATATGATGTATGATGCCTGCTGCTGTCAGGCTTCGGTGCAGCTGGAGGATCGGATGTTCAATCCGCTTCCTCTTTACCATACATATTCTCTGGGATGCGGGATTTTGGATATGATCGCGCACGGTCAGAATATCTGCATCAACGGAAATCTGAAAACGCTGTTCCGCGACATCAAGCTGTACAGGCCGAGTATTCTCATGGCGGTGCCCCTGATTTTAGAAAATCTGCTCAAAGAAATCCACCGGATCCAGGAAAACATGGGAATCCGGGAGCAGACAGCCCAGGCAGTAGAAAAATATAAAAAAGGAATCTTTACAAAAAAGCCCGTGAAGGTCAACGGTATGGATCTGATTCTGGGGGACCAGCTGAAGACAATCTGCTGCGGCGGAGCGCATTTGAATGAAAAGATAGCAGAGGAATTTGCAGCTTATGGTATTGATGTACTTCAGGGCTATGGAATTACAGAGTGCAGTCCACTGATCAGCAACAGCATCAGGGGACAAAACAGAATCAACTCCGTTGGCCTTCCGCTTCCAGGGGTGGAATTAAAGCTGGCAGACGGAGAGATTCTGGTGAAGGGTCCTATTGTATTTAAAGAATACTATAAAAATCCGGGCGCTACAGAGGAAAGTTTTACAGATGAATGGTTCCATACAGGGGACATTGGCTATATGGACAGAAAAGGTTTTCTCTATATCTGTGGGAGAAAGAAAAACCTGATCGTTTTCAATAACGGAAAAAAGGTGGTTCCGGAGGAACTGGAAGCTTATATCCAGGAGCTTCCTCTTGTTAAAGAAGTGATGGTGTACGGGGCAAGTACGGGAAATGCACTGGATGAAGTGAAGCTTTCCGCACTGGTCTGCGTAGACGCGGAGAAGACCAGTGAGACAGACAATTATAGGATACTGGAAAGTATACAGGAGTCCATTGCGGAGTTGAACGCAAAACTGCCGGTCTATAAGAGAATCCAGTCTGTAAAGCTGTCCGAGTCCGAATTTAAAAAGACTTCCATGCAGAAAATCCAGAGAAGGAAGGTGACGGTATGACAGAAGAAGAAATGCTGCTCCTTGTAGAAGAGATCGTAAGAGAGGTGACAGGGGTGAAGAAGCTGACCATGGATACAGAGTTTGTAAATGACCTGGCGCTGAATTCCATGGATGTGGCCAATCTGGTATGCGCGTTCGAGGAGAGATTTGATACGGATATTCCCATGAAAGATGTGCGCAACCTTATGCAGGTGAGAGACGTGATTCGGTATATGCAGAAATGGGAACATATGCGGGACGCGGACGGCCGCGCCGATGAGAACAATTTGTAATTAGTAAGAAATCACAGGAAATTATGAAAATCTCTTGACAAAGAAAGGCGAACTTGATATTATTAAAAAACAGAACGCACTCTGTTTTTGCATTTCTGAAGTTAGACAGGAAAGTAGGGAGGCATATGAGAAGACAGGTTTTTTCATTGCTGGTTGACAACAATCCGGGTGTACTAAGCAGGATTGCTGGACTTTTCAGCAGAAGGGGATACAGCATTGACAGTATTACGGCGGGAATGACTGCCGATCCCAGATTTACAAGGATTACGGTCGTTGCAAGCGGAGACGAACTGATACTGTCCCAGATAGAAAAGCAGGTCCGCAAGCTGGAGGATGTCATTGAGATCAAGGTTCTTAAGGACGATGAATCCGTGTACAGGGAGCTGATCATGGTGAAGGTCCGCGCCAGTGCAGCACAGCGCTCGGAAGTGATTTCCATCGCAGATATATTCAGGGCCAAGATCGTTGATGTTGAGAAGGAATCCATGATGATCGAGCTGACAGGGAACCAGTCCAAGCTGGAAGCGTTTCTGAACCTGCTCGACGGCTATGAGATACTGGAGCTGGCAAGGACAGGGATCACGGGTCTTGCGCGTGGGATCAAGGATGTCACATTTATAGACTGACAGGCAGTACATAGGGACGGGAAGCTAGAGGCAGACAGCCTTTAACTCATATAAAAAGCAATTTATCATCAGATAAAGCGCACTGATGAAAGAGAAATTAGGAGGAATGTCAAGATGGCAGCAAAAATTTATTATCAGGAAGACTGCAACCTTTCCATGCTGGAAGGAAAAACAATCGCAATTATCGGTTACGGAAGCCAGGGCCATGCACATGCACTGAATCTGAAAGAATCAGGCTGCAATGTGATCATCGGTCTCTATGAAGGAAGTAAGTCCTGGGCAAAAGCGGAAGCACAGGGATTTGAAGTATTTACAGCCGCTGAGGCAGCTAAAAAAGCGGATATCATCATGATTCTGATCAACGATGAGAAACAGGCTGCAATGTATAAGAAAGATATCGAGCCAAATCTGGAAGAGGGCAATATGCTGATGTTCGCACATGGTTTTGCAATCCACTTCGGCCAGATTGTACCTCCTCCGTATGTAGATGTTACTATGATTGCACCGAAGGGGCCGGGACACACAGTAAGAAGTGAGTATCAGGATGGCAAGGGTGTTCCTTGTCTGGTGGCTGTACAGCAGGATGCAACAGGCAAGGCTTTGGATAAAGCGCTTGCATATGCGCTGGGAATCGGCGGTGCCAGAGCCGGCGTACTGGAGACCACGTTCAGAACAGAGACGGAGACAGACCTGTTTGGCGAGCAGGCAGTACTCTGCGGCGGTGTATGCGCATTGATGCAGGCAGGCTTCGAGACACTGACCGAGGCCGGATATGATCCGAGAAATGCATACTTCGAGTGTATTCATGAGATGAAGCTGATTGTAGACCTGATCTATCAGTCAGGATTTGCAGGAATGAGATACTCTATCTCCAATACGGCTGAATTCGGAGATTACATAACAGGACCAAAGATTATCACGGAAGATACCAAGAAAGCAATGAAGAAGATTCTGAGCGATATCCAGGACGGGTCTTTCGCAAAGGAATTTCTGCTTGATATGTCAGACGCAGGCGGCCAGGCTCACTTCAGAGCAATGAGAAAGCTTGCAGCAGAACATCCGGCAGAGAAGATCGGTGAGGAAGTAAGAAAACTTTACAGCTGGAGTGATGAAGACAAGTTGATCAATAACTAATCACTGAGACAGAAAAGTAATCATAGGATAAAGGCCCCGGCGTTTCGAATGACGTGCCGGGGGTTTTTTTTTCCTGTAATTTGGCGAGGAGAGATTTTTTTGACTGACAAGAATGATTTCAGCCAGGGCAGTATCGCGCGTAATATTATGGGTCTGGCACTGCCCATGACGCTGGCTCAGCTGATCAATGTGCTGTACAGCATAGTGGACAGGATCTACATTGGCCATATTCCGCATACTTCGGCGGAAGCGCTCACAGGAATCGGCCTGGCGCTGCCAGTGATCACAATTATTATGGCTTTTGCCAATCTGTTTGGAATGGGCGGGGCACCGCTGTGCTCGATTGCGCGGGGCGGCCATGAGGAAGAGAAGGCCAGAAAAGTAATGGGTAATTCTTTTTCCATGCTCCTGCTTTCGGGAGTGGTTTTAATGGCTGGGTGCCTGCTGTTTAAAAAGCCTTTGTTGTATCTGTTTGGTGCAAGTGAAGTTACATTTCCCTATGCAGATGCTTATATTACCATTTATTTGTGCGGAACTTTGTTTGTAATGATCAGCCTGGGGATGAACAATTTCATCAATGCACAGGGGTTTGGTAAGATCGGGATGCTGACAGTTACTCTGGGGGCGGTTACAAATATTATTCTGGATCCTATTTTGATCTTTGTATTCCAGATGGGTGTCCGGGGAGCCGCCATTGCAACTGTGATATCCCAGGGGCTTTCTGCCCTTTGGGTAATGCGTTTTCTGACGGGGAAAAAGACAATTTTGAAACTGGACCGTGATTCCATGCGTCTGGATAAAAAACTGGTAAAGGAGATTACGGCGCTGGGAACATCGGGATTTGTGATGTCTGTGACGAACGGGGCCGTACAGATCGTATGCAATGCCACGCTGCATCGCTATGGTGGGGATCTGTATGTGGGAATTATGACGGTAATCAATTCCGTCCGGGAGATTATTACAATGCCCATCATGGGACTTACATCCGGAGCTCAGCCAGTAATCGGATACAATTATGGGGCGGAGTGCTATGACAGAGTAAAATCGGCAATTAAGTTCATGTCCTGGTGCGGGATTGTATTTACTTTTCTGATGTGGGCTGTTCTATTTTTCGAGCCTGCATTTTTCCTGGGGCTTTTTACAAAAGAGGAAGAACTGATCAGAGCAGGTATACCAGCCATGCGGATCTATTTCTGTGGAATCTTCATGATGTCACTGCAGTTCGCAGGGCAGTCCACTTATGTGGCTTTGAACCGGGCAAAGCAGGCGGTCTTCTTTTCGCTGTTCAGGAAAGTAATCATCGTAATTCCTCTGACCCTCCTGCTCCCGCTGATAGGGAATCTGGGAACAGCGGGTGTATTTTGGGCGGAGCCTGTTTCCAATGTCATTGGCGGAACGGCCAGTTTTGTGACAATGCTGATTACCGTGTGGCCTTCATTAAAGAAACAGGAAACGAAGTTGTAGCAGTTTTGGCTTGTCCGAATGGTTATGTGTTATTTTGTTACCATGCACGACACATAGGTCGTACATAGAAATAATGTTTTCAGAAAATTACTTGAAATACAATCATTATACTGCATATTCCGGGCCGATGTGGTAAAATAAAAACAACAATAACACGGATGTTTTCTATTTTATCAGAAAGGAGATGGCAGTATGGATGAAAGATTATCCAATCTTCGGTCAACGAAGAATCCCAAAGCCCGCATTAAAATAATGAGCGGCCATTTTGCGACGAGACATTCCCATGTGAATACCTATATTGATATGTCCACGGTAAAGACCCGTCACAACAATGCACGGGAGACGGCCAGGACGCTGGCGGCAGAATACATGACGAATACTTTGATAGACACGATTGTCTGCCTCAAGAATACCGAAGTGATCGGCGCTTTTATGGCGGAGGCTTTGTCGGACAGCGTGCATGCATCCCTGAGCGGCGGCAATAATATCTCTGTCGTAACGCCGGAATTTGATTCCTCAGGGCAGATCCTGTTTCGAGATAACAACCAGAGAATGATTGAGGCAAAGCAGGTGCTGATTCTCACGGATTCCCTGGCAACCGGGGCGCTTGCCTATCAGGCGATAGAGTCGGTGCTTTATTATGGCGGCACGGTCTGCGGGATTTGTGCGGTGTTTAGTGCGATCTCAAAGGTGGCGGGATTGGAAGTAAAGACCATCTTTACCAGCTCTGATCTGCCGGACTATCATGTGTATAGGTCCTATGAATGCCCGATGTGCAAGGCCGGTCAAAAGTTGGAAGGCATAATTAATAGTTTTGGGTATTCGAAGCTTTAAAGGCGGCTGGAAGCCTGTACGGGCGGAGAACAGCGATATTGAATGAATCCGAATGAAAATCTTTTTGAGAGTGAAATATTGACGCAGAAAGGAGACGCCCATGATTGTATGGGCGCCTCCTTTATCAATCCATGCGTATCCCCCCGGAGGGAGGGATATAGGAAATTCCTCTGGAATTTCCTATATCACAAAAAACACCCGCCTGACGGGAGCGGATGCTTTGCTTTTTATCTATTATGCAATGTCGTTAACTGCTTTGGTTAAGCGGGAAATCTTTCTTCCAACTGTGTTTTTGTGATAAACACCTTTGCTTCCAGCCTTAGAAATCTCAGCGATTGCAGCCTGTAATGCTGTCTTAGCAGCCGCTGCATCTTTCTGTGCCACTGCAGTCTCAACTTTTTTTACGGATGTCTTTACTTTAGATTTGATTGATTTGTTTCTTGCAGCCTTTGTTTCGTTAACTAAAATTCTTTTTTTAGCAGATTTAATGTTAGCCAATCTGTACACCTCCAAATATGTGAAATTTTCAAATAGTGAATTCATGATTCCGTTAAAATCGGACACGGACGTTTAAACGGAACATACTCATTTATTTTATGCTAAGGAACAAAGGTTGTCAATACATATTTCTCAAAATATTGCAAAAACTACCTGTAAATTCAAATGATGTTATGGAAAAGTGAGGACTTGAAGATGGTGGAAAAGTATAGTATTAGGACTGACCTTGCGCTTGAGGAGAAAGAACGGTTTGAATCAGACAACGTGGAGGTTCAGGGGGTTGTTCTTGAGGAGGAATTTGATGAAGAACGTGAAATACGTATTTCACGGGTACGCATTGAGACAGAAAAGGGCGCCAAGGTCATGGGCAAGCCGGTCGGTACTTACCTTACTGTGGAGGCGCCGAATCTGGGTGTACCGGATGAAGGGTATCACAGGGAGATTTCGGAAGAACTTTCTGGTTACATTAAGGAATTGATAGAGAAGCTGGGACTGCTTGACAAAGAAGATTTATCTGTTCTGATCGTAGGGCTTGGAAACCGTCAGGTGACGCCGGACGCGCTTGGACCATATGTCGTGGAGAACTTATGTGTGACACGGCATATCGTGAAAGAATACGGAAAATATGCTATGGGAATGGAACATGCCAATCTGGTCAGCGCCATAATACCGGGTGTCATGGGGCAGACCGGGATGGAGACAGTAGAGATTGTCAAAGGAGTAGTGGAGGAAACCAGCCCCGATCTGGTAATAGCCATAGACGCGTTGGCGGCCAGAAACAGCAGAAGGCTAAACCGAACCGTGCAGATCGCAGATACGGGTATCCATCCGGGTTCCGGGGTGGGCAACCACCGTAATGGACTGACGAAGGAATCACTAGGAGTTCCTGTAATCGGTATTGGTGTTCCGACGGTTGTTGATGCGGCAACCATAGTGAATGACACGATGGAGAATCTGATCAACGCGCTGGAGACCTCTGAAATGTTAAAGGGCGTGGGAGATGTGCTGCGCACTTACAGCGCTGCGGAGAAGTATGAGCTGGTAAAAGAATTGATTTCCCCTCATCTGAACGGAATGTTTATGACCCCGAAAGACGTAGATGAAATGGTAAAGCAGATCAGTTATACCATCTCGGAGGGGCTGAACATATTGTTTACCAATGCAGGGCAGGCATAATAAGTAAACAAGGCTCATATATATGAAAGTGTGTAAGGGGTCAGACCCCTCCGACGGAGGGGTCTGACCCCCTTACACCTGTCACTGGAATATTACTTTTGAAAGAAGGCGGTTTATGAAGCAATCGGCATTCATACGGGTGGCGCTTACTGTCATCGGAGGGATAGTATGTATCTGCCTGCTCTGCATTAGCGGAAAAGGTATTATGAAGGAATGGAGATATGACAGCCAGGAGGCTGTTTTGAAATATACGGAGGAAATGTACATGCCGGGCCTGGCTTATCTGAAAGAGGACCCGGGACCCACGGCCGTTCAGTGGATCAAGAAAAATGCGATGTCATGGCTCCCGCTGATACAATATGTGGAGCAGAAGCAGCCCTATGATTCTGTGATGGAGGATGAGGAGACGATCGCAAAGATTCTGGAAAATCAGGCCAATGATGAGAATATGATAGATGAAAACGGGAATCTGATAGGGAACAAAACGGCGGCAGCTCAGGAACCTGCCGTGGAGCAGGGACAGTCTCCGATCGACATGTCGATTGAAAGGCTGCGGGATTTTGATTATCTGATCAGCAATTTTTATATCGTGGATAGTACCACGATGATCGGGCCGGAGCAGTTGAATGTGGATGACCTGCTCGGCAGAAGCATGAAGATTGACCAGAGTACCGGCGGTCCGAAAGTCCTGATATTCCATACCCACTCTCAGGAAACGTTTGTGGACTCCACGCCTGGAGATACGAATACGAGTATTGTGGGAGTAGGTGAGTATCTGACAAAACTCTTAAATGAAAAAGGAATTGAGACGATCCATGATACTGGTGTTTATGATATTATCAATGGACAGCTCGACAGAAGCAATGCCTATGAAAATGCGGAGGCATCCATACGTCCGATTCTGGAGGCCAACCCGTCGGTTGAGGTGGTCATAGACCTTCACCGGGACGGTGTGGCGGAAGACACCCATCTGGTCACAGAGATAAACGGGAAACCAACGGCTAAGATCATGTATTTTAACGGCTTGAGCCGCACCAGGACAAATGGCGACATCGCCTACCTTTATAATCCTTATATACAGGATAATCTGGCGTTTTCCCTGCAGATGGAGCTTGCTTCCGAGAGCAATTATCCGGGATTCGCCAGGCATATCTATCTGGGGGGCTACAGATACAACCTTCATCTGGTGCCGAAATCCCTTTTGGTTGAAGCGGGAGCACAGACAAATACGGTAGAAGAAATGATGAATGCCATGGAAGTTCTGGCTGATACACTACATCATGTACTGACGGAATAACTTTTATTTGAATAACCCTACATTTTGTGATAATATGAAATGAATGTAAAAAGGAGAGAGACACATGGGAAATAAAAATACATATGATGCGGATAGTATTGCCGTATTAGAGGGACTTGAAGCGGTCAGAAAAAGACCCGGTATGTATATAGGAAGCGTTTCAACAAAAGGCCTGAATCATCTGATTTATGAGATTGTAGATAACGCTGTGGATGAACATCTTGCCGGTTACTGTACACAGATTCATGTCACACTGGAAAAGGACGGCTCGGCCACCATTGAGGATAATGGCCGGGGCGTCCCTGTCGGTATGCACAAAAAAGGGGTGTCTGCGGAGCGGATTGTATACACCACACTGCATGCAGGGGGCAAGTTTGACGATTCTGCCTATAAGACAAGCGGCGGCCTCCATGGTGTTGGGTCTTCCGTAGTAAATGCATTGTCCGCCTATATGGACGTGCAGGTCAGCAGGGAGGGCCAGATCCATCATGACAGATATGAGAGAGGTATTCCGGTGATTGAACTGGAGGATGGCCTGCTTCCAGTGATCGGTAAATCAAGAAAGACCGGCACCAAGATTAATTTCCTGCCGGATGATACGATCTTTGAAAAAACCAGGTTCCGGGCCGAGGAGGTAAAGAGCCGCCTGCACGAGACTGCTTACCTGAATCCGGAACTGACGATTATATTTGACGATAAAAGGCTGGAATCACCGGAGCACATCGTCTATCATGAACCGGACGGAATCCTCGGATTCATAAAAGACCTGAATCAGAAAAAGGAAACCCTCCATGAGCCGATTTATTATAAAGGAGAATCAGAAGGAATTGAGGTCGAAGTCGCACTGCAGTATGTGAACGAATTCCACGAAAATGTTCTGGGATTCTGCAACAATATCTATAATGCAGAAGGCGGAACGCATCTCACTGGATTTAAGACCACGTTTACAACGGTTATGAATCAGTACGCTCGGGAATTAGGCATTCTTAAAGAGAAGGATGCCAACTTTACAGGTGCAGATATCCGTAACGGGATGACTGCCATCGTATCCATTAAACACCCGGATCCGAGATTTGAAGGCCAGACCAAGACAAAGCTGGACAACCCCGATGCTGCCAAAGCTACCGGTAAAGTAACCGGAGACGAGATTGTTCTGTACTTCGACAGAAATCTGGAAACCTTAAAGTCGGTACTTTCTTGTGCAGAAAAAGCGGCTAAGATCCGCAAAACAGAGGAAAAGGCAAAGACAAATCTTCTGACAAAGCAGAAATACTCCTTTGACAGCAACGGAAAGCTGGCAAACTGTGAAAGCAGGGATGCTAAAAAATGCGAGATATTTATCGTGGAGGGAGATTCCGCCGGAGGATCTGCAAAGACGGCCAGGGACAGGAATTACCAGGCTATCCTGCCGATCCGGGGCAAGATTCTCAATGTGGAAAAGGCAAGCATCGATAAGGTGCTGGCGAATGCGGAGATAAAAACGATGATCAACGCATTTGGCTGTGGGTTTTCCGAAGGATACGGCAACGATTTTGATATCTCCAAACTGCGCTACGATAAGATCATCATCATGGCCGATGCCGACGTGGACGGCGCGCATATATCCACGCTGCTTCTGACGCTGTTCTACCGTTTTATGCCGGAACTGATCTATGAGGGACATGTTTATATTGCAATGCCGCCCCTCTATAAGGTCATGCCGAAGAAGGGGGAGGAAGAGTATCTGTACGACGATAAGGCGTTGGAGAAATACAGAAAGACACATGACGGCCCATTTACCCTGCAGAGATACAAAGGTCTGGGAGAGATGGATGCGCAGCAGCTTTGGGAAACCACACTGGATCCGGAGACAAGGCTCCTCAAACTCGTCGAGATCGAGGATGCGCGGATGGCATCCAGTGTGACGGAGATGCTTATGGGCACGGAGGTGCCGCCGCGCCGCATGTTTATCTACGAAAATGCTGCGGATGCAGAGCTTGATATATAGGTAAGAGGAGATAGAGAATGAGCAGTAGTGAATCACAGATTATCAGAACCGAATATTCCGAGGTTATGAAAAAATCGTATATCGATTACGCCATGAGCGTGATCATTGCCAGAGCCCTGCCGGATGTGAGGGACGGACTGAAGCCGGTGCAGCGCAGGACCCTGTACGACATGTATGAACTTGGTATCCGTTATGACAAACCCTACAGGAAGTGCGCCCGAATCGTAGGCGATACCATGGGTAAGTACCACCCCCACGGAGACAGTTCCATATACGAATCGCTTGTGGTCATGGCGCAGGATTTCAAAAAAGGAATGATTCTTGTAGACGGACACGGTAACTTCGGTTCCATCGAGGGGGATGGGGCTGCCGCCATGCGTTATACAGAGGCCAGGCTGGCCAAGTTTACCCAGGAGGCTTATCTGGGGGATCTGGACAAGAATATTATCGATTTTGGGCCAAACTTTGATGAGACCGAAAAAGAGCCGCTTGTGCTTCCGGTGCGTGTACCCAACCTCCTGATTAATGGGGCGGAGGGAATCGCAGTGGGAATGGCAACCAGCATTCCCACCCATAATCTCTGCGAGGTGCTGGACGCCGTAAAGGCATATATGAAGAATGACCAGATCAGCACAAAACAACTGATGAAATATATGAAAGGCCCTGATTTTCCGACCGGAGGCATCGTTGTCAACAAAGACGACCTGCTGAACATCTATGAGACTGGGCAGGGCAAGATCAAAGTCCGGGGAAAAGTAGAGGTAGAGGAACAAAAAGGCGGCAAGAAACTGCTGGTAATAACAGAGATCCCTTATACCATGATCGGAAGCGGTATCGGAAAGTTCCTGAATGATGTCTGTGGTCTGGTGGAGTCCAAGAAGACCAGTGATATTGTGGACATTTCAAACCAGTCTTCTAAGGAAGGTATCCGGATTGTACTGGAGCTGAAAAAAGGGGCGGATGTTGAGAACCTGAAAAACATGCTCTACAAGAAGACAAGGCTGGAAGATACCTTTGGCGTAAACATGCTGGCGGTAGCCAATGACAGACCTGAGACGCTGGGACTCAAAGCAATCATTGAACATCATGTGGATTTCCAGTTTGAGCTGATGACAAGAAAGTACACCACCATGCTTGCCAAAGAGCAGGAAAAGAGTGAAGTGCAGGAAGGCCTGATCAAAGCCTGCGATGTCATCGACCTGATCATAGAGATCCTGCGTGGAAGTAAATCTGTAAAAGATGCCCGTGCCTGCCTGGTAAGCGGTGTGACCGAGAATATCAAATTCAAGTCCAGTATTTCCAAAAAAATGGCCGCTCTTCTAAGGTTTACTGAGCGTCAGGCGACAGCAATCCTGGAAATGCGTCTCTACAAGCTGATCGGCCTGGAGATCGAGGCCCTTCAGAAAGAGCACGAAGAGACCTTGAAAAATATTACGCTCTATGAGGATATACTGAACAATTACGACTCCATGGCGAATCTGATTATGGAAGAGCTGGATTCTTATAAGAAAGAATATGGCAGAAAACGCCGCACCGCAATCGAGAACGCGGAGGAAGCGGTTTTCGAGGAAAAGAAAATAGAAGAACAGGAAGTGGTATTCCTAATGGACCGCTTTGGATATGCAAAGACCGTAGATGTCACTACTTACGAACGGAACAAAGAGGCGGCTGACAGCGAGAATAAGTACGTAGTCCACTGCATGAACACCGGTAAAATCTGTATTTTCACCGATACGGGCAAAATGCATCAGGCCAAGGTTCTGGACCTGCCCTACGGAAAGTTCAGAGACAAAGGGACTCCGATTGATAACCTGACAAACTATTCCAGCAGCGAAGAGCAGATCGTCATGGTCTGTGATGCTGAACAAATGCGTTTTGCAAAACTGCTGTTTGCCACAAAACAGGGTATGATCAAAAAGGTAGAAGGAACGGAGTTCCAAGTGGCAAAGCGGACCATAGCAGCCACAAAGCTGCAGGATGAAGATGCACTGATTCATGTTAGCGTAGTAACCGAAAACCAAAATATCGTCCTTCAGACAAAAGGAGGATATTTCCTGAGATTCCCGGCAGATGATATCCCGGAGAAAAAGAAGGGTGCGGTTGGCGTTAGAGGAATTAAGCTCCAGAAAAAAGATGAGCTGGAGAACGTGTACTTGTTTGAAGAAGGAACGGAACAGAAGATTGTCTATGGTGAAAAAGAAGTGACACTGAACCGGCTGAGACAGGCTAGAAGAGATACTCTGGGGACAAAGAGCCGTAATTAGAGCTTGATTTATACAAACATTTTATAGTGACTGCCATAAAATTGAACTACAAACTGCTTGTTTGTAAATACGGCACATATTATAATTGTCTTACGATCTTGGGATATAATCTGGTAATTGCGTTGAGATGTCAAAACGTAGATGGAGTCTAACGGCGTAATTACATAAGGTATGTTGGGGTACAAGGTATGTTTATCAAACAATATGGCGTATTTAAGGGAAAAAATCACAACGAAAGGATGTTATTTTATGGTAGAAAAAGAATTATTAAATGCAATATCGGATATGATGGATACTAAATTTGATGAATTTAAAACGAATTTAGTGACAAAGGACGA
>BAIF02000118.1 GCA_000509105.1 Clostridiales bacterium VE202-21 | reverse complement strand
CCATCTCAGGCAGGCGTCCCCCCATCCGCTCCCCTCGTCCCTCGCTCCCTATATTTCTTTTTTGAGTACGATTCCGGCACAGATACTTACGATCAGCTGGCTCGCCAGCATTCCCCAGAGGTATCCCTGGATTCCGAACAGGGGGATGGCTGCGAATACGCTGCCGATCCGGATGAGCAGTCCGAGGGAGTTGATGAGGAAGGTATAAGCCGTTTTGCCCAGACCGTTGATGACGCTTAACAGGGCGGAGTTTGTGTATAAAAACGGGCACATCCAGGCCAGAGTGATGATGAATTTGCCGGCAGTGGAACTTCCGAACAGGACAGTGCCCATCCAATTACCAAGGACTAGGAAAATGAAGCAGCAGCTCAGGCCCAGGATGAAACAGGATCCGGCCACCTTTTTTATAATGTTGACCATATCATCCCGGTTGTCTGTAGTCTGTATCTCTGCAACCGTGGGCATGAGCATGATGGAGATCGAACTGGTGATGGCGGATGGGAAAAGGATACAGGGCAGGGCCATACCGGTCAGGACTCCGTAAATGCTGAGCGCTTCACTGGTCGAATGGTTGTATAGCTGCAGCCGTGCAGGGATCGAGATGGCCTCGATACTCTGCAAAAGGTTGATCAGTACCCGGTTGGCGGTCAGGGGCAGTGACAGGGGCATCAATTCTCTGAAACGATGGACAAAATCTGTATATGTAATATTCAGGTGTGACAGTACATGACTGCTGCGCGTAAGGGACTTGGCTGCGTACAGAGCTGATAGCATTTCGCCGATGACGAGGCCGAGGACAGCGATCGTGATTGTGACGTCGTCTCCTTTTTTCATCAGAATTAAGTAGAAAACATAAACAGAAATAATTCTGGTTACCTGTTCTACTACCTGGGAAAGAGCCGGGATTTTTGTTTCCTTCATGCCATAGCAGTATCCGCAGATGCAGCTGTGGATGGCCGCAAACGGCAGTGCGTAGGAGAGCGGAATCAGCAGGGGTTCACAGCGGGCGTCTCCTAGTAATTTTTCGGCTATGTAGGCTGCATTTCCCTGCAGGATTAAGACACAGGCACAGGACAGCAGCACGGATAGGACGAGACCGAGCATGAGGATCTGCCGGGCTTCTTTTTTTCGGCCAAGGGAGACCTTCTGGGCGACGTCCTGGATATGGCGGTTTCCAATCCTGCGGCGGTGAGTGCAAAACAGAGTGAATAGACCGGGAAAATAAGCTGGTACAGGCCGACGCCTTCTTCACCGAATGTATGGCTCAGAAAAATCCGATAGAAGAATCCCATAAACCGGCACAGAAATCCGGTTGCGGTAAGAATAAAGGTTCCGCGTATGATGGTTTGTTTTCTGGACAAGGGTATCTCCTAAAAAAACATATTTTTACAACATATTCCTGTTTCTGTCTTGACAGAACTGAAAACGAGTGGTATTCTACAAAAGAAGAAATCCTAGTAAATTACTAGGGAATGAAAAGATAGGAATTAAAGTACTAGGGATTAAAACACTAGGAATTATTTTAGGTCTCTGTGGAATGCTAAACCAGGACAGAACCGGGTTGGCGGAGTATGAATCAGTAAGAAGGTGATGATTTGAAATTATCTACAAAAGGAAGATATGGTCTGCGTGCGCTGATTGACCTTGCACAGTACAGCGAGAATGAGCCGGTTTCCATTACAAACATTTCGGACAGGCAGGGAATATCCGAGCGGTATCTGGAGCAGCTGATGTCTATGCTGAAAAAAGCGGGACTGGTCAAAAGTATCCGGGGCGCCGGCGGCGGCTATGTGTTGGCAAAGGATTTGGAAGAGATATCTGTGGGTGATGTGCTGCGGGCCCTCGAAGGCAGTTTGGAGCCGGTAGAGTGTTCGGGACTGCATCCCGAGGAGGGCTGCAAAGCAGCGGACAGCTGCGTCACTAAATATGTATGGCAGCGCATCAACGAGAGTATCAATCAGACGGTTGATGAGATAAAGCTCGCCCAGCTGGTCGAGGAAAGCAAGAAGATGGGATGCCAGGATATACATGGACAGACCGGATGTAAGAATTAAGGGCGTTTATGATCCTGCGTAAATATAAAAGGATGACTGCAGACAAAAACCGGATCAGCCGGCTGATACTTATAAGGAGGATGTATAAAAATGAATAAACTGATTTATTTGGATAATGCTGCAACCACAAAGACAGCACCAGAGGTAGTGGAGGCTATGCTTCCTTATTTTACGGAATATTACGGCAACCCGTCCAGCGTTTATGGATTTGCAGCTGCCAATAAGGATGTGATTACAAGACAGAGAGAGATCATCGCAGAGGCGATCGGTGCAAAAGGGAATGAGATCTATTTTACCGCAGGCGGTTCGGAAGCGGATAACTGGGCGCTGAAAGCAACTGCGGAGGCTTATGCAGCAAAGGGCAGACATATTATCACAACGAAGATCGAACACCACGCCATACTCCACACGGCGGATTTCCTGAAGAAAAACGGATTTGATGTAACATACCTGGATGTAGACGAGGACGGCACCGTGAAATTGGATGAGCTGAAAGCTGCGATTCGACCGGATACCATATTGATATCTGTGATGTTTGCGAATAATGAGATCGGTACAATTCAGCCCATCCGCGAGATTGGTGAGATTGCGCATGAGCACGGGATCCTGTTCCATACGGATGCGGTGCAGGCTTTCTGCCAGGTGCCGATCGATGTGGATGCCTGTCATATTGATATGCTCAGTGCCAGCGCCCATAAGCTGAACGGGCCGAAGGGCATTGGCTTCTTATATATTAGAAAAGGCGTGAAGATCCGTTCCTTCATTCATGGTGGCGCGCAGGAGAGAAAGCGCCGTGCGGGCACGGAAAATGTGCCGGGCATTGTCGGTTTTGGCAAGGCGGTGGAGCGTGCGGCAGGTTCACTCAAAGAACGCACTGCAATAGAAAACGAGCTCAGAGACTATTTGATCGGAAGGATTGAGAAGGAGATACCTTACTGTAGGCTGAACGGCCACAGACAAAACAGGCTTCCGAATAATGTGAATTTTAGTTTTCAGTTTGTGGAAGGGGAATCTCTTTTGATCAAACTGGATATGAACGGGATCTGTGCATCCAGTGGTTCAGCCTGCACCTCAGGTTCTCTGGATCCGTCCCATGTGCTGCTTGCAATCGGGCTTCCCCATGAGATAGCACACGGCTCCCTGCGCATGACGCTGAGTGAGGAGACGACGAAAGAAGAGCTGGATTTTGTGGTAGAAAAGCTGAAAACTATCGTAGGGGAATTGCGGAATATGTCACCTTTATATGAGGATTTTATAAAAAAACAAACCAGATAACAGGAGGAAGAATATATGTATTCAGAAAAGGTAATGGATCACTTTGAACATCCAAGAAATGTAGGAGAAATAGAGGGTGCAAGCGGAGTCGGCACCGTGGGAAATGCAAAATGCGGAGACATCATGCGCATTTACCTGGATATTGATGAAAATCAGATTATCCGTGACGTCAAGTTTAAGACATTTGGCTGTGGTGCAGCAGTGGCGACAAGCAGTATGGCAACAGAACTGGTGAAGGGGAAGAATATCCAGGAAGCAATGCAGATTACGAACAAGGCGGTTATGGAAGCCCTGGACGGACTTCCGCCGGTGAAGGTGCACTGCTCCCTGCTGGCAGAGGAGGCAATTCATGCCGCGCTCTGGGATTATGCCGTGAAGAACGATATTAAGATAGAAGGGCTGGAAAAGCCGAAGTCAGATATCCATGAGGGTGAGGAAGAAGAGGAAGAGGAGTATTAATGAGCAAAGTAGTAGTCGGAATGTCCGGAGGAGTTGACTCCTCGGTAGCGGCCTATCTTCTGAAGGAACAGGGATATGACGTCATTGGTGTGACGATGCAGATCTGGCAGGATGAGGAACGGGCGGTTCAGGAGGAAAACGGAGGATGCTGCGGCCTGAGCGCTGTGGACGATGCCAGGAGGGTGGCTGCGGATCTGGGGATTCCATATTATGTGATGAATTTTAAGCAGGAATTCAAAGAACATGTGATTGATTATTTTGTGGATGAATACCGTAACGGCAGGACACCCAACCCCTGCATCGCCTGTAACCGGTACGTGAAGTGGGAGGCTTTGCTGCACAGGAGCCTGGCAATCGGGGCTGAGTACATTGCTACCGGCCATTATGCCAGGGTAGTGAAGCTGGACAATGGACGTTTTACACTGATGCGTTCTGCGGCTCTTGCAAAGGATCAGACCTATGCACTTTATAATCTGACCCAGGAACAGCTGAAACACACGCTGATGCCAGTGGGAGAATACGCAAAGGACGAGGTGCGCCGGATTGCCGAAAAAATTGGCCTTATGGTTGCAAACAAGCCGGACAGCCAGGACATCTGTTTTGTGCCGGGCGGTGATTATGCATCTTATATAGAAGAAACAGCGGGAATCAGGGTTCCGGAGGGGAATTTTGTGAGCAGTGACGGCCATGTGCTGGGACGGCACAAAGGCATTACCCACTATACGGTTGGACAACGGAAAGGCCTGGGGCTTGCCCTGGGATATCCTGCCTTTGTGCTGGAGATCCGTCCGGAGACCAATGAAGTGGTGATCGGTACAAACGAAGAGTCCTTGGCCCATACGCTTCGGGCAGGAACGCTGAACTTTATGTCTGTAGAAGATTTGACGGAACCTTTACGAGTTTTTACCAAAATACGCTATAACCATAAGGGGGCATGGTGTATAATAGAGAAAACGGGAGGCGATGAGGTGCTCTGCACTTTCGAGGAGCCGCAGCGGGCGGTGACTCCCGGACAGGCTGTTGTATTTTACGACGGTGAATACGTACTCGGCGGAGGGACCATTTTATGATAACCAGTGATTTTCACATGCATACTAACTTTTCGATTGACAGCGATATTTCCCCCAGGGACATGATAGAGGGCGCCCTGGCAAAGGGATTGACGACAATCTGTATAACGGACCACAACGACAAAGACTATCCGGTTCACGAGGATATTGGAATGGAAGGTTCCCTTTTCGATTTAGACAGATATTTTCAGGAACTGGGGGCGCTCAGGGAAGAATATGCGGATAGGATTGATGTGCGCATCGGGATTGAAATTGGGCTGCAGCCTCATCTGGGGGAATACTATAAAGAATTAGTCAGTCAATATCCCTTTGATTTTGTGATCGGTTCTGTCCATGTGGTAAACGGGGAAGATCCGTATTATCAGAAAATGTTTGAAACAAGGACGGATGAAGACGCATATAGAGAGACATTTGAGGTAACACTGGAAGATATAGAGTCCGTGCAGGACTTTGATGTGCTGGGACATATTGATTATGTTGTGCGTTATGGAAAAAAACAGGCGCAGGAGTACAGTTACCGGAAGTATGCGGATATCCTGGACGAGATTCTGAAAAAAGTGATTTCCATGGGAAAGGGCATTGAGATGAATATGGCCGGATTCAAGTACGGTCTCGGCTTCTGCCATCCGCATCCGGATGTGATCAGGCGCTACAGGGAACTGGGAGGAGAGGTGATCACAATCGGTGCCGACGGGCACCGGCCGGAACACATTGCCTACGATTTTCAGAAGGCAGGGGACATCCTGAAGGGCTGCGGCTTTAAATACTACACAGAATTTAAGTCCAGAATGCCGATTTTTCAACAACTTCCATAAAAATATATTTAGCACTTGAATTTTTGTTCTTGATTTAGTACAATAAACCGTAGTTGATGAATCTTTAACAAACTTGAGGTTTGCTGAAGGTTTCACAATAAAATAACTGTGTAACAGTTAACAACTTTCAAAACTTTAGGAGGAATTAATCATGGCAGTAAAAGTAGCGATTAATGGATTTGGACGTATTGGACGTCTCGCATTCAGACAGATGTTCGGAACAGAAGGGTATGAAGTAGTTGCAATCAACGACTTAACATCTCCGAAAATGTTGGCTCACTTATTAAAATATGATTCAACACAGGGAAAATATGCACTTGCTGACAAAGTAACAGCTGGTGAGGACTCCATCACAGTAGACGGAAAAGAAATCAAAATCTATGCAAAAGCTAACGCTGAAGAACTTCCATGGGGAGAGATTGGTGTAGACGTAGTTCTGGAGTGTACAGGCTTCTATACATCAAAAGCAAAAGCAGAGGCTCACATCAAAGCAGGCGCTAAGAAAGTAGTCATCTCTGCTCCGGCTGGAAATGACCTTCCTACAATCGTATATAATGTTAACCACGAGGAGCTGACAAAAGAGGACAACATCATCTCAGCAGCTTCCTGTACAACAAACTGTCTGGCACCGATGGCAAAAGCACTGAACGATCTAGCTGAGATCAAGACAGGTATCATGTGCACAATCCATGCTTACACAGGCGACCAGATGACACTTGACGGACCGCAGAGAAAAGGCGATCTGAGAAGATCACGTGCAGCTGCAGTGAATATCGTTCCTAACAGCACAGGTGCAGCTAAGGCAATCGGCCTGGTTATCCCGGCACTGAACGGCAAGCTGATCGGAGCTGCTCAGCGTGTTCCTACCCCGACAGGATCCACAACAATCCTGACAGCAGTAGTTGAAGGAACAGTAACAGTAGATCAGATCAACGAAGCTATGAAAGCTGCTTCCAACGAGTCTTTCGGATACAACACAGATGAGATCGTATCCAGCGACATCGTAGGAATGAACTATGGTTCTTTATTTGATGCTACTCAGACAATGGTACTGCCTTTGGACAACGGAACAACACAGGTACAGGTTGTATCCTGGTATGACAATGAGAATTCTTACACAAGCCAGATGGTAAGAACAATCAAATACTTTGGAACATTACTGTAAGTCGGTATTTCGGAAAATATAATCGGCAGATTAATTTCTAAAAAATAGACTCACAAAGGGTCCGGTCTTATATAGGGCCGGATCCTTTTTTTATGAAATATAAGGGATAGGATAGTGTGACTGCTCTATCCCTAGAAGGTAATTATTAAACAGGAGGCAATAAGATGCTCAACAAAAAATCAGTAGACGATATTAATGTTAAGGGTAAAAAAGTTCTTGTAAGATGCGATTTTAATGTACCATTGATCGACGGAAAGATCACAGACGAGAACCGTCTTGTGGCTGCACTGCCGACGATCAAAAAGCTGGTGGCAGACGGCGGTAAAGTGATCCTTTGCTCCCACCTGGGCAAGCCGAAGGGACAGCCGCTTCCGGAATTATCACTTGCACCGGTCGCTGTCAGATTATCCGAACTGCTCGGACAGGAAGTAAAATTTGCAGCAGATCCTGAGGTTGTAGGATCAAATGCAAAGGCAGCAGTAGAAGCAATGAATGATGGAGACATCGTCCTTCTCGAGAATACGCGCTACAGAGCAGAAGAGACAAAGAACGGCGAGGCCTTCAGCAAAGATCTGGCATCTCTTTGTGATGTTTTTGTAAACGATGCATTCGGAACAGCACATAGGGCACACTGTTCAAACGTTGGTGTTACACAGTTTGTAGAGACCGCAGTAGTAGGATACTTAATGCAGAAAGAAATAGATTTCCTGGGCAATGCAGTAGAGAATCCGGCGAGACCTTTTGTTGCAATTCTTGGAGGAGCTAAGGTTTCCAGTAAGATTTCAGTTATCGAGAACCTTTTGGACAAGGTTGACACCCTGATCATCGGGGGCGGAATGTCTTATACATTCAGCAAGGCTCAGGGCGGAAGCGTCGGCAAATCTCTTCTGGAAGAAGATTACTGCCAGTACGCGCTGGACATGATCAAAAAAGCAGAAGAAAAGGGCGTGAAGCTTCTTCTGCCGGTTGACAACGTGATTGCAGATGATTTCTCCAATGATGCAAATACGAAAGTGGTAGGACGCGGGGAGATCCCGGATGGCTGGGAAGGACTGGATATCGGACCTGAGACTGCTAAATTATATGCAGACGAAGTGAAGAGTGCAAAGACTGTTGTCTGGAACGGACCAATGGGATGCTTCGAGATGCCGAACTTTGCGGCAGGAACAGAGGCAGTGGCAAAAGCTCTTTCAGAGACAGATGCAGTGACAATCATCGGCGGTGGTGATTCCGCAGCTGCAGTTAACCAGCTGGGATACGGCGACAAGATGACACACATCTCTACAGGCGGCGGGGCTTCCCTGGAATTCCTTGAAGGAAAAGAACTTCCGGGCGTAGCGGCAGCAAACGATAAATAAAGAATTGTTGTAACAGTTCAGACAGGCCTGAATTATTACAGATTGTTAACTAATTTAAGATAAAAGGAGACCATATCATGGCAAGAAAGAAAATTATCGCAGGTAACTGGAAAATGAACAAGACTCCAAGTGAGGCAGTAGCGCTGGTTGAGGAGTTAAAACCGCTGGTGGCAAACGAAGAGGTTGATGTAGTTTTCTGTGTACCTGCTATTGATATCGTACCGGTTGTAGAGGCTTCTAAGGGAAGCAATATCCAGGTTGGCGCAGAGAACATGTATTTTGAGGAGAGCGGTGCTTACACGGGCGAGATCGCTCCGGCTATGCTTGTTGATGCAGGGGTAAAATACGTTGTTCTCGGACATTCCGAGAGAAGAGAATATTTTGGTGAAACCAACGAAGACGTAAACAAAAAAGTGCTGAAAGCATTTGAGCACGGTATCACACCTATCATGTGCTGCGGAGAGTCACTGGAGCAGAGAGAACAGGGCGTGACCATGGATTTCATCCGTCAGCAGGTTAAGGTTGGGTTCCAGAATGTTACAGCTGACCAGGCTAAGACGGCAGTGATCGCTTACGAGCCAATCTGGGCGATTGGAACAGGAAAGACTGCTACAACAGAGCAGGCTCAGGAAGTATGCGCAGGAATCCGTGCATGTATCGCTGAAGTTTATGACCAGGCTACAGCAGAGGCAATCCGTATTCAGTACGGCGGATCTGTAAATGCTGCAACAGCTCCGGAATTATTTGCACAGGCTGATATCGACGGAGGACTTGTTGGTGGTGCATCTCTGAAAGCAGATTTCGGTAAGATTGTAAACTATAAATAATTCGCAAGTGCAGATATTAGCGGTACCGGCTGTCGTAAGAGGACGGATACCGCAGGGAAGGGAATCGTGGGGAGTGCAGGAAAAGCTCGCCACGATTTTCTTGCGATAGAGAATGTCACGAACAAAGCAGGAGGCTGAATATGCAGTATGAGATAATTCCGATCCGGGCGGACGGATCTGCTGAAGATACAAAGTTTTATGCATATATTTTAAAGAGTTCTATGGATTTTCAAGGGGATGTTTACCGTCCCATGGTGATTCTCTGTCCTGGCGGCGGATACGAGATGACCAGCGATAGGGAGGCTGAACCGATTGCCATGCGTCTTTTGAGCATGGGGTACCATGTGGGTATTCTGCGGTATTCCGTGGCGCCTGCACGTTTTCCGACTGCGCTTCTGGAGCTGGCAGAGGTGATGAAGCTGGTGCACACAAACCGCGAAAAATGGCATGTAAATACGGACAAGATTTTTATACAGGGTTCGTCGGCAGGCGGACATCTGGCCGCCAGTCTGGGGGTATTCTGGAATCAGCCGTTTCTTTGTGAATTGTCGGGTACAACTCCGGAGATACTGAAACCATGTGGAATGATTTTGTGTTATCCAGTGATCACCTCAGAGGAAGAATACGCCCATGAGGGCAGCTTCAAGAGCCTTCTGGGAAGCCGGTATGAAGAACTGAAGGACAGGGTTTCCATCGAGAAGCAGGTGACATCCGCTGCACCTCCATGTTTTATATGGCATACATTTACGGATGAGACCGTGCCGGTTGAAAATGCGCTGTTATTCGTTCAGGCGCTCAGGAAGGCAGGGGTGTCCACGGAGTTTCATATGTATCCTGCCGGTGAGCACGGGCTTTCCCTGGGGGACCAGACGAGCGCACGGGCGGATGGCAGTATGATTTGCGAACCGGTACAGTCCTGGATCCATCTGCTTGAGACCTGGCTGAAGGGGATGACAGATTAGATTTGCAAAATCCGGAGAAACAAGGTACAATAGGTTCCGGAATGCAGTAATTAGATAACAATGAAGGAGAATAATATGAGCAAAAAACCAACGGTATTAATGATATTGGATGGATATGGATTAAATGATAATACGAACGGTAACGCGGTGGCAGAGGGCAGAACTCCTGTAATGGATAAACTGATGGCAGAGTGCCCCTTTGTGAAAGGAAATGCGAGCGGCCTGGCGGTAGGCCTTCCGGACGGCCAGATGGGAAATTCAGAAGTAGGACACCTCAACATGGGGGCAGGAAGAATTGTATATCAGGATCTGACTAAGATTACAAAAGCAATCCAGGATGGGGATTTTTTTGAAAACAAGGCGCTTCTTGCGGCTAGCGAGAATGTAAAAAAGAGCGGCTCGGCCCTGCATATATTTGGTCTTGTCTCAGACGGCGGTGTTCACAGCCACAATGAGCATATATACGGTCTGCTGGAGCTTGCTAAGAAACAGGGTATCGAAAAAGTATATGTACACTGTTTCCTGGACGGACGTGACACACCTCCCGCATCCGGCAAGGACTATGTAGAGCAGTTGGAAGCAAAGATGAAAGAGATCGGTGTCGGTGAAGTTGCAAGCGTGATGGGACGTTATTATGCAATGGACAGAGACAATCGTTGGGACAGAGTGGAAAAGGCATATAAAGCCCTTGTAAACGGAGAGGGAGAGACTGCGGCGTCGGGTCCGGAAGGAATCCAGGATTCTTATGATGCAGATAAAACAGACGAATTCGTGCTTCCGACGGTTGTCATGAAGGATGGCGCTCCGGTTGCAACAATAAAAGACAGCGATTCCGTGATCTTCTTCAATTTCCGTCCTGACCGTGCAAGAGAAATCACAAGAACATTCTGTGATGACAACTTTGAGGGATTTGACAGAGGCCCGCGCATTAAGACAGTATTCGTTTGCTTCACTGACTACGATGTGACAATTGGAAATAAACTGGTAGCCTTTGGAAAAGATGAAATCACCAATACATTCGGAGAGTTCCTGGCAAAGAACCACATGACGCAGGCGCGTATTGCCGAGACCGAAAAGTATGCACATGTTACCTTCTTCTTCAATGGCGGCGTTGAGGAGCCAAACGAGGGAGAAGACAGAATTCTTGTAAAATCTCCGAAGGTTGCAACCTATGACCTGAAGCCGGAGATGAGTGCTTATGAAGTATGTGATAAGCTGGTGGATGCAATCAAATCCGGCAAATACGATGTGATCATCATCAACTTTGCAAATCCGGATATGGTAGGACACACGGGAGTTGAAGCCGCTGCCGTGAAAGCGATTGAGGCAGTGGATGAATGTGTTGGGAAAGCGGTAGATGCCGTCAAAGAAGTCAATGGCCAGATGTTTATCTGTGCGGATCATGGAAATGCAGAACAGCTGATTGACCAGGAGACAGGCGAGCCGTTTACTGCTCATACGACGAATCCGGTGCCGTTCATATTAGTCAATGCAGACCCGGCATACAGCCTCAGAGAGGGCGGATGCCTGGCGGATATCGCACCAACACTTATCGAAATGATGGGGATGGAGCAGCCGCAGGAAATGACGGGGAGGTCTTTACTGGTGAAGTAGAGACGCCTGCCGTGGAACCGGGCGGGGACGCGCCGGAAAGGGACAGCCGCAGGCCTTCAAGGGCAGTGGCTGTCCTTTTTCAGTGCTTCCTCATCCCGCACCCTGCATTGGAAAGGCGCCCCTTCTCCCCAAAAGTAAAAATTTTGTTTAACCCTCACGCATTTTAGTGTATAATGATCTGGTATCTATTAAATTTTTTAAAGAGGACTGAAATACCAATGTATGATAAATTAACCAAAAGTGATGTGAAGAAGATCCAGGAGGAGATTGAGCACCGGAAGCTGGTGGTGCGCCGGGAAGCTATCGAGGCCGTAAAGGAAGCGCGGGCCCATGGTGATCTGAGTGAGAATTTTGAGTACCATGCTGCAAAGAAGGATAAGAATAAGAACGAGAGCCGTATCCGTTATCTGGAGAGAATGCTGAAGACTGCCGTGATTGTGGATGATACTTCCCGTGAGGACGAAGTCGGCATCAATAATACGGTGGAGCTTTACTGCGAAGATGATGACGAGATAGAAACATACCGGCTTGTTACGTCAGTGAGAGGCAGTTCGATAAACGGGCTGATTAGTATCGAATCTCCGATCGGGAAAGCAATACTGGGACATAGAGTGAATGACAGAGTATATGTGAAAGTGAATGAGGACTACGGGTATTATGTAGTGATCCGTAGCATCGTTAATACACAGAATGATGAAGAGGATAAGATTAGAAGCTTCTAAAGAGAATTAGAAGCAGAAATGCGGGTTCCCGCATAGTGGAGGGCTGAAAGAATGGAGATTAAGACGGTTTTGTTTGACCTGGATGGCACTTTGACGGATTCCGGGCCGGGAATTATGGCAGGGGTACAGTACGCACTGAATAAATATGGAATGGAAGTAGATGATTTTTCCAGGCTGCGCTGTTTTATCGGACCTCCTCTGAAGGAACAGTTTCAGAAATTCTGTGGTTTTTCCGATGAGGAAGGTGTCCGGGCGGTGGAGTATTACCGGGAGTATTACCGGGATAAAGGGATTTTTGAAAATGAGGTCTATGATGGCATATCGGAACTTTTGCGGGAATTAAAGGGTGCGGGTCTGAAGGTTATAATGGCAACCTCGAAGCCGGAAGCATTTGCGGTTACGATTGCAGAACATTTCGGGATCAGCAGGTATTTCGATTTCATCGGCGGCAGCCTTATGGATGGAAGGCGGACGAAGAAGTCGGAAGTCATTGAGTATGTCCTGGATGCAGCCGGTGTGGAGGAACGAAGCACGGTTTTGATGATCGGGGATAGGGATTATGATATTCTGGGGGCAAAAGAGGCCGGTGTCCATTCACTGGGAGTCTTATACGGCTACGGTTCACGGGAAGAGCTGGCGGCGGCGGGCGCGGACTTTCTCGCGGAGAAGCCGGAGGATGTTCTTAGATACATTGCCGGCAAAGCAATAGAAGAATCGAAAAACTGCAATTTATAGATAGAAAATATTGAAATATTTTACAGAAATTTATCTTTTCGGGAAGCATAAATTTTACCGGGATTCCTTACAATAGAGACAACAGTAAAAACATTTGGTTCAGATTGTGAGGGATATATATGTACAAAGGATTATGGACTCTGATTGAGAGGCATGCGGACGAAGAATCTGCGGCGGGGCTTTATCTTGCGGCAAATATTATTTGCTGGACGGCGGGAACGATCCTGCTCGGCCTTGCTGCGTCAGCCCTGATGCAGAAAAGTATTGTCCTGGTACTGGTGGATATTGTATGTGCAGGCGCATATGCCGGAATCATTTTCGGGCTGATCGGAGGAATTTTATTTCTGCAGAGAAGAGAAGGCAGCGGAAACAGGCAATAATTTCTATAAAAAGACACCTTCTTCGTATAGGTCGAAATTCGGCTTGTCCACGAAGAAGGTGTTTTTTGTTTTAAAAAAAGAATCCAGGCAGCCCCCTCAATTATAAAGGGGCTGCCCTAATGTGCATCCGTCAGGCACGGGCATCCTTGGATGGGCAATCTGTCAGATCCCACTCATAGCAGCGGCGCCGACAGGCTTTGCCGCTTCCTCACTCGGGACCTCCTGTTTTTCTTCGGCATCCGCTTCCATATTTTTATTGGCCGTGGAGAGCATGAGTTTAATCCGGTTCAGCTGATTCACTTCACTGGCGCCCGGGTCAAAATCGATTGCAACCACATTGGACTGCGGATACAGACGGCGCAGCTCCTTGATGACGCCCTTTCCGACCACGTGATTCGGGAGGCAGGCGAACGGCTGTGTACACACGATATTGCCTGCACCGCTATGGATCAGTTCCAGCATTTCCCCGGTCAGGAACCATCCCTCTCCGGTCTGGTTACCGATGGAAACGATGTCGGAAGCCATTCTGGCCAGATCCTCAATATGCGCTGGCGGATCGAAATGGCGGCTGTCCCGGAACGCATTGGTTGCCGGTGAGCGAAACCATTCTACAGCCTTGATACCGAGATTACCCACGGTAGCCTTGGACTTCTTGAAGCCCAGGTGTGAAACCTTGAAATTCTGGTTATAGAAGCAATACAGTAAAAAGTCCAGCAGATCCGGTACAACGGCCTCTGCACCTTCGCTCTCCAGAAGGTCGACAAGATGATTATTGGCGGCCGGCAGGAACTTCACTAAGATCTCACCTACGACGCCGACGCGGGGTTTTTTGATATCCAGGGTCTCGATCGTATCAAAATCATGGATAATTTCCCGGCAGAGCTTTTTGAATCTGCGCCTGGAAGGATAGCCGCTGGATACAAATTCTTTACATACCTTCAGCCATTTCTGATGAACGGCGTTCGTGGTACCGGGCACCTTTTCATAGGGACGCATCCGGTAGACGCACTTCATGAAAATGTCGCCCAAAGTAGCCGCATACACGCCGCGCAGGGCAAGTGCAGGGGTAATCTTGAAGCCGGGGTTCCCCTCCAGGCCGCTCAGATTGATGGAAATAACGGGGATATGTGCATATCCCGCCTTTTTCAATGCCCGCCGGATGAAGCCGATATAGTTGGATGCACGGCACCCGCCTCCGGTCTGGCTGATGATGACTGCCAGGTGGTCCGTATCGTATTTCCCGGATAAAATGGCTTCCATGATCTGCCCTACAACCATCAGAGATGGGTAGCAGGCGTCATTGTTTACATATTTGAGCCCCACATCTACTGCCTGTTTATTGTCATTGGGCAGTACCTCCACTTTGTAGCCGGATGCCTGGAATGCAGGTTCCAGCAGATCAAAATGCATCGGTGACATCTGCGGGCAGAGAATGGTGTGGGTCTTTCTCATTTCCTTTGTAAACGGCACCTTTTCAATGGAGGCAGGATGAATCTCCCGTTTCGTTTTGCGCTGCTCCCTGACACGGATCGCTGCAAGCAGTGAACGCACGCGGATTCTGGCCGCCCCTAGGTTGTTGACCTCGTCTATCTTTAGGGAGGTATATATTTTATCCGAACGGGTCAGGATCTCTGCAACCTGGTCGGTTGTAACCGCATCCAGTCCGCATCCGAAGGAGTTCAGCTGGATCAGGTCCAGATTATCTTTCGTTTTCACATAATTGGCGGCGGCATAGAGCCGTGAGTGATACATCCACTGATCCATAACATTGAGCGGTCTTTCCACCTGCTGGAGATGGGAGACAGAGTCCTCTGTGAGAACGGCTATGTTATAGGAATTGATCAGCTCCGGCAGTCCGTGATTTACTTCCGGGTCAATGTGATAAGGACGGCCTGCAAGTACGATTCCACGGTTTCCCGTCTCATCCAGGAAGCGGATGGTTTCTTCCCCTTTTCGCTTCATATCCTCGCGGCAGGCAGTCATCTCCGTCCAGGCTTCGTGGACGGCGGTGCGGATCTCGCCCTCCGGGATGGAGAACTTGCCGGAAAGCTCTTCTGTCAGCCTGCTATGTAATGTCTCCTCGCTCTGGAAGGAGAGGAACGGGTGGATAAAATCTACTTCCCCGTTAACAATCGCATCCATATTATTCTTGATATTTTCAGGATAAGAGGTTACGATCGGGCAGTTATAATGGTTGTTCGCGTCTTCAAATTCATTCCGCTCATATGGAACGGAAGGGTAGAAGATATGCTGCACTCCCTGGTCAATCAGCCACTGGATATGGCCGTGGGCCAGCTTGGCCGGATAGCATTCGGATTCACTCGGAATGGATTCGATTCCAAGCTCATAAATCTTCCGCGTTGAAGCGGGGGAGAGCACAACCCGGAACCCCAGTCTGGTAAAGAAGGTAAACCAGAACGGGTAATTCTCATACATATTGAGCACCCGGGGAATTCCGATGGCGCCGCGCTTTGCCTCTGTATCTTCCAGCGGTGTATAGCCGAAATAACGCTCGCTCTTGTAGTCGAACAAGTTCGGCAGTTTATTGACGGACTTTTCTCTTCCAAGTCCCTTTTCACAGCGGTTCCCTATTATAAATCTGCGGTTTCCGCTGAAATGGTTAATGGTCAGGCGGCAGTTATTTGTGCAGCCCTTGCATTTGGTCATGGTAGTGGTATACTCCAGGGCCTCGATCTCATCAATTGGGAGCATGGTAGTACCTTCGCACTCCACATAGCGTTCCCTGGCAATCAGGGCGGCCCCGAACGCGCCCATGATACCGGCGATATCCGGACGGATTGCTTCGCAGTCTGCGATCTTTTCAAAGCTCCGCAGCACGGCATTATTGTAAAAAGTTCCTCCCTGCACCACAATATGGTTTCCAAGCTCAGAGGCATCAGAAACCTTAATTACCTTAAACAGTGCATTTTTAATGACAGAATAAGCAAGACCGGCGGAAATATCGGCTACCTCAGCCCCTTCCTTCTGGGCCTGCTTTACTTTGGAATTCATAAATACGGTGCAGCGTGTGCCGAGGTCGATGGGATTTTTTGCATACAAAGCTTCCTGTGCAAAATCCTCCACCGAATAATTCAGGGACTTTGCAAAGGTTTCGATAAAGGAGCCGCAGCCGGAAGAGCAGGCTTCGTTGAGCTGTACGCTGTCTACGGTCTGGTTCTTGATCTTGATGCACTTCATATCCTGTCCGCCGATGTCCAGGATGCAGTCCACATCCGGTTCAAAGAAAGAGGCAGCATAATAGTGTGATACGGTCTCCACCTCCCCTTCGTCCAGAAGAAGGGCGGCCTTGATCAGAGCTTCGCCGTAGCCGGTGGAACAGGAGTGTACAATGTCCACACCCTCCGGCAGCTGGCTGTAGATATCCTTGATGGCGCGGATTGTGGTTCCGAGCGGATCCCCTTCGTTATTGTTATAAAATGAGTACAGAAGAGTTCCATCCTCCCCGACCAGGGCGGCCTTAGTCGTTGTGGATCCCGCGTCAATTCCGAGAAAAGCCTTTCCCTGGTAGGAGGCAAGATCTTTGACGGGCACCTCGTGTTTTGCATGACGCTCGATAAAAGCGTCGTATTCCGTCGTTGTGGCGAAGAGCGGCTCCATCCGGTCTACTTCAAATTCCATCTTGATCTTGCCGGCAAGGCGCTCCTGGAGTTCACGGAGCGCTACATTGACATCTTTCTTAGAACTGAGCGCGGAGCCGATGGCTGCAAACAGATGGGAGTGCCCCGGAGCAATCGTATGCTCATCGTCCAGCTTCAGGGTACGTACAAAAGCGGTTCGCAGCTCCGAAAGGAAATGAAGCGGGCCGCCCAGAAACGCGACATGTCCGCGGATAGGCTTCCCGCATGCAAGTCCGCTGATTGTCTGGTTTACCACCGCCTGGAAAATAGAGGCCGCCAGGTCTTCCTTGGCAGCGCCTCATTAATCAAGGGCTGGATATCCGATTTTGCAAATACGCCGCAGCGTGCGGCAATCGAATACAGAGCCTTATAATTCTTGGCGTAATCATTTAAGCGGCGGCATCGGTCTGTAAAAGAGAAGCCATCTGGTCGATAAAGGAACCCGTACCCCCGGCGCATACGCCGTTCATACGCTGTTCCACACTGCCGCCTTCAAAATAAATAATCTTGGCATCCTCGCCGCCCAGTTCGATAGCCACATCCGTCTGCGGAGCATAATCCTGCAGAGCGGTAGAGACCGCGATTACCTCCTGGACAAAAGGAACTGCCAAATGTTTCGCCAGTGTCAGGCCGCCGGAACCGGTGATAACCGGTGAGACACGGATGGGCCCCAGTTTGTAAATGGCTCTTCCCAGCAGGTCGGAAAGCGTCTCCTGTATATTTGCGTAATGCCGCTCATAATCGGAAAAAAGCACTTCATTGTCACTGTTCAGGATTGCAATCTTAACCGTAGTGGAGCCAATATCAATTCCCAAAGTATGTAAATCGTTTATATTCATAGTATTTCCCTCATCCTTTGAAGCATTATATGTCAGTTACTTCTTATTTAATGTAATTTATGTTTTTACAACAATTTACATTATACGACATGATCGAAAAAAAGACAATTGTTATTATTAAGCGGGCTGCTGGAATATTCGGACAAAGTTTATAATATTTAACAAATTCCTAAAGTTAAAAAAGCTAACATATGTTTGACAAACACTCGGCAGGACTGTACAATTACTTCATGTAACAGTAAAAAAATTATAAGGAGTAGATGATCATTGAATTGGTTAAATAAGTTAGAAAGAAAGTTCGGACGTTATGCCATACACAACCTGACGATGTACCTGATCGGCGGTTATGTGATCGGGTATGGTATCAGGATGTTTGTGCCAAACCTGCAGTACATGCTGACATTGGAGCCGGGAATGATCCTGCAGGGGCAGGTATGGAGACTGATTTCCTGGGTCTTGATAGCGCCCAGCGGCAGCATATTTACACTTGTCATTATGGCGCTGCTGTACTATTCTCTTGGAACTGCGCTGGAGCGTGCATGGGGATCGTTCCGGTATAATGTATACATTTTTTCAGGTATTCTTTTTACGGTAATCGGGGCATTTGTGCTGTATCTGATCACAGGCGGCATGGTAGGCCTGGGCGGAGCCTTCAGCACATATTACATTAATATGTCAATTTTCCTGGCATTTGCGGTCAGCTATCCGAATATGGAGCTGCTCCTGTATTTTATTCTTCCCATTAAGATGAAGTGGATGGCATATGTTTATGGGGCGATTATCCTGTATTCTCTGGTAAGGGGCAATATAGCGACGCGGATTGTAATCATTGCATCCCTTTTAAATTTTGTGGTGTTCTTCCTGTCCAGCAGGAATGTGAAGCCATATACTCCAAAGGAGAAGAAAAGAAAAGCAGACTTCAAAAAACAGTCCCGCCCCCATATGACATACCCCAACGGCGCACGTCACAGATGTGCGGTGTGCGGCCGTACAGAGCTGGATGATCCGACTCTGGAGTTCAGGTTTTGTTCAAAATGCAAGGGGAATTATGAATACTGCCAGGATCATTTGTTTACACACCAGCATGTACAGTAAGCGGTATTGACTGGTTTTATTGATATATCAAGAAGGAGACATAAAATGAAGAAAACAAAAGTAGTATGTACAATGGGGCCTAATACGAATGACAGAGAACTAATGCGGACGCTGATCAAAAACGGCATGGATGTTGCCAGGTTTAATTTTTCACATGGTGACCATGCAGAGCATAAAAGCAGAATGGACATGCTGAAGCAGCTGCGCGAGGAGGAACGGGCAAATACGGCGATCCTTCTGGACACAAAAGGGCCTGAGATACGTACCGGAGTGCTGAAAGACGGGAAAAAGGTGCAGCTTGAAACCGGAAGCACGTTTACTTTGACGATTGATGAGATAGAGGGCAGCAATAAGAAAGTATCCATCACCTACAGGGGACTTGTGGAAGACGTGGATAAAGGGAAAATTATACTGATCGATGACGGCCTGATAGGGCTGGAGGTTGTGAGCAAAACAGAGCGGGATATCATCTGTACCGTTATCAATGGAGGGGAGTTGGGAGAACGCAAAGGCGTGAACGTGCCGAATGTACCGGTCAGGCTTCCGGCAATCACAGATAAGGATAAAGAGGATATTAAATTCGGCGTCGAGCAGGATGTAGACTTTATTGCCGCATCCTTTGTCAGAAATGCAGAATGCGTGCTGGAGATCAGAGCCTTTTTGAAGGAACTGGATGCTCCGTTTATTCCGATCATCGCCAAGATAGAGAATGCAGAGGGGATACAGAATATCGATGAAATCATACGCGCTGCGGACGGGATTATGGTAGCCCGCGGAGACTTGGGCGTGGAGATTCCCGCAGAGGAAGTTCCGTATCTGCAGAAGATGATGATCCAGAAGTGTAACAATAATTTCAAGACCGTTATTACCGCAACCCAGATGCTGGACTCCATGATCCGCAATCCGCGTCCTACAAGGGCCGAGGTTACAGACGTGGCAAATGCAGTCTATGACGGTACAGATGCTGTCATGCTCTCAGGAGAGACCGCACAGGGGAAATATCCCGTGGAGGCTCTGCAGATGATGGTGCATATTATCGAGAATACGGAGCAGCATCTGGATTATGAGACCATGCTGGAAAAGGCCGGGGATCATCTTCGCAGCGGCGTGTCCAGTGCAATCGGATATTCTTCCGTGCTGGCAGCGGCGAACCTGAATGCCAAATGCATTATTACGCCCTCCGTGTCCGGTGCTACGGCAAGGGTGGTTTCCAATCTGAAACCCAGGCAGGAGATACTGGGTGTGACTCCGAATGAGAGGACTCTGCGGAGGATGTCGATCTACTGGGGCGTAAGGCCGCTGAAGTCTTTGGAATTCGATACCACGGAGGATATCTGTGACGGGGCAATCGAGCTGGCGCTTGTGAAGCAGTATATCGAAGTGGGCGATGTAGTCGTATTGACGGCGGGGATACCTTCACCTAGTGTGAAGAAAGAAAAAAGCGGGGTTAGCAACATGATGAGGATTGCTACGATCGAGTAAGATTTTGGGGACGGATGCGGGACGATGAAAGTACGCCCGCCGCAAGCGTGGCAGTCCCAGCTGTCACGCTTGCGGCGGGCTGCGTGCTTCAAATCGGCAGAAAGAACCGTCTCCACGGGGGATCCTGGCGGGGGCGGCGAATTTGAACTGGCTTCGCGGTTCAAATTTTTCTGGGGTGTTTTCTGTCGGAGAGGGTTAGGGATTTACGTAAGACAGTGCTGGTACAGAGAAAAATAAGGTTAGATTAACAGTAAGTTGATTATTATTCGATGCATTAGAAGGTGTGATTTATTGGGGGCAGTGCTTGACTATTTTATAAATGTTTGTATTCTGGTGGTTTGGGGTTGACAGGGGGCGGGGGAGTGGAGTATAGTGTTCCTATAAAGTACTACTATTGAAAATGCTTTGGTATAGGGCAGGAGAGATTGGAAGTGATGGGATGGGGGATGCGAGGTTTGTTGAGTATCTGATGCATTTTGGTGTTACCAGACAGGAAGCTCTTGTTTACTGGACGCTTTTGGTTAAGGGGAAGCAGACGGGGTATGAGGTGGCTAAGGAGGCCGGGATTTCGCGGTCTAATGCCTATAGTTCGCTGGCAGGCCTTGTGGAGAAAGGGGCGGCTTATTTGGTGGAAGAGTCTGCGAAGCGGTATATTCCGGTTGCTCTGGAGGAGTTTTGTGAGAATTGTATTCGCAGGATGAAGGCGGAAGAGGATTGGATGGTGAAGAATCTTCCTGTTGAACCTGTGGAGGAAGAAGGGTATATTACTATTGAAGGGGAAGGGAACATTGAGGATAAGATACGGAATCTTTTGATGAGTGTACGGGAGCGGGTTTATATTTCCTGTTCGGTGCAGATTCTGCGGAAGTTTGAAGGGGAGACGAAGCGGCTGGCTGCTGCGGGGAAGAAGGTGGTGGTTATTACCGACGGGGAGTATTTCATGGATGGGGCTACCGTTTATGTTACCGGAGATAAGGGATGGCAGATCGGGCTGATCACGGATTCAAAGTATGTATTGTCTGGGGAATATGGGGCGGGGAGTCTGAATACCTGCCTGTATTCGGGACAGAACAATTTTGTAATGGTTTTCAAGACGGCTTTGGCCAATGAGATAAAATTAATTGAGATGCGCAAAGGAGAGAATCAGAGATGAAAAAAGAACCATTTGTAACGAAAGCACAGCTGGATGAGATTGTGAAAGAATTTCCTACACCTTTTCACCTTTATGATGAGAGGGGGATACGGGAGAACGTGAAGGCCTTGAAGGAGGCTTTTTCATGGAACCCGGGATATAAAGAATATTTCGCTGTTAAGGCGACGCCGAATCCGTTTCTCATTGATATATTGAAAGAATACGGCTGCGGATGCGACTGCTCCTCCTATACGGAACTGTTGCTCTCTGACGCCGTAGGAATCCGCGGGGAGGATATTATGTTTTCCTCCAATGATACTCCTGCAGAAGAGTTTATTCTGGCGGATAAACTGGGGGCAATTATCAATCTGGACGATATTACACATATTGAGTTTCTGGAGCAGACGATCGGGCATATTCCCGAGGTGATCAGCTGCCGTTATAATCCGGGCGGCCTGTTCAAGATCAGCAATGATATTATGGACAATCCGGGGGATTCTAAATACGGCATGACAACGCCCCAGATGTCCGAGGCCTTTCGGATCTTAAAAGAAAAAGGAGCGAAAGAGTTTGGGATTCATGCATTTCTGGCGAGCAATACAGTTACTAACGAGTATTATCCGATGCTGGCGAAGGTGCTTTTTGAACAGGCTGTGCGGCTGCAGAAGGAGACCGGCGTGCATATCAGATTTATCAATCTCTCCGGTGGGATTGGGATTCCTTACAAACCAGACCAGGAGCCGAATGATATCCGTATGATCGGGGACGGCGTGCGCAGGGTATACGAGGAAGTACTTGTTCCTGCGGGCATGGGCGATGTGGCCATTTATACCGAGCTGGGACGTTATATGATGGGGCCTTACGGCTGTCTTGTGACAAAGGCAATCCATGAAAAGCATACCCACAAGGAGTACATCGGCGTGGATGCATGTGCGGTAAACCTTATGCGTCCGGCAATGTACGGAGCCTATCACCATATTACGGTTATGGGGAAAGAAGACTGGCCGTGCGACCACAAGTATGATGTGACGGGTTCGCTCTGCGAAAATAATGATAAGTTTGCCATTGACAGAATGCTTCCGGAGATCGAGATGGGAGACTATCTGGTGATTCACGATACAGGGGCGCATGGATTTTCTATGGGGTATAACTACAACGGGAAGTTAAGGTCAGCGGAGATCCTTCTGAAGGAAGACGGCACTGCCCGGATGATCCGCCGTGCTGAGACACCGGCAGATTATTTTGCTACATTTGACTGTTTTGACATTGGAAAAAAACTGATCGGAAAATGATCGGGAAATAAATAAAAACTATTGCAAAATAGCTCGGATTATGATAATATAAAACTCGGTTTGGAAAGCAGACAGGCATTCCAGACCGGTGAGCGGATATGGCGGAATCGGCAGACGCACAAGACTCAAAATCTTGCGGGGGTGACTTCGTGTGGGTTCAAGTCCCACTATCCGCATATAAAATAACACCGTAGAAAGGGGCTTCTGCTATATTATTTGGTGAAGTGTAACCAGAGGTGTAATTAAGATATTACAAGCGTTAATGGGTACTAAATTAGTTATCTAAGTTATTTGGATGATTATTTTAGTACCCATTTTCTGTTAAGAAGTTATGAATTACACGTTTCCTCTTCTGATCCTACTTACGCTAATTTAACATATTTTACATTAATGAAACAAATAGATTCATCCTATTTTATATAAATTAATACCGTGATATTATTTGACATATTAATTTACGAAGGATGAGGTAAGCACAATGCTGGATAACAAAATAGGAGATAACATAAGAGCGTTAAGAAAGAAAAATGGGCTTCTGCAAAAAAATCTTGCTGATCAGCTCAACATAACGCGGCAAGCGCTGTCAAACTACGAAGTTGGAAAACGGATACCTGACATTTTTGAATTGATAAGGATGGCCGAAATTTTTAAAGTAAGCGTTGATGAAATAATAGGAAGGGAAGTATAATAAGCAACTAAAATTAGTTGCATACTTAGAGCGATTGCAGTATAATATGGGTTGGCTGGACGCGGTAGCCTTGAAGGCAAGTGTTAGATAAAAGAGAAGACGCAACGCAGTATCGGGCTATAGCAAAATTGATAGAGGATAGAATGAAGTGAGTAATTTATTATCATACAAGAATTATAATGGCACGGTTGAATATTCAAAGGAAGACAACTGCCTATATGGAAAAGTGGTCGGCCTGAAATCGCATCTATCCTATGCAGGCGACTCCATCCGGGAATTGGAAGCGGATTTCCAAAAGGTGCTGGATGAATATCTGAAGGACTGTGAGGAGCGTGCCGCACAGCCGGAACAGCCATACAAAGGAACCTTTAATGTACGGATCAGCTCGGATCTGCATAGAGCTATTGCGATATACGCAATTGAGCATGATAAAAGTTTAAATGCCGCGGTAGAAGAAGCTATTCAACGTATGGTTGAGCTCCGAGAGAGAAATATTCAATGTCCGTAGAAGAAATGATTTCTTATAAATGCGTATTAACAGAAAAAAGTAAGATTCTGGAAAAACGCAAAGGAATGTTGCGAAAGATTGCGGCGTTCCTTTTTCTTATGTAAACTTTATACTTGCGTGAATACATTTTGTGGTGCAGAAAGAAAGGTACGGGGAAAGTGGAAATGGAGTATTGCATTAGGATTTTGGGACGCGGTGCCAGGAGAAAAAGAGGTGTTAGTATTCTTGGGGTGTTGACCGCAATTCTATTGACAGTAGGACAGATTGATGTACTTACAGCTTTAAAATCAACAGATAATGATAATGTGTATAACCATATTTATGATAAAGATATGGGAAGAGAATTGCATTCTTTTGGAGAAAGTCCGAATGAATCAGGCGTTTTAGATATTTTTAGTACACTGATGGTAAAAATATCTGTGAAGGCAGATATTTCTAATATGGTGGATGCAAACAGAAAGGCAGGAGCAGAAACTTCGCATTCGGAAGAAACAGGTTTTCTGTCCGATATACTTATATCAGGCATGGAAATTCCGGTTATGACAGGGTCTTCGGGGAATGAACTTCCTGACCTAAGTGATATAAAGGTTCGTATTCCAGAGATGCCGACGGAAAATTTTACCCCGCCGGTGATCCCGAATATTCCGACGGTTAATGAGAAACCCTCGGTTCCGGAGACACCGGCCGTGCCGGATAAGCCAATCATACCAGATGAACCAATCGTGGCGGATACGCCAGCAGTGCCGGATACGCCCATTGTACCGGATAATCCGCCGATTGATGATAATCCGGCAGAACCTCCGGATGTGGTCATTCCGGATAACCCGGTTGTACCGGGAGAAAAAGAGGATCCGGACAGCGGTGCGGAGACTCCGGGTATTGAACAGCCGATCGGTTTTACCGTGAATGAGGAGGGGATGATCTGTGGTTTCGATCCCTCAGCAGGAGTGGTAAACGATGGACGCCTAGTTCTCCCCTCTGAAAACTGTACAGGTCTTGCAAGCGGAACTTTCGAGGGAGTCAGTTCGGAGATCTATGAACTCTTCATTCCACCCAATATTGTCAGCATCGAACCCGGCGCTCTGGGTGAGATGTCAGATCTGGAATGGATTGACCTTACGGAGCCTAATCAAAATTATGTTTGTTCGGATGGCATGCTGTTTGACAGCAGTATGACAACCCTTCTCGTATTTCCGAGAGGAAGAATCGGTACATATTCGCTCCCGTCTTATGTGACGAGACTGGAAGATTATTCGTTCTTAAATACCGGGCTGACAAAAATAGATATGATGAAATGCGGTGCTGTCGAAGTCGGAAGCAATGTCTTTGGCGCAAATGGCGGAAATGGAATTATAATTATGGCGCCGAGAAATAATCTGGAGCATTATCAGAATGTTTTCGATGGTCTTGGTGTGACGATACTGTAAAAGCGGTAGTCCTCTATGTTTATAGGCAGTTTACCTAGTGAAATGAACCGGCTTGAGTCAGCCGGTTCAAAAGGTTAATTCATTGTATAAATTGAGAAATTTAAAAATGCCGCGAATATGCACCACAGCAGATAGGGGATTTGCAGATAAGCTGCGGCAGGATTTATTTTATAGAAATCTTTAATCATAATACAGATCAGAACAATTAAGATAACGAGCCACAAAAAGGAAAGCAGGTATAAATTATATCGAAAGAAGAGAATACTCCAGCAGAAATTAAAGAAAAGCTGAAGGGCGTATATCTTCAAAGCCTTGGTTTTATCCGCGCTGTCCGAAGAATATATGATGTAAGATGATATCCCCATCAGAACATAAAGAATTGTCCAGACAATAGGAAAAACAATAGAAGGGGGACTGAACGCCGGTTTGTTTATCGTTGAGTATAGGGCCATATTTCCACTGATAAGTGCAGATAATGAGCCGACGGCCAGTGGAATCAGAATGGCAATAATAAGTGAACTTCGATTTTGCGGTTTCATATAGAGCACACACTCCTGGATTTGTTATACTAAATATATGCTGCAGTGTCATGCATTATAACTTTAATCTTATGCTGCAGAACTATCCACTGACAGTATTCCAGGGAATTATTCTGGGAGCGCATTCTTGCAGTACATCAGAGTATCATCAGCGGTAAGTAGTTAAGCCGCAAAAGGAGATTAGTTGTAGCAGTTCAGGTTTGCCTGAACCGTTACGATTAGTTGTCTAAAATCTGCTAAAGAGTCATCTAAGGTAGAAGGTATTCCGGTTTCATGATAAAATATAAATTAACAAATCTAGAAGAGAGTGATATAAGTGTATAATACAGCAATTTACCCGGGAACATTCGATCCATTTACAAACGGCCACTTAGATATCGTGAAAAAATCCGCGAAGATATTTAATGAGGTATACGTTGTGATCGGAATCAATAACAAGAAGACACGCACATACGATATTTATGATATGAGACAGGCGGTAGAAGAGACGTTAGTGGAGCACAGGCTGAATAACTGTAAAGTTATCATATATAATGGCCTCATCGGACAGTTTACGCAGGATAACAATATCGGCTATATGGTCCGCGGGCTAAGGAATAACATGGATTATTTTTATGAAGAGAACATAGCAGAAGTGAATAAGCTGATTAACCCTGAGATTGAATATGTCTATTTCAGAGCCGATAATGTGGCGCTTTCTTCGTCCATGGTAAAAGAGCTGAACGGATACGGACAGGATGTTTCAAAATATGTTCCGGAGCCTGTGTTCAGGGTGATGAAACGATATGGAGAGCAGGCTGGACAGGAGAAGGACCGGCCTACAAAACCACTTTTATAGTGAAGCGGTCTTCCTCGACGGCAGCCGAAACCTGGCCGTCCAGTTTCTCTGTTAGTGTTTTCACGACAGCCAGGCCAAGCCCCGTGCTTTCATTATGACGTGACTTATCGCCGGTATAAAATCTATCGAACATCCGTCGGGCATCGAAATCTGGGGCATTCTGTATGGTATTCTGAAAGCAGATTACTGCCTTGCCGTCTGCCTCCTGCATAAGCTGAATTCTGACCGTGCTCAGGGAATAGCAGACAGCATTAGTCAGCAGGTTCTGCAAAATGCGTTCAATCATGTTCCGGTCAGAGTAGATGAATACTGAGCTGCCGGGCAGCAGGATGTCGGGACAGATGTTTTGGCTGTCAAACAGCGGGACATGATCGGTAAGAAAATCGATCAGAAGATTAGAAAGGTTTAGCTGTTCCCTCTTTGGAACGGCCTGTTCAGAATCCAGAAGGGTCAGATCATAAAACGTGCTGATTAGTTCTTTCATCCGTTCCGCTTTGTGCAGCGCGGCCGTAACCCGCCGACTTTGTTCCCCGGTTAGTGCAGATGCCTGAAGCAGCTGCAGATGTCCGGTAATGACTGTCAGCGGCGTGCGCAGATCATGGGAGATATTCGCAATAGACTCTTTCGGATGCTCCTCATGCTGGAGGGCACAGGCTACCGTGTAACGCTGTTTCGTATAGTACTGGTTGAGGGCGGCGGCGAGCCGTTCAAGATCCCGGTCAATCAGTGCAATATCCAGCATTTTTTCAGTGGAACCATGGACAAGAGCGTCAATCTGATCCGCTAGATTTCTGATCTGCTTCTTCAGCATAAGGTGCCGTCTCCATAAAAGTATAAGCAAAACTAAGAGCAAAATGATAATCCCTATGATAACAGACACCTCCCCATTTTATTTGAGCACTCTATTTCAAATCACATTTACAAAATATACGCCAGGAGCAGAGTCCCAGTACGATTCCCCAGGTTCCGGCAACCATGAAGCACCCGGGGAAAAACAGCTTTTGCATACTCAGTGCTTCCCGGATCTGAAAGGTCGGCAGGAAGAAGACCGGCAGTTTTAGCATCAACCCATATCCCAGGTATAAAGCGAGTACAAATGTTACGATTGCTGTGACGGTAACAGCAGTCCCAGTGCTTCTGAAACAGCAGCAGACAAATATGGCGATAAAAAAGAATCCGCTGTTTAAGAAAACTGAATAGAAAATTGCCTTTCCTACATTGTATAGGAATATCTGCGTATCTGCAATTCCAAACCGCGAAAATTCACGAATACAGCCGGATACTGGATATACGATTGCCATAAAATTAAATGCGGCCAGATAAGACAGGACCTTACTGAGGAAAACGCGGCTTTTCGCGTGTCCTGCACTCACCTCCTGGCTGACTGTGCGCCAGGAAAACTCCTGCCCCAGAATCAGCGCCAGAATACAGGAGATAAGAATTAGCAGGAATGCAGAATCGTATACCATTCCATTAAAAATATCTGTAAGGGATTCGGCTGCGCCTCCGGCAGGCCCCATTACTTCGGGCACATAGGTTTCTGCGGTGAAGAATCCCAGTAAAAAAACGCCAAGTAAGCCGGCCAGGTACAGTCGGTTATGCAGAAATTGATACCTTTCCATTTTTATTAAATTACTCATATAGTATGCGCCACCCTAATCCAGATCGGAATGACAGAAGCTGCTATACGCAGCTGCGTAGAGCAGGGCAGTCCACAGCAAGTCAATACCGATCAATATAAGTTTTGAAACGGGCAGGTCGTTCAGTGCCAAAAGGCGAAGCTGCCCCATTGGGAGAAAAACCGCGGTTTTTCGGACTGAATCGCCATTTAATAAAAAGATCATGATCAAGTAAAGCACTATAGGAACGCCCAGTGTCCGCCCGATATCCCTGAAGATAAAGCCACAGACAAGCGGCAGCATTCCCATGGCAATTAGAGCAGCAAATAGCAGGGCAGCGTCAGAAAAAATTGTGCCAATACGATCCAGCTGCCATTCCCAGTAAGGATTCCAAGCACCAAGTGGATTACCAGGGGCAGCCCTAGGATCAGCAGTCCGGCGGCCTGATAGGCAGCTGTCTTGGCAAATAGGACAGAACTGCGCTTATGACCCGCGCTGACAAAGCTGTGCAGGGTCTGCTCTGCAAAGTCAGCCCCCACAAAGAGAGAGCCAAACACAATAGACAGAAAGTAAAGCAATGGGGTATTAAATAGCGAGGCGTTCACCAGTCCGTCCGTAATTGCTATGCTGTCAAGCAGTAGAACACTTCCCAACAACAGCGAAAAAAGAGTGATCCCCCAAAAACTCCGGCTGCGGCTCAGCTTGTAAAATTCGGCTTTCAACAGATCAGTCATGGGGAACCCCTCCCACCTTGCTCAGAAAATAATCCTCCAGTGTATCACCGGCCAGGTTCAATCCGGTTACCAGAATATGAGCTTCCGATAAAATCTGCGCAACTTTTTCTATTTCATCCAGATAATCATACAAGCGGATCGTACCGTCAGGCATAAGCTGGACCCGATCCGTATGCAGTCGTTCTTCCAGCACCAGCAGCGTCTTTTCCGAATCACCGGTTCGGATGGCGATATGGCGTCTGCACCGCTCATCCAGTTCCCGGTCCGATAATTCCTCAATAATTCTGCCTTTATCAATCAGGATAAATTCGGCAGCGGTCTGATATAACTCTTCCAGAATATGGCTGGATACCAGAATCGTCATGCCATACTCTCTATTCAGAGACTTTAAAAGATTTCTGATTTCCACGATCCCTGCGGGATCCAGGCCGTTGATCGGTTCATCCAGAATCAGAAATTCAGGCATATTCAAAAGTGCCGCTGCAATGCCCAGGCGCTGCCGCATGCCCAGAGAAAAGTTCCGGACACTTTTATTACCGGTATCGGGCAATCCAGCCATTTGCAGGGAGCGGGCAATGACAGACTGATCAGGGATGCCTCTCTGAATGCGCTGGAGTTCCAGATTCTGCGCGGCGGTCATGCCGGGAAATAGTGCAGGAGTCTCGATCATACATCCGATCCGTTTCCTCTGTTTCTGCAGCTGTGCTGTAGTGGAATGGCCCCACAGCGACAAGGTGCCGCCGGAGGGAAATGCCAGCCCGGTGATCAGCCGGAGCAGTGTTGTTTTTCCGGCTCCGTTCTGTCCGATAAACCCATAGATCTTTCCCTTTTCGAGTTTCAGGTAAATATGGTCCAGTGCATTTGAATGCCGATATGTCTTCGTAAGATCCTGGGTTTCTAAAATAGTTGAATTCATTCTGTCGACCTCCTTTATGATATGAGTCTAAACCGGAAATATAAAGAATTCCTTAAATGGAAAAGAAAAGCATAAAGAATCAATAAAGGGGAAAGAAACATAAAGCCAAGGACTTTAGCCCCTGGCTTTATGCAGTCGGTACCCGATTCCCCAGACCGTATCTATATATTCCTCATCCGGGCAGACTGCCTTCAGTTTGCCGCGCAGATTACTGATGTGCACATTCAGCGTATTGTCTTCACTGAGGTATTCTTCTCCCCATACGCTCTGAAATAAATTTGCTTTTGAGAAGACCTTGTCCGGATACCTCATCAGTAATTCCAGAATGGCAGATTCTTTCGCCGTCAACAACAGCTCCTGTTTTTTCAGGCGGGCCGTTTTTTTATCAACATCTAAAATAAGATTTTGGTATTCCAGCCGGCTGCAGGGGGCGGCCTGATATTGTACCCGGCGCAGGCTGCTTTCGATCCGGGCCAGCATTTCTTCCATATCGAAAGGTTTTGTGATGTAATCGTCGGCGCCCAGACGAAGCAGGTCTATCTTATTCTGAGTCGTCTCCCTTGCAGATATCACAATTACGGGAACCGTGTACTGCTTTCGGATGTCTGCGAGAAGCAGATCACCGCTTCGGTAGGGAAGCATGAGATCCAGCAAGATCAAATCCACCTTATGCTCTTTCAGACAGTCCAGCACATGTAAACCATCGTACCGGCTGGTAACGATGTATCCGTTTTTGGCTAAAAAATCAGATAAAAGTTTGTTGATTTCATCATCATCTTCTACAATTAAAATATGATACACGCTTTTCCACCTCTTTTTTAATTCGATATAAGGATACTATATTATCGCATTGAACCCAATTGCTGGCAGCAAGTTACTGTTCACACCCTATGGGTTTGCACAGTATCGGCAGTAAGACTTATGCTATCTTGTTTTGCCAACTACATTGACATCAACCGGAAAAGACTTTATAGTATGTAGTGAATATAACTGACATGATAAGCTATTTTACAGGATGTTTCAAGAGAGAATGTACAAAATGCAGCTGGGACGTTATTGTGTGCGCCAACAAGGTGTAAATAGTAACGCTATGACAAACATATACATGGAACCAGGCAAACCTGCGGTCAGTCCCGCCGGGAGCAGGTTCCGTCCAGAGGAGGTGAACGATATGACGTTCAAACGTGGAGATACTTGTTTTATACTGGAGGATAACTCACAGGCCGTCCAGGTCAAAGTTGTAAGTAAGCAGGGGAAAACATATATAGTGCAGCTGATTGGTTCTTGTGGGGCCTTAAAACTGCCGGAGGAGAGACTGTTTGAGACAGCAGAGAAAGCGATGGCAAGCAAAAAGACATCACGGGCGATGGTAAGCCCCCAGTTATCGGATTCTGATACAAATCCCGGACTGACAGAGATCCGGATTTCAGATAAGGGGAACCGGTGGCGCTGACAGGAGCGGCGGCAGCCATATGTGTACGGACAAGAGAATGTTTCCTGATTTATAGTAGTAACTCTTAAGAATGAAGCAGAAGAATTTAGGTACTGGTGTAATGAGAGTGTAAGGATATCAAATGCAATAGCTATTTAGAAAAATTTCTAAATAGCTATTGCATTTTTTACTGCCATCTGTTATAAACTAATTAGATGGATTTCTAAATAGATTCCATTAACCATAAAAATATGTGAAATACGAAAAGAAATGGGGGGTGCTGATGGGATTTGCAGAAACATTTAAGGCGCTTTCTGACCCGGTGCGCAGGGAGATCCTGGTTCTGCTGAAGGACGGCAGCATGGCGGCAGGAGAGATAGGAAGCCATTTTGATATGACAGGGGCAACGATTTCCTATCATCTGGGCGTGCTGAAAAGAGCGGATCTTGTATGCGAAACGAAAGTGAAAAATTATATTTATTACGAACTGAACACATCTGTAGTAGAGGAACTTATGTTGTGGCTGTCAGACCTGAAAGGAGACAAATAAAATGAAAGTATATTTAAAAAGAATAATAATCACCAGTGTGATCACGGTTCTGCCGATGCTGATGGGGATTCTGCTCTGGAATAAAATGCCGGATACAATTGCGACACACTGGGGGAGCGGTAACGAAGCCAATGGCTGGAGCAGCAAGCCTTTTGCTGTGTTTGGCATGCCTCTTATTCTGACCCTGCTCCATCTCATATGTGTAGGTATAACACTGAACGATCCAAAGAAGAAAAATATCAGCCAGAAGATGCTGTCTTTGATCTTCTGGATCATCCCGGTTGTTTCATGCTGGTATGTGCCATAATGTATGGCACAGCCGCCGGAATGAAGGTAAATATCGGTATGGTTACAAATATTATCATAGGGATTCTGTTTATGGTAGTGGGTAATTATATTCCAAAAAGTAAACAGAGTTATACAGTGGGGATCAAACTGCCTTGGACGCTGGCGAGCACAGAAAACTGGAACAAAACCAGCCGACTGGCAGGAAAATTATGGATCGTGGGCGGCATCCTTTTTATCATAAATGCTTTCCTTCTGTACAGCGGCGTACTGTTTATTGTGATTTTACTGATGGCTGTTATACCAGCAGTATACTCATTTTGTCTTTATAAAAAAGGGATCTAGCACTGCATTGTGTAATTAGCAGGTGTTTTTTCACTGTTAATTGCGCAAGGCAGTACTAGCGTGCCCGTTTTGTAGGACAGTATATTTACTGAGAAAACGCAAATGAAAATAACATCATATAAATTTACTTGAAAAAAAATTAAATTCGGCATTGACATTTGAAGGAGGAAGTGTATATAATATACAATAATTTAATAATGTAAACCGATGAAGCGGAGATAAAAACATATCGTGCATTCACAGAGAGCCTGAGGCGGTGGGATTCAGGTAAACGCAGTTTGTTAAATGGACCGCAGAGGGCATGAGGGAAAGGCCGTGAGGCCGAGTATAGCATGACGTATGGGCGTACGTCAGTCGCCGGAGATATGATAGTATCTTGCTAAGGGCACAGGATTTATTTTCTGTGAATCAAGGTGGCACCGCGAATTGAATTTTCAATCCGTCCTTGACATTACTCTATAATTGTAATGTCAGGGGGCGGATTTTTTTTTGTTTCATAGGATAGTGCCTTACACTTTTCTGTGAAACAAAAAGCCCTTCTGGCGGGATGCGCATTGCAGCATAAGAGGCAGATGCTGCGGAGCGGACAACGCAGGTGTAACTATATTGAGAATATTCTGAAAATGGACCGCATAGGGGTCAGACCCCTATGAAAGCCCCCCTATGAAAGGAGAACTTATGACTTATCCAGATTTGAAAACGGCAGAAGAGTTGGCAGCGATGGGAATGTATCATACGATGCCTGTCAGTATGGAGATGTTTTCTGACATGTATACCCCGATCGGGGTTTTGAGGAAATTGAAAAATGTCAGTGAACATTGTTATATGCTCGAGAGTGCGGAGGATGCAAAACGATGGGGGCGTTACAGTTTTCTGGGATTTGAACCTACTATGGAGATCAGCTGCAGAAATGGGATGCTTCACATGAAAGACAGTGAGGTCAGGGAAGTGGAGACGGCATGCCCCGGGGACTACATACGGCAGGTGGTGGAGGAGCACAGGGCGCCGGAGATCGCGGGAATGCCTTCCTTTACCGGCGGGCTTGTCGGATATTTCTCATACGATTATATCAAGTATGTGGAGCCTTCACTGAAGCTGGACGCCAGGGATGAGTCGCATTTCCGGGATCTGGATCTGATGCTTTTTGATCAGGTAATTGTATTTGACAATCTGAAGCAGAAGATGATTTTGATCGTAAACATGTCTTTAGATAAAGATGTGAAAAAAGAGTATGAAGATGCAGTTGCGAGATTGATGCGGCTGGAAGCAATTGTGCAGGACGGTGAACTGGAGCCGCACATTCCACTGATAGTAAAAAATGGGTTTCAGCCGCATTTTACAAAAGAAAAATACTGCCGCATGGTAGAAGAGGCGAAACATCATATCTATGAGGGCGATATTTTCCAAGTGGTATTGTCCAATAGACTGGAGGCGGAGATGGAAGGGAGCATCCTGGATGTTTACCGGGTGCTCAGGAGTACAAATCCTTCCCCCTATATGTTTTATTTTTCCAGCAATGACATTGAGATCGCCGGCGCCTCCCCGGAGACGCTGGTGAAGCTGGAAAATGGGACGCTGCACACATTTCCGCTGGCGGGAACCCGGAAAAGAGGGGATATCTGTGCGGAGGACGAAAAGCTGGAGGCGGAACTGCTTGCGGATGAAAAGGAGCTTGCCGAGCATAACATGCTGGTTGACCTGGGGAGAAATGATATTGGAAAAATCAGTAAGATCGGCACGGTGGAGCTGGAAAAATATAAGAGTATCGAGAAGTTTTCCCACGTCATGCATATTGGTTCAACGGTGAAGGGGGATATACGGGAGGATAAAGATTTTATGGATACTGTGGATGCGATACTGCCGGCGGGAACGCTATCCGGGGCTCCTAAGATCAGGGCCTGCCAGATCATAGATGAACTGGAGGACTGCAAACGCGGCATCTACGGCGGTGCAGTTGGCTACATTGATTTTACCGGAAATCTGGATACCTGTATTGCAATCAGAATGGCCTACGCTAAGAATGGATCGCTCTATGTATGCTCCGGAGCAGGTATCGTAGCTGACAGCGTGCCGGAAATGGAGTATCAGGAATGTATCAACAAGGCAAAAGCGGTGACAAACGCAGTGGAAAGAGCAGGAGAGGGGATGGGAGCATGATTTTGCTGATTGATAATTACGACAGTTTTTCATATAACCTGTATCAGCTGATTGGGGCAGAGTGTGAGGATCTGACCGTCATACGGAACGACGAAAAGACGGTGGAAGAGATCCGGGAAATGAATCCGGCCTGCATTGTCCTTTCTCCCGGTCCGGGCAGGCCGGAAGATGCGGGGGTGTGTACGGAGGTGGTTGATAAGCTGGCAAAAGAGATTCCGATTCTCGGTGTATGCCTGGGACACCAGGCGATCTGCCAGGCATTTGGCGGAAAAGTGACATATGCCAGACAACTGATGCATGGGAAGACCTCAAGCATCGAGCTTGACTGCAGCAGCCGGTTATTTCAGGGGCTGGAAAAAAGCATTCCGGCCGCCAGATATCATTCACTGGCAGCGGAGGAAGAAAGCCTTCCGGATGTGCTCAGGGTAACCGGGAGGGCAGCAGACGGAGAAATCATGGCTGTAGAACACAGAGAGTATCCGGTCTATGGCCTGCAGTTTCATCCGGAATCTATCCTGACGCCTGACGGGGCGCAAATGATCCGGAATTTTTTGAAAACAGGCAAAGCGCAACAGTAGACCAGACATATTAAATAAGAGCAGCAGGGCAGAAAGGAAACAGGACATCATGATTAAAGAAGCAATTTTAAAACTGGCAGGAAGAGAAAACTTAACCTATACGGAAGCTTATCAGGTAATGGATGAAATTATGAGCGGGGAGGCGAGCAATGTACAGATGAGCTCGTATCTGACGGCCATGAGCCTGAAGGGGGAGACCATTGACGAGATCACGGCTTCGGCTGCAGGGATGCGGGAGCACTGTGTGAAACTCCTGCATAATGTAGATGCGCTGGAAATCGTAGGGACAGGAGGGGATGGAGCAAATTCGTTTAACATCTCAACAACCTCTGCACTTGTGATTGCGGCAGCAGGCGTCCCTGTGGCAAAGCACGGAAACAGAGCCGCATCCAGCAGATGTGGGGCGGCGGATGTACTGGAGGCACTGGGGGTGAGGATCACGATTCCCCCTGAAAAAAGTGCCGAGCTGCTGGAAAAGATCGGAATCTGTTTTCTATTTGCACAAAATTATCACATCGCCATGAAATACGTAGCCCCGGTCAGAAAAGAACTGGGGATCAGAACCATTTTCAATATCCTGGGACCGCTCGCTAATCCGGCAGGCGCAAATATGGAAGTCATGGGTGTCTACGAGGAGGCTCTTGTGGAGCCGCTTGCAAGAGTTCTTGAAAAGCTGGGAGTCAAAAATGCCATGGTCGTGTACGGGCAGGATAAGCTGGATGAGATCTCAATGAGCGCGCCGACGACCGTATGTGAGATTAAAAACGGAGAGTTTCATTCGTATACGGTCACGCCGGAGCAGTTTGGTTTTACATCCTGCGGCAAAAATGAGCTGCAGGGCGGAACCCCGCAGGAAAACGCTGAGATTACGAAAGCGGTTCTGAGCGGCAGGGAACTTGGGCCAAAACGCAGCGCGGTACTGCTCAATGCCGGTGCAGCTCTATATGTGGCAGGCAGGGCGGATACACTTGAAGCAGGGGTAAAGATGGCGCAGGAAGCTATAGACAGCGGCAAGGCACAGGAAAAGTTAGAACAGTTCATTGCGTATTCAAATGAAGAAATATAAGGCGGGTAAACAATGATATTAGAAGAAATTGCAGACAGAACCAGAGAGAGAATTCAAGAAAGAAAACGGGAAGTACCCGAGAGAGAATTAAAGGAAAGAGCATCTGGAATCGCAGCGGCAGAAAAAGAAAAAAACGGAGGTAAATTTCGCTTTCCTTTTGAAGAAGCATTAAGACAAGAAGGAATGTCTTTTATCTGCGAAGTAAAAAAAGCGTCTCCGTCAAAAGGGGTAATAGCGGAACATTTTCCCTATCTGGCCGTTGCAGAAGATTACGAGAGCGCGGGCGCGGCGGCAATATCTGTTTTAACTGAGCCATACTATTTTCAGGGCAGTAACCGATATCTGGAGGAAATTGCGGAAAAAGTGCATATCCCCATACTTCGGAAAGATTTCACCATAGATGCCTACATGCTCTTTGAGGCAAAATGCATCCATGCGTCGGCTGTACTGCTGATCTGTGCGATTCTGGAAGAGCAGGAACTGCGCGGATATATGAAGATTGCAGACGAACTGGGGCTGTCGGCATTGGTCGAAGCACACACCGAAGAAGAAGTAAAGAAGGCCCTGCGGTGCGGCGCCAGAATAATAGGGGTCAATAATCGGGATTTAAGAACCTTTCAGGTAGATATCCGGACCAGCAGCCGGCTGCGCGCCCTGGTGCCGGACGGGATACTCTTTGTATCCGAGAGTGGAATAAAAACAGCCGGGGATGTCCAGTGCCTGAGAGAAAACGGAACAGATGGAGTACTGATAGGCGAGACGCTTATGCGATTTGTCAACAAAGGGGTCAGACCCCTTTGCCCACCATTGTCAGAATATTTTCAAGATTTATCATCCGGGGAGGGGATATGAAGATTAAAATATGTGGTTTGTGCAGGGAGGAAGAGATTGCGGCTGTCAATGAAGTGCAGCCTGACTATATTGGATTTGTCTTTGCGCAGGGCAGCAGAAGATATGTAGATCCAAGACAGGCGGCCCTTTTGAGGCAAGGGTTGTCTAAGAAAATAGCCGCAGCGGGGGTGTTTACAGATGCGCCGCTGGAGCAGATTCTGCAGCTGGTATACGAAAAGGTGATTGATATCGTGCAGCTGCATGGAAATGAAACTTTGGAATTTGCGGAAGATTTGAAGTGCTGCTGTGATGTCCCGGTTGTGAAAGCAGTTTCTATGTCAGGAGATACGTACAGCAGAGAGATAAAGAGGTGGGAGCACAGCTGTGTGGATTATCTGCTTTTGGACAGCGGCAGGGGAGGAACGGGCACAACTTTTGATTATGGAAGAATCGGCAGCCCTGCCAAGCCTTTCTTTCTGGCCGGGGGGCTGACTCCGGAAAATGTGGCGGAGGCGGCCCGGCAGGTATTGCCTTACGCAGTCGATATGAGCAGCGGTGTAGAGACAGACGGCAGGAAGGATAAAGAAAAAATAGAAAAAGCAGTCAGGAGGATTCGAGATGTCGAAAGGAAGATACGGTGAGTTTGGAGGGCAGTATATCTCCGAAACATTAATGAACGAGTTGATTCAGCTGGAGGAACAATATGAATATTATAAAAAAGATGCAGGATTCCAGCAGGAGCTGAAACAATTGTTTAATGAATACGCGGGGCGTCCGTCCCTGCTGTATTATGCAGAAAAGATGACAGAGGATCTGGGCGGGGCCAGAATCTATCTTAAGAGGGAAGATCTGAATCATACTGGTTCCCACAAGATTAATAACGTGCTGGGGCAGGTTCTGCTGGCAAAGAAAATGGGAAAGGCAAGGGTGATTGCAGAAACGGGTGCCGGGCAGCATGGTGTGGCAACTGCGACAGCGGCGGCGCTTCTGGGGATGGAATGTGAAGTCTTTATGGGAAAGGAGGACACGGACCGGCAGGCGCTGAATGTATACAGGATGGAACTGCTCGGGGCAAAGGTCCATGCAGTAACGACCGGCACACAGACCCTGAAAGATGCAGTAAATGCGACCATGCGCGAATGGACGAACCGGGTATCGGATACCCACTATGTACTTGGCTCCGTGATGGGGCCCCACCCGTTCCCGATGATGGTGCGGGATTTCCAGAGTGTGATCAGCCAGGAGGCACGGCAGCAGATCCTGGAAGCGGAAGGGAGACTTCCCTCTGCAGTGCTTGCCTGTGTGGGAGGAGGAAGTAATGCCATGGGTATGTTTTACAACTTTATCGAAGATGAAAATGTAAAACTGATCGGCTGCGAGGCGGCAGGAAGAGGAATCGACACAGACCAGCATGCTGCAACGATGGCAAAGGGAACTCTGGGAGTCTTCCACGGTATGAAATCCTATTTCTGCCAGGACGAATACGGACAGATCGCTCCGGTGTACTCCATTTCCGCCGGACTGGACTATCCGGGCATCGGGCCGGAACACGCATATCTGCGGGATTCCGGCCGCGCAGAGTATGTGCCGGTGACAGACGATGAGGCGGTAGATGCATTTGAATATCTGGCAAGGACAGAGGGCATTATCTGTGCCATAGAAAGCGCACATGCCGTTGCACATACAAGAAAAATTGCACCGCAGATGAGAAAAGACGAGAGCCTGATTATCTGCCTTTCAGGAAGAGGCGATAAAGATGTGGCGGCTATCGCAAGGTATAAGGGGGTAGACATTCATGAGTAGAATAGCAGATGCATTTGCAGGGGGAAAAGCGTTTATCGTGTTCTTAACGGCAGGAGATCCCTCGGGGGATAAGACAGTAGAATACATTCTGGCAATGGAAGAGGCCGGGGCGGACCTGATAGAAATCGGAATTCCATTCTCCGATCCGACCGCCGAAGGTATTGTGATTCAGGAGGCCAATATCAGAGCGTTGAACGGAAATATGACGACGGACGGTGTGTTCGAAATTGTAAGAAAGGTGAGAAAAAAAAGCCAGATACCGCTGGTTTTCATGACTTATCTAAACCCCGTGTTTCATTATGGATACGAAGCGTTTTATACGAAATGTGAGGAGCTGGGCGTAGACGGAATTATAATTCCGGATCTGCCTATGAGGAAAAGGGGGAAATGTCACATATAGCAGACAAACACGGTGTAGATATTATTTCCATGATAGCGCCGACATCCAGACAGCGCATTCAGATGATTGCAAAAGAGGCAAAGGGCTTTCTCTATGTCGTATCCTCCATGGGAGTAACGGGTGTGAGGAATCATATCGAGACGGATATTTCATCTATGATTGCTTCTATCCGCGAAGTGACCGATCTTCCGGCAGCCGTAGGTTTCGGAATCAGCACGCCGGAGCAGGCAGGGGCGATGGCAGCAGTATCCGACGGGGCAATTGTGGGAAGCGCCATTGTAAAATTGATTGAAACATATGGGGATAAGGCGGAGGAAGCCTTGAAAACGTATGTGTCTGAGATGAGAGAGGCAGTACGCAACTGCTGAACGCAGAATTTCGGATAAAACAGATCAGGGGGCAGCCCGGCCCTGCCGTCTGAGACACAAAAAGATTCAGTTGGCAGAGCCGGATATTTTAGTGACAGCGGATCACAGGGAGATCAACGGGAAACTCCCTGGTTTTCCTGCAAGCATTTCCCGTTCCGCACATTTATAATAGAAGAAACAGTTCCAGCAGCTCGCTGATTCTGGATATTTTCACTTCCGCGGCGGGGACATTGCCAAAGCCGTATGATGCGAAAATAAAAGGAATGCCGGCTTCCAGGCAGGCCTCATAATCACCCTGTGTATCGCCCACATAGACCACATCTCTCAGTTTTCTGCGCTCCATCAGAGTTCTGATCGTCATCCCCTTAGAGGTCTGGGTTTCACCAAAGCAGAGGTGGTCCTGCACAGCAGCTTTGAGTCCTGTTGTCTTTAAAAAGACTTCAATATATCCGCACTGGCAGTTGCTGACAATGAAAATCCGGGTGCTCTGAGAAAGCCTTAGCAGGGTCTCCCGGACGCCTTCATAGAGGATGCCGGGTTTCGTCTCAAGAAGCTTGTTTTCGTATTCGAAGCAGATATCACCCAGTTTCTGCTGTTCCTCTTTCGACAAAGTAGGAAAGACTGCATGATATATCTCGTCCATTGTTTTGCCGAACAGATTCTTCAGCATCGGGCCATCTATTCTGACATCCAGGTCAGAATGTTCGGCAATTGCCTGGTTCCAGGCCTCTGCCACTGAGTTCGTTGAGTCCCATAATGTTCCGTCTACATCAAAAATAATTCCATCCATTTTCTATACTCCTTAATCGCAAAAATTCTGTAACAGTTCAGGCAAGCCTGAACCGTTACGCATCCAGCCTATTGAAATTCGCCTGCAGAGAAAGGCTGGATGCCTGTAACCAACATGTTTTCGTACGGTCTGCACAGTAAATGCGCAGACCTATCTGAACTGTTACAAAATTCAACAGTTGCTTTCATAATATCATAAAAATAGCCTTTTAAAAAGAAAGAATTTAGTGTATACTCTATTATGTTATAGTGAACGTTAGTAAGGGACGTGTGTCTGCACATTTTCCCAACGGCGGTCATGATATAATATCACCAGGATGTGGAGAAAAAACTATGAGTAAAAAGATTGTATTAATAGATGGCCACAGTATTTTAAACAGGGCGTTCTATGGAGTACCGGACCTGACCAATTCAGAGGGGCTTCATACGAACGCTATTTATGGGTTTTTGAACATCATGTTCAAGATCCTGGACGAGGAGAAGCCGGAATATCTGACCGTGACATTTGATGTGCATGCGCCTACATTCCGGCATGAGATGTATGCAGATTATAAGGGAACCAGAAAGCCAATGGCAGAAGAACTAAGGCAGCAGGTCCCGGTAATCAAGGAAGTTCTGCAGGCCATGAACATCGAGATTATCGAGCAGGCAGGCCTGGAAGCGGACGATCTGCTGGGAACGATTTCACGCATCTGCGAGGAAAAGGGGATGGATGTCGCCATCATATCCGGGGACAGAGATACGCTGCAGCTCGCGACGGAGCATGTAAAGATCCGGATTCCAAAGACAAAACAAGGCAGGACAGAAGTAGAGGACTATTACGCAGAAGACGTAAAGGAAAAGTATGGAGTTACCCCGACGGAATTTATCGACGTGAAAGCGCTGATGGGTGATGCATCGGATAACATACCGGGCGTTCCGGGAGTCGGAGAGAAGACGGCAACCAAGATAATCGTGGAATATGGCACCATAGAAAATGCCTATGCCCACGCAGCAGAGATCAAGCCTCCGAGAGCCAGCAAGAACCTGCAGGAGTACTGGGATCAGGCGTGCATGAGCAAGACGCTCGCCACCATCAATACTCATGCAGAGATCGCGTTTAACCTGGAAGCGGCTGAGCATGGGAATCCGTTTACGAAGGAAGCACATGACTATTTTCAGAAACTGCAGTTCAAAAATCTGCTGAGCCGTTTTGATGTAGAAAGCTCATCCAATAAAGTGGAATCTCATTTCAAGGAGATCACGGATAAAGAGGAAGCGGAAAAGATATTCATAGAGGCAGCCCAGGCGGAGTGTGTAGGCGCTGCAATTACGGAGGATGCCGGAAATGTGCTGCCCCTGTTTGCACATCCGTCCGGTTACGGAAGAGTGAGTATTGCCTATGGGCCGGAGCGCATCTATTCCATTCCCTGTGATACCAATATGGATATAGAGTATCTGTTTGGAAAATTAACGGAAATAGCAGGCAGCGTACAGACATTTGCCATGTTTGACCTGAAGAAATACCTTCCTCTGGTGAAAGCGGCAGAGCAGGAGAAATGTTTCGATGCCACTGTGGCAGCTTATCTTCTGAATCCTCTGAAGAATAATTATGATTACGAAGATGTGGCAAGGGAACAGCTGGGAATTATGATCGATGAGAAGGCAGATATCATGACAAAGGCATGTTATGAAGCGTACACTGCATTTGCATCCGTAAAACCTTTGAGAGACAAGATGCAGGCGGAGGGGATGTACCACCTGTTTACAGACATAGAGATGCCGCTTGTTTTCACCCTGTTCGATATGGAGCAGGCAGGTATACAGGTGGAGGCAGAGGCTCTGAAGTTTTATGGAGAACAGCTGGGCGGCCGGATCGTGGAGCTGGAGAAGGAAATCTATGAGATGGCAGGGGAGACCTTTAACATCAACTCTCCGAAACAGCTGGGAACTGTCCTTTTTGACCACATGCAGCTGCCCAACGGTAAAAAGACAAAGACCGGATACTCAACAGCCGCCGATGTACTGGAGAAGCTGGCGCCGGATTATCCGGTGGTAGATAAGATTTTGGAGTACAGACAGCTGACCAAGCTGAAATCCACATATGCGGACGGCCTGGCTGTCTATATTGGACCGGATGGAAGAATCCACGGAAAGTTCAACCAGACGATCACCGCAACCGGCCGGATCAGCAGTACGGAGCCGAACCTTCAGAACATTCCGGTGCGGATGGAACTGGGGCGTCTGATTAGAAAAGTATTTGTACCAAAAGAGGGCTGCGTCTTTATCGATGCAGATTATTCCCAGATCGAGCTGAGGATACTGGCGCACTGCTCCGGGGACGAACAGCTGATCCAGGCTTATAAAGAGGCCAGGGATATCCACCGAATGACGGCTTCCCAGGTGTTCCACACTCCGTTTGAAGAGGTGACGGAACTCCAGCGGCGCAATGCCAAGGCGGTCAACTTTGGAATCGTATACGGAATCAGTTCCTTTGGGCTGAGCCAGGATTTGAGTATCACCAGGAAAGAAGCGGCGCAGTACATTGAAAATTATTTTGAGACTTATCCGGGGATCAAACGTTTTCTGGATGATACAGTGGCCCATGCAAAAACGGAGGGCTACGTTGTAACTCTCTTCGGGCGCAGAAGGCCGGTGCCGGAACTGAAATCCAGCAATTTTATGCAGCGGAATTTCGGAGAGCGGGTGGCGATGAACGCTCCGATCCAGGGATCTGCCGCGGATATTATGAAAATTGCGATGATCGGTGTAAACCGGGAGCTGAAGGAAAAAGGACTCCGGTCAAAAATGATCCTGCAGGTGCACGATGAATTGCTGCTCGAGGCCCACAAGGACGAAGTCGAAGAAGTAAAGGAGATACTGAAACGGCAGATGGAGCAGGCCGCAGACCTGGACGTTCCCTTGATTGTAGACATGCATACAGGGGAAAACTGGTACGAGGCAAAGTAGTGTCCGTGGCAAAGCGGAGTTTGGAAAAATTTGAGTAAAGCGAATATTGACAAAGAGGAATTTAGATGAAGATACTGGGAATTACCGGCGGGGTAGGTTCCGGAAAGAGTAAAGTCCTGCATTTCCTTGAGGACGAATACGGCGCGGTGGTCTGCCAGCTGGATGAGGTGGCCAAAGAGCTTCAGAAAAAGGGCGGGGTCTGCTATCAGAAGATCATAGAGCTGTTCGGTACAGAGATCATAGGGACGGACGGGGAGCTGGACCGCAGCCGGCTGGCCGCCCTGATTTTTCAGGATGTAAAGATGCGGCAGAAGTTGAACGGGATTGTCCATCCGGAAGTGAAAAAATGGGTGGAACAGGATATCGAGGAAAAGAAAAAACGGAAAGTGCCGCTGTATGTGATAGAAGCGGCACTTCTTCCGGAGGCAGGATATGAAGACATCTGCGGGGAAATGTGGTATATTTATGCAAAAGAAAGCGTTAGAAGAGAACGCCTGAAGCAGTCCAGAGGGTATTCCGATGAGAAGATTGCCCGGATGATGGAAGCACAGTCCCCGGAACGGATATTTCGCAGCGCATGCCAGGCTGTCATAGATAACAGTGGGGCATTTGACAATACAAAAAGGCAAATAGGAGAAATATTATGAGGTTATGCAGCATTGCCAGCGGAAGCAGCGGCAACTGTATCTATGTGGGGAGCGACAACACGCATCTGCTTGTGGATACAGGAATCAGCAAGAAAAAGATTGATGCAGGGCTAAAAGAGTTGGACATCAAAGGAGAAGAACTGGATGGTATTTTGATCACACATGAGCATTCAGACCATATTCAGGGACTGGGCGTTTTCAGCCGGAAATATGAGGTGCCGATCTACGCGACTCCGGGAACAATAGAGGGGATTGAGAATTATGCGCCCCTGGGAAGGATGCCGGAAGGGCTTCTGCATCCAATACATACGGACGAAAGTTTTATACTGGGGGATATTAAAATTGATCCGTTTCGGATCTCGCATGATGCGAAAGAGCCATCCGGATACCGTATGAACTGCTGCGGGAAATCCGTGGCAGTGGCGACGGACCTTGGAATTTATGATGAATACACGGTGTCGAAGCTTAAAAGTCTGGACGCGGTGCTGCTGGAGGCAAACCACGATATCCATATGCTGGAAGTAGGATCCTATCCATATTATCTGAAACGGAGAGTCATGGGAGACAAGGGACATTTATCCAACGAAGTGTCAGGAAGACTTCTTTGTGATATACTACATGATAATTTGAAACACATTCTGCTGGGACACTTAAGCAAGGAAAATAATTATGCTAAGCTGGCGTATGAAACCGTAAAGCTGGAGGTGACTCTGAGCGATAATATTTATAAAGGTGAGGATCTTGACATGGCTGTGGCAAGAAGAGACATGATATCAGAGATCATTACAGTATAGACAATGAGGAGGATAAGAAGATGAAAAAATGTATCGTAACAGTGCTGGGGCAGGACACCGTAGGGATTATAGCAAAGGTTTGTACATATTTGGCCGAGAACAGGATTAATATACTGGATATTTCACAGACCATTATCCAGGGGTATTTTAATATGATGATGATCGTGGATGTAACCAGTCTTGACAAAGACTTTAAAGTAGTCTGCGATGAACTTGATAAGCTGGGTGAAGAGATTGGAGTGAATATCCGCTGCCAGAGAGAAGAGATATTCGAAAAGATGCACAGGCTGTAAGAGGAGAGCGTGAGGATAGAAGGCGAGGATAAGCACTATGATTAATATGTATGAAGTATCAGAAACCAATAAAATGATTGAGCACGAGAATCTGGATGTCCGTACAATAACGCTGGGGATCAGTCTCCTGGACTGTATTGACTCTAACCTGGAGGAACTCAACCGCAAGATTTATGATAAGATTACGACCGTAGCGGCAAAACTGGTTTCTACCGGAAGTGATATTGAAAAAGAATTCGGAATTCCGATTGTAAATAAGAGAATTTCTATCACACCTATTGCTTTGGTGGGAGGGGCTGCGTGCAAGTCCCCGGAGGATTTTGTGACGATTGCAAGAACTCTGGACAGGGCGGCGAAGGAAGTCGGCGTCAATTTTATCGGCGGTTATTCCGCCCTGGTTTCAAAGGCTATGACAAAGAGCGATGAGAACCTGATTCGTTCCATCCCCCAGGCACTAGCTGAGACGGAGAGAATCTGCAGTTCCGTCAATGTGGGATCCACGAAGACGGGGATCAATATGGATGCCGTGCGCTTGTGCGGTGAGATCGTCAAAGCCACCGCTGAGGCAACAAAAGACAATGATTCCCTGGGCTGTGCAAAGCTCGTGATCTTCTGCAATGCGCCGGATGATAACCCGTTTATGGCGGGAGCATTCTTAGGAGTCACCGAGGCGGATGCGGTAATCAATGTAGGAGTCAGCGGACCGGGCGTGGTAAAAAAGGCGCTCGAGAAAGTGCGGGGCAAGGGCTTTGAGGAGCTCTGCGAGACCATCAAGAAGACGGCGTTCAAGGTAACCCGCGTGGGACAGCTTGTAGCCGGTGAGGCCTCAAACAGGCTGGGAATTCCCTTCGGTATCGTAGACCTGTCACTGGCGCCGACTCCGGCGGTGGGAGACAGTGTGGCAGAGATACTGGAAGAGATCGGACTGGAGCGCGTGGGAGCGCCGGGGACAACGGCTGCTCTGGCAATGCTTAATGACCAGGTGAAAAAGGGCGGCGTCATGGCATCTTCCTATGTGGGGGGCCTAAGCGGTGCGTTTATCCCGGTCAGTGAAGACCAGGGAATGATCGATGCAGTCAACGCCGGTTCCCTGACGCTCGAAAAACTGGAGGCAATGACCTGCGTATGTTCCGTAGGCCTGGATATGATAGCGATTCCGGGTAAGACCAGCGCCAGCACAATATCCGGAATCATTGCGGACGAGATGGCGATCGGCATGGTGAACCAGAAGACAACAGCAGTGCGTCTGATTCCGGTGATCGGAAAGGACGTGGGAGAAACAGCAGAATTCGGAGGCCTGCTCGGGTATGCGCCGATTATGCCGGTCAACCAGTTCGGTTGTGAGGCATTTGTCGGGCGAAAGGGAAGAATCCCGGCTCCAATTCACAGCTTCAAAAACTAAAACAGGGGAAATATATATGAAGAAGATTGCAATTGTAACGGACAGTAACAGCGGAATCACTCAGAAAGAAGGAAGAGAGATGGGCATCTCTGTGGTGCCTATGCCGTTTTTCATTGATGGAGAGCTTTTTCTGGAGGATATCACACTGTCACAGGAAGAGTTTTACAAAAAACTGGGAGAGGATTCCGATATTTCGACCTCCCAGCCGTCACCCGGAGAGATTCTGGAACTTTGGGACAAACTGCTCGAGGAATATGACGAAGTCGTGCACATCCCAATGTCCAGCGGGCTGAGCAGCAGCTGCGAGACCGCCATCACGCTTTCGGAGGACTATGACGGCAGGGTACAGGTCGTGGATAACCAGAGAATTTCTGTCACCCAGGTGCAGTCTGTTCTGGATGCGATAAAGCTGAGGAATGAAGGAAAATCCGCAGAAGAGATCAGAGAGATTCTGGAAAAAGAAAAAATGGAAGCCAGCATCTATATCACAGTAGATACGCTGAAATATCTGAAAAAAGGCGGCAGAATTACCCCTGCGGCCGCGGCTCTGGGCACCGTGCTCAATTTAAAGCCCGTCCTGCAGATTCAGGGTGAGAAGTTGGATGCATACGCAAAAGTGCGCGGCTGGAAAGCTGCAAAGCGCACCATGCTGAGTGCAGTCGAGAAAGACCTCAAAGAAAGATTTGCCGGCCATGAAGATCAGATGGTCCTGGGTATGGCATACACTTGCGGACAGGAAGAGGCGCAGGAATGGAAACAAGAAATCCAGGAAAAATTTCCGGGGTATCAGATCATAGAGGGGCCGCTGTCACTCAGCGTAGCGTGCCACATAGGCCCCGGCGCCATGGCGGTTACCTGTATGAAGCGAGTGTGAGGGGGAGATCCGCTCCGGGGAATGTGTGCCGGGATGTTCCGGGGGATGCACATGCCGGTTGGGAATGCGGCCCGCTTATTAAGGGATTCTAAAAGGAAGAAGGCAGAAAATACGGACACGGCCTGACACATCACGGGAAATCTGATGATTTCCCGCGCTGGGTCAGCCAAAAACATGATTCGGAATCATGTTTTTGTCCGTATTTTCTGCCTTCTTCCTTTAAGAATCCCTAAATGCGCTCTACGCATCCCCAACCGGCATGTGCATCCCCCGGAACATCCCGGCACACATTCCCCGTCGCTGGACGCATCCAGGCGGGAGGGAAAACGGGGACGAGATAGGAATGGGGATGGAAGATGGGGAGCTGCGCGAAACCACGAAAATACGCCTTCCCGCCTGTTCCTCATCGGCGCGGCCCCCCTACACCTTAATAACCCCCTGCCGATACTCATTAGAAAATGCCGTTTTGAATTTATCCGTGATGACGGATGTATAAAGGTTTGAGGCGAGTATATCGTGATAGAGCATTTTCTGCCCGATTTCAGGGATATCATCAGTCTCATAGAGGCTGGTCAGCAGCGGCAGTGTTCCACTTTTGACTACACTGCCCAGGATTTTTTCGCGGTCTTTGCGGTAACCCAGAAGACGGGCATAGTAGTGATAACCTCCCTCGATATATTCTTCCACACTGTCCTTTTTGATGCCCAGCATGATGTGAAGAAGGGCGCGGTTGATGCGGGTCTGGGTGATTTCTTTTGTCTTAAGCAGCTCGCAGAACTGTTTGTAGTTGAAAAAGTTATTGAGCTGATTGATGATACGGTTGGCAAGTTCCACGGATACGTCCATGTAACGGCTCAGGTCGTTGGCCGTTTTATTCAGAAGTTTGTACTTCATGATAAGGGAAAAGTCATTCTGGTAGACCGGATATTTTACGCGGTGGTAGTCTTTTAACAGCTCAAGACAGCTGGAGGGCACTTGGTCTTCCAGCTCATTTAATATGTTGGAAAAAGGCGTGTTTTCAAACGTGCTGCCTACGGATCGGGTGCTGATAGCGGAGCTGGAGTAGGCCAGGAGGGAACGGATGGCGGATGCGGAGCTGTAGCTGGAATTAAGTTTTCTGTCGTGGTAGTTTGATTCCATTCTTTTGATGGTATATGGGCGAATCGTGCTGTTCAGCTTTTTGAGTGCCTTTAGGTATTCGACTCCAAGAATGTTGTTCGGATCGTTGAGCAGGAAGGTATAGTCCGTGCTGCCCATATAGGCGGCCAGGGCCTCCTGCCTGGCGGCAGGGAAAGTATGGCCGTTCTTTAAACCGTTCTGCAGAAGGCTTTTGTATTCCTCGGGCTCCTCATATAAGATGTCCGCAATTTTTTGAAGCCCATCCAGGTCATTGCATTCGCTGCCGAAACAGATGGAGTCTACGATTCCCAGGCTGTCCAGAAAGGATACGGCGCCCATGGCGAATAATTCGGCGCTTCCTGTGGAATAGCAGACCGGCAGCTCGAAGACGGCACCGACGCCGCATTTTAAAGCCATTTCTGCGCGTATGTATTTGGGCATGATGGCCGGGGTGCCTCTCTGGACGTAATCTCCGGTCATGATGGCAATGGCGGTGTCGGCGCCGGTGACTTCCTTCGCTTTTTCTATATGGTATTGATGTCCGTTGTGAAACGGATTGTATTCTGTGATTAAACCGACAATTTTCATAAGATTCTCCTTGTATATCAATTTATTAACCATTATACTATAAAATGACAGGATGTTATAGGCTGAAATGTGTTTATTAAGGTTGATTTCTGTTAAATATAAGTAAGTACAGAGACTTTTTAGAATAATGTAGCTGTTCATGGTTCAGAACAGATACGAATAAAACAGGACAAAAGAGGGTGTATGGCATGGAAAAAACGAAGATTGAAGAGCTTCTGGAACAGCGCAGATTTAAGGAATTGAAAGAAGAATTAGAAGCCATACATCCAGTCGATATCGTGGAGATGCTGGAGGATTTTGACAGAAAGCAGGCACTCCTGATTTTCCGGCTTCTGGCCAAGGAGGAGGCGGCAGAGGTCTTTACGGACATGAACAGCGATATGCGTGAGGATCTGATCAATGCCCTTACGGACTCCGAGCTGGAAGAAGTTATGGACGAGATGTATGTGGACGATACCGTGGATGTTCTGGAGGAGATGCCTGCCAATGTGGTGGACCGTCTGCTTATGGCCACGGATGAAGATACAAGGAAGAAGATTAATGTGCTGCTGCAGTATCCGGAGGACAGTGCGGGCAGTATCATGAATGTGGATTACATCAGCCTGAGAAAAGAGATGACAGTGGCGGATGCTATCCTGAAGATCCGCCAGGTCGGCATTAATAAGGAAACGATTTATACCTGCTATGTGACGGAAAAGAAGCGGCTGATCGGCGCGGTGGATGTCAAGGATCTGCTGACGGCCGGGGACGCCTGGCTGATCGAGGAGATCATGGATGAGAATGTGCTTTGCGCCAAGACGCTGGACGACCAGGAGGATGTGGCGGTTACGATCAAGAAGTATGGATTGATAGCGATTCCCATTATAGACCATGAAAACTGTCTGGTCGGGATTGTTACGGTTGACGACGCGATGTTTGTCCTGCAGGATGAGACAACCGAGGATATCAGTATCATGGCCGGTGTCAGCCCAAATGAAGATTCTTATTTTGGAACTTCGGTGTTCCGGCATGCAAAGAACAGGAGCCTCTGGCTGATGCTTTTGATGCTTTCCGCCACAGTGACAGGGGAAATCCTCGGATTCTATGAGGAGGCAATGGCGGTGATGCCGGTTCTGATTACGTTTATCCCCATGCTCATGGGGACGGGAGGTAACTGTGGTTCCCAGAGTTCCACCCTGGTGATCCGCGGGCTGGCCGTGGGTGAGATACAGTTCAAAGACATTTTCCGCGTTATATTTAAAGAGATCCGTGTGGCGCTTGTGGTCAGTGTTCTGCTGGCGGTGGTGAATGGCATCCGCATTTATATCATGTATGGACAGAACATCACATTGGCAATAGCGCTTGGTATTACGATGATGGCGGTCGTTGTCATGGCGAAATGCATCGGCTGCACGCTGCCTCTGCTGGCGAAGAAGCTGGGGCTGGACCCGGCGATCATGGCGGCTCCGCTGATAACCACGATCCTCGATACATGCACAATTCTGGTTTACTTTAATATCGTTACGGCTATCTTTCACCTGAATGCCTGATATAGCGGTAAGAATCGGTTTAATAGGGGATTGTATTTAAAAATACACATAGTATATACTTGTATACAAAAATTCTTTGGGTTATAATGGAAAGAGTGAGAAAAAATGAAAGGTGGCTTTTAAATCATGGGATTTATTGACGAAATCAAGGCAAGAGCGAAAGCTGATAAGAAAACAATCGTACTTCCGGAGACGGAAGATGTCAGGACTTACCAGGCTGCGGAAGCGGTTCTGAAGGAGGGGACAGCCAATCTGATCCTCGTGGGCAGTAAAGAGGAAGTTGAGAAAAACGGGGCAGGATATGATGTCTCCGGTGCTGTAATTGTAGACCCTGCAACGAGTGAAAAGACAGAGGCTTACATTGCAAAATTAGTAGAACTCAGGCAGAAAAAGGGTATGACGGAAGATCAGGCCAGAGAACTGCTTCTGAATAATTATCTGTATTACGGTGTTATGATGGTGAAGATGGGGGATGCGGACGGCATGGTATCCGGCGCATGCCACTCAACGGCGGACACGCTTCGTCCATGTCTGCAGATTCTGAAGACTAAGCCGGGTACAAAGCTTGTTTCTGCATTTTTCCTGATGGTGGTACCGGACTGCGATATGGGAGCGGACGGAACATTTATTTTTGGGGATTCAGGGCTGGAACAGAACCCGGATCCGGAGAAGCTTGCCAACATTGCGGTTTCATCCGCAGATTCTTTCCGCACGCTGACAGGGAAAGAACCGATCGTAGCCATGCTGTCACATTCCACAAAGGGAAGCGCAAAGCATGCGGATGTTGACAAAGTAGTAGAGGCAACAAAGATTGCCAAAGAACTGGCGCCGGAACTGAAGCTGGACGGAGAGTTACAGCTGGATGCTGCTATCGTGCCGTCAGTAGGGGAATCCAAGGCTCCGGGTAGCCCGGTTGCAGGACATGCCAACGTATTGATTTTCCCGGATCTGGATGCGGGGAACATCGGATATAAGCTGGTACAGAGGCTGGCGAAAGCAGAAGCTTACGGACCGCTCACACAGGGGATCGCGGCTCCTGTCAATGATTTGTCACGCGGATGCAGTGCCGAGGATATAGAGGGTGTTGTAGCGATTACGGCAGTGCAGGCTCAGGCACAGTAAACAGTTCGTAATAGTTCGGACAGGCCTGCGCATACCGTACGAAACATGGTGGTTGCAGGCATCCAGTCTTTGCTCTGCTTCGGTCCGTGCTAAACGTGCGCCACTGGAGCACAGCACCCTTCGCCGCAGGCGGATTTCAATGGGCTGGATGCGTAACAGTTGTGTGTAAGAGAGGCGGAGAACGCCCCTTATATAGAAATTCAGGAGGATAATAAAATGAATGTATTAGTAATCAACTGCGGAAGTTCTTCTCTGAAATTCCAGTTAATCGACTCTGAATCAGAGAAGGTGCTGGCAAAAGGCCTCTGCGAGAGGATCGGAATCGACGGCAGCCTTACCTATCAGCCGGAGGGCGGAGAGAAAGTAAAGTCGGAAAAAGACATGCCTACCCATACAGAGGCAATCAAGTACGTAATCGACGCGTTGACAGATTCCGAGACAGGCGTTGTTAAGAGCCTGGACGAGATCGGCGCTGTAGGACACCGTATGGTGCACGGAGGAGAGAAGTTTGCCTCTTCTGTAGTGATCACAGAAGAAGTGAAGAAGGCAGTAGAGGAGTGTAACGACCTGGCGCCGTTACATAACCCGGCAAACCTGATTGGCGTGAATGCATGTGAGGAGTTGATGCCGAATACTCCTATGGTTGGTGTATTCGATACGGCGTTCCACCAGACTATGCCTGAAAAAGCATATATGTACGGACTTCCTTATGCATACTATGACAAATATAAAGTAAGACGCTACGGCTTCCACGGGACAAGCCATAGCTTTGTATCCAAACGGGCAGCGGAGATTTCAGGTAAGCCTTATGACGCCGTGAAGACGATCGTCTGCCACCTTGGAAACGGTGCAAGCGTGTGTGCCGTATTAAACGGCAAGTCCGTAGACACATCCATGGGACTGACTCCGCTTGAAGGGCTGGTTATGGGAACACGTTCTGGAGATATTGATCCGGCGATCATGGAATTTATAGCAAAGAAAGAAAATCTGGATATCGAAGGCCTGATGAAAGTCCTGAATAAGGATTCCGGCGTATACGGTTTGTCAGGGCTGTCCAGCGATTTCAGGGACCTGTCCTCTGCAGCTGCGGAAGGAAACAAACAGGCGCAGATCGCCCTGAAAGTATTTTCATACAGAGTGGCTAAATATGTCGGAAGCTATGCAGCAGCTATGAACGGCGTGGATAACATCGTCTTCACAGCAGGAATCGGTGAGAACGACCACGAGGTGCGCGAAGAGGTTTGCAGTTACCTGCAGTTCCTTGGCATAGAGCTAGACAAAGAAGCCAATGCCAAGAGAGGCGAGGAAGTGATGATCTCCACTCCTGGCTCAAAAGTAAAAGTCTATGTAATACCGACAAACGAAGAGCTGGCAATTGCAAGAGAGACAGTTGCACTTGTAAAATAAGGCTGACGGTAAAGAGAATGAGCGGATAGATCCCATGTCTGTCCGCTCATCTAATTTGTTAGAATATTCTGAAAACGGTGTGCAAAGGGGTCAGACCCCTATGAAGCTCCCCGTTATTTTACATTTTTTAGTTGACAAACTTATTTTACATGATATAATAATCTAGGTATGAATAGGAGTAATGAAGATGTTAATTAGCCTATCAGACGTTCTGTCAGACCAGCATAAGACAGTTGAAGAAACAGTGCCTGTGGAATTGGAAGAACTGCAGCTGAAGGCCGGTTTGTTTCCGGTAGTCAGCAAAGAACCTGTGCACGTTGTTGTTACACACGTAAAGGACAAGGAATTACAGATCAAGGCAGAGACGAAAGTCTCGGTCATGATTCCATGTGACCGCTGCCTGGAGCATGTAAAGCAGGAGTTTGTACTGGATTTTATTAAGCGCGTGGATTTGAGTGTTGCGGATGCTGATTTGCCGGAAGGATTAGATGAATCAAATTTCATTGACGGATATCATCTTGACGTGGACAAAATGCTCTTTAATGAGATATTGATAGGATGGCCGACGAAAGTTCTATGCAGCGAAGACTGTAAAGGCATTTGTAACGTTTGTGGTCAGAACCTAAATATGGGTACCTGTGACTGTGAAGATACGGGGCTTGACCCAAGAATGTCAGTTGTCCGTGATTTGTTTAAGAATTTTAAGGAGGTGTAACCTATGTCTATCTGTCCAAAGAATAAATCTTCAAAAGCTAGAAGAGATAAGAGAAGAGCTAATTGGAAGATGAGTGCTCCAAACCTTGTGAAGTGCAGCAAGTGCGGAGAACTTATGATGCCTCACAGAGTATGTAAGGCTTGCGGCTCTTACAACAAAAAAGAAATCATTTCTGTTGACTAAGTACAGAGAAGACAAGGCTTTCCGGGATTCCGGAAGGCCTTTTTTCATTTTATTTGACTGATATTCACTATTTTTTATCTATATTGTATAAAACCGAAAGGCTATATTTGTAGCTTTTGTCGAAATTATAAAAAGTGCTTGCATTCTTTATTATGCCATGCTACTATTTAACTACAAAATGAATCGATTCAAATTGAACTAAATAGTGTGAAATAAGGAAAAATCAATAGTAATATGAATTGATTTCTTATTCTTGTAAGGAGGAAAAGGAATGAAAAAAATTTTAGCATTATTACTGGCAGTATGTATGATGTTTGGGATGGCAGCATGTGGCGGCACTTCTGAGGACAAGGCGGCTTCTGACGATAAGACGGAGGGCGGTGCAGATAAAAAGACAATTGCATTAGTGCCTCCGGCAATGATATCCCCTTATTACAAGTCAGTGATTTCAGGCGCAGAGGAAGCATGTGGCAAGCTTGGAATAGAATTGAAGACGCTGGCGCCGGAATCTGAATCAGACTATGCTTCACAGGTTCAGATTGTGGAAGATATGATTACACAGGGTGTAGACGGCATTATCCTGTGTGCTATCAACAGCGATGCGATTGTGGCAGCTGTTAAGAAGGCTAATGAGGCAGAGATTCCGGTGATTATGTTCAATACCCAGAATGAGCTGGCAGGCGGGGAAGTGGCATGTTATGTGAGATATGATCAGTATGAGGCTGGCGGCAAGGTATGTGATTTTGTGGCGGAACAGTTTGGCGAAGATCTGAAGGTGGCAATTGTAGAAGGGCTTCCCTCTGACCACACGACGGAACGTATGGGAGGCTTCGTCGATAAAGCAGCTGAAAAGTACCCGAACATCAAGGTAGTTGCAAGCCAGGCCGGAGACTGGGAACGTGAGAAGGGAATGAACGCGGCGGCGAATATGCTTCAGGCAAACAAGGATATCGATGTTATCTTTGCTCTGTGTGACGAGATGGGGCTTGGTGCTGTACAGGCTGTCAAGGAAGCGGGCTCCGATGCGAAGGTAGTTAGTTTTGACGGCAATCCCAATGCCGTTGCCAGCATTCAGGCAGGAGAATTGGTATCCACAGTATCTATCGGGGGACCGGGAACTGGGGTCGCTTGTGTAGAAGCGCTGGATACGCTTTTTAAGGGCGAAACAGTGGAAAAGATTGTGAACGTAGAAACAGAGATCGTATGGAAGGACAATGCAGACCAATTCCCATCAGAGGCGGACTAATGGCTGCGGGCAGATAGCCGTACAAACAGATAGAGGACTGCAATAAGAGATAGAAAAGTACGCATGAAATTGCGTACTTTTCTAAAAAAGGAGGAAGCAGATGTCGGCAAATTTTATTTTAAACATGTCGGATATAACAAAACGTTTCCCTGGTGTTCTGGCACTTGACCATGTCAGCCTCCGAGTAAAAAAAGGGGAAGTACATGCACTGCTCGGAGAGAACGGCGCAGGCAAGTCCACCTTAATGAAAATTCTGGCCGGTGCCTATGTCAAGGATGAGGGAGAGATCGAAGTGTTTTCCAAAAAGACAGAGCTGGGGAATCCTAAGGCGGCGGAGAATCTTGGGATCAGCATAATTTATCAGGAACTCAACCTGATTCCGACACTGACCGTGGCTGAGAATATATTCCTTGGAAGGTATAAAATGAGGGGTTCCATCCAGGTGAACTGGAAAGAGGTATATGCAGCTGCGGAAGAGCTGCTTCAGGAGCTGGGCGTGGATGTAAAGGCAACGGACTATATCCGCGACTTAGGGATAGCGCAGCAGCAGATGGTTGAAGTCGCAAAGGCGCTTTCCATGAAGGCAAAAATCATTATCATGGATGAACCTTCGGCACCGCTTACGGAGAGGGAGACGAAGAACCTCTTCCGAATTGTGAAGCAGCTCAAGGAAAGCGGGGTATCCATCATATACATCTCCCACCGGCTGGAGGAGGTTCTGGAGATTTGTGACCGGGCCACTGTTATGCGCGATGGGACAACCATTAAGGAAATCGAGATTGCAAACGTGACAATGGATGAAATAATCCGTCTGATGGTCGGAAGGGAATTAAAGGATAAATATCCGAGAATAGAGAAAGAGATTGGTAAAGAATTATTCCGTGTCGAGAACTTATGCGCAGGCTCCAAAGTACAGAACATCAATTTTTCCGTCAGGGAAGGAGAAGTACTCTGTGTGGGAGGTCTTGTCGGGGCCGGGAGGACTGAGACGGTCCGTGCAGTATTCGGGCTGGATGCCAAGACAAGCGGGAAGATATTTATAGATGGGAAAGAATGTGAAATAAGGAACCCGAAGGATGCAATCCGTGCCGGAATCGGTTTTGTAACGGAGGACCGCAAAGGGGAAGGGCTTATCTTAAAACTAGGCGTGGGGGAAAATGTGACGCTGGCGGCGCTGGATAGTTTCCGTTCGGGTATCCATCTGAACCTTGGCAAAGAAAAAAATACTGTAAGTGAATATGTTAGCAGGCTGAATATAAAGACACCGTCAATTTTCCAAAAAGTAGAGAACCTCTCAGGCGGGAACCAGCAGAAAGTGGTTCTGGCGAAATGGCTGTTATCGAAGTGCAGGGTGCTGATACTGGATGAGCCGACCCGTGGAATTGATGTAGGGGCGAAAATTGAAGTCTATAATCTGATAAATGAATTGGCAAAAGAGGGAAAGGCCATACTGGTCATCACGTCTGAGATACCAGAGTTGCTTGGGATCTGCGACAGGGTTGTTGTAATGGCAAGAGGCAGGGTGAGCGGAACCCTTACAAGAGAAGAGGCGAACCAGGAAGCGATTATGACTTTAGCGGTGGGCGCAGAGGAAAGGGGAAATCAGAAATGAAATTAAAATCAAAAGAGAGAAAAGGAACAAGCTATGTGGGGATTCTGATTGCATTGATCGCGCTTTGCATCGTACTGACTTTTACCAGCAAGAGCTTTCTGACGGCAGCCAACCTGCTGAATGTTTCCCAGCAGATATCAACGAACTTCCTGATTGCAATCGGAATGACCTTTATCATCCTGCTTGGCGGCATAGATCTTTCCGTTGGATCCGTCATTGCCGTGACTGGGCTGATGATGGGGATCATGATGAAGAGCTGGGATCTTCCGGTTGCGGCAAGCCTGTTCTTAGGGCTCCTGTTTGCATCCGTTATCGGGCTGGTGACGGGGCTGTTAATTACCGGGTTTGATTTGCCGCCATTTATTGCCACTCTGGGTATGATGTCGATTGCCAGAGGGGCGGCCTATACAATCACAGAGGGGCAGCCGATATACACCTTTCCAAAAGAGTTCCTGGCAATTACAGGAAGGTACGGGGGAATTCCGGTTTTTACGATACTGATTATGATAGTTATGTTTGTGATAGCAGCGTATGTATTGAAGTATACAAAATATGGAAGGTACATATATGCGATAGGCGGCAATGAAAACTGCGCGAAGCTGTCAGGAATTAATGTGAAAAAAATAAAATGCATCGCTTATGTCATCAGCGGATTTTGCTGCGGCGTTGCAGCTATCGTACTGACCTCCAGGCTGGATTCAGCAGTGCCTACCAATGCGGACGGCGCGGAGCTGGATGCCATAGCGGCGGTTGTAATTGGCGGAACATCTATGAATGGCGGTGAGGGAACTTTAGTTGGGACAATCATTGGTACGATGATTATCGGGATCGTTGCGAATGGCCTGAATCTGCTAAATGTGCCTCAGGGAGCACAGCGGATGGTAAAGGGCGGCATTATCGTATTGGCAGTTATCGTAGACGTAATCAGGCGGAAGAGAAGTCAGAAGGCGTAGAAAGACCCTGAATGCAGAGAAAGAGCAAGTATTATAAGAAAATTAGGAGGATATCACAAATGGGGCAGCAAAACACAAGGAATGGGATGGGCCATAAGAAGTGGTGCATACCTGATTTATATATGAAGGAACCGGGCAATATGCCGACGCCTTCCCATGAGAGCATTACGCTCCTGAATACAGGGGATTCGACAGCGAACGTGAAGTTGGAACTGATATTTGACAACGGGGACGAACCAGTTCTGCTGGACGGGATCCAGGTGATGCCAAAGTCAGCAAGGCATATCCGCATGGACCAGGTGCAGGAGTGGAATATTACGATTCCCACCTCTGTATGTTATTCGGCAATCATAAGCAGTGACAGGAATATCGTCACAGAATATGCCAGGCTCAACTGGATAGACGGGGCTGCACAGTCCTTTGCAGTGATGCCGTATTTTGAAGACTAGTTAACCGAAAAGTCAAAAAAAGAGGAGAGACAGTAATGGAGAAGAGAAGAGTAGCGATCGTGACCGGAGGAACCCGGGGGATGGGGCAGGCAATCAGCGTGGAGCTTGCAAGAAAAGGGAATATAGTCTGTGCAATATACCGATCCCATGAAGAGAGCGCAAAGGAGACCTTGGCAGTGATGCAGAAATTTGTTCCTGAGTGCTGTGTTTACAAGGCGGATGTTTCAAAAGAGGAAGAGGTTCAGCGTACCGTACGGGAGATTGGGGATAAATTCGGACGGATAGATATTTTGGTAAATAATGCGGGAATCTTTGATTTCAGGTTCATCGATGAGATGGATTCGGCTTATCTGGACCGCGTAATAGACACTAATTTTAAGAGCCAATTTTACATGCTGCAAAATGCGGCGGAGTATATGAAGAAGAACAATTATGGAAGGATTGCCAATGCGTCTTCAATTTCCGGGCATTTTGCTGACTGCGGGCTGGTGGCATACGCCGCGAGCAAGGCAGGGGTGGATATGCTGACGAAAATCAGTGCGGCGGAGCTGGGCCCATATAACATCAGCGTAAATGCATATGCGCCGGGAATCATCCATACGGATATGACAGATGCCATGATACAGGAACGTGGGGATGAACAGGTAAAGGATCTGTGCCTGAACCGATTTGGAACAGGAGAGGACGTGGCTGCCTGGTGGGATTTTTGACTTCACCGGAAGGCGGATATGTGACAGGGGAAATTATAGGAATTGACGGCGGAATGTTCAAAGTGCAGAACACCTATCTGGCTTACGAACATGCAAAAAAGCAAGGAAACTAGAGCTTACATAACAGCCGGGAACCGAAAAAACGGATCTGAGCTATAAAAGCAGGAGGTTTAAAGATGGAAGGAAAAATGAAAGCATTATTTTCTTATGCGCCATATGATAACAGGCTGGAAGAGACGGATATCCCAAAGATTGGGGCAGACGAACTGTTGGTAAAAGTGAAAGGATGCGGAGTCTGTGCGGGGGATGTAAAATCCTATCATGGAGGCATCCGGATTTGGGGAACCAGCGAGGAAAACCGCTATATTGAGGCGCCTGTAATTGGCGGTCATGAGTTCTTCGGCGAAGTGGCAGAAGCAGGGTCAGAAATGAGCGGATACAAGCCGGGCGATTTGGTTGTGGCGGAGCAGATTGTCCCCTGCAATGAATGTGAATTCTGCCGGCAGGGAAAATATTGGATGTGCACCGGTTCCGCCGTATACGGGTTCAAACAACACATAAACGGAGGGTTCGCAGAGTACATCAAGCTGCATAAAAACAGTATTATCCACAAGATTCCGGATTCCTTTACTACAGAGCAGGCAGTGCTGACAGAACCTATAGCATGTGGAATGCATGCGGTAGAGCTGGCGGATATCGGACACGATGACGTGGTTGTAATTGCCGGGCTTGGAGCAATCGGAACTTCTATGGTTAATCTGGCAAGGCTCTGTCTGCCTAAGATGATTGTCGGAATAGATGTAAAAGAATTCCGCTTGGAAATGGGAAAAAAATATGGAGCTGATTATGTGCTCAATCCTATGGAGTGCAATGTAGAGGAAGAAATTGCAAAATTAACCGGAGGTTATGGCTGCGATGTATATATAGAGGCATCCGGCAGCGGAATCAGCGTGACCCAAGGTTTAAACTCACTGAAGAATCATGGGAGATATATCCAGATGGGGGTATTTGCCGATGAGGTTAAGGCGGATTGGAATGTGATTGGAGATGGGAAAGAACTGACAATCAAAGGTTCCCATCTCTCAGCGCTCACCTTCCAGGCAGTTATTTCAGGAATTGAAAGCGGGCTGATCCGCACAGACGGGCTGATATCACATTCTTTTGGACTGGATAAGTGGGAAGAAGCCTTTGAGGCAGCGGAGAAAGAGCCGACAGCCATGAAAGTGATGCTGATCCCTTAACTTTCCGACATATTCGGAATAGGTGGAAAAAATGTTATAAGAAATAGGTATTTGCTGAAAATCCTATCGATTTCTGCTATAATATAACAAGCTATCCAAGCAAAATACATAAAACGGATATCAGCGGAAGGATATGTCTGGATACTCATTGCCGCCGGCATGTTTCAGGCATATTCTTGCTGACAGGAAGGGGATTACTTGTGGCAGTAATAAAAGATGTTGCAAAATTAGCCGGAGTTTCGGTAGGGACCGTTTCAAAATATCTGAATACGCCGGATTTATTAAAGGAAGATAAAAGGGCGGCAGTTGAGGACGCGATTCAAAAATTGAACTATAAACCCAATTTGTTTGCCAGAAACCTGAGAGTGCAGGATTCGAAGACAATCGCAGTCATTGCACAAGAAATCAGGAATCCGTTTCATGCGGCCCTCTTTAATACAATCAGAAGAGAAGCATTGAAATACAACTATTCCGTTGTCCTATATTCAATCAACGACGTAAATGGGAATATAGACACACTGTTTGAATCATTGCCAATCCATTATTTCAGCGGTTTAATCCTCTGCTATTTCCATGATATGGAACAGTCCATAGATTTTGCGAAGCGTCATGAGAAAGTACCGATGGTCATAATGAGTAATTCCAACAGATTTTTCAGTGAGTATGATTCGAACAAGATCGTACATGCAGACTTCACAAGCGGCATTCAGAAAATCTGCGAATACCTGATCGCTGTCGGCAACCACGACATAGCATATATTGGCTGCAAGACAAAAGACACGATCCATGAGCCGAAACTAAAAGGTTTCTTAACGACGATGGAAAAGTATAGTTTAAAGCCCCACAGCATCATCAGGCTTGAAAAAGAATACACTATGCAGACAGGCTACGAGTCGGCAGAACTGATCCTTAAAAAAGACACTCTGCCGGATGCCATTCTAAGTGACACCGATATCATGTCAATAGGCGCTTTGAACTGTCTGCGCAACCACGGTGTAAAAGTCCCTGAAGACATCATGCTTGCCTCTTTCGACAACATAGAGTTTTCCAAATACTGCAACCCCAGGCTTACAACAGTCAATGTTCCCATCGAACAAATGAGCATAAGGGCAGTAGAACTCTTAGTTGCCCAGTTAGAAGGTAAAGAAGAGGTTCCTCATAACAACGGCTTTGAATTGGAATTAATGTTAAGAGAAACAACAACTGTAAAAAATAAGTAAGAAAGTATACCGTTTCAAATTGCTGAAAAGGGATCAATCATTGATAAAAGAAGGTTAAAAAGACTAAGAACAGAGAAGACAAGGCTTTCCGGGATTCCGGGAGGCCTTTTTATGATATAGAAAATTACTATGGAATTTTCTATATCATAAAACCCTCCGGGAGGATGCACACGCCGCAATAAAGTATATAGCCGCAAAGCGGCATCGCGGCGGCGCCATTGTGCAAGCCCCTCATGAGTGCGGGGGTGGGGATATGAGGTGGGCTTGCCTACTTTGTTCTGATATAGGAAATTCCTCTGGAAGGATGCACACGCCGCGATAAGGTATATAGCCGTAAAGCGGCATCGCGGCGGCGCCAAAGCGTGCAAGCCCCTCATGAGCAAGGGAGCGGGGAGCTGAAGTGGGCTTGCCCACTTTTATTCTATAATAGGATTAGGGTGTTAAAAGGTCAGTAATCTTTAAAATATATGGAAATATATAAGGAAAAATTCAATGCAATAAGCAGATGATAAAATATTGAATTTTCTGTATAGTTACCGCAGGAAGGAGGGATTGGCTTGCTAATCACAGCAGATAAACGAGAAGGCCTGGCAGAGATATACAATCAGCTGGTTGAACTTGTGGGCATAGAAAATACGGAAGAGATCTATAAAAACATGAAGGGACAGCAAATAACCTTCCCCATGCGGCTTTACAGAACTGATTATATATCTAAAATAGTAAATGAACGGTATAACGGTAAAAATCTGAAGGCTCTGGCGAGAGAGTACGGATATACCGAAAGACACCTTAGAAACCTCTTAAATAAGAGACAAAGTTAAATATATCAATATGGAATGCAGGTCATTGAAAAAATAAGTACATAAAAAATGGTAACAAGCAGGTCTTAAACAAAAGATTAAGGAGGCAGGAGGTTTCGATGGGAATAGTTTTCTCCATTATACTGATTTATATGTTCGGCAGAGTAGAAATCTGTTCGATGCGTTTTATAGCAATACTGACACTCGGTACGTTTTTATGGCCGCCGGGAACAGGGGGAATCCTGATATGGATACTACTCAAGTGTTGTAAGTTCATTCACTAGTATAATAATTAACTGCAATAAGAGCCAACCTAAGTTGTCGATAGCGCTGCTCCACAAACCTCAGCGCAGCCCGCTACGCCTGCTTATGTGGAGCGGCTCTCTCGAAACGTTATCTTCTCTTATGAGTCAGTTACTTATTTTACGATGTACTAGGGGGTGTTAAAAAGCGTGTGTTTTAGGTATAATAAAATGAAATAAAATCATAGAAACGAAACCAGTACATCGTAAAATCAAGAAACATATGGGGCATGTCGTTCGATTTCCCAAGGGGAAGATGGAACGATCGTTTTGACAGCAGCCATATCTTTCACAGGATGAATTAAAACAGGGAGGTCGTATGATGGAACACCAAAAGCATGTTGTATGTGTTGGACAGGCATTAGTTGACTGTATCACCAGAGGGATGGAAGAGAAGCCTTATAAGAAAAATGTATATCGGGCGGACTCTATCTCGTTAAATACAGGAGGTGATGCCTTAAACGAGTCCATCGTCTTATCCCATCTGGGGTACCAGGTCAGCCTGGTGTGCGCGGTGGGAGATGACCTGGCAGGCCACATCGTACTGCATACGGCCAGAAGCAATGGAGTAGATGTTTCCCATGCGGCGGTATCTGCAAGTATTACTACCCCGGTGGCTAATCTGATGGTACAAAAAAACGGGAGCCGGCAGTCCGCCAACAGCCCTGCTACCCTGCTGGCGGGATACGAGCCGGACGAACGTGCCTTTCGCGGGGCAAAGGCCGTATCATTTGCCAGTCTGTTTCGGGCGCCGCTGGACAAAAAAGAAAGTATTCTTCGGTTGATGAAGGCGGCCAAAGCCGAGGGCGCGATCATCTGTGCGGATACCAAAATGCCCACATACAGGGAGATTTCCAGGGAGGACCTCCTGGAAATCCTGTCTTACATAGACTATTTCTTCCCGAATGAAAACGAAGCGTCCTATTACAGCCGGATTCTGGCGGGGGCGGAGCAAAGAACCCTTGCCGGGATGGGCAGTGTCTTCCTCCAATATGGGGTGAAAAATGTGGTCATAAAGACCGGAGAAAAAGGCTGCACGGCAGTCAGCGGGAACGGGAGTTTTCAGTTTCCCGCCAGAAAGGTTAAGGCAGTGGACTCCACGGGGGCCGGAGATAATTTTGTGGCCGGATTTATTCACGGGCTGCTGTGTGGGTGGGACTTAAGAACGTGCTGCGATTACGGCACACACTGCGCGGCTGTCTCTGTTCAGTATGTAGGGGCGGTAACCGGGATCAAACAGCAAAAAATGAACGGCAGCCGGACAGATATAATAAAATAGATCAATGAGTCAGCGGACATCTGGAAATCATGCAGGTATTTCCAGGTGTTTTCTTTTTAGTAAAAACAGAGAAATTTTCAAGTTATAAATAGCGAAAATATACAAAAATAAAGTGAAGATCAAAAAGCGATTGACAATTAAATATACAGGTGATATTCTGAGAAAAAGAAAGTCCGTGCACGGGCACAATAACAAAATAATCAGAATATTCACTTGAAAGGAGAAAGTATTATGAAAAAAACTCTTTGTATGCTGTTATGTATTGGTATGGCCGCGGCCATGTGTGCATGCAGTCCGGGGGAAAAGAAGGCGGGGGACGCGCCCAAGAAGACGGAGGGAGAGAGTAAAGGTTTAATTGGGATCACCACATCTATGTACACCAACGAAGGTCTCACGATCATGTGCGACACAATTAAAGAGAAAGTAGAAGAAGAGGGCTATCAGGCAGTCATAAAGGATGCAAACCTGGATCAGGCCCAGCAGACAAAGGATGTAGAGGATTTCATCAGCCAGGGGGCCAAGCTGATTATTGTAGAGGCATGTGATTCCGTAGGCGTAAAATCTGCATTTGAATTGTGCAACAAGGCAGATATCCCTGTTCTGAGCGTGAACCAGGTATTAGGAGATGATTTGCTGGAACTTGTGGTGGGCTCCGTTACAAGTGACAATTATACGGCAGGATATGAGGTGGGGCAGGAAGTAGCCAAAGAACTTGGCGGAAAAGGCAAGGTATGTATTCTGACCTACGATGTAGCATTTGTATGCAGGGAGAGAGGCGACGGCTTCAAGGCTGCCATGGCCGAAAATGAGGGGATCGAGGTACTGGAAGTCTTTGACGGTGTATGTACGGAAGATGCCGCCATGAAAAAGACGGAAGACTGGCTGCAGCAGTACCCGGATGTTACCGCAATCTTTGGAAATAATTCGAACTGCGGAGTCGGGATTGCGGCGGCAGTCAGATCGGCCGGCAAGACGGATGATATTCTGGTTGCAAATGTAGATGGACTTTCAGGGGATATCAGAAACATGGAAGACGGGGCTCTGGATATCACAGCGGTATATCCGATGAAGGAACTGGCGGCAGAAGCAGCAGATAAGGCAGTTGAGGTGCTGAAAACCGGAAAATGCGGCGAAGATCCACGCTTAAAATTCAGCCTTTGTACAATAGATGACCTGGATACTTACAAAGAGTATTGGGGAATTGAGTAAATACAGGTGCGTAATATATACTTGCGGCAGCGCACACGATGTACTAGTATCGTGTGCCGCCATAAAGGAGACATAGATGATGAATGAAGAAAACATTCTGCAGATGAAAGGCATCAATAAGAGCTTCGGCGGCGTGCAGGTATTACATGATGTGGATTTTTCCATGCACGCAGGGGAAGTGAGGGCGCTTGCGGGAGAAAATGGCGCGGGAAAGTCTACTTTAATGAAGATACTGGGAGGGATCTATGACTGTGATACAGGTGAGGTGATCATCGACGGTGTGCCAATTGGCCTGGGTTCTGTCGAAGTGGCGCAAAAACATGGCATAGCAGTCATTCATCAGGAAATCGTGCTTGTGCAGGATATGACAGTCGGTGAAAATATCTTTCTGGGAAGAGAGTTTCAGACAAAAGCAGGCTTTGTGGATTATCAGAAGATGTACAAGAAAGCGGCGGAAATATTGGAAAGGATCGGCCTCTCAACCCTGAAGCCGGATACAATAGTCAGAGAACTCAGCATATCACAGCAGCAGATGGTGGAAATTGCGAAAGCACTTTCCACTGATGCCAGGATTATCGTTATGGACGAGCCAACTTCATCGCTGACCGACAGAGAAGTGGAATTTTTGTTTGGACAGATAAAATCACTGAGTGAAAAAGGGGTATCGATTATCTATATATCCCACAAAATGGACGAAATCAATGAGATTGCGGACAGTATTACGATCATGCGGGATGGGCGCCATATTGTAACAGCGCCCATCAGGGAGATCAGCTATGAGCAGATTATCCAGAATATGGTGGGGCATAAAATAGAAGACTATTACCCTGATTATGAGGTGAAACTGGGAAAAGAAGTGCTCAGGGTTGAAAATTTGACAACAGAAAAGGTAGAAAATATTAATTTTTCACTTTTTGAAGGGGAAATTCTTGGGATAACAGGTCTTATGGGGGCAGGAAGGACAGAGCTTGCAAAAGCTTTGTTTGGCTTGGACGAGGTTCAGGCCGGCAGTATTTATCTGGAGGGTGAAAAATGTATCGTAAAATCACCGCGGGATGCAATCCAGAAGAAGATAGCGCTTGTCCCTGAAGACAGAAAAGAAAACGGCCTGTTTTTGGAAAATTCAATTTCCTTTAATATGACAGTCACAGTAATGGATGAATTTATAAAGGGAATCTCCGTAGACGCCAAAAAGGAGCAGCAGATCCTAGATGAATATGTAAACCAGCTTGAAATTAAAATGGCGGATACCCAGCAGCTTGCGGTTGAACTCAGCGGAGGAAACCAGCAAAAGGTAGTGATATCGAAATGGCTGGCGTCGAACCCAAAGATCTTAATCCTGGACGAACCGACCAGAGGGGTGGATGTAGGCGCAAAGTCAGATATATACCATTTAATCTGTCAGATTGCAGAGCGGGGCGTGGCAATCATCTTAATCTCTTCGGAGCTGCCCGAGGTTATGAATATGAGCTCCAGAATCGGTGTCATGTGTGAAGGAAAACTGGTCAGGTTTTTTCATCCGAAGAAGGAAGAAGTCACCCAGGAACAGATCATGCATTATGCAACAGGAGGATATGAACATGAAATTTATCACCAATAAAAGCCATGTCAGCCAAAGCCTGAAAAAATTTTTGAAGCGCAACTTTATGATATTGATCGCGCTGCTGCTGATTGTACTGGCTCTGTCGGTTTTCACAGATACATTTTTAACAGCCGATAATATTCTGTCCGTTACGAGGCAGATCAGCGTGGATTCCGTGCTGGCGTTTGGAATGGCAATGGTATTGATTATCGGATGCATTGACCTGTCCGTAGGCAGCGTTCTTGCCCTGAGCGGCTGTGTCTGTGTTTCTATGATTGAAAGCGGCATCCCTACGGCAGCGGCAGTTATCATTACGCTGGTATTCGGAGCCCTCTGCGGGATCATCAATGGCCTGCTTGCAACATTTACAACCATCCCGAGTTTTATTATAACCCTTGCCACGCAGCAGTGCTTCAGAGGCGCGGCATATCTTATGACAAACGGAAAATCAATCATGTGCTATGATGAGACGTTCAGTGCGATCGGAACCGGATATATAGGGCCTGTCCCGATTTTGGGGATCGTCATTATTGTATGCCTTGTATTTACCAGCATCCTGCTTAATAAAACAAAATTCGGAAGAGGCATGTATGCAATAGGAGGGAACAGAAGCGCGGCTGTATATGCGGGAATCAAGGTGAAAAAAATAACCGCCAGCGTCTTTATATTTACCGGCATCATGAGCGCAATGGCCGGTATTATGCTGGCATCGAGAGTGTATTCAGCCCAGCCTGCATCCGGTGCGGGATATGAATGTAATGCGATTGCGGCAGCGGTCTTAGGCGGCGTCAGCTTTAACGGTGGAATTGGAACTGCAGGAGGCGTGATGATCGGCGTGCTGATTATCGGGTTTATGAATAATGGGCTGAATATGCTGCATGTCACCTCCTACTGGCAGATTATTGTAAAAGGACTTCTTATATTATTGGCAGTGTACCTGGATACTTTGAGGAATAACAAGCGATTACATATTAAGAAGAGGGGATAGGCATGTATACAGAAATAGAATTTATAAGACAGTATGAAAAATATTCCGTACTGATGAAAGGAATTTGCGGGAAGGGGGAACCGGGACTGGAAATATTTCTCGATTTCCCTGTAGTTATGCAGGACATTTCCGGCGCGAAAACAAAGCTTAGGTACGATAGTTATGAAAGTACGGAACATGGATATCAGGCTGGAATAGAGGCCAGGGATTTATATGGCAACTGCTATACCATCACGGACGTATGGACAGCAGAGAAGGACAGCTATAAACTGGAACGAAAAGTGTCCTGCAAAGAGGTAAAAGAGCAGACGGGGATCCGCCTGACTTCTGAATTCCGGTGCAGGGATTTGAAGGCAGCATCTTTTGACGACTATGAATTTATAATACCCGGGGCCCTGTATAACCATAATGATACGGACGGGGACGGGGTAGATGATTATCTGGGAACATTCAGCCAGGATTATAAGGACGACAGAAATCCGGCTCTTTCGGTCACAGCTTATGGAAAAAAAGGAAATTGGTCGGTATCTCTGATCAGAGGGGATTTACCGCAGGAGGATAAGACAATCACCCGGGAGCAGATCAAAGCCCGCCATTTTATTCATCATACAGATATAGGTTCCCTGGGAATCGCACCATCCCAGTATCGGACGCAGGAATTTATCCTGCGATGCGATTACCCCTTCTATGAAAGAAATTCATTCTGTCTCAATGTAGATGGTTCAGAGTGGTCAGCCTACAAAGAGATTGGAGAAAACAAGGACTTTTCCATGACATATCTGCTCTGCATAGGGGAGGCAGAAAGCCTGACAGAGGCATCCTGGAATACGACACTTCTTCAGCTGGACAGAATTCTGGATCAGGAGACAGCACTGCCCTTTACTTTAGAGGAGGCGCAGCATTACAGGCGTGAAATGATCCACAACAGCTTCCGGGAGTTCCCGGAAAAGAAGGGAGCGCCGGCGGGGTATTTCGTACATTTTTCTCCACGCAGCAATTATGGGGAACAGAACCTTCTGGAATATGGTTTCTGCGGGGCACAGACACTTCTGAGCCTGGACATGCTGGCGGCGGCAAAGGACAATGGATCCGGGGAATACAGGGAAAGGGCGCTTAAAACGGTCGATTACTTTGTGGATCACTGTATTGAGGAGTCGGGACTGCCGAACGGAATTTACAATGTGGATAAGGAGGAGTATGTATACTGGTGGACGGGAATCCTGTTTCCGTTCCAGTACTCGGATGACAGGGAGGAACTGGAGGGGTATCTTGGCAGCCAGGTGGTGAGCTCTTTGATGGAAATCGCAAAGGAGCTGAAAAAGGTAAAGGGTAACTACTGCAGGTCTATGGTCGATTCTATGTACTATTTGCTGCGGTGCTATCTGTTCGAAAAGGAACAAGGAAAGGAACATCCGAAATGGCTGGAAGCCGTAATCAAATTCTGCGATAAGCTGGTTGAGATACAAAATGAAGACGGTTCCTGGAACCGCGGATATTCGATGGAGGGAGTACCGCTTACAAATCCGCCGCAGTGGTTCGGGGCGTCCAAAAAGGAGCAGGGTTCCGGGGCAATCTTCCCGGCCCAGATTCTGACAGCACTGTATTCGCTTACAAAGTTGGAAAAGTACTTGAAGTCTGCCGAAAGAGCAGCATATTTTGTGTACGGCAATTATGCTTCCCAGGTGGAATATATCGGCGGACTCAACGATACGACACACAAAAAGTCGGTTAAAATAGACGCAGTCGGCGTGATGTTTGCCATGCGTACCATGTTGGTGGTGTACGAGCAGACAAAGGATGTGAAGCTTCTTACAGGAGCAAGGGATGCAGCCCGCATACTGGCAAGCTGGACTTACCTTTGGGACATCCCGTTTGATAAAAATACACTCCTCGGAAAGCACGGTTTTAAAACGACGGGGTGGGCAGTATGCGATGTGATACCTGCGGGCAGTTATGTAGACTGTGAATTTGTAGAATTTATTCCCGAACTGCTGCGCATCGCCGGATACCTGAAGGACAGGGAGCTGGCAGTATTGGCGAAAATAGTGACACGGGGGATGCAGCACGGCTTGTCCATGCCTCAGAATATGTACGGATATGCAATGCCGGGGGTACAGTGTGAGGGGTATATGACCTCCCTCTGGCTGGCGGATACGGAGTATAAGGGCTTTTCCGGTGCTGCAGCCAAGAACAAGGGGGATGATAACGATACATGTAATGGACTGGTGAACGGGCAGGCGCTATTGAACTTAGACTATTTATCACAGAAGTACCATACGATGGATTTTGACACAATCATAGAACAAACCGTGAAAGAAGGATAAAGAGTGTTCAGAACTATGAGCGGTTTCGACGGAGGTATATATGGCAGAAATAATTAATAATCCGGTACTGAAAGGCTTCCATCCGGATCCCTGTATCTGCAGGGCAGGAGATGACTATTATATTGCAGTTTCGACGTTTCAGTGGTTTCCGGGGGTAGAAATCTATCACAGTAGAGATTTAGTACATTGGGAATTTATAAGCAGGCCTTTAAATGAAAAGAGGCTTGTGGATATGACGGGAGTGCCTGACTCAGGCGGTGTATGGGCGCCGTGCCTGACATACGGCGATGGTATTTTCTATCTGATCTATTCCAATGTAAAGACCTACCGGAATTACTATAAGGATGTGGACAATTTTTTGACATGCAGCAGGAGCATCTGCGGCCCATGGTCTGATCCTGTTTATCTGAACAGCAGTGGTTTTGATCCGTCCTTCTTTCATGATGACGACGGGAAAAAGTATTTGCTGAACCAACGGTGGGACCATCGGGATAAATCAGCTTCGTTTGATGGAATTGTACTGCAGGAATACGATGAAGAGAAACAATGTCTGACAGGAAATCCGCAGAAGATATTCCAGGGAAGCAGTATTGGGATGACGGAAGGGCCGCATCTGTATAAGATCAATGGGATGTACTATCTTTTCTGCGCTGAGGGCGGGACATTCTATGAGCACGCAGTGACAGTTGCACGTGCAGGGAATATCGAAGGCCCTTACGAGCTCTCCCCCTATCATCCCTTGCTGACATCGTATGGACATCCGGAGCTGGCACTGCAGAAATGCGGGCATGGCAGCCTGATCAGCACGCAGGATGGGGAATGGTATATGGCGCATCTGTGCGGACGGCCCAACGGGAACCAGAACCGCTGTATGTTAGGCAGAGAGACGGCAATTCAGAAGCTGAAGATGACGGAGGACGGCTGGTTCGTACTGGATCAGCCATCAGGGCTGCCGAAGGAGGCGGTAACGGCTCCGGAACTGCCCCATTTTCCAGTACAGAAAAAGAGTGCAAAGATGGTCTTTCCGGGCAGGCTCCCGGACGAATTCCAGACATTGCGCATCCCTTTAGACAGCAGGTGGATGGATTTTAACAGAGAAAGGCAGTCTCTGATCCTGTATGGGAAAGAGTCCATGGAATCACTGCATACACAGAGCCTGGTTGGTATAAGGCGGGAACACTTTCACTTTACTGCTGAGACGAAGCTTAGGTTTGATCCGGTTCACTATCAGCAGGCAGCAGGCATGGCGCTGTATTATGATACGACAAATTATTTTTATCTGAATCTGAGCTGGGACGAGGAAAAAGGGAGAGTATTATCGGTGCTTGTCTGCGATCATGGAAAAATCAGGGTCAGTAAAGGCGAACGCCAGCCAGCCGGCAGTGCACAGGAACTATATCTGAGAATGGAAGTGAGAAACAGGGAGGCGCAGTTTTGCTGGTCGCCCGACGGGGAAAGGTATCAGAATATAGGGGAAATACTGGACGCTTCGCAGCTGTCGGATGATTATTATGATGAGGCCGTACATGGACTCAGGTTCACGGGAACCTTTCTTGTTCTGTGTTGCCAGGACACTTCAGGGCGGCGCTGCAGGGCGGAATTTGAATATATGATTTATCAGCCGCTCGATGAAGAAGAGTGACGAAGAAAGAGGGAGTATTGTGTTTGCAGGCAATATTCCCTTTCATAATAAAAAGGAGGGAGTACCATGTTTATAGAGTTGGAATTTATACGCCAATTTGAGGCCTATTCTCCCATGATATCCATATGGAAGAACAGAGAAGAGTCCAGGCCGGATATGAGCGTATTTGTGGACTTTCCTGTTGTGCTGAAGGATATCAAAGGGGCAAAGAGAAAAATCCGCTATGATGCCTGCGGTGTATATGAGGATGGTTTTTATGGAGAGGCACAGGTGGAAGATCGGTATGGTAATCAGTATAAGATCAGAGATATCTGGAAAATAGAAAACCAGCTGATCAGATTGGACAGAACGGCGGTATGCACCCGCTTTACCGAAGAAACAGGGATCCATCTGACCACAGAGTTTCGGGTCAGGGGCAGCAGGGAAGCGTCTTTTGACGATTATCAATTCGTGATTCCGGGGGCCTTTTATAACAAAAATGATACAGACGGAGACGGGGAGGAAGATTACCTTGGGACTTACAGCCAGGATTACAAGGATGACAGAAATCCGTCTATGTCCGTGACCGCATATGCACAAAAAAGCCAATGTTTTCTATCACTGCTCAGGGCAGATACCCCATGCAAAGACACGACAATTACCCGCCGGCAGATCCAGAAGCGGCATTTTATCCATGATACAGACATTGGATCCTTGGGCATTGCCCCCTCGGAATACCATGTGGGAGAATGCATTCTGCGCTGTGATTACCCCTTTTATGAAAGAAATACATTCTGCCTGAACGTGGACGGCTCCGAATGGGCGGCTTATCAGGGTGTGGAAGAGGAAACAAAATTACAGATGTCCTATCTACTGCAGGCGGGGGAGGCAGAAAGGCTTACGGATGCTTCCTGGCAGACCACGGCCCTCCAGATCGACCGGCTACTGCGAGAAGAGGTGCCTCTTCCATTTACTTTAGAGGAATCGGTACAGTATAGGAGGGATATGGTCCTCGACAGTTTTCGGGAATTCCCGGATAAAAAGGGAAGACCAGCGGGCTACTTTATCCATTTTTCGCCCCGTCAGAGTTATGGCGAACAGAACCTGCTCGAATATGGATTCTGTGGTGCGCAGACACTCCTTGCATATGATATGCTGTCGGCTGCATGGGAAAAAGGACAGCGCGGTGCAGAATGTCTTTTGCAATACAGAGAGAGTGCACGAAAGACATTGGATTATTTCGTGGAAAACTGCATAGAGAAATCGGGGCTTCCGATCGGCCTCTATCATGTAGATAAAGAAGAAATTGTATACTGGTGGACGGGGATTCTCCTTCCTTTCCAATATTCCCATGACAGAAAAGAGCTGGAGGATTATCTCGGGAACCAGATTGTGGGGGCTTTAATAGATATCGCCGGTGAGCTAGCAAAAGTAGAGGGAAATTACTTCAGATCCATGACCGATACGATGTTCTATTTGATGAAATCATATCTGATCGAGAAAGAAAATGGACAGGAGCATCCGGAGTGGCTGCAGGCGGTTTTAAATTTCTGTGAAAGGCTCCTGCGGATACAGAATGCGAATGGTTCCTGGAATCGTGGATATACGATGGAAGGAGAGCCTTTGGCGCATCCGCAGGAGTGGTTTGGGCGGTCAGAAAAGGAACAGGGGTCCGGGGCGATATTCCCGATACCGCTTCTGGTAGAAGTGTACCGCTATACGAAGGAAGAAAAGTATCTGGAATCAGCCAGAAAGGCGGCTGAGTTTATCCTTTGCCAATATATTGGGGACACCACATATATAGGAGGCATTAACGATACTTCCCACAAAAAATCCGTAAAGATGGATGCCGCGAGTGTGATGTTTGTTATGAGAAGTATGCTTGCATTATATGAGCAGTGCGGCGATACACAATATCTTTCGGGTGCGGCAGATGCGGCCAGAATCCTTGCGGGCTGGACGTACTTGTGGGACATACCCTTTGATGCGGACACGCTGCTCGGAAGTCATGGCTTCCGGACAACAGGATGGGCGGGCTGTGACGTGATTCCGGCCGGCAGTTACGTAGACTGCTCATTTGAAGAGGTTGTCCCGGAATTTTTAAGAACTGCAGAGTATTGCCATGACGGCAGACTGGCAAGGGTGGCAAAGGCCGTGACGAGAGGGATGCAGCAGGGACTGTCAACGCCCTCAGACATGTATGGATATGCCATGCCGGGAGTCCAGTGCGAGGGATATATGACGTCCCTTTGGCTGGCGGACACGGAGTATAAAGAATTCTCCGGAGCCGCGGCAAAGAATAAAGGGGATGATAACGATACATGCAATGGTTTTGTAAACGGCATGACACTTCTGAACCTGGATTCTCTGAAAAGAAAATATGGAACCCTGGATTTTGGAGATATTTGTAAAAATCTGCACAATTAATAACCAAGAATGGCAGAAGGCGTGGTATAATTCATCTTGAAGTACACTAGTCGGAAGAGGAATAAAGTATGGTAACTATTAAAAAGATTGCGGAGATAGCTGGTGTGTCCAGGGGAACGGTAGACCGGGTATTGAATAACCGGCCGGGAGTAAATGCAGAAACCTATCACAAGGTAAAGGAAATAGCAGACAAGTTAGGATATGAGCCCAATATGGCCGGGCAGATGCTGGCGGCCAGAAAGAAAAAAATCAGACTTGGATTCGTTGTATGCGATACTCCGGTGGATTTGTTTTTTGCGGATGTTTACCGGGCGGCAAGGAGAAAGGCAGAAGAACTGAAGACCTTTGGTGTCACTGTCCATTTTTATCTGATCAAAGAATTGTCAGATCAGTTTATTGCGCCCCTTCTTCAGGAAGCAGAGGACGATGAACTGGATGGAATTGCATTAGTGCCTCTCAATATGGACTCCATCAGGCAATTCGTTCAAAAGATGAATAAGAGAAATATCCCAATGGTTTTTTTTAATCTGGATATGGAAGATGCCAGGAGGCTCTCTTACGTTGGATGCGATTACCATGATTCCGGAAAAGTTGCGGCCGGCCTGGTCGCGCTTGTGACCCGAGAAAAGGGGAAGATCGCTCTGGCAACCAGTTTTGACGAGCAGTCGCCTTCCTTTCTGCAGAGGCTGGATGGGTTTATAGAGGAACTGGATGAAGGATATCCGCAGATCGAGATCGTAAACAGGGATTCTAATATTGTCTTTCAAAAGGGAGAATATTCAAATGTTCTTGAGGTTGTGAAAAAAAATGTGGATTTAGACGCGCTGTATATCATCAACCCGGGTGACTACAGCATATGTGAAGAAGTCGAAAAGCTGGATAAAGAAAGAAGAATCAAGATGATCACCAACGACGTGATCAATAAGCAGAAGCCCTTTATGGACAGAGGGGTCATTGCCGCAACCATTGGGCAGCAGCCGGAAAAGCAGGGTGCACTGCCGCTGCAGATTTTATATGATTATATCGGGCTGGGGATAGAACCGGCAGGACAATATTTGACGGAACTCTCCATCCATATCAGACAAAATATATCCTGGAAGCGGGAGTGATAGGCAGGAGGGACGCTTACCGACAGCCGTGACGTGCTGAGAAAAGCCCCTGTCCTGTTGGAAATACGGGCCGCTGCGCCAAGCAGCAGTAAGTGGAAATCCGCAGAATCAGCCGGAACCGAACACATTCACCGCTTAATCTGATGATTAAGCGGCTCAGGTGTTCTGAAAAGCTGCTTTGGTGAGCAGCTTTTCTCCGGCTGATTCTGCGGATTTCCGCTAACTGCTGCTAGGCTCGCTGGAAGCATTTCCAACAGGGCAGGGGCTTTTCTCAGCACGTCACGGCTGCCGGTAAGCTGGTGCTTCCAAGCGGCAGGTAAAGGCTCGCTCCCCGAGGGGAGTTTAGACCGTGGCGGCGTATGGGGATGACTTTACGGGCATATTAGCAGTAGTTTGGCTGTGAATGAAGTTGGAAGGGAGATTGAGTATGCAGACGACACGAGTTATTGTTTTGCCTTATGATTCTAAGTGGAAAACAGATTTTGAAAATATCAGGAAGGAAATTGAAGATGCTGCTGGCGATTTGATTATTGGCATTGAACATGTTGGCAGTACTTCAGTGGCAGGGCTTTCTGCTAAACCTTGTATTGACATTGATGTGGTGATCAAAGATTATTCGGTTTTTCATGTTATTGTCAGCAGATTAGAAACAATCGGCTATATCCATGAAGGCGGCTTGTGCCGGTCCCTTCATGGAGCGTCCCCCTCCGCCCGTTAAAGCAAAGTGAACTCCCACAACTATTTCCATTTTTTTGTTGATTTTTAGATTGATGTCTAGTAGAATTAATGCAGTAGCGTTAGGAGGAAAGAAAATGTCTGATATTACAAGAATCGCGTTAGATGCCATGGGCGGGGACAATGCCCCAGGCGAGATGATTAAGGGCGCGGTAGAGGCTGTCCGGCAGAGGAAAGATATTAAGGTTCTGCTTACGGGACAGGAGGAACTGCTTAGGAAGACGTTATCAGAATATACTTACCCGACAGACCAGATTGAGATTGTGAATGCAACAGAGGTTATTGAGACTGCAGAACCACCGGTTATGGCGATTCGCAGGAAGAAAGACTCTTCCATTGTAGTGGCCATGAATCTGGTGAAAAGGGGCGAGGCAGATGCATTTGTATCTGCGGGAAGTTCTGGTGCGGTACTGGTCGGAGGCCAGGTGATTGTAGGGCGCATTAAAGGCGTGGAGAGACCTCCGCTGGCTCCGCTGATCCCGACTGCAAAGGGCGTATCACTGCTGATAGACTGCGGTGCCAATGTGGATGCCAGGCCGTCGCATCTTGTCCAGTTTGCTAAGATGGGATCCATCTATATGGAGAATATTATAGGAAAGAAGAACCCCACCGTCGGCATTGTGAATATCGGGGCAGAGGAAGAAAAGGGAAATGCCCTTGTGAAAGAGACCTTTCCGCTGCTCAAGGAATGCAGGGATATTAATTTTGTGGGGAGCGTGGAAGCAAGGGATATCCCGGCGGGAGCTGTGGATGTAGTCGTCTGCGAGGCATTTGTGGGCAACGTGATCCTGAAGCTCTTTGAAGGCGTAGGCGGAACTCTGATCAGTAAGATTAAGGGAAGCATGATGACCTCTTTGAGGACAAAGATAGGCGCGCTTCTGGTCAAACCGGCGCTCAAATCCACACTGAAAGACTTTGATGCCAGCGAATACGGCGGAGCGCCGCTACTGGGATTAAATGGACTAGTTGTCAAGACACATGGAAGCTCTACTTCAAAAGAAGTATGTAATTCAATTATCCAATGCGTAACATTTAAGGAGCAGCAGATCAATGAGAAGATAAAGGCTGCCATCCAGGCGCAGGAAGAAAAAACGACAAATTAATGTAGCGAAGAAAGGGAAGAGGACTATGGAATTTGAAAAATTACAGGAAATTATTGCAGACGTATTAAATGTTTCTACAGAGGATATTACGATGGAAACAACATTTGTAGATGATTTAGGGGCAGATTCATTGGACATTTTCCAGATAATCATGGGTATTGAGGAAGAATTCGACATTGAGATTGACAACGATGAGGCAGAGAAGATTACAACAGTTGGAGATGCCGTTGAGCAGATAAGAAAGGCTGTAGAATAAGTGGAACAGATGAAAAAGCCCCTATGGGCTTTTTCATTTTAAGTGAAAGGTGAACAATATGAAAGATAGTTTAAAAGAACTGGAGAGTAAGATCGGTTATAAGTTCCGGGATTTTTCTCTGTTGCGCCGGGCCATGATGCACAGTTCCTATACGAACGAGAAGCATCTTGAGAAGTACCACTGCAATGAACGCCTTGAGTTTCTTGGAGATGCAGTGCTTGAACTGGTTTCCAGTGAATATCTGTTCCTGGAATTTCCGAAGGTGTCGGAGGGGGAACTGACAAAGACAAGGGCCAGCATGGTATGTGAGCCGTCCCTGGCTTTCTGCGCGAGGGATATAGACCTGGGTTCCTATCTGCTGCTTGGCAAGGGGGAAGAGGCAACCGGCGGAAGGCACCGGGATTCCATCACATCGGATGCACTGGAAGCCTGATCGGGGCGATTTACCTGGACGGTGGTTTTACTAATGCAAAAGAGTTTATCCATCGGTTTATACTGACGGATTTAGAAGATAAAAAGCTCTTTTTCGATAGCAAGACTATTTTGCAGGAGATTGTGCAGGCAAGAATGGCAGGGAGTATTTCATACCGGCTGATCAAAGAAGAAGGGCCTGACCATAATAAGGCTTTCTTCGTGGAGGTCATGATTGAGGAAAATGGCTACGGCATAGGAAAAGGAAGAACCAAAAAGGCCGCGGAACAGGAAGCCGCATATAAAGCAATACTAGCATTGAGAAAAGAAAAATAGAGCAGGTGTTATATGTATTTAAAAAGCATTGAGGTACAGGGCTTTAAGTCTTTTGCCAACAAAATAAAATTCGACTTCCACAACGGAATAACCGGTATCGTCGGTCCGAACGGCAGCGGCAAGAGCAACGTTGCCGATGCGGTACGCTGGGTTCTCGGAGAACAGCGGGTAAAGCAGCTCCGTGGCGGGAGTATGCAGGATGTCATCTTTTCCGGCACAGAGAACCGAAAGCCTCTGAGCTATGCATCGGTGGCCATTACGCTGGACAATTCCGACCATCAGCTTCCGGTAGATTACGAGGAGGTTACGGTTACGAGAAAGCTGTACCGGTCCGGTGAGAGCGAATATCTGATAAATGGCGCGGGATGCCGTCTGAAGGACATCAATGAGATGTTTTATGACACCGGCATCGGGAAAGAGGGATATTCGATTATCGGACAGGGGCAGATCGATAAGATCCTGAGCGGAAAGCCCGAGGAGAGGAGAGAGCTGTTCGACGAGGCTGCGGGGATTGTTAAGTTTAAGAGGCGTAAGAACCTGTCAGTCAGAAAACTGGATGAGGAAAGACAGAACCTGACCCGTGTCAATGATATTCTCTCAGAGCTTGAAAAGCAGATCGGGCCTTTAAAACGCCAGTCCGAGGTGGCGAGGGAGTATCTCAAGAAGAAGGAAGAACTCAAGACTTACGATATTAATATGTTCCTGTTGGAGACGGAGCGGATCAAAGATCAGATTCGTGATCTGAACAGTAAGTATCAAATCGCTTCGGACGAGCTTGAAGAAGCAAACGTCCGGTACGAAGAGATGAAGACGGAGTACGAGGCCATTGAGGAGGAAGTGGACAGCATCGACTTTTCCATTGAAAAGGCAAAGAGCCAGCTCAATGAGACGACCCTTCTCAAGCAGCAGCTGGAGGGACAGATCAATGTTCTGAAAGAACAGATCAATACGGTTCGGATGAATGACGAGCACTATGATAACCGTCTCAGTACGATCCGTGTGGAGATAGAGACCAGACAGGCCCAGCGGGCGGAACTTGCAAGGGAACAGACTTCTGTAAGGGCCAGGCTCGCGGAAGTTGCAAAGAGCGATGCACAGGCAAAGGAAGCGCTGGTGGATGTGCAGAGCCGGATTGCCTCGGATACGGCGCAGATTGAACAGAGTAAGGCCGAGATCATAGAGCTTCTGAATAACAGGGCGTCCACTAAGGCTAAGATCCAGCATTATGCAACGACACAGGAGCAGATTACAACGAGAAAATCCGAACTGGGCAGGCTGATCCTGGAGGTGTCGTCAGACGCGGAGAAACAGAATGAAGTACTCGCCGCATACGAGGAAGAGCTGCAGCAGATTTCCGGGAGAATCCATGCTTATACGGAACAGATCGGCACGAATGAGCAGGAGATCGATAAGCTCCAGCAGGAACTGTCCGGGAAGCAGGAGCAGCTGCGTATTGGACAGACCGCCTACCACAGAGAGTCTTCCCGTCTGGAATCCTTAAAGAACATAACCGAGCGATACGACGGATACGGCAACAGCATCCGCAGGATTATGAGCAATAAGGACAGGGAAAAGGGACTGATCGGTGTTGTTGCGGATATCATTAAAGTAGAAAAAGAATATGAGATCGCCGTGGAGACGGCTTTGGGAGGCAATATCCAGAACATTGTCACCGACAATGAGGAAACCGCCAAGCGGATGATCGCCTATCTCAAGCAGAATAAGTTTGGGCGTGCCACGTTCCTGCCTCTGACAAGCATGCATGGAGGCGGCGGGATCCGCCAGCAGGAAGCACTGAAGGAGCCCGGTGTGATCGGCCTTGCCAGCACGCTGGTGCAGGTGGAGGACCGATTTATGGGGCTGGCTGAACAGTTGCTTGGCAGAACCATTGTAGTGGATAACATTGATAACGGAATCCGACTGGCCAGAAAATACAAACAATCGCTCCGGCTTGTCACTCTGGAAGGAGAACTCATGAATCCCGGAGGCTCCATGACCGGAGGCGCTTTCAAGAATTCCAGCAACCTGCTGAGCAGAAGGCGGGAGATAGAAGAATTTGAAAAAACGGTCAGGATGCTGAAAAAAGAGATGGATGACTGTGAGCAGTCGGTGAACGAGATCAAAGCAAAACGTACTTCATGCTACAGTGCTATTGATGAGATCCAGCAGAAACTCAGAAGAGCGTCCGTTAAAGAGAACACTGCGAAAATGAATGTGGAGCAGGTTCAGAACCGGCAGCGCGAAGCTAAATTACGCTGTGAAGGGTATCTCAAGGAGCAGGAGGGCTTAGAACTGAGGCTGCGGGAGATCCTGGATAATGAGGACTCCATCCAGATGGAACTGGAGACATCAGAAGCCCTGGAGAAGGAGCTGAACAACCGGATCGGGGAGCTGCAGGAAAGCCTGGAATCCGACAAGGAAAAGGAGACCGTCCAGCTGAGACATTCGGAAGAAGTGCATCTGGCATATGCGAGCCTGGAACAGCAGAATGCGTTTATTCTGGAAAACATAACGCGAATTCAGGAAGAAACGGAAAAGTTCGAGATAGAATTAAAGGAACTGGACATCAATAAAGGTAATGCTTCCGAAGAAATTCAGGAAAAAGAGGACAAGATCCAGGATCTTAGAGAGACCATTGAAAATTCAAAAGAGCTTTTTGAGGAGATAAATACAGAGATCAAGAGCCAGGTCGCCAAGCGGGAGGAGCTGAACCAGAAGCATAAGGCATTTCTCGGAAAGAGGGAGGAACTCTCCAGACACATGTCCGAACTGGATAAGGAGTGCTTCCGGCTGAGCAGCCGCAGGGAATCCTATGAGGAGGCCTCTGAGAAGCAGATCAACTATATGTGGGATGAGTATGAACTGACCTACAACCATGCGATGGAGCTGCGTAATGAAAATCTGACGGATCTCTCGTATATGAAGCGACAGATCCAGGCGCTGAAAGGCGAGATTAAGAAACTGGGTTCTGTCAATGTCAATGCAATCGACGACTATAAAAGTGTATCGGAGCGCTACGAGTTCCTCAAGGGCCAGCACGATGATCTGGTAGAGGCGGAAGCGACGCTGATGAAGATCATAGATGAGCTGGATGCGGCCATGAGAAAGCAGTTTGAAGAACAGTTCGCGCTGATTTCAAAGGAGTTTGACATTGTATTCAAACAGCTTTTCGGAGGCGGAAAAGGAACTCTGGAACTGATGGAGGACGAGGATATCCTGGAAGCAGGGATCCGGATCATTGCACAGCCGCCGGGCAAAAAGCTCCAGAATATGATGCAGCTCTCCGGTGGGGAGAAGGCGCTCACAGCGATTTCTCTGCTGTTTGCGATACAAAACCTGAAGCCATCACCGTTCTGCCTTCTGGATGAGATTGAGGCGGCCCTGGATGACAACAACGTAGTGCGCTTTGCACAGTATCTGCACAAGCTGACCAGGAACACGCAGTTCATTGTTATTACCCACAGAAGAGGAACCATGACTTCTGCGGACAGGCTGTACGGGATCACCATGCAGGAGAAGGGGGTGTCCACACTGGTATCCGTGGATCTTCTGGAGGATGAACTGGAAAAATAGACAGCAGTTCCGGCTTATCTGAACTGTTAAAAAAAGATAGCGAGGGAGAAGAAAATGGAGGAAAAGCAGGGCTTTTTTAAACGGCTGGTATCCGGCCTGACCAAAACAAGAGATAATATCGTCTCCGGTATGGACAGCATTTTCCATGGCTTTTCAAAAATAGACGATGATTTTTACGAAGAGCTGGAAGAGACACTGATCATGGGAGATCTGGGTGTCCACACGACCATGGAGATCATGGAAGACTTGAAAGCAAAAGTGAAGGAAAAGCATATCAAAGAACCAATCGAGTGCAGGGAGCTGCTCATTGAGAGCATCAAGGAGCAGATGAATGTGGGGGAGACTGCCTACGAATTCGAGAACCGCATCTCGGTCGTATTCGTGATTGGAGTGAATGGGGTCGGCAAGACAACCACAATTGGAAAGCTGGCTGGCAAGTTCCGTGAGCAGCACAAGAAAGTAATACTGGCGGCTGCGGATACATTTCGGGCGGCAGCGGGAGAGCAGCTGAAGGAGTGGGCGAACAGGGCACAGGTAGAGATGATAGGCGGCCAGGAGGGCGCAGATCCCGCATCCATAGTCTTTGACGCAGTGGCGGCAGCAAGGGCAAGGAAGGCCGATATCCTGCTGTGTGATACGGCGGGACGCCTCCACAACAAGAAAAACCTGATGGAGGAGCTGAAAAAGATCAACCGGGTGATCGACAGAGAGTATCCGGAGGCACATAAAGAAACGCTGGTTGTTCTGGATGCCACCACAGGGCAGAATGCACTGTCACAGGCAAAAGAATTCAACGAAGTATCCGATATTACAGGAGTCATACTAACTAAGATGGACGGAACTGCAAAAGGCGGAATTGCAGTGGCGATCCAGGCGGAGCTGGGAATCCCCGTTAAATATATCGGTGTGGGCGAGACCATAGATGATTTACAGAAATTTGATGCGGATGAATTTGTAAACGCGCTATTCTACAGTGACTCAAAAGAAGAGAACAGCGGGGAATAGCCTAAGAAAGAAGGGGTAAAATGTTAACATTAGAGAAGTTTGAAGAAGCAAGCGAAATCGTAAAACAGGTAACAAACCAGACCAAGCTGATATACAGCGATTATCTGAGCGAGGCGAGCGGTGGCAAGGTATATCTGAAGCCCGAAAATATGCAGCACACCGGTGCATATAAGCTCCGGGGCGCCTACTACAAGATCAGCACTCTGTCTGAGGAAGCCAGGCAGAAAGGTCTGATTACCGCATCCGCCGGCAACCATGCCCAGGGAGTTGCCTACGCCGCAAAAAAATATGGATGCAAGGCAACAATTGTCATGCCGACAGTTACACCTCTGATCAAAGTTAACCGTACAAAGAGTTACGGGGCCGAGGTCATTCTTTACGGGGATGTATATGACGATGCCTGCGCCTATGCCTTAGAGCTCGCCGAAAAGCACGGCTATACCTTCGTCCATCCCTTTGACGACCTGGACGTTGCAACCGGCCAGGGAACCATTGCCATGGAGATCGTCCAGGAACTGCCGACGGTAGACTATATCCTCGTCCCCATAGGGGGAGGCGGTCTCATATCCGGAGTGGCTACGCTGGCAAAAATGCTGAATCCGAAGATCAAAGTGATCGGTGTGGAACCTGCGGAGGCAGCCAGCATGACGGCGGCTCTCCAGGCCGGGGAAGTGGTGGAACTGGAGAGCGCCAACACAATAGCTGACGGCACTGCGGTGAAAGCCGTCGGAGTTCAGAATCTGCCATATGTACAGGAAAATGTAGACGACATCCTTTTGGTTGAGGACGACGAGCTGATCGGCGCCTTTCTGGATATGGTAGAGAACCATAAAATGATTGTGGAGAATTCCGGGCTTCTCTCTGTTGCGGCATTAAAACAGCTCGAGTGCAAGGGCAAAAAGGTTGTCTGCATCCTGAGCGGCGGCAACATGGATGTCATAACCATGTCTTCCATCGTACAGCACGGCCTGATCCAGAGAGACCGTATCTTCTCCGTATCCGTACTGCTTCCGGACAAGCCGGGTGAGCTGGTGAGTGTGGCCGCTACAATTGCGGACGAGCAGGGCAATGTGATCAAGCTGGAGCACAACCAGTTTGTAAGCACAAACAGAAACGCAGCGGTAGAACTTCGTATAACAATGGAGGCTTTCGGCACAGAACACAAACATAAGATACTGAATGCCCTTGAGAAAAAAGGCTTTCGCCCGAAACTGATCAGCGCAAAATTATACTAAAGAAAAAGTGATATTGAAATAGCAGCGGCCGGCAGATGAATGTAAATTGATTTGCCGGCAGTTTTGTTAAACAGCAGGCCCGATTTTCGTACGCACAGCTTTTGTCCCGCGGAATGTAAGGCCCAAGAACCAGTAGTCCTTACTACTGGAAATAAAGAGTAGAAAAGGAGTGTTTCATATGAGCCGCAAAAGACCAAGAGAGGGAGAAATATACACACATTTTAAAGGAAAACGCTACAAAGTACTGCACATGGCAGTGCACACGGAAACAGCCGAAGAGCTGGTGGTATATGAAGCCCTCTACGGCGGACTCGGCATCTATGCACGCCCTCTGGATATGTTCCTAAGTCCGGTGGACCATGAAAAATATCCGGATGCCCCCCAGGAATACCGCTTCGAACTGACTGGTTTTGTAAAGCCTGGGGAGACGTTATCTGAAGAGGAGCCGGTACAAGAAGAAGTTCCCCTGATCATCCGCTTCCTGGATCTGGAGTCCAATGAAGAAAAACTCAAGTTCCTCCAGCGCCACAGGACAGAGCTGAACCAGCACTTCCTCAGTACAGCGGCAGAAAGCCTGGGATATACAGAATCAGGAAAAACACCCGAACAGCAGTATGAGGGAGTCATCAACTGCCTGAGAATGAAAATCAAGTACGAGACGGGGAGGCTTAGATAAGGCGAGAATGTGGCTGGTATGGGGACGCGTCAGTCCTGCTGTGCCGGCCAGCCCCCGCACCGGCACAGCAGGACTGACGCTGGACATTCCCGCCGGAATGCCTTATCCTGAAGCCGACGCACCCTTTTTCGGGGGCGGTGGATCTTGGCTGACTGGTTTGGAGACATTATTTACACTGTCATTAGGTATATAGATATGCATCCGCCGGTACACATCCGCTGCATTCCGTCGCGGGCACTCCGGAGGGGGATGTTCCGGTTGGATGTGAGTAGTCTCAGAGAAGGGGAAGGTGTTTTCGGGGGCGTGAATGTGGGGGTTAGCATTTCTTTACAGAAAAAGAAGGATGAATCAGGCTGAAATCATAGCTACAGGCTATGATTTCAAGGGGACCTGCAGGGGAAAATTATCGAATTTTCCCCGAATGTCCCCGGTGCCTTGATTCATCCTTCTTTTTCTGTATAGAAATGCTTCCCCCACATTCCCGTCCCCGAAAACACCTTCCCCTTCTCTGAGACGGCCTCGTGAGTCGACACCACTTCCCCCTTCTACCCCCTGCGCTTTTTTTCGAGGAGTGCGTGGATTTTGTCGGTTGGATTCAGTACGGATCCGATGGAGGTGTCGTGATTCAATGAATCTATGATGAGTGCCAGGAATTTGCTCATATCTGCTTTTACGAAGTAGGGTTTTTCTTTTACAATCGGCGGCAGATAGGTGAGGTTTGTTGTGATTACCCGGTCAATGTATCCTTTTTCGTAGTATTCGTCGAATTTTTCGAAGCCGTCCGTGAAGAGGCCGAATGTGGTGCAGACGAAGACTCTGGCTGCGTGGCGGTCTTTTAGCTGTTTGGCTACATCCAGCATGCTTTCACCGGAGGAAATCATGTCGTCTACGACGATGACGTCTTTTCCTGTTACATCGTCGCCGAGGAATTCGTGGGCCACGATGGGGTTCTTGCCGTTGATTACAGTGGAATAGTCGCGGCGCTTGTAGAACATACCCATCTCTACGCCTAGTATGTTGGAGAAGTAGACTGCGCGGTGCATGGCTCCCTCGTCAGGGCTGATGATCATTAGATGCTCCTTATCTACCCGTAAGTCTGGCACTGAACGGAATAATGCCTTCATAAACTGATAGGGCGGATTGAAGCTGTCGAACCCTTTCAGTGGGATTGCATTCTGAACCCTGGGATCATGCGCGTCAAAGGTCACGATATTGGTGACGCCCATGGCGGTCAGTTCTTCCAGGGCAATAGCACAGTCCAGGGACTCTCTTTTCGTCCTCTTATGCTGGCGGCTCTCATACATAAAAGGCATGATGACATTGATCCGCTTTGCCTTGCCTGTAGCGGCGGAAATGATCCTTTTGAGATCCTGGAAATGATCGTCCGGAGACATGTGATTGATATGTCCGTTGACCGTGTACGTAAGGCTGTAGTTGCATACATCGGTCATGATAAACAGATCCGTGCCGCGGATTGTCTCCTTCAAGACCCCCTTCGCCTCACCGGAGCCAAAACGGGGACAACAGCAGTCCACGAGATAGTTGCGGGATTCATAGTTCACATAGAGGGGGGAGGAGGATTTTACTTCGCAGATCGTATTTTCTCGGAAGGATACGATGTAGTCATTGACCTTTTTCCCCAGCTTTTCACAGCTTTCCATGGCCGCTAGCTTGAGGGGGGCGACGGGAAGCGTTTTTTCTAATAATTCAATATTTGACATGATTTTCTCCTATGTTTGACGAATTTGACGGGCTGGAATCCAGCCGGTTATCTATATATGGTTATATCATTTTTTATGCTGAAATTCAAGCACAGCTTGCGCAAACCGCGAATTATGATATAATGAGGTTACTGTTCAAACCGTGCCGTGCACCTCGCTGCACGGCATCGGAGACGAAGTAGTGATGGTCTCTGGGCATCTGCCCCTCGCTGTAGGCGACTTTAAATGAGCCAGATGCCGTTACTATGCGCGGCCTGCGGCTGTGAACAGTAACATTATGAAAAGCGGACTGGGCAAGTCTATTCAGGACTTTGAGGAGATAGAAGATGAAACATGAGCATATAGTGAGTACCGTACATCCTGGAAGCATTGGGGAAGAGATGGGGATCGAGCCCGGGGACAGGCTCCTGGCCATTAACGGCAATACGATAGAGGATGTATTTGATTATCACTACTACGTTGACGATGAAAATATAGTATTATTGATAGAGAAATCCAACGGAGAACAGTGGGAGCTGGAGATAGAAAAGGACGAGGACGAAGGACTGGGACTGGAGTTCGGGCAGAGCCTGATGGACGAGTACCGTTCCTGCAGAAATAAATGCATGTTCTGCTTTATAGACCAGATGCCCGCAGGAATGAGAGAAACGCTGTATTTTAAGGACGATGATTCGAGGCTTTCCTTTCTGCAGGGGAATTATATTACCCTGACAAATATGAGTGATCATGACGTGGAGCGGATTGTGAAGTACCATTTGGAACCGATCAACATCTCATTCCATACAACCAATCCCGAACTGCGCTGTAAGATGCTGCATAACCGTTTTGCAGGCGATGCCTGAAGAAAGTGGATATCCTGTATCAGGGAGGAATTGAGATGAACGGGCAGATTGTACTCTGCAAGGGCGTGAATGACGGGGAAGAGCTGGAAAGAAGCATCCGTGATCTGACCGGATATCTGCCATATCTCAGAAGTGTATCCGTGGTGCCCGTGGGCCTGACGAAGTTTCGGGACGGTCTGTATCCTCTGGAGCCATTTACGAAGGAGGATGCAAAGGAAGTCCTCAGGGTTATCCATAAGTGGCAGGATCAGATATATGAGGTTCATGGGATTCATTTCATCCATGCAGGGGATGAGTGGTATATCCTGGCCGGGGAGGAACTGCCCCGGGAGGAAAGATACGACGGTTATCTACAGCTGGAGAACGGCGTGGGTATGCTGCGCCTGCTGATGGATGAATTCGGGGCAGGGCTGGAGCACATCAAAGGGGACGTCAGGAAGAGAGAGCTGTCATTTGCAACCGGGCGGCTTGCTTACCCCTATTTGGAGCGTATGCTGGGCAGACTAAAAGAGAAGTTTCCTAATATAACCCTGCACCTCTATGAGGTGAGGAATGACTTTTTCGGCGAACTGATTACGGTATCCGGGCTAATCACCGGGCAGGATCTGGCCGCTCAGCTTAAAGGCAGAGAGCTTGGCGATGCTCTGCTGATCCCCTGCAATATGTTAAGGACCGGCGAGGACATATTTCTGGATGATTTTACTGTGGAGGATGTGGAGAAGGCTTTACAAGTGCCGGTAGATATTGTAAAATCAAGCGGGCAGGATTTGATTGACGCAGTTCTGGGCCGAAACTGATAATTTGAAGACGAGAAAGGTAGCAGATAAATATGAGTAAACCAGTAGTAGCGATTGTAGGAAGGCCGAATGTTGGAAAATCTACATTGTTTAATGCTCTGGCAGGCGAGATGATTTCAATTGTAAAGGATACGCCTGGTGTCACCAGGGACCGTATCTATGCGGATGTGAGCTGGCTGGACCGGGAGTTCACTTTAATTGACACCGGAGGAATTGAACCGGACAGTAAGGATGTGATTCTGTCACAGATGCGGGAGCAGGCACAGATCGCCATTGACACGGCGGATGTCATTATCTTTATAACAGATGTGAAACAGGGTTTGGTAGACTCCGATTCTAAAGTGGCGGACATGCTGCGCAGGTCGGCAAAACCAGTGATCCTTGTTGTAAATAAAGTCGATAATTTTGATAAATTTATGCCGGATGTATACGAATTCTATAATCTGGGAATCGGTGATCCGGTTCCGATTTCAGCCGCTTCCAGGCTGGGGCTGGGAGATATGCTGGATGAAGTTGCGGCACATTTCCCGGAAGGCTCGGGGGAAGAGGAAGAGGATGACAGGCCCAGGATTGCCATTGTGGGCAAGCCGAATGTCGGGAAATCTTCTATTATTAATAAACTTTTGGGCGAGAACCGGGTGATCGTTTCTGACGTGGCGGGCACCACAAGGGATGCCATTGATACCGAGATTCTTCATGACGGCAAGGAGTATATTTTTATTGACACGGCGGGGCTGCGCAGAAAGAGCCGGATCAAGGAAGAGCTGGAGCGCTACAGCATTATCCGGACAGTTACCGCAGTGGAGCGTGCCGATGTGGTACTGGTGGTCATTGATGCCGCAGAGGGCGTGACGGAGCAGGATGCGAAGATTGCAGGGATTGCCCACGAACGCGGAAAAGGGATTATTATCGTTGTAAATAAATGGGATGCTATAGAGAAAAATGATAAGACGATGCGCGAATACGACAATAAGATCCGCCAGGTGTTATCCTACCTGTCTTACGCGGAGATTATGTATGTTTCCGCAGAGACCGGGCAGCGTCTGAACAAGCTCTATGAGATGATTGACATCGTTATTGAAAACCAGACTCTGAGAGTGGCGACAGGAGTTCTCAATGAGATCATGGCGGAAGCGGTGGCTATGCAGCAGCCGCCGTCGGACAAGGGGAAGAGGCTGAAGCTGTATTATATCACGCAGGTGTCCGTAAAGCCGCCGACATTTGTTATATTTGTAAATGATAAAGAATTAATGCATTTTTCTTATACCAGATATCTGGAGAATAAGATCAGAGAGGCATTTGGTTTCCGGGGAACATCGCTGAAATTCTTCGTCAGGGAGAGAAAAGAAAAGGAGCAATAGTTATGGAACGTATTATCTGCCTTTGCATAGGATATGTCTGCGGGCTTCTGCAGACAGGCTATCTTGTGGGGAAGATCAATCATATCGACATCAGAAAAGAGGGAAGCGGCAACGCCGGCTCCACCAACGCGGTACGTGTCATGGGTTGGAAAGCCGGGCTTCTGACATTCGCCGGGGATGTGGTGAAATGTGTGGCAGCGATTTTTATTGTCCGCTATATTTACAGGGGGAGCGAGTATCTTCCTCTCTTAGCGATGTATGCCGGGCTGGGGGCTACCCTGGGCCACAATTTTCCATTTTATCTGCGCTTTAAAGGCGGGAAAGGGATTGCCGTGCTGGCTGGGCTGGTTGTTTCGACGGATCCGCTGCTGGTGCCGATTCCGCTTGCGGGGTTCCTGATCGCGGCTGTTTTTACAAGATACGTGTCGTTGGGCTCACTACTTGCATCTTCACTGTTTTTTCTCGAGATACTACTATTCGGGCACCTGGGTGAATTCCATATGGCTGCCCCTTATACATATGAGCTGTATATATTAGTACTTTTGCTCACAATACTTGCATGGTACAGGCATAAAGCAAATATCGGCCGGCTGCTTTCCGGTACGGAGAACAGATTTGGTTCAGGCAAGAAAAAAGAAGCAAAATAATAGATTTGAAAAAGGGAGGAGCATTATGGCAAATGTAGGTGTATTAGGAGCTGGCAGCTGGGGGACCGCGCTGTCGGTTCTGCTCTGCGAGAACGGGCATCAGGTTACCGTGTGGTCAATCGACAGAGAGGAAGTAAAGATGCTGACCGAAAAGCGGGAGCATGCAGCGAAGCTTCCGGGCGTAAAGCTGCCGGAGAATCTGGTGGTTACAAATGAACTGAAAGGGACAATCGAAGGAAAAGACTTCCTGGTGTTGGCGGTGCCGTCCCCGTTTACAAGGGCTACGGCAAAGAAGATGAGCCCGTACGTAAAAGAGGGGCAGATCATTGTGGATGTTGCCAAGGGAATTGAGGAAACTACGCTGATGACGCTTTCTCAGCAGATTGAGCAGGAGATTCCGCAGGCGGATGTGGCGGTGTTGTCCGGTCCGAGCCATGCGGAGGAAGTGGGCAGGAAGCTGCCGACGACCTGTGTGATCGGCGCAAAGAGCAGGAAGACTGCGGAGTATCTCCAGTCCATGTTTATGAGCCGTGTCTTCCGTGTCTACACGAGCCCGGATATCCTGGGGATTGAGCTGGGTGGTTCCTTAAAGAATGTCATAGCGTTAGCGGCCGGTATTGCTGACGGACTGGGCTATGGGGATAATACAAAGGCAGCCCTGATTACGAGAGGCATTGCGGAAATTGCAAGGCTGGGCGTGAAGATGGGCGGCAAGATCGAGACATTTACCGGGCTGACCGGGATCGGTGACCTGATCGTGACCTGTGCCAGCGTGCACAGCCGCAACAGAAAGGCGGGGTATCTGATCGGGCAGGGAAGAACCATGGAAGAGGCAATGGAAGAAGTAAAGATGGTCGTGGAAGGTGTGTATTCCGCTAAAGCAGCCGCAAAGCTCGCCATTGAATACGATGTGCCGCTTCCGATCGTGACGCAGGTTAATGCGGTACTATTTGAGGGTAAGAACCCTGCGGAGGCGGTAGACGAACTGATGCTGCGGGAACAGAAAAGTGAGCATTTGGCTCTGCCGTGGCCGGACGACAAATAAGCCGTTTGGTCCGGATGCTGCACAGTCAGGAAGCGGGACAGACCGGAAGTGGAAAGACGAAACCGGGGCGTGGCGCCTGCGGAGAAATTTTGGCATGTAAAAAAAGAAAGATGCATAAACCCCCTTATCTGCGCATAAATTGGTATCAGCAGAACAAGGGGGTATTTTTATGGATTCATTTCAGTTATACAAAGACATGAAAGCTAGAACAAACGGAGAGATTTATATTGGAGTGGTTGGTCCGGTTCGGACAGGCAAGTCAACCTTTATTAAACGTTTTATGGATTTACTTGTACTCCCCAATATGACAGATGAACATGCAAGAGAAAGGACAAAGGATGAACTGCCCCAGTCCGCGTCCGGCACCACAATCATGACTACGGAACCCAAATTTGTACCGAAGGAAGCGGCTGCCATCAAGCTGTCGGACGACGTGGAAGTTAAGATCCGTCTGATCGACTGTGTGGGGTATATGGTAGACGGAGCCTCAGGGCATATTGAAAATGATACAGAGAGACAGGTGAAGACACCCTGGTTTGAGTATGAGATTCCATTTACCAAAGCGGCAGCCATAGGCACGCAGAAAGTAATCCACGATCATGCGACGATCGGTATTGTGGTTACAACGGACGGGAGCATCGGTGATCTTCCGAGAGAAAATTACATAGCGGCAGAAGAAAAGACAATTAAGGAGCTCCAATCGATCGGCAAACCATTTATCATATTGCTGAATACGCAGAAGCCTTATACAGATGAGGCGAAAGCACTGAAGGAAGAGCTGGAGGAAAAATACGGGGTATCTGTGCTGCCTGCCAACTGTGAGCAGCTTCGGACAGAGGATATCCACAACATTATGCGCCAGGTGCTGTACGAGTTCCCAATAGCAGAAGTGGAGTTCTACATTCCCAAATGGGTGGAAATGCTTTCAAGAGAACACAGGATCAAGGCAGATCTGCTTCAGAATGTAAAGTCTGTTATGGGAGAGATGAAAGATATCCGCAGTGCGGCCAGCAAAGCCCCGCAGACGGATAGCCCCTACATAGACCAGGTGAATGTAGAAAAGATCGAGATGGATACCGGAAGGGTCAAGATACGGATTGGCTTTGCAGAACAATATTATTATGAGGTACTCAGCGAGCTGACAGGCACAGACATCAAGGGCGAGTATGAACTGATCTCGGCCATGAAAGAACTGGCTGCCATGAAAGAAGAGTACACGCAGATCAAAGATGCATTTGCTGACGTTAAAATGAAGGGATACGGGGTGGTCAGCCCGAAGAAAGAGGAAATTGCACTGGATGAGCCGCAGATCATCAAGCAGGGCAATAAGTACGGAGTGAAGATCCACTCAGAAGCACCATCGATCCATATGATAAGAGCCAACATAGAGACAGAGATTGCGCCGATTGTAGGAAATGAAAAACAGGCCCAGGATCTGGTAGAATACATCAAAGCAGAAAGCGAGACCCCCGAGGGCGTATGGGGAACCAACATCTTCGGAAAATCGATCGAAGAACTGGTCATGGACGGAATGCGTAACAAAATCACCATGATCAACGACGAAAGCCAGGCAAAACTGCAGGATACCATGCAGAAAATAGTCAACGACAGCAACGGAGGACTTGTCTGCATTATCATATGATGGCTGGGAGAGGTTAGTGGAGGAAGGGGGCCGCTGTTTTCCCGCCTCGTGGGGCATGAGGCGGTGGATCGGGCTGGCTGGGGACGTTATCGAGCTGGATATGCGGACAGCAGTATTCTGGCTGGAGGTATTATGACCCGCATATCCAGCTCAATCCGCTGCTACCGTCGGAATTACCACCCGGGGAGCTAACCCCGCGCCTTGAAGCACATAGCCAGCGGGGAGAGGGACTTCCGAAGGGCAGGGGAACAAGAAGGGGCCCGATCTGGATGCATAGAATGCGCGTTAGAACGGCTTAATGGAAATTCTGCCAGATGTTGAGGCTGAAATCGGCTTACAAAGCCGATTTCAAAGAGGCCTGAGCTGCATAATCATCAAGATTATGCAGTGAATGCCTCTGATGCCTCAACATCCGGCAGGATGTCCATTTAGCCGTTCTTAGCAAATGGACAGCATCCAGATCGGGCCCCTTCTTGTTCCCCTGCTCTTCGGAAGTCCCTCTCCCCGCTGGCGTACCTCCTTCTCCGCCGTCCAGCTCCCCAAAAGTTCCTCTTGTGGGATTTGGAGGGACGGGGTATAATATTTTCAGGTATTTATTTTGGATTAATGATGAGGAGAGTCGTTATGAGCAGACAATTTGAAAAGGTGATGAAGTGTTATGAATACTATCAGTCCGTAACAGCATTTAAGCCGCGTGTGGGATTGATTCTTGGCTCCGGACTGGGCAATTATGCCAGAAATATGCAGGTGGAGTGTGAGATTCCGTACGGCGATATCCCGGGATTCCCGGTGTCCACGGTGGAGGGGCATGACGGGAGGTTCCTGCTGGGATATATCGGGACGGTGCCGGTTGTTGTTATGAAGGGACGGGTGCACTACTATGAAGGGTATTCGATCGAAGATGTTGTGCTTCCTGTCAGGCTGATGAAGTTGATGGGGATTGAGGTTTTGTTTCTGACGAATGCGTCAGGCGGGATCAACCGGTCCTTCCATGTAGGGGATTTTATGATGATTACGGATCAAATTTCGAATTTTGTTCCTTCGCCTCTGATCGGTGAGAATGTAGCGGAGCTGGGAACCCGCTTCCCGGATATGACACACATTTACGATGTGGAGCTGATGGAAGTCATCCGGAAGACGGCCGAAGAGGAGAAGATACAGATTCAGGAAGGGGTTTATGTGCAGTCTTCGGGACCGAATTTTGAGAGTCCTGCTGAGATCAGGATGTTTGCGGCTATAGGGGCAGATGCGGTCGGTATGAGCACTGCCTGCGAAGCGATTACTGCGCGCCATGCCGGTGTGCGGGTGTGTGGAATTTCCTGTATTTCCAATATGGCCTGTGGCATTACAGGGGAAGAACTGAGCCATCTGGATGTGCAGGCTGTGGCGGACAAGCGTTCCGAGGAGTTTGAACGGCTGGTAACGAAGGTGATCGAAAAAGTATAAGGTGGTGTCCGTGAAGCGGAGAAAAGTAGATATTGGATGGAAAAATTTTAGATAAGAGGGATAAGGATATGAATATTCGAATTTATAATGTGAGAATCCTGACGATGGAAGCAGGAAAAGGCATTTTCAGAGGAGAGGTCTGGGTTAAGGGAGATAAGATTGCCTATGCAGGCCCGGTTGTTATGGATGCGAAGGAAACATGGGACAGGGAAATTGACGGTCAGGGGAATCTTCTGATGCCCGGTTTTAAGAATGCACATACGCATTCTGCCATGACATTTTTGCGTTCACATGCGGACGATATGAAGCTGGATGAATGGCTGAACACCAGGGTATTTCCGGCAGAGGCCAAGCTGACAGGCGAAGATATTTACTGGCTTAATAAGCTGGCAATTATGGAATATCTGACCAGCGGTATTACTTCTATTTTTGATATGTATATCAATAAGCCGGCTGGAGAACGCGCGGCAGTAGATACGGGATTCAGGACAGTGATTTGTGAGAGCATCAATGATTTCGGCGGGACACTGGAAGAGGTAGAGGCTGACTATAAGCGATATAATCAGGATCCGGACAGGCTGGTTTCCTATCAGTTGGGATTTCATGCGGAGTATACGACTGGGCGGGAGATGATGGAGGGGCTGGCAGGGCTTTCCGAAAAGTACAAGATTCCGGTTTATGTACATTGTTCAGAGACGAAAAGAGAAGTGGAGGACTGCCGCAGCAGGACAGGCATGACGCCTGTGGCCTATATGGATTCGCTGGGGTTGTTTGCGCACGGCGGCGGTTTGTTCCATGGCGTACATCTCGATGACGCTGATTTTGACATTGTTAAAGAGCGTGGGCTTTATATCGTAACGAACCCTGCATCCAATTTGAAACTGGCAAGCGGCATTGCACCGGTAAAACGGTATCTGGACATGGAGATTCCGGTAGCAATAGGTACGGATGGGCCGGCAAGCAATAACTGCTTAGATATGTTCCGTGAAATGTTCCTTACAACGGGGCTTCAAAAGGTGCTCTGTGATGATGCGGAAGTTGTTCCTGCCCTGGAGGTTCTGAAGATGGCTACAGTAAACGGTGCACATGCGATGGGACTGCCGGAGTGTGATATCATAGCAGAAGGAAAAAAGGCCGATCTGATCCTCATTGACCTTCAGCAGCCAAACATGCAGCCGATCCAGAATCTGGAGAAGAATCTGGTCTATAGCGGAAGTAAACAGAATGTGAAGCTTACGATGGTAGCGGGAAAAGTACTTTACGAAGATGGGAAATATTACCTGGACTCAACAAAAGAAGAAATATTTGCAAGGGCAAACGAATCTGCACGGCGCATTTTGGGGTAATTATCAGATAATTGATGGCGTATGTTAAGAGATGACGAGAAATAACAAAGGAAAAAATGTTGCTTAACAGAAGAAATGCACGTATAATAAAGAGAATGGTAAAAACCATTCTCTTTATTTTGCGAATATTCAGAAAACAGACAGCAAAGGGGTCAGACCCCTATGGAAAGGAGTACTAATAGATGAAAGCAGCAATTTTTACGTTAAATACAGGCTTATATAAAGCAAAAAAGGACAGCGCCGCAGCGACTGCATTGAAACGCATGTTGGAGCAGGTGGGATTTGAGGTGAAGGCGTCGGGAGTCCTGCCGGAGGATAAGAAGGTGGCGCTGGCAGTATTGAGGAGGCTGGCAGATACGGGGGCAGTGGAGTTGATTTTGACTACCGGGGCAACGGGAATACGGAAAAGAGATTGTGCGCCGGACGTGGTGATAGAAGTTTCAGAGAGGCTTCTTCCGGGAATTCCGGAGGCGATCCGCGCTTATAATATACGTTATTCGAAAAAAGCGATTCTGGACCGCTCTGCGGCGGGGATCCGGAACCATACCCTGATGGTAAATCTGCCGGAGGGGGCAAAGTCGGCGAAGGAGAGCCTGGAGTACATTCTGCCGGAATTAGTACATGTTGTGGAGATGCTGAGTTTATGATACGGATTACATATTTAAGCCACAGTGGATTTCTTGTAGAGCTGGATACAGCATATTTATTGTTCGATTATTACAAAGGAGATCTGCCAGAGCTGAATACAGGGAAAAAGTTTTATGTTTTTGTCAGTCATGCCCACTACGATCATTTTAAAAAAGATATTTTTAAACTGCGGGAGTATCTGCCGGATGTATACTTTATCCTGTCCAACGATGTAGAGCCCGATGGGGACGGGGATGTCATGTATATAGGCCCTAATGAAGAGCGGACTGTGGATGGCTGCAAGATACGTACGCTTCGTTCTACGGATGAAGGCGTTGCATTTCTGGTGGAGTATGACGGGAGCATTCTATATCATGCAGGAGATCTTAACTGGTGGCATTGGGAGGAAGAAAGTAAGGCTTACAATACCATGATGCGGCGGAACTATCAGCATGAGATTAATAAACTGCATGGTGTTAAGATTGATGTGGCGTTTGTGCCTGTTGACCCCAGGCTTGGAGAGCAGTATTATTGGGGACTGGACTGCTTTATGAAACGTACAGAGACCCGGGCTGTATTTGCCATGCACTTCTGGGGCAATTACGGGATATTTGACCGTCTTGCGCTGGAAAAGAATACAGAGGAATATGCAGATAAAATATACCGGATTGAAAAAGAAGGACAGGTGTTTGAACTGGAAAAAGGCAGGCAGAAGTCCTCTAAGGGAAGTGTCAGGAATACTATGCAGCAGGAGAAGCCTTCGAAATAAAGGCAGATCAGAAGAACAGACTAAAATATGGAGTGATAGGAAATTATGCAGGTAAAATTATTTACAGACGGTGCCGCAAGAGGAAACCCGGACGGTCCGGGGGGCTATGGCGCCGTCCTGGAATATGTGGACAGCAAGGGTGTTTTGCACACAAAGGAACTGTCGCAGGGGTATGTAAAGACAACAAATAACCGGATGGAGCTGATGGCCGTGATCAGCGGACTGGAAGCGCTCAACCGGCCCTGTACTGTGGCTGTTTATTCCGATTCAAAATATGTGGTGGATGCTTTTAATCAGCACTGGGTGGACAGCTGGCTCAAAAAAGGCTGGAAGAGAGGCAAGAACGAACCCGTAAAAAATGTGGATTTATGGAAACGGCTTCTGGCCGCAAAATCGCAGCACAGAGTGACATTCCACTGGGTAAAAGGACACGACGGACATCCGCAGAATGAGCGATGCGACGAACTGGCCACTACGGCAGCAGACGGCAGCGGCCTGATCGTGGATGAAGGGCTGTAACAGTTCAGGCCTGCCTGAACTGTTACGAAGGGCTTTAGCAGCAGAAAATTTTAGAGGATAGATTCTGGACAGATATCAAAATTCATAGTATAATATACAACTGTGTTAAGTAAGACAGACAATCGCGGCTGCGGGAGCTGAAAGGCTGCAGACGAGGAAAGTCCGGGCTTCACAGGGCAGGATGCCGGATAACGTCCGGTGGAGGTGACTCCAAGGCCAGTGCAACAGAAATAAACCGCCGGGGAACCCCGGTAAGGGTGGAAAGGCAGTGTAAGAGACTACCGCCTCGCTGGTAACAGAGAGGGCACATGTAAACCCCATCCGAAGCAAGACCGAATAAAAGCCACGTGGCGGCCCGTCACGCTTTAGGTAGGTCGCTCGAGCCTGGTGGCGACATCAGGCCTAGATAGATGATTGTCCAACGACATAACCCGGCTTATCGTCTTGCTTAACCACAGTAATAATTTAAGCTGCAACGATCATGTGAATTAGATTAATGATAACGGCTGACCAGATACCATAAGAAAGCAGGTAGTGAAATGGGAATGAAAGTAAATGCGGAGCTGCCGCTGCCGGCAGATTTGAAGGCGGAATATCCGCTGTCGGACAAGATCATAGCGTTGAAGAAAAAAAGGGACCAGGAAATCCGCGATGTTTTTATCGGAAAATCAGATAAATTTCTTGTCCTGGCTGGCCCCTGTTCAGCGGACAATGAAGATGCGGTATGCGAGTACGTGAGCAGGCTGTCTCGGGTCAATGAAAAAGTATCAGACAGACTGGTGCTGATCCCGCGGGTTTATACCAACAAGCCAAGGACGACGGGAGAAGGGTACAAGGGAATGCTCCATCAGCCGGAGCCTGACCAGGCGCCGGATCTTCTTGCGGGAATCATCGCGATCCGGAAAATGCATATCAGGACGATAGAAGAGAGCGGACTGACTGCGGCCGATGAGATGCTGTACCCGGAAAACAGGAGCTACCTGGACGATATTTTATCTTACGAGGCGATCGGGGCCCGTTCTGTCGAGAATCAGCAGCACCGCCTGACGGCCAGCGGTATGGACATTCCGATTGGAATGAAAAATCCAACCAGCGGTGATTTTTCTGTTATGCTGAATTCCGTAATTGCCGCACAGAATTCCCACAACTTTATCTATCGGGGAATGGACGTGACAACAGATGGAAATGACCTTGCCCACGTGATTTTAAGGGGCGGCGTTGACAAATATGGCACATGTATTCCAAACTACCATTATGAAGATCTCGTGAGGCTGTTGGATATGTATGGGAAAAAGGATCTCCAGAATCCGGCCGCAGTGATCGATGCGAACCATTCAAATTCAAATAAACAGTTCAAAGAGCAGATCAGAATCGTAAGCGAAGTGATGCACAGCCGAAATTACAATCCTGATCTGAAGAAATTGATCAAGGGTGTCATGATTGAGAGTTACCTTCAGGAGGGATGCCAGAGTATAGAATGCGACAGGGAATACGGAAAATCTATCACAGACCCTTGTCTGGGCTGGGAAGATACGGAAGCACTGATTTATAAAATAGCAGAGAGCTGTTAAGACTATAAGTGAATCGGAACTGTAAGGCTTTCCGGGACAGAAGATTTATGAAGTTTTTCAACCAGGATGAAAGTATCTAGCCAGGTACGTTTCTCCTGGTTTTCTATTTATCTTGAGATTTATCCTGAAAGCTTGGGCACAACTGAATTCAGACATTATTTCTAGAATAAAACATTGCATTATGTTACAGTAGGAAGTATACTGGTAACATAAACAAAATTCCGCTTCGCGGTTACAAACAAGAAAGGGGGAGGGATGGCATGCCAGATCTAGCAAACAATATAGCAGAACAAGCTGTCTGGATAGAATTTGCAGAACACTTTAAGAATCAGGATACAGCATTGGCATATTTGAAGGAGATCTTGGAGTGTGAGAATGTATGCATGACAGATTTCTTTCAAATGAGCAGCAAGGACGTCGAACTGTATTATATAAATATGCGCCAAAAAGAAGCGGCAGGTAAGCTGAGTATGAGTACCTTGTGCAAAAAGTTTTGGGAGCTGCATTCTTTTGCTGCATATGCCGCAGATCATAAAGAGGAGTTCGGACTGCTAGAGCGTTTGAAGATTATTTTTACCCATGGCTGAAGAAACTCAAACAACAGGAGAAGTTCGTCCATTCGGTTCCTGTAGAACATATGGATGCGCTCTATCAGACTGTGCAGGAGGATCTAATGGCCTATACAATGATATCCCTGATCCATAGAGCCGGATTGTCTTCCAATGAAATCGCGTCCCTGAAGCCGGACAGCCTGGCAGTTTATGATAATGGAACGTTTGCATATATTGAGGGAAGAGAGACTGTATGCTATATACCGGAAGATGCGGCGGATATATTAGAACGCTATATAAATGAGAGGAAGGCGATGGAATATTTGTTTTATAACAGAAACGGAGGCCCCTTAAATAAAATGTATATCAGCCGGATGTTGAAAAAATATACACAGAAGGCTGGGATTCCTGCTTACAGTGCAGAAAAGATCCGCACCACATGCGGTACGTCCATGTTTGCATACGGAGCCGGGCCGGGGCAAGTGGCTAAGCAGATGGGGATAACAAAGACACAGATACAAAAATATCACAATCGCCAATATAAAGACAATCTGCTGGTGAAGGCCAATGAACTTGTAAAGATTAAGGTTGAGCCGCCCATATAAAGAGGCATAGAAAATAACCAATCTCAGCGAAGCCTGCTGCGCCTGCGAAGCTGGTCGTAGCGCCCACTACGCCTGCGTTTTTGCGTCTGCACTCTCGAAAAATCACTCTCACCGAACCAGTAAGGTATTAAAATCGTCTTATACTAGTTGACAAAAGCGCAACAAGTTACTATACTATAATAGTAACTTGTTGCGCTTTTTGAAGGAGATAAAAATGCAATTAAAACAATTAATAGAGGAATATGCAGATAGTGAAATCATGAGAAGGAAGGGGATCTTTGCAAGCATTTTCATTATACAGAACCGTCTGCAGACAGCCTGTGATAAACTGGACGAGGAAATCACTATGAAGCAATGGCTGCTTCTGGCGATGGCGGGAACCACAGAAAGCCCTATGTCGCTCACCGATCTGGGCCGGCTAATGGGGTGTTCCAGGCAGAATGTCAAGAAAATTGCCAACTCCCTTGAGCAGAAAGGATTTCTCAGATTAGAGCGTCGGGAGGGCGATTCCAGGGCCGTAAGCATAGTTTTGGATGAGAGAGTGAAAGCATATACGGATCGTGTCGGAGAAATGCAGCAAAGCATATTGGAACTTTTGTTTCGTGGCTTTTCAGATGATGAAACAAGTGTGTTATATCAGGGAATCATGAAACTGCAGGAGAATATTTCAGAGATAGAAAAATATGTGGAGGATAGACATGGACATATATAAGGAAAAAAATAAAGTAGTCGTTTATACATCAGAAACCGGATTTTCAAAAAAATACGCAGGATGGATCGCGGAGGCATTAAAATGTGAAGCCGTGGACATAAAAGAGTGGAAGAGCAGGAAGCCAGAGAACTATCAGACGGTAATCTATGGGGGAGGCTTTTATGCAGGGAAGATCAAAGGGTTAAAGAAGATCAAAGAACAAATGAAAAACTATCCGGATTTAAGACTGATTGTATTCGGAACCGGCGCCACCCCGATGGAGGCAGAAGAGATCATAAAGGGGGCAATGGATGCTAATTTTACAGCAGAGGAAAAAAAGAAGATTCGGACATTCTATTTCCAGTCCGGTCTAAATTACGAGAAAATGAGCCTGAAATACAAAATTATGATGAAAATGTTCACCGGGATGATGAACAAAAAAGCCGATAAAACAGAAGATGAACAGATGATGGCAGAAATGCTGGCCCATTCATACGATTTTAGCAAAAAAGAATATATAAACAAATTGTTGGAATATTCTGAATAAGGTGCGCAAAGGGGTCAGACCCCTTTGCATTTTTTTTACTGTTTTGCTGTATATTTTTCTTCGCAGTACTTACAGCGGTAGATCTGCTTTTCCTCATCTGTGAGGACGAAGACGTGATCCAGCCCCTGCTCGATCGATGTGATACAACGCGGGTTTCTGCAACGGATGACATTCCGGATCTCTTTTGGAAGTGTCAGGCGCTTCTTGTCCACAATTTCCTCGTTCTGGACGATGTTGACTGTGATGTTGTGATCGATAAAGCCCAGAATGTCCAGATCCATAAAGTCGATCGGGCATTCGATTTTCATAATATCTTTTTTGCCCATCTTGCTGCTCTTCGCGTTTTTGATGATGGCAACACAGCAGTCGAGCTTATCGAGATGTAAGTATTTGTATATTTCCATGCTTTTGCCGGCCTCGATATGGTCGAGCACAAAGCCTTCTGAGATACGGCCGACATTTAAAGTATTTTTAACCATAGTTATAACCTCCTCTTTTTAATCCACATGGATGTCCAGCAGAGTGAGTATGAGCGCCATACGCACGTAAACTCCGTACTGCATCTGCCTGAAATAAGCAGCCCTTGGATCGTCATCCACCTCAACAGATATCTCATTCACTCTTGGGAGTGGATGAAGTACATACATGTCTTCCGGTGCGAGACGCATCTTTTTCTTATCCAGTATATAGAAATCTTTCATTCGTACGTAGTCTTCTTCATTGAAGAAACGCTCCTTCTGAACCCTGGTCATGTACAGTATGTCCAGTTTAGGAATCGCATCATCCAGGCGGACTACTTCCTGATAAGGAATGTTCTGCTTGTCCAGCACATCATGGCGCATGTAATCGGGTAGACGTAATTCTTCGGGAGAAATCAGAATAAACCTGATTCCTTCATAACGCACTAATGCATGAATCAGGGAGTGGACGGTACGGCCGAACTTTAAGTCCCCGCAGAGCCCTATTGTCATGTTGTTCAGACGTCCTTTCACGTTTAAGATCGTAAGCAGGTCAGTAAGCGTCTGCGTCGGATGCTGATGTCCACCGTCACCGGCGTTGATTACCGGGATCGAAGAATGCTGGCAGGCAACCATTGGAGCGCCTTCCTTGGGATGCCGCATGGCGCAGATATCCGCATAACAGGAGATCGTTCTGATGGTATCGGATACGCTCTCCCCCTTCGCAGCCGAGCTTGATTCGGCGGATGAAAATCCCATGATGCTGCCGCCAAGGTTCAGCATAGCCGCTTCATGGCTCAGTCTTGTACGTGTACTTGGTTCGTAAAATAAAGTCGCAAGCTTTTTCCCATCGCAGGCATGGGCATATTTGTCCGGATGTGCCTCAATATCCTGTGCCAGGCTAAGCAGTTCGTCCAGTTCCTCAATGGAAAAATCCAGAGGACTCATTAAGTGTCTCATAAATAACCTCCTTATATGCCGAATAGGGGCATTCTTAATCTATCTGTATTGCAGTAAATCTTCTATAGATTTACGTTTGGGCGCTTCCGGATTATCGGCAGGCCAGCCGATGGCGATCAATGCTGCAAGTTCCTGATCCTCAGGCAGTTCCAGAAGCCCGGAAATACCGTCTTCATCGAATATCCCCATAATAACGGTGCCAAGTCCGTACTCCTTTGCAGCCAGACAGAACGACTGGGTGGCAATTCCGGCGTCAAACATCTGCCATCTGTCTCCTTTTTGGGTAGTATAGGAGCCATCGCGCTCAAAACCGGATCTTCCCTTCAGATAAGTAACCGCAATCAGCATGGGCGCCTGCCGGATAATATTCGCATTGTGCTCAAGCGTAAAATCAGCTGTTATTTTTTCAATAATGGAAGAATCTTCAATTGCAATATAACGGGTAATCTGGGTGTTTTTCCAGGAAGGAGAATAAGATGCTGCAGAAACAATAGAATCAATCAAAGAATGGTCAATGGGATCCGGCTTATACTTGCGGATGCTTCTTCGACCCTTAATACATTCAATAGTGTTCATTTGTAAACCTCCCTATTCAAAATTCTCTTCAACTAATCATATACTAAAACAGGCTGATTTTCAACAGGAATTTTGAAAGGGAGTGCTCCTGTTCGTCCCAGCAGGAGGTAAACAGTAACAGAGAGCTCTGGCGGTTCAACGCAGGATTTTCTCGAACAGGAGGCCGGCGCCGAACCACAGGGGAGCATAATCAAACCGGATGATGCCCCTTAAATTGTATTTTGCTTTGCTGTAATCCCAGGGACACGCATGGTGCCTTTTCAGAAAGCTGCCTGAGAGAAACTCACCGAAGAAAATACAGCAGGTGTAGACTCCGCCTCTCAGAAGGGGATTTTTCCCCTTTAACAGCCGGCAGACAGGAGTGAGAAGCATGCCGCGCCGTAAATGGGGAACATCCAGATGGAGGTTCGTCCGATGAGCGTAAATTCTCTCTTTTTAAAGGAGTGGAGGGCCGTAAAAATGATTTCCATGCACCAGCCCAGGGTGCCGCAGATAATAAATTTATTCTTCATAATGAAAAGTATGTTTAAGAAACGTAGATTTTATACGTGAAATGTATTATAATGTTTCTTAGTTTGTGCAAAGGAGAAGTAAAAATGGCAACATTGGAAGAACTGAGGCTGCAGTTGGATGAGATTGACGACCAGCTTGTAAAGCTATATGAAAACAGAATGCAGGTATGTAAGGAAGTCGGCGAACTGAAGGTAAATACTGGGAGAAAGGTCTTTGATAAGCAGCGTGAGAAGGAGAAGCTGGCAGATGTCTCTGGCAAGGTGACGGGTGATTTCAATAAAAAGGGGATCCAGGAACTGTTTGAACAGCTCATGTCCATGAGCCGGAAACTGCAGTACCAGCTGCTGGTGGAGGCCGGGGCCCTGGGCAGGCTGCCGTTTATCGAGGTAGAATCACTGGAAGGGCAGAATGCAAGAGTGGTATTTCAGGGAGTAGAGGGCGCTTACAGTCAGGCTGCAATGCAGCATTACTTTGGAGAAAACTGCAACGGATTTCATGTCAGGACGTTCCGTGAGGCCATGGAGGCCATCGAGGAAGGATCGGCAGATTATGCCGTGCTTCCAATCGAAAATTCTTCTGCAGGGGCCGTTAATGAGATGTACGATCTTTTAGTAGAATTTGAAAACTTCATCGTAGGGGAGACAATCATCCCCATTACACATACGTTGTCGGGACTGCCCGGGACTAGTTTAAACCAGCTGCAGCGGGTTTATTCCAAGGCGGAGGCGTTGATGCAGACCTCACGTTTCCTGGACGAGCATAGTAATTGGCAGCAAATCAGCGTTGTGAATACAGCGATTGCCGCTAAGAAGATATTAGAGGATCAGGACAGGACACAGGCCGCTGTGTGCAGCGCTTATGCCGCAAAAGTGCACGGGCTGTCTGTCTTACAGGACAACATCAACGATGAACCGAACAACTCTACCAGATTTATTGTGGTGACCAATCAAAAGATTTTCCTGCAGGACGCTTCCAAGATCAGCATTTGTTTTGAAGTGCCTCACAAAAGCGGATCATTGTACCGTATACTGTCCCATTTTATATATAATGACCTGAATATGACCAGGATCGAATCCCGTCCGGTGGAGGGCAAAAACTGGGAGTACCGTTTCTTCGTGGACTTCGAGGGCAATATGGCTCAGCCTGCGGTCAAAAATGCAATCAGGGGTTTAAGAGAAGAGGCCAGAAATCTGAAGATTCTGGGTAATTATTAGAATATAAAGAGGAAGATACAATGCGGACAAATGAATTAATACTGTATAAGAATATGGAATATGGAGATATCCTGCAGGATATGACCTTTCTTATGGAGAATTTTCATAATGATTATTATAACAGAGAAGATCTGAGGAGCCTGTTTTTCGAGTGCATGAATGCCTTGCTGGAGCTTTCTGCGAGCCATGGGTTCGAGGGCAATCTGTGGCATACATACCTGGCATTTCTTCTGGCCAGCGATGAGAATGCGTACAGTACGTCTTGTGAAATCGTCGGGCCGGTGAGTGGAAGCATCAACGAAATCGCCAGACATGATTTCGGAGTATTTAAAGAGCTGTTTGATTACGATTTCGATAAAATGGAAGCAGACTTGGATGTCAAATGCTTCTCAATCCTGGAAAATTATCAGAATGTCAATGCGCACAGCAAGGTTTTTAACAAGCGGATCCGCGACAGGATCTGCGGATTGGGCCATGCCCTGGGGGATGCGGGGAATGTGGAAGCTTTTCAGGAGATCCTGACGCAGTTTTATAAAGAATTCGGTGTTGGGAAGCTGGGACTTCATAAAGCTTTCCGGGTGGAGCACCCGGAGGAGACTGGAGTACAGATTGTACCGATCACAAATATCGCTCATGTCCATTTGGACGACCTTGTGGGATATGAGATTGCAAAGAAAAAATTGATTGATAATACGAAAGCCTTTGTAGAAGGGCGGAGAGCCAATAACTGCCTGCTGTACGGGGATGCCGGAACCGGCAAGTCTTCCTCCATCAAAGCCATACTGAATCAGTACTATGGACAGGGCCTGCGTATGATTGAAGTTTACAAACACCAGTTCCAGGATTTAAACGACGTGATCGCGCAGATTAAAAACAGAAATTATAAATTTATCATATACATGGACGATTTGTCTTTTGAGGAATTTGAGATTGAGTATAAATATCTGAAAGCAGTCATAGAGGGCGGTTTGGAGAAAAAGCCTAATAATGTGCTGATTTACGCCACTTCAAACCGGCGCCATCTGGTGCGTGAAACATTTAAGGACAAGGCGGACAGAGATGAGGAACTGCATACCAATGATACGGTGCAGGAAAAGCTGTCTCTCGTCGCACGATTCGGCGTGACTATTTATTTTGGGTCTCCCGATAAAAAAGAATATCAGCAGATTGTAAAAGAGCTGGCAAAGCAAAATCAGATTGCCATGCCGGAAGATGAACTGCTTCTTCAGGCAAACCAATGGGAACTTACCCACGGCGGCCTGTCAGGAAGGACAGCGCAGCAGTTTATCGATTATCTGCTTGGGCAGGAATAAGAAAGGTAATTCATGAATAAAAGGATAAAAAACACGGTATCCGCACTGATAATGCTGGCAGTTTGTATTGGTACGGTGACCGGATGCAGCGGGAAACTGACGCCGAAAAAGATGATGTCAGCAGTCACAGAAAACCTTGCGGAAGTAAAATCAGTCTCCAATTCATTGGAAATGGACATTGAGCTGGAAGATGTGCTTGATTTAACAAAAATCTCAATGGATATGGAGATGGAGAATACAACAAAACCGAAAGCCGGTCATGCAAAAGGGTCGGCGGAAGTGAATTTCAGCGGTACGCAGGTAGCAAGCGATATGGAGATCTATCAGGTGACGGAAGGGGATGAATTTGTCACATACAGCAGTATGTATGGGCAGTGGAGCAGGGAAGCTGCGGCCGGTTCCCAAAAGAGTACATTTAACGGAAATCTGTTCCAGGAGGCCGGGGATTCCATTGAATCCTTTCATATAGCCAAGGAAACGATTCAGGTGGAAGATAAAGAATGTTATGAGATGTATGGAGACATAAGCGGTGAAGAACTCTTAAAGTTTATGGGACTGGACATGATGAGAGCCTTTGGTTTAGTAGAACTTCCGGAAGAAGATGCAATCTCAGGACTTTCGGTTCCAATTACGATTGATATATATAAAGAAGAAATGCTCCCTGCACGGATCATTGTAGACATGACGGACGTCATGAATGACCTGTATGATAAATATAATAAAAGCACAAATGTAAATGATTTTACAATCAAGCTTTCGTATATAGGATTCAATCAAGTGGAAAAGATCGAAGTGCCCCAGGAAGTACAACAGGCATGCGGTCAGGCAGGATAGACCGCATGTATGAGTGTCAGGTATAGAAGGTTTTTGATGATTAAGAATATAAAATAAGAATGCAAAATAAGAATATGAAATAAGAATAAGCCCTGGCTGGATGGGAGACTGACAGTGAATCGTGTCAGTCTCCCATCCAGCCAGGGCATTTTTGTCTTAAAGGATCGTGTGATAATTAGATATCGTGTTCTCCTGGGTGGCGCATACTGGGATACGCGAGACCAATACTGCGATTAGGCCGCGGGTGGCACTTGCTTTTTTAATAAAACATCTTTCATACATGCCCCGTTATCTGACCAAAGTACATATGCCTGCTACGCCGGAAAACACTGCCTAAAGTTCCTGAATTTGTGAGATATCGCTGTCAATGATCAGTGAGTAGTTGGTATAATATACTACAAATCCGGGTTTGGCACCCTTGGGCTTCTTCACATGCTTTTTTTCAACATAGTCTATTTCTACCTTTTCTCCACCCCGTGCTTTCGAGTAATAAGCAGCGAGCCGTCCTGCCTCCTCAAAGGTTCTGTCGGGAAGTTCCCCGCCGTTTGTCTTTACAATGACATGGGAGCCGGGGGCATCTTTGACGTGGAACCACCAGTCATTGCCCACAGCAAAACTGAAAGTAAGTTCATCATTCTGAAAATTATTTTTCCCCACATACATATGGAATCCGTCGCTGGAAAGATAATGCAGCGGCGCATTTTTAATCTTAACCTTCTTTTTCGTAAACTTCCTGCGCATATAACCGGAACCGATCAGCTCTTCCTTGATCTCCGCAAGATCTTCCTCTGTCCGGGCAATATCCAGGGCTGTGCTTACAGAATCCAAATAAGTGATATCGTCCTGCGTCTCCTGGACGAACCTGGAGAGCGCCTCAAAAGTCCTTTTCTGCTTATTATATTTATCAAAATAGCGCTGCGCATTCTCCTGAGGTGTTTTTGCAGCATCCAGAGGGATGGTGACCATCTCATTGGTATAGTAGTTCAGCGCCTCAAGCTGCCGGGTTCCTTCCTGCAGATTGTATCCATAAGTATTGATCAGTTCCCCGTAAACTCTGTACTTTTCGCGGTTCTTTGTATCGTCTAGCTGCCGGAGCTGCAGATCGTACTTTTTACGGCTGCGATCCAGGGCCGTCTGCACAATATGCCGCAGATCGGCCGATTTCTGCCGGATGCGGGTCAGTATATTTTTAGAGGAATAATAGGTCTCCAGCACCTGGGACATAGAAGTAAAATCTTTCCGGGTATATCCCCCTAAATGAGCCATAGGCAGAGCAGAGAACTCTTTCGGTTCCAGGCCGTCGTAATAGATAGCGGGAGTAAAGCGGCCGTCCTTTACATAAGAAAAGTAAATAGAAAACTGCTCAAATAATTGCCGCAGGGCCTCTCCGCTTTGGCCTTCCAAAGCGGCAGAAGAGTCTATACCGGATAAATAGCAGATCTCTGTGGCGGCCGCCGGGCTTACCCCTGTAAAGGCAGTATAAATAGCCTTTGCCAGGGGCAGGGGCTTCGCCGTAATCTTTTCGATAAAAGCAGATTCAACTGTGGACAAAGGATCCGACTTGTCCATGGTATCCGGAACAAAATATTCCCTTCCCGGAAGCACTTCACGCACCGAACTCATCTGTGCAGAGACATGTTTGATACTGTCGATGATCATGCCCTCATTGTTACAGAAGATAATATTACTGTGTTTTCCCATAATCTCTACGACGAGATCTTTCCTGCAGAGATCACCCAGTTCATCCAGATGTTCAATCGTAAAGTGAATAATACGCTCCAGCTTTGGCTGGTAAATATCAACGATCCGTCCATTACTGATATGCTTTCTCAGGAGCATACAGAAATTCGGAGCGGTCATAGGACTGGGTTTGGTGGACTCCGTCAGATATATGAGGGGAAGGGACGCGCTAGCAGATATACACAGCCTTTTCTGTCCTGACGGTGTCTTAATGGAGAGAAGCAATTCGTCCGTCTCGGGCTGGGCAATTTTGGCTATCCTTCCATTGAGCAGCTGTTCTTTCAATTCGTGGACCAGAGAGGCCACGGTAATTCCATCAAATGCCATGGTGTATTCCTTTCTTCAGATGTATGTCTTCTTAAAACAATATTTTAATATTGTACCATAAACAAGAAGTTCTTGAAACCCCCATCAGGAATTAGCGGCGAGCTTTAGTCTCGGTGCGGATGAAGGGGGAGGCGGATGGAATGGGCTATGCGTATCATGCATTCTCTCAATGATCCGTACACAACTTGTTCTTACAGACCTATATACTCACGGGTAAAAAGCGTTCAAAAACTTACGCTGATATAACAGAAGCACCAGTTCTGTCCCATCCGCCGCTACCGTACGGAGGCCCACCGGGAAATGAGCTCTTAACTACCGTTTGGATGCAACAGCTCCCGGACTCACCTCGTCATTCGCGTCCCCATCCGTCAACGAGTCTAAAGCTCGTTAACCATATCCCGAATTTATTGTGTACAGAGGTTGACCGCAGAGCCCCAAGAGAGGTATAATGTTTCATAATGTGTATGAAACAAACTATTACTGTACAAGAAGGAAGAATAATCATGATAAAGAGCATGACTGGTTTTGGCAGGTCTGAAGTACAAAAAGAGTCCAGAAAGTTTACGGTAGAGCTTAAAGGCGTGAACCACCGTTATCTGGATGTGAACATCAGAATGCCGAAAAAACTTAATTTTTTTGAAACATCTATACGGTCTCTGTTAAAGAAGTATGCAAACAGGGGCAAGATTGATATATTCATTACCTATGAAGATACGTCCGAGAATCAGGTTTCCCTCAAATATAATGCCTCCCTGGCGGCAGAGTATCTGAAATATCTGAAACAGATGGAGGAGGAGTTCGGCCTGGAGAATGATGTTCGTGTGTCCACATTGTCGCGCTATCCGGAAGTGATCACGATGGAAGAGCAGTGTGAGGACGAGGAAGAACTCTGGAACGGGCTGGAAGAAGCGCTGAAAGGGGCATTTTTACAGTTTGTAGAGACCCGGACGAATGAGGGGGAGAACCTTAGAAACGATATACTGGAAAAGCTGGACGGCATGGAGAAGCTGGTGGCTTATATTGAAGAGCGTTCTCCGGAGATTATTGCAGAATACCGATCCAAGCTGGAGACAAAGGTTCACGAACTTCTGGCGGATACGCAGATTGAAGAAAGCCGTATCGCTGCGGAAGTGATTCTTTTTGCCGACAAGATCTGTACGGATGAAGAAGTAGTACGCCTGAAAAGCCATATCGGACACATGAGGGATACCCTTGGGGAAAAGGAAGGAATCGGCAGAAAGCTGGACTTCATAGCCCAGGAGATGAACCGTGAGGCGAATACAATTTTGTCCAAGGCCAATGATCTGGAAGTTTCCAATTGTGCGATCGGTCTGAAGACGGAGATTGAAAAGGTCCGCGAGCAGATACAGAATATTGAGTAAAGGATGTCAGTTATGAACAGAAAAGGAATTCTGATAGTAGTATCCGGGTTTTCAGGAGCCGGCAAGGGAACTTTGATGAAAGCGCTGCTGGCGCGTTATGAAGAATACTATGCACTTTCGATCTCGGCAACTACACGCCAGCCGAGGACGGGGGAAACAGACGGAAGAGAATATTTTTTCAAAACAAAAGAAGAATTTGAAAAAATGATTGCGAAAGGAGAGCTTATAGAGTATGCTAGGTATGTGGAAAATTATTATGGAACACCGCGTGCCTATGTTGAAAAGCAACTCAATACAGGAAGGGATGTGATTCTGGAGATCGAGATCCAGGGCGCCCTGAAAGTAAAGAAGGCATTTCCCGAGACCCTGCTTTTGTTTGTGACACCTCCGACGGCAGCCGAGCTGAAGAACCGGCTTGTGGGACGGGGAACGGAGACAATGGAGGTCATTGAATCCAGAATGAAGCGGGCAGTAGAGGAAGCGGAGGGCATGGACAGATATGATTATCTGATTGTCAATGATGAACTGGAAGCCTGTGTGGAAGAGATGCATGCGATCATTCAGGCGGAGCATCGGAGAAGTTTTCGCAATACGGAATTTATGAAAAAAATAAAAGAAGATTTGAATAAGAGTTTGAAAGGAGAATCATAAGATATGCTGCATCCATCTTACACAGATTTAATGAAGGTCGTAAACAAAGACGTTGAGGAAGGCGAGACAAAGATTGTAAACAGCCGTTATTCCATCGTACTTGCAACATCGAAGAGGGCAAGACAGCTGATTGACGGAGAACTGCCTCTTGTGAATGCAAGAAGCGAAGAGAAGCCGCTCTCAACGGCAATCGAAGAATTGAATGAAGGAAAGCTGAAGATTATCGCTGAAAATGCAGAAGAAGAATAAGTAATAAAAAGGGCAGATGCACTAGGGGTATCTGCCTTTTATGAATATCTGCCGGACATAGAAAGGCGCCGGCAAAGCAGAATACGGGAGGGTTTATGAAGATACTATTTATTTCTCTGGGGTGCGATAAGAACCTGGTGGATACGGAGGTCATGCTGGGGCTTCTGGCATCCAGGGGATATCAGATGACGGATGATGAAACAGAGGCGGATATTATCGTGATCAATACATGCTGTTTTATTCATGATGCCAAAGAGGAGAGCATCCAGAACATTTTGGAGATGGCCGAATATAAAAAGGACGGCTCTCTGAAGGCGCTTGTGGTGACAGGGTGTCTGGCAGAACGCTACCGCCAGGAGATACTTGATGAGATCCCGGAGGTAGACGCGGTACTGGGAACTACATCCTATGATAAGATCCTGGAAGCCGTGGACGGAGCTCTGAAAGGGAAGCATTCTGTTACGATGTCCGACATTAACGGGATTCCGGATGTGGAGGCAAAGCGTCTTGTGACAACAGGAGGTCATTTTGCTTATCTGAAGATTGCAGAAGGGTGCGACAAACACTGTACTTATTGTATTATTCCAAAGATTCGGGGGAATTTTCGAAGCATTCCGATGGAAAAGCTAATAACAGAAGCACAGTATCTGGCGGACCAGGGGGTGAAGGAATTGATTCTGGTGGCACAGGAGACGACACTTTACGGTATAGATATTTACGGAGAAAAGTCGCTGCATCTACTGTTAAAAGAGCTGTGCAGAATACAGGGGATCCGCTGGATACGGGTACTTTACTGCTATCCGGAGGAGATTACGGACGAACTGATTCAGGTTATGAAGGAGGAAGAGAAGATATGCCATTACCTGGATCTTCCGATTCAGCACGCCAATGATGACATCCTGAAAAGGATGGGCAGAAGAACCTCCAAACAGGAATTGACTGACATAATCCAAAAACTGCGAAGAGAGATTCCTGATATCTGTCTTAGGACGACCCTGATTACCGGTTTCCCCGGGGAAACAGCGGAGCAGCACGAGGAACTTATGGAATTCGTGGATGAGATGGAGTTTGACCGTCTGGGAGTCTTCACATATTCACCGGAGGAGGACACGCCGGCAGCGCTTATGCCGGATCAGATTGACGAGAAGGTTAAAGCGGAGCGGCAGGCCGATCTGATGGAACTTCAGCAGGAGATCGCCTTCGACAATGCGGAAAGTATGATCGGCAGGGAAGTGCTGGTTATGATCGAAGGTAAGGTGGCGGATGAAAATGCCTATGTGGGCAGGACTTACCGGGATGCCCCGAATGTGGACGGACTTATTTTTGTTAATACGGAAGAAGAGCTGATGTCAGGAGATTTTGCCAAAGTCAGCGTATCCGGCGCAGTAGAATATGATTTGATAGGAGGTCTTGTGTAATGAATTTACCAAATAAACTTACTATTTTGAGGGTGATTATGGTTCCCTTTTTTGTCCTGTTTATGCTTACGGACATCGGGGGATCAGCAAATAAATGGATTTCCCTCATACTTTTCGTGGTAGCCAGCCTGACGGACCTGCTGGATGGGAAAATTGCAAGAAAATATAATCTGGTTACGAATTTTGGCAAATTCATGGATCCCCTGGCGGACAAGCTTCTTGTCTGCTCTGCCATGATCTGCCTGATCGAAATGAATAAACTGGATGCTTGGATCGTAATCGTGATCATCAGCCGGGAATTCATTATCAGCGGATTCCGGCTGGTAGCATCCGACAGCGGAGTTGTTATTGCGGCGAGCTACTGGGGCAAGTTCAAGACTGTATTCCAGATGGCTATGATTATCGTCCTGATCGCAGATCTGGGCGGCTTCTTTGACATGCTCGGCATTGTACTGGTGTGGGCTGCACTGGCGCTCACAATCATTTCCCTGCTGGATTACGTGTTTAAAAATAAACAGGTTCTGACACAGGGAGGGATGTAGGATGTATCCGGAATGGGTATTGAATAAAATACGTGAAGAGGGAAGGAGCCTGGAAGAGTGTCTCGTGGAAAAGCTGGCGGCAGAAAAGCTGACCATAACCACGGCGGAATCCTGTACCGGCGGTCTGATCGCAGGGACGATTGTCAATGTGGCAGGAGCCTCTGATGTGCTGAACGAGGGGTATGTAACTTATTCCAATGAGGCAAAGGAAAGGCTGGTGGGTGTCAGCCACGAGACACTGGAAGCTTATGGCGCAGTCAGTGAGCAGACTGCACGGGAGATGGCAGAAGGAGCTGCTAAGGCGGCTCATGCGGATGTGGCTCTCAGCTCTACCGGAATCGCAGGACCTGGCGGAGGAACTGCAGATAAACCGGTGGGTCTGGTCTATGTGGGGTGCTGCGTCTTCGGAAAAACAAAGGTTATGAAATGCCAGTTTTCCGGTGACAGGGCAGAAAACAGGGCAGACACTGTGAAAGAAGCGCTTTCCCTTGCACTGTCTCTTTTGCAGGACGAGGGATCAAATAATAATTCACTTACTGTCTAATAAATATTCACAGGCCGCTGTTCTGGAATGCCAATGGATTTATCCGGCAATTGCAGAACAGCGGCCTTTCCTATGTGTTGACTAATTTATTGGGGCTGCATGCTCTTTGGCTTTAACTCCAGCATGGCTGCGTAATGTTTCACGCAGAATGTTTCGGGTGCAATCTTTTCCAGCAAAGTCCTGTGCTCCGTTTCCCACTCTGTAATTTCTTCCGGGGTTAAAGATGCTCCGACGCCGCGGCAGGCCTTCATTCTTCCGTTCCAGCTTTTCCTGGTAAAGGGAACCTCAATATCATATTCCTCATGATAAACTGCTTCGAAGGTTTCATAGATAATATCCGGCACGGCTATCGGATGTTTTCTCTCGCCCGCCCCCGACCACTTGGGGCTGTACTTCAGTACCAGCTTTTCACTCGCACCGGCAATCTCATCCTCAAACGGCAGCCATGCCATGTATAACAGCAGAAGTCTTCCGTCCTTTTTCAGCATACGGGCTAATTTTGGCACCACTTTCTTATGGTCAAAATACCAGAAACACTGGCAAGCGGTTATGACATCAAATGAATGGTCCGCAAACGCAAGCTCTTCCGTGGCTGCAGCGTAGTATTGAATGTCCTGGTTTAATTCGGCAGACATTCTTTGCGCCTCTGCAACCTGCTTTTCTGAAATATCCGTTCCTGTCCATTTTGCACCATACCGATACATATTTCTCGGAAGCACACCGGTTCCCGTACCAATATCTAATACTTTCTGCCTGTTTAAACATAAGTTCCGTTCTATGACTTTCTCATAAAAAACCTGTGGATAAATATCCCGGTATCTGGCATAGTCAGCTGATGTCTTACCCCAGTCAAATGCTTTTCCGGAATCTATTTTCTCGTTGCTTATCTCCATGTGAACTGCCTCCATTTTCTTCCTGAGAATCCTCGGAAACTCTTCCTGAATGATCTTTTACATTTAAGTATACTACTGTATTCTTCTTATTACTATTGAAAAGTTTAGCACGGACCGAAGCAAAGACCAGATGCCCCGAGGTCATCACTTCATTGGCTCCGATGCCGTGCAGGGGGGGCCGCGGCATGGTCCGAACAGCAGCAAAAACCTCACATAAATTTCACAGAACACGGCGGATTATTTAAGGTTCAGCTAAAGTAACAACTTTATACTACGAAAGAAGTCAACTATTAAACAGTAATTGAAAGGACAGATTGTTGTATGAAAAAAAGATATGCAGGTGTTTTACTTGGGATAACAATAACTTTGGGATCGACTTTGCTGAGCGGATGTGCAGATAAAGAAAATACATCAGATACAGCACAGACAATATACGGACAGGTGAGTGAGATAAGCGGAGGAACTATAACCATAGAAGTCGGTACACAAAAAGAAATGGAAATTCCGGATGATATCGAAAAGTCAGATGATACGGAAAAGCCGGATGATATGGAGGCGGGAGAGATGCCACGGGACAGCGGGCAGCCTTCTATGCTGGATTTTACCGGCGAGGAGCAGGATATTAAAGTGGAGGCTGACACAGTGATAAAGCGTCAGAGTATGGGCGGCGGAAAACCGGGGGAATTGGGGGAAGCGCCGGAGGGCGGTACACCTGAAACACAGGAATCCGGTGGGGAACAATCTGCCGACAGAACCAATGGGGCTGTACAGCCGGCAGAGGAAGAAGGCAGTGAGAGGCCATCGGAAGAAAAACCAGATGGAGCCCCGGATGGAGAAGCGCCGGAAGAATCCCAGGAGGAGATAACGCTGGATGACATTGAGGAAGGGGATACCATTGCAGTGACTTTAGATGAGGATGGAAGTGTCTCTGAGATTCTTGTGATGTCCTCGGGCGGTATGGGTCAGCTGGACGGTGTAGAGAGCTATAGTGCGGCAGAAGAATTTACGGAAGATATCGAGAAAGATGGGGAGAGCATTACATCCACAGGGACGGATGAGAATGCAGCTCATATTTTTGAAGGAGCCTCCGTTGTCATGAAAAACATGACCATAACAAGGTCGTCAACTGACAGCACAGGCGGTGACAATTCCAGTTTTTATGGTGTGGGCGCGGCAGTGCTGAATACGGACGGGGTGACTTACATCAGTGGAAGCACGATTGAGACAGACGCGGCAGGAGGCGCAGGTATTTTTGCCTATGGAAATGGGACAATATACGCCTCGGACACGAAAATTACTGCAAAACAGGATACCTCAGGTGGAATCCATGCGGCAGGAGGCGGTACCCTGTATGCCTGGGATATGGAAGTTGATACATCAGGGGAGTCTTCGGCAGCGATACGAAGTGACCGGGGCGGTGGGAAAATGGTCATAGACGGAGGAAACTATACCTCAAATGGCGTGGGATCTCCAGCAGTATATAGTACGGCCGATATTGCAGCCAGTAATGCGAACCTTACGGCTAACGGATCGGAAGCTGTCTGCATTGAAGGACTGAATTCACTCCATCTGTATGACTGTAGCCTGACAGGAAATATGAGTGATGATGAACAAAATGACTGCTCCTGGAATGTGATTCTGTACCAGAGTATGTCCGGTGACTCAGAGGCAGGAAACAGTACTTACGAGATGAAGAACGGAACACTTACAGCCCAAAATGGTGGAATGTTCTATACAACAAATACGGAATCTACGATCACTCTGTCCGGGGTAGATATACAATATGCGGATGACAGTGAATTTTTCCTTCGCTGTACAGGAAACAACAACCAGAGAGGCTGGGGGGCTGAAGGGGAAAATGGCGCTGACTGTCTATTTACGGCGGTCAGCCAGGCCATGGAAGGCGATATTATTTGGGACAGCATCAGTAAACTGGACTTCTATATAACGGAGGGCAGTACACTAACTGGTGCAATTCTGGATGATGAGACCTATGCCAAAGACGGCGGGGATGGTTATTGCAATCTATACATTGACGAAGAAAGTACCTGGACGGTAACGAAGGACAGCGTGATGAGCGCCCTTTCCTGTGCCGGTACTGTTCAGGACTCAGACGGAAAAACCGTGACCATAAAGGACAGTGACGGAACCGTGTATGTGAAGGGCGACAGCAGTCTGCAGGTAACAGTGGACACATATGACGGAAACGGGGATGTCTCCGGCGCATCTGCTGTGACAGCATGGTCCGATTATGAGACCGAAAAGCCATCACAGATATAATTGGAAAATATGAGGAGCGGACTGACAGGAGGAAAAGATGGAGAATCAAAATAAAGAGATAAAGCTGCCGTCCTGTATTGGTGGCATTCAAAAATCAGGCAGATTCAAAAAGTTAAGAAAGAAAAAAATATTTTGGGCAGGAGTATTGACTGTTGGATTAGTGACAGTTATTGTAGCGGGGGTTTTGTTCCGCAATCAGGCATCAGAAAACAAGGCTGCCGGGATGACTGTGCAGTCGGCCACAGCATCCACAGGGAGCATTAGTACTACGGTGGTGGGTACGGGAACACTGGCAGAGGGATCAGCCACTGATGTAGTAGTACCGGTAGGCATTAAAGTAAAAGAAGTGCTGGTAGAGAGCGGCGATACAGTGAAAGAGGGGCAAGAGCTGGCTACTCTGGATGAGGCATCCATCGCCAGCCAGCTTCTGGAGGTGAAGGAAAGTATTGAAAGTGTAGAAGAAGAAATCAATGATCTGTCTGAAGAGGCACAGACAGCAGGAACAACAGAATATCTGGAATCAAAAGTACTGAACGGTCAGCTGGAGGAACTAAAAGAAGCGCAGGCCACGTTGAATACGCTTCTGGAATCAAAAGTCATTACCGCATCCTGCGCAGGTACAATCAGCAGTATCAATGCCGCTGCGGATACGGTAATCACACAGGCATCGGGGAGTACTGCCGGTTCGGCATCAGGAGCCAGCAGCACATCGGTCTCGGTAGCGGGGAGTAGCTCCTCAGCCGGGACATCGTCGGAAAGTAAAACTATGAGTATGCCAGGGACGGCATCTGCCAGTCAGGCAAGTATGATGTATCTTACCGCGGATATTACACAAACCGAATCAAGTACTACTGACCAGGCTGACACAGACGGTTCTGCGGTAGTCAGCACAGCCGAGGAAAGCGAAAGCTCCGCCGCGGAGAAAAGCGGAGGGGACGAGATCCGTATTGAGTCCTGCGATGTGAAGGTATCAGCTCCTGTGACCGGAGAAAAACCGCAGGCAGAAATACAAGCAACGGATGAGTATACAGGAACTATTACATGGAATTGTTCGACGGAAGCCTTCCTGGAAAAAACGGTGTATACTGCAACCATAAAGCTGACAGCGAAAGAGGGATATGTTTTCTCAGGTAATATTCTGCCGGAAATTCAAGGTGCGGATGTGTCCTTCGAGGTGCTTACAGATGATGATGGAAATAGTATATTAAGAATTAAGGCAAAATTTGCAAAGACCGCAGCGGATAAAGACGCGGAACAATCGGGTGCAGACCAGCCGTCAGAAAACAACGGGATTGCCCAGAACGGAGGCAGTACCTCGGACGCAGCATCCGGTACAGACAGCAGCCAGGTATCCGGACTGGACAAAGGCAGTTCAGGCGGCACGGAAAATAACGGGAACAGCACTGCAGACGGAGCAAACACGCAAAGTGGAGGAACTACTACTACCGGAACCGGCCAGAGTACGGCGGCAGCTTCTAATGATTCAGGAAGCTCCGGCGGCAGTTCTTCAGACGGAACTTCATCGTCCGATTACAGTGCCTATGAGGCGGCAGCATTTTCCATAGCAAGTCCTGACGAGACGGTCGTATCAATTAATGTAGACGAACTGGATATTCTCTCTGTTGAAAAGGGACAGACGGCTGTCATCACATTAGATGCGCTGGAAAACCAGGAATTCGAGGGAACGATAACGAAAGTCTCTGCCACGTCCTCCAGCGGGAGCAGCAGCGCCAAATATCCGGTAGAAATCACGATGAAAAAGACGGATGACATGAAGCTTGGCATGAGTGTTTCTGCAATAATTCAGATTGATGAATCTAAGGATGCGGTACTCATTCCCGTAAACGCTCTTCAGGAGAAGGGGAATAGTACTTTTGTCTATACAGGCACGGATGAAGACGGAAATCCGACCGGTGAGACAGAGGTTGAGACAGGTCTTTCCGACGGAAGCCAGGTGGAAATTATCAGCGGCCTCAAAAGCGGTGATACCGTGTATTACCTGAAAGCAGAGAGTTCAGACAGCGGTTTTGATATGTCCCAGGATATGATGGGCGGCTTCGGGCAGGATAGGTCCGGTGGAGAAATGCCGTCAGGCGGCATGCCTGAGGGCGGTCCCGACGGTTTCGATTTTTCAAAATAGCGGAGGGACTAAAATATGATTGTGTTAAATGATGTTTCGAAAATATACCAAATCGGTGAGTCTGAGGTTTATGCGCTGGACCATGCCAGTATGCGGGTCGGGGAAGGGGAATTTGTCAGTATCATAGGCCCTTCCGGGAGCGGGAAATCGACCATGATGAATATTATCGGCTGTCTCGATATGGCAGACAGCGGACAGTATCTGCTGGATGGACAGCCGATCGAGGAGTATACGGAGACAGAGCTGGCAAAAATCAGAAGCCGAAAGATCGGATTCATTTTCCAGAGCTTTAACCTGATAGGAAATATGACGGCGGCAGAAAATATAGAACTGCCGCTGATCTATCAGAAGATTCCCAGAGAAGAGCGGAAAGAGCGGGTGGCACAGGCTCTTGAAAAGGTTCGTCTGGCGGGCCGCGGCAGACATAAACCTAATGAACTGTCCGGAGGACAGCAGCAGAGAGTTGCCATTGCCAGGGCAATTGCATCCAGGCCGTCTCTTTTCCTGGCCGATGAGCCGACCGGCAATCTGGATTCTGCAACCGGAAAAGAGATTATGGAACTGTTCCATGGCCTGCACAGGCAGGGCAGTACCATTGTCCTGATCACGCATGACGATTCCATAGCAAGACAGGCAGACCGGAGCGTCCATATCCTGGACGGGAAGATCAGGGAGGTGGCACGATGATAGCGCAATCAATGAAAATGGCATGGAAATCTATTTCCTCTAATAAAATGCGCTCCTTTCTGACTATGCTGGGGATTATCATAGGAGTGATTTCCCTGGTCGTACTGGTATCTCTGGTCAGTGGAACAACGGAATCAGTGAGCAGCCAGATTTCCAGTATGGGCAACAATCTTCTGACAGTATCTGTAAAGGATGACAAAGGCAATCCTATGAAGCTAGCGGATGTTACGGTTCTGGCGGAGGACGAAGAAATCAGGGAAGCGGCGCCGGTGGCACAGAGCAGTGTTACGGCTTCCAGTACTTATTCAGAAGAAACTGCCAGCATATACGGCACAACAGGGGCGTATGCCGATATACAGGACTTAGAGCTGTATGCGGGCAGATTTCTGAAGAATACGGATGTAGAAAACCATACGAACGTGGCAGTTATCAATGCAGGGCTTGCAACGGATGTATTGGGCAGAATGAACGTGGTAGGCGAAACGGTCAGCCTGAACGGCGTGGACTATGAGATTATCGGCGTGCTCGCCGCCAGAGACAGTGATTCGACCACAATTCAAAACTATGAGGCCTACATCCCGTATACGTCTTTGATCCGTTTAACGGAAGACGTATCATCGAATATCACCTCATTTTGTGTATCCGCCTCCAGAGAAGACACGCTGGATCATGCAGAAGCTGTTCTGACAGAGACCATGATGGAACGGTTCAGCCAGGATGAGGATGCATTTACAATCGTGAACCAGTCAACAATCATGGAGGCAATGGAAAGTGTGAATAATACACTGGCACTTTTGCTTGGTGGTATTGCAGCAATATCGCTTGTAGTAGGAGGGATTGGCATTATGAATATTATGCTCGTATCGGTAACAGAAAGAACCCGGGAAATCGGGATTCGCAAGGCGATCGGCGCGGACAGAGGGACGATAATGCTGCAGTTTCTCATAGAAGCGCTGATGCTCAGCCTGCTTGGATGTGTAATAGGAATTCTGCTGTCATGGGGCATATTGCAGATTATTTCTGCGGCAGGAGATAGTGATGCGGTATATAAACTGTCAGTCAGTGTGGTGTGGATTTCCATAGCTTTTTCCATGGGTATCGGGGTGGTATTTGGAATTTATCCGGCAAATAAAGCGGCCAAGAAACGGCCGATTGATGCTTTGAGGTATACAGGATAAACAAATAGAAAAGAACTTCAGGGGTTACTGTGCAGACCGTGCCGTGCACCCCGCTGCACGGCATCGGAGCCGATGAAGTGATGGTCTCGGGGCATCTGCAGCAGAAGAAGGAGCTCTTCTTCCTCTTTGATTATAATATGAGGACGGAGAGCTTCCTTTGATTACTGATGCAGAGCAAATGTTGTCTGAAAAATGCGTCCATCTACCTCTAAACTTGTAGAATCTTACAATTGACGAAAGTTGAAAATTATGCGAAAATATGACATATATGGCGTTAAATAAATATCAAGCGCATATAGGATGAAAATCATACATATTTGAAAGGAGTTTTAACATGATTTATTCACATGAAGTAGAAATGATGTGTCCGGTAGCCCAGGGTACAAATCACGGACCAGCTCCAATTCCGGAAGAAGCAAAATGGGTACAGGCTAAAGAGATTAAAGATATTTCTGGTTTGACACACGGTGTAGGCTGGTGTGCGCCTCAGCAGGGTACATGTAAACTGACTTTAAATGTTAAAGATGGTATCATTCAGGAAGCTTTAGTTGAGACAATCGGATGTTCAGGAATGACACATTCAGCAGCTATGGCATCTGAGATCCTCCCGGGAAAAACTATTTTAGAAGCACTTAACACAGACCTTGTCTGTGATGCTATCAATACAGCAATGAGAGAACTTTTCTTACAGATCGTTTATGGAAGAACACAGAGTGCGTTCTCAGAAGATGGACTTCCGATCGGCGCCGGCCTGGAAGACTTAGGAAAAGGCCTCCGTTCTCAGGTTGGTACAATGTACGGAACACTTGCAAAAGGTCCTCGTTACCTGGAGATGGCTGAAGGTTATGTAACAGGAATCGCGCTGGATGAAAACGATGAGATTATTGGTTATCAGTTTGTGAGCCTTGGTAAGTTAACAGACTTCATCAAAGCAGGCGATACACCGAACGATGCGTGGGAAAAAGCAAAAGGCCAGTATGGACGAGTTGCTGACGCTGTGAAGATCATCGACCCACGTAAAGAATAGCCGGCACAGGCGGAGTGCGCGCCGCATGGATTCTGTCCATGTGCTGTGCTTAGCTAGGTGTCATATAGGTAACGTTAGAATAAATCAGGAGGACAATTAAATGGCTTTATTTGAATCATATGAAAGAAGAATTGATAAAATCAATGAAGTATTAAATAGCTATGGCATTGCTTCTATTGAAGAGGCAGAAAAGATTACAAAGGATGCCGGACTTGATGTTTACAATCAGGTAAAAGGAATCCAGCCAATCTGTTTTGAGAACGCATGCTGGGCATACATCGTAGGTGCAGCAATCGCAATCAAAAAAGGCTGTAAGACAGCAGCTGACGCAGCGGCAGCGATCGGAGAAGGACTTCAGTCTTTCTGTATCCCGGGTTCTGTAGCAGATCAGCGTAAGGTAGGTCTTGGCCACGGTAACTTAGGAAAGATGCTTCTGGAAGAAGACACAGACTGTTTCGCATTCCTGGCAGGACACGAATCTTTTGCAGCAGCGGAAGGTGCAATCGGTATTGCTGAGAAAGCAAACAAAGTTCGCCAGAAACCGTTGCGTGTTATCCTGAACGGTCTTGGAAAAGATGCTGCAAAGGTTATTTCCAGAATCAATGGATTCACATATGTCCAGACAGAATATGATTACTATACAGGAGAACTCAAAGAAGTTCAGAGAACAGCTTATTCAGACGGACTCCGCGCAAAGGTTAACTGCTACGGCGCAAATGATGTGCGTGAGGGTGTTGCAATCATGCACAAAGAAGGCGTAGACGTGTCCATCACAGGAAACTCTACCAACCGACTCGTTTCCAGCATCCGGTTGCAGGTACATATAAAAAAGAATGTATCGAGCAGGGCAAGAAGTACTTCTCCGTAGCATCAGGCGGCGGTACAGGTCGTACACTTCATCCGGACAACATGGCCGCAGGCCCGGCTTCCTACGGTATGACAGATACTTTGGGACGTATGCACTCTGACGCTCAGTTTGCAGGATCCTCTTCCGTACCGGCACACGTAGAGATGATGGGACTGATCGGGGCAGGTAACAATCCGATGGTCGGAATGACGGTGGCTGTAGCGGTCAGCATCGAGGAGGCTGCTAAAGAAGGCAAGTTCTAAGAAAACAGAGAAAGAAAACTGGATTAAAAATATGATTAGGAGTGGTCAGGGCATGAATATGCAGACCACTCCTATACTTTTTTGGCAGTATTATGATAGCACCATAGAGTCTTCAGAGTTTCAGAGCAGGAAACTTGTCAGAGAGACCGGTTTATTGCAATTTGTCGAAAAACATGATATACTGTTACCGGTATTTTAGCATGATATATACGTTGGATTTGCTTTAAGTAATCATATACTTGGCAGATTAATATGAATGATTAAAGTGAGGTGAGGACGGATGCCGACTGCAGAAGACAGGGAGCGGAACATGGAAAATGCAATCCAGGCCGCAATTAACTGTTTTGAGACAGTAGGAATATCGAATTGTACACGGGAAATGATTGCAGAAAAGTCAGGGTTGAGCACACGTTCACTTCAGCGTTATTTTGGTACATTAAACAATTTAATTAAAGAAGCTACGAAGCGTTATTCCCAGAACTTTAATGAACGTTATGAAGAAATGTTCCATTCCTATTCAGTGGAAGGCAGGGACGGATTGACACAATTAGAATTTGCCCTCCGTATGCACGTTTACCTCTTCCAACCGAATATGCCCTCTGTTATTGTCATGCAGGAAATCGATAATTATTGGACAAGGTTAGATGAAGTTCCCTATGAATTACTTTCCCCATATATCGAAACCAAAAGGCATGGGCGAAAAAGAATGAAATATAGTTTTGTTTATGGTCTCTTGGAAGAGGGAATTGAAGATGGAAGCATTCGTGCCGATCTGGATTTGAATTTGACATATTTGTGGATATCCTCATCTTTTACAGGAATGCTATATCGTATTGGAAGAGAACCTGAGTTATATAATAATGAGGATAATATCTCTGCGAAAGAAATTATTAATGGTTATGTTGCTGCTGTACTGGATGCAATTAGATCTTAGCTAGTTAAAATAGTCTCTAATGACGACTATTTTCTAAATTTTCTGTGTCCTACAATAAGCCACAAAAAACTTGTTGTATTTTAGTGGTATGTATAAAACGATCTGAAGAGGAGGTAAAAATAAAAGATATTAGAAAAAGGAATAAAATTGAAATAAATGGACAAAGAATTCACCTTCAGTTATTGATAGTTAATCCATTTGGTGTGTCAGATTTAACGGAAGGCAGAGAGGAAAAGAATTATGGAAAATAAACTTATATTGAATCACTATAGTGTGTGTTTTGACGATAGTCCATGTGCGTTCTGCTTGTTAGCTCCGGCCAAAAATGCATTCGGAATAACTATTGATTTTCGTTTTGTCTATGTAAATAAAGCAGTAGCTGAACTAATGGGGATTGCACTGGAGCAGATGCAGGACAACCTTTTTTACACAGTTTTTCCTAATGCAGGTAAAAAATGGCTGATACTTCTTGGAAAAGCAGTAGATGAAAGAACCACTGGAACTTTGTCAGAGTTTAACCCGACGAAAGAGCAATATCTGCAAATCCGATATTACAGTCCGGAGTCCGGGTACTGTGCCTGCTGTATACAGGAAATTACTAATCATCAAAGAAACGCCGATCGGTTGCATGCAGTTATTGATATTTTTGAGGGCGGATTTGGCATCATTGAGCGCAGCCCTGATGGTAAATATTATCTGGATTTTGTCAGTGGCGGATTATGCCGCATGCTTAAAATACCTTTTTCAAAAGTTAAGCAGGATTGCGATCAAGATATCTGCGCACTTATCCGCGATGAAGATAGGTCAAGTTACAAATCAATGTTAGATGAAAACGCAAAAGAAGGTGCTATGTTCTATAAGATATTTCGAATGAATACAGAAGATGGCCGAAATCTTAAGATTGCTGTACGTGGAATTACTAAAAGCTTCGGAAATAAACTTTGTTATTATATCAGCTTTACAGATGTAACAGAAAAAATAGAGGCTAAGCTTCTGGCAAAGAAGACTGGAATTGAAATGCAGAATATTATCAATGCCATTCCGGGCGGCGTAGCTATTTACAGGATTTCAGATGTTGTTGAAATAAGTTATTTTTCAGACGGCGTGCCGGTTCTAACAGGACATACTATAGACGAGTATCAGGAACTGATTGGTCAGGATGCTACTATATTGATCCATCCTGCGGATAAAGAGATGCTGGCTCGTGAGATTCACAAAGTATGTAAATATGACACAGTAATGGATTGTGAATTGCGTAAGCGGCATAGAAATGGTCATGTGGTATGGGTTCATCTTCAGGGGAGAAAAATAGGAGAAGATAAGGGAGCACCATTGATACAATGCATTTATCATAATATTACAAGACAAAAGGAAACAGAAATCGCTCTGCTGGAAAATAAAGTGATATCAGATATTGCTCTTAAAAATGCGGATGTGAATATTTGGACCTATGATATTACGACTCACGCATTGATTCAGACAATTCAATCGGAAAAGCTGTATCCGGGGGCAGGAACAGAAATACCTGATTTTGTAGAAAACACCATTAAAAATGGACATATAAAGTCAGAAAGCATTGAGGATTTTCGGGAATTATATCGTTTGGTAGAAGCAGGAGAGTCAGAGGTCTGCAAAGATATATGGATGACAAGTAAAGAAGGAGAAGGCTGGTTATGCGAGCGGATATATTATACCAATCTTAAAGATCATAAAGGTAATGTACTGAAAACTATTGGAGTAGGAAAAAATATAACCAAAGAAACAAAAGTGCTGATTGAGAAACAACAGATAGATCTGGCAATAGCATCAACAGAGATTTTTTTATGCACCTATGATATACAAAATGATGTTTTTATTAGCTTTAGCCCTGGTGCAAATCGGTTAGGGTTTCATGCTGAACAGAGATGCAGCTATTCAAATAGGATTCAATGTGGGTATATTATGCCGGACAGCACGGCGGAATACACGAATCTTTATGAATCTTTAGCTAAAGGAGTGAATCCAGTTAACGCTGTTATACACTACAATAAAGAAAAATTAGGGGTTGAGTGGGTCCGCATTACATATTCAGTGATTTTTGATGATTATGGAAAGCCGATAATTGGTGTGGCATTAGGGGAAGATATAACCGAGTTTGTTCTTGCTAAAAGGAAATTTGATGAAGAAATGAAAAATTTAGAGGCAATCCAAAGTAATTCTCTTTTAGGAAAATGTCGTGCTAATGTCAGTAAAGATTTAGTAGATAATTATACCTGCGACAGCCGCATGATATATTCTAACGAAAGCAATAGTTATTCAGATGCCATAGAAGTAGTAGCACTTCAGTGTGAAACGGCCGGGATGAAAGACGAATACCTAAGTAAAATGAATGCAGGAAGCCTAATTAAATTTTATGAGTCCGGAAAGCAGAGCTTTACATTTGAGTATAAAAGAAGAATGGCAGACAACCAGTTTTATTGGGTTAGGACTATCATCAATACCTTTGAAAATCCAGAAAATGGCGATATTATGTGTTTCATGTACACCTATGATATCCATGAAGAAAAACAGCTTGCAACTATAGTGGAACGAATTGTAGATCAGGAATATGAATTTTTAGGGCTGCTTAATATTGACACGCAGCAATTAAGCTGCTATCACTATTCTGAATTGGAAGAGGAGATGGAAATCGGCATTAATGTGGATTATAGATATGGTTTGCCAGAGTTTGTACATAAATTTATACCTGATGAATATCAAAATAATGCAATAAATATGCTGGGGAGCAAATATGTTGAACAGCAGCTTCAGATGCAGGATACTTTTATCTGTGTTTTTCCTATTGTGTTCAAGGGAAAAAAACGTATGAAAAAATGGCAGTTTATGTATTTAGATTCAAGCAGAAACGTGGTTATATTTACAAGAACCGATATATCCACTATTACTGAACAGCAGGAACAGCATCAGGAAGTACTTAAGAATGCATTATTGCAGGCAGAACAGGCAAATGTGGCTAAAACAGAGTTTTTATCCAGAATGAGTCATGAAATCAGGACGCCTATGAATGCCATTATCGGAATGTCAAAATTGGCTGCTCAGTATGTAAATGATCCTGAACGGATTTCTGATTGCCTTGCCAAGGTGGAGATTTCGGCCCGCTTTCTTTTGTCACTCATTAATGATATTTTAGATATGAGCCGTATCGAGAGCGGGAAGGTTACTTTAAAAAATGAAGAAATCCCCTTCGAAGAGTTTTTAAACAGCGTTAATACAATGGCTTATGAATTAGCTGCGGATCAAGGAGTAGAGTATGACTGTATTGTGACAAACTTTACAGAAGACTTTTATGCAGGTGACTCCATGAAGATACAGCAGGTACTTATTAATCTAATTTCTAATGCTATAAAGTTTACTCCGGCCGGAGGAAAAGTACAGTTTATGGTTCAACAACTTCACTTAGAATCTGATAAAGCGCTCATGCGCTTTACAGTAAGCGATACGGGGATTGGCATTAGTGATCAATTTAAAGAAAGGATGTTTGAACCATTTGAGCAGGAACGTACAGGAATTACAAACCCATATGGCGGGACAGGGTTAGGCCTGGCAATTTGTAAAAATCTTGTGGATATTATGGGAGGGACAATTTCAGTCAATAGCACAGAAGGAATTGGTTCAGAGTTTCATGTTGAAATTAGCCTTGGGGTTAGAAGTAAAACAATGAAAAGGCCGCAAATCCAATATGAAATGAACGGAAATAATCTGACGGCTACGGGGGTGGATCTGCAAGCAGAGACTCCTAGGGAGTTTGATTTTACTGGCAGGCGGATATTATTGGTGGAGGATCATGTACTGAACATAGAAGTCGCAAAGCAATTGCTTAATGCGAAAGGATGGGAAGTGGAGGTTGCTGAAAACGGATTAAAGGCGGTTGAAGCTTTTACGCTTTCAACGCAGGGGTATTTTGATGCAATACTGATGGATATTCGTATGCCAATTATGGATGGACTAACAGCTGCCAGAGCAATTCGAAAGTTAAAGAAAAAATCCGCACAGAGCATACCGATTATCGCTATGAGTGCGAATGCTTTTGATGAAGATATCGAAAAATCAAAAGCAGCAGGAATGAATGCCCATTTAGCAAAACCCATAGAACCAGAATTACTGTATGCAACTTTGGAGGAATATTTAAATTGATAGTCAAAAGCAGAAAATGTTTTTTGTTTGGTATTCTGCTGCAAGTGTTATTTGTACGAAAGCAATAGTGAATTATAATGAGAATAAATATAGAAATTGTTCTGAGCTATTAGGAAACAAACATAGGCTGAAAAAAATGTAAGATAAATGTAAGGTTATAATAATGTTAGTGTCAGGTACCCTTGATACCATAGAGACATCGAAAGGAGATGTATTTATGGATTATATTATTTCAACGGATCAGCTGACGAAAAGTTATAAAAGGTTTACCGCCGTCAATCATGTCTCGCTTCACATTCAAAAGGGTACAATTTACGGATTCCTCGGCCCGAACGGTGCAGGCAAGTCTACGACTATGAAAATGCTGCTGGGGCTGACCGCGCCTACAGGGGGAAGCTTCAGCATCGCCGGAAAACATTTTCCGGAGAACCGTCTAGAGATTCTGAAACAAACAGGTTCCTTCATCGAGTCGCCTTCTTTCTATGCCAATCTGACGGGCCGTGAAAATTTGGATATTGTCAGGCGGATTTTGGAACTGCCGGAAAATGCGGTAGAGGACGCACTGGAATTGGTAGCCTGACGGAATTCGGTGACCGTCTGGCCAAAAAATATTCGCTTGGGATGAAACAGCGGCTTGGGCTTGCAGGTGCACTTCTTGGCAGGCCGCCGATTCTCATCTTAGATGAGCCGACCAATGGCCTTGATCCATCCGGCATACATGAAATCCGCAATCTGGTCAGATCACTTCCCGAGCTCTACGACTGTACAATTCTGATTTCATCCCATATGCTGTCTGAAATCGAATTAATAGCGGATGACATAGGGATTCTTAATCATGGGTGCCTTTTATTTGAAGGAAGTCTGGTTGATTTGAAACAGAGCGCGCTGCAGGCCGGATATGCCGCAGAAAATCTTGAAGAGATGTTTCTTGCAATGATCGATAAAGACAATGCGTCCAGAAAGAAGAGGGCAAAGTTATGAGAATGCTGGCAATTGAACTCCGGAAAGAAAAACGAACCGGTGTGATTCCCGTGCTGCTGGCGGTGGGCGCCCTGGGTGCGCTATATGCTCTTGCTAACTTTTTAGTGAGAAAAGATACGCTGCTGAACCTGCCCCTGGAGCCAATGGATGTTTTGCTGACCCAGCTTTACGGTATGCTCATGGTCCTCAATATGTTTGGTATCGTTGTGGCGGCCTGTATGATCTATAACATGGAGTTTAAAGGCAGTGCCGTCAAAAAGATGTATATGCTGCCAGTGAACGTCCCAGGTATGTATCTGTGTAAATTTTTTATGATAACAATCCTGTTTTTAGCAGCAATTGTGTTGCAGAATCTGGCGCTCCTGCAAATCGGGAGGACAGAGCTGCCGCCGGGGACTTTTGAATTGTTTACACTGATACGATTTGCTGCATATTCATTTATCACATCTATGCCGGTACTGGCATTTATGGTATTAATATCTTCCCGCTTTGAAAATATGTGGATTCCGCTGGGCATAGGAGTAGCCGGTTTTTTGAGCGGGATGGCTCTGGCAAATGGGAAGTCGGAGCTGCTGATGATTCATCCATTTGTGGTAATGCTCAAGCCTGCAGTTGCTATGAGTGCCAGACCGGATATAATGGTGATGCTAGTCTCAATGGCTGAGACACTGCTTTTTCTTGGTGCCGGAATGTGGATGGCAAAAATACTGCGCTATGAGTAAGGAGGAATGTGCAAATGACTTTTTGGGAATTGATCAAAATCGAGTTTATGAAAGTAAAACGTTCAAAAATGATTCCCCTGATTTTTACCGCCCCTCTGCTGGTGGTGGCTACAGGGATCGCTAATATAAGCAGCTATTTCACACCGGAGTACACGAATGCATGGTCAGCGATGTTCATGCAGAGTGCGCTTGTCTATGCCTACTATTTGCTGCCATTTTCCATGATGGTTGTCTGTGTCATGATTGGGGGTCGGGAAATGCAGAACAATGGAATTTTAAAAATGCTGGCACTGCCAGTCGGACGGCATGCACTGTCTTTAGCGAAATTTTTTGTACTGGTGTTTTATCTCTTTATGGAAATGGTGGTTTTCCTTGTGGTTTTTGCAGCAGCCGGCCAGATTGCTGTGCGGACATCGGGAATTACAGAAACGATGCCGATACTCTATCTGCTGAAATGGTGTGCGGGCCTGTTTCTCACTATGCTCCCATCAATTGCGGCTATGTGGGCCGTTACAGTACTATTTGAGAAACCGATTCTCTGCGTTGGCCTGAATCTGCTTCTTGTAATTCCAGGGGTTTTGGCCGCCAATACGCCGCTTTGGATTGTCTATCCTTACTGCTACAGCGGATATCTGGTATCCTGCTCGCTTCATGCTTTTACAACGCAGGCATCAGATACTGTGTTTTCCATATTTCCGTTCCTGCCGTGGGCGGTTCTGATTTTCCTGCTGGCTCTTGCACTGGCCGTCACTGGGTTTGGGAAGAAAGAAATGAAATAAGTACAGAGAATAATAGAAGTGCGTCAGATTTAGGAATCGGAGACAAACGGATAAACGAAAAATCTGCATTGCAGCAGACAGCGTAAGGTGTTAAAATGATGCTGTCAGGAAGAGGCATTAACAGGATGAAGGAGGCATTTATTATGAAGACGGAAAGAGTAGAGAATATGTGCGGAGGAGAAGGACATGTCATAATCAAACACATTCTCGGAGAAACAGAATTAAACGGAAAATGCGGACTATATGCAGAAGTAACACTGGAGCCTGGGTGTACTCTCGGATACCACGAACATCTGGGGGAAAGTGAGACTTATTATATTCTCTCGGGTGAAGGGATGTACGATGATAATGGGAGCAGCCGTGCGGTAAAGGCCGGGGATGTTACCTTTACACCGGATCACTGCGGACATGCGCTGGCGAATACGGGGCTTGAAGATCTTGTATTTATGGCTTTGATTATTAAAGGATAGGGGCGGAGCAAAACGCAGGAAACGGGCGGATGCTGTCAGGAAGAGAGCATAGGAATGTCTGGAGGTGGGGACCGGCTGTCCTGCTGGTTTACTTTGACGGTATTTTAACCATAGGCAACGTTCAAATGTCCATTATATCACCAGGGGGCAGAAAAACGGCAGGTAATAGTAATGGACATTTTGCGTTCGTATATAAAACTACAGGAATACTGGATTGAGATTATATTTATAATCTTGTTAATTCATATGTCTGCGTACGAGACAGGAGATTACACCTGCGAGACACAGGCCGAGCAGTATATTATGAAGGGAGCCGAATACGTCCAGGGCTCCTTTTATTCCGTTAAGAATTGCCAGGGAACCTAAGGTGTCTGGCAGAAATGAGCACAACAGGAACGAAAGATAGGATGCAATATAAATGAAGATAAAGGAGAACAGGCCTCTGCCCGTATCCTCTTTGTAAACTTTCCGTCCTTCACGGATCCGCATCTTTGTCATCGACCAGAACAGGGCAATCAGTTCAAACAGAAGAAAAACAGCGGCAACAGCCGCGTAGGCGGCCAGGGCGTAGTTTTTTTCTGTCAGGATGGTTTGAGGATCGCCGTAAGGTGCAGCGCCGCGCCAGAAATTATAGGCGAGTACGCCAAAAGTCCCGGCAGTTATAAGCAGGGATACAATTCTGACTACGGAACGGGCAACACGATAGATCCCTTTTGTTCCGTATTTCGCCGTTTTTTGACAGGAGAGAGCAGGCAGGATACGTTCGGGCCTGCATTTTTTCTGCGCCGCCGGGGGGCATCCCTGTAGCCTCCGCTGGAGCGGCTGTCATAATCATCGTCTATATAATCACTGCGTGAACACCTGCCATAATCATTATCCCTGTAATCGCTGCGTGAACGGCGGCCATAGCGGTTATCGATGTCATATTCCTCATCCTCGTAATCATCGCTGTCATAGTATTCCACGTCGAAGTCATCTGAATCGTAATCATCAGTATATCCGTCGTCCATACCGTCATAGCTGTCTACATAACGGTTTTGATACACGCCTTCCGTATTCATGGAAGGCGGTTCCGGACGCCTGCCGGGCATGCTTCGGTAATCCGGGGCATCCAGTACTACCGTCGCATCGGATAATTGTTTCGTTGTCTGTTTGGTATCAAAGCTATATGTGAAAGGGACATCTTCTTCATATGTCACTTCAAAATCGTCATCAAAGAATGTGCTATTCTTCTTTGCAGTGCTCATGCAGATCCTCCTCAAATGTCAATATTACTGGTGGTCATTGTATAACTTTTTTCATGTATACTCAAGTGATAACATCAAAAATTCATAAAGTTCTAAGAAATCTTTCATATTTTTTCCAAAAGTGGTAGAATGGAAAATGTTGTGGCGCCAACTAGTACATCGTAAAATAAGGTTAGCTTATGAGGCAGTTAATTATTATACGATGTACTAATACATGATACGAAAGACGGGAGTGATACTTTATGATAACAGATATGACAGTAGGAAAACCATCAGGGGTTCTCTGGAAATTTACGATTCCGATGCTGGTAAGCGTCATGTTCCAGCAGCTGTATAATATAGTAGACAGTATTGTTGCAGGCAAGTTCGTAGGCGTGAATGCACTGGCTGCGGTCGGGGCATCTTATCCGATTACCATGATATTTATGGCAGTTGCGACCGGGCTTAATATCGGGTGCTCCGTCGTCATTTCCTTGTATTTTGGAGCAAAGGAATATAGACAGATGAAAAGCGCTGTCAGCACTTCTCTGCTGACGGTCCTGGGAATCGGCGCTCTGCTGACCGCATTGGGGCTTATATTCAGTAGGCCGTTGATGGTTCTCTTAAAGACTCCGGGAGACATTTTCGGCGATTCGGCGCTTTATCTTAACATATACATAGGCGGGCTGATCTTCCTGTTTCTGTATAATATCTGCACGGGAGTATTTACCGCCCTGGGCGATTCCAGGACGCCGCTGTACTTTCTTATCGCTTCTTCGCTGGGGAATATCGTTCTGGACTTGGTGTTTGTGATCAACTTTCATATGGGCGTAAGCGGAGTGGCGTGGGCTACATTTCTGGCACAGGGGCTGTCCTCATTCCTGGCATTTATTACATTAAGGAAGCGCCTGAAGGCAGTGGAAAGCCTAAAATACAAGCTGTTTTCTGGTTCTATGTTGAAAAAGATCATGGAGATTTCTGTTCCAAGCATTCTGCAGCAGAGCTTTATCTCCGTCGGAAATTTGTTTGTGCAAGGTCTGATCAACAGTTATGGTTCTGCGGTGGTAGCCGGGTATTCTGCGGGAATGAAGATCAATACCTTTGCAATCACGTCTTTTACGACGCTGGGAAATGGTTTGTCCAGTTTTACAGCACAGAATACTGGGGCACAGAAGACGGAACGTGTTGCGAAGGGATTCCGCTCCGGTGTGTTTATGGTTCTGAGTGTGGCCGTTCCTGTGTTTCTGCTTTTCTTTTTCTGTGGAAGGCCCATTGTACAGCTGTTTATGAGTGAAGGTGGAGAACAGGCTGCGGATGTAGGCGTGGAATTTTTAAAGATTGTCTCGCCGTTCTACATGATCATATCCTTAAAATTAATCTCGGACGGTATTCTGAGAGGTGCGGGAGCAATGAAGGCATTCATGGCGGCCACTTTTTCAGATCTTATCCTGCGTGTCGTGCTCGCCTATTTATTCTCTGGAATTTGGGGGGCCACAGGAATTTGGCTGTCCTGGCCCGTGGGCTGGCTGATTGGAACCGCATTGTCCCTGGGATTTTATTTCTCGGGAGTGTGGAAGAAGAGCAGGCTGATATAAAATGGAGGAGGCCGGCGGTGCATGGGGGTGCATCGCCGGCCTCCTCTTTATCAATCAAAGGGTTCGAAAAAGGCTTAATAAAACTCCTGTCAGCTGCCTGTGCGCCGATCCTGCAGCCAGTCCATGCCAAGCAGCGCCAGGATTATGAGAAATCCAAGGATAAAACAGAGCAGTATCCAGGGGATCGGTTCCAGCCACAGGGCATTTGATAAATAGTTCGATAAGATAATTTCATAATAAATAATCAAGAAAGCGATCAGATAAATAGCATAAGCTTTCAGCATAACTTTTGCTTTTGCTATATAGAGATCACGTCTGGAAACCGGAAGCGTGTCATACTTTCTGAGAAGAAATGTTAAGCGCCCCCTCTCGCGGATCCAGAATAAACGGCGGTTCAGATAAAACATCTCCAGCACGATTCCGATCCAGAATGCGGAGTGGCCAAACGATACCGGTGAATCCGGCGCCAGTATCACACTATCCCCAACACCCATTCCGGCATTCATGGCGCTGATCTGCATCGATGTTTCGCTCTGGACCTGCATGAAAAAGAAGTACATGCAGGCTGCCATGATAAAATAGTGATAACCGATGCGGATGCGAGCTTTTTCTTTTTGATAAAGGTTCATACCATCGTCCTCCTTCTTTATATCAGGATAATAAATCACGGATGCGAAATCGCTCAAACGAGGCATCCGGCGCTTTCCTTTTTGGGTCAGTGTTCCTGTGCTGATCCTCCAGGACTTCACGGGTGTTATTTTGTACCAGCTTTCCATCCTTAAGTACAAGGACATAATCAGCCAATTTGTCCAGATCTTCTGTAATATGCGTAGAGAGCAGGATTCCGATATTTTTGTTTAAAATATCCTGCATCATAGCAAGAAAATCCCTTCGGAATACCGGATCAAAACCGGCCATAGGCTCATCCAGGAGCAAAAAGCGCGGGCGGTGGGCCAGGGCGAAACAGAATTGCATCTTCATCATTTCCCCCTTGGACAGCTGATAAAGCGGCTTTGAAGGGGGGAGTTCCATTTTATCCAGATAGGTATAGAAATCTTCCATGGACCAGTCAGAGAAAAATGTGCCCAGCAGATGTCCGTTTTCCAATATAGAGCTTTCCAGATAAAAAGATAGTGTCTCGGATACAAAGCCGATCTTCTCCTTATACTTTTCCGGTTCGCTGCGCAGCGAAATCCCGTCAATAGAAGCGTCTCCCGTGAAATTGCGGGCGGCCCCGGAAATACAATGGAATAACGTTGTCTTACCTGAGCCGTTCGGGCCGATCAGTGCCGTAAGATACCCGCTCTCCAGCCGGAAAGAGATGTCTTCCAAGGTGAAATTCTTATATTTTTTATTGATGCCTGCACACTCAAATACGGTCATCTGAATCCTCACTTCCTTCCCAAAGTATCTGTATCATATCCTGAAACTGGGCACAGGTCAAATCAAGACGCCGCCCTTCTTTGACGCATTCTGTCACAGCGTCCTCAAGGCGTTTCAGCTGTTCTTCCCGAAGCGCTTCTCTGTCAGGTTCTTTTACAAAGAATCCTTTTCCCTGCTGGGAGTAAATCAGGCCCCCGGCCTCCAGGTCTTCATAGGCGCGTTTTGTGGTAATGACACTGATCCCTAGATCTCTGGCAAGAGAACGGATGGAGGGAAGCATGCTGCCAGGGAGCAGTTCTCCGTTTAATATGGAATTTTTTACGGCCTGTACGATCTGTTCATATATAGGCAGGCTGGAATCTTCTTTTATAAATATATTCAAAGGGCTCACTCCTTTTTATCCGGAAGAGGATAGTACATTTTCTCATAAGAGAGCATATAGGAAAGGATAGGGGAACTGCACCGCACGGCAATCAGGGCATTGACTGCAAAGAGCAGCATCCATACAAGGAATATCCAGTGGTTCCATGTTATGTGTGTAACGGCGAGCGTATAGAATACAATGTTTTCTACGATCAGCAGTGCAAACCAGTATACTCCTGCAATGACTTCCTCGCTTTTTTCAGTGACCATATCAGGCGCTGCCTCCAGCGCCTCTTTCCGGTTTCCCGGGTCTGTGCGCAGGTTCAGCGCCAGAATCAGGAAAAACCATAATCCAAGCTGGACAACCATCTCCATCCAGCCTCCCAAGAGGAAGAAACGTCCGGACATAAACAGCTGTACCAGGATGGTGAGCAGCAGGCTTAAGATGACTTTTACGACAAGGTGAAAGCGGAGATAATGCATTTTTTCTTTTTCGCCCACGGCACAGACGTAAAGAGGCATGGCAAGCCGGATTGGCATTTTTCTCAAAACCAGCCATAAAAACAGGATTGTCGCAACGGCTGTGATCGATACGGCAGCGGCTTGGAGCGTTGGGGAGGACTCCATGGCGGCAAGTATCTCAGCGCTGTAATCCTTGCCGGATATCTGAAGATCCCTCAAGAACTGAACCAGTGCGATCTGTACACCCAGAATTACAATCACAGCGTATACGATAAAGTACAGAATAAAGGTTAAAAAGTTTCTCTTAACATCCAGCCATAAATCATTTAAGATAATCCGGATCATTTGATAAAACCCCCTTTGCTAAGATAATACATCAGATCATCCAGTGTCGGCCTTGCTGTTTCCAGTTCCAGCAGCTGTCCTTCCCGCGGATATTCAATAAGCAGGGAGCTACGGTATGCTTCGTGGAGACGACAGATCACATTGGCGCCGAAAAGGTGTTCAATCTGTTCCCGGGTACCATATGCGATATAGAATCTTTCATTTAATTCCTCTTTATCCAGCTGGAGGCAGAGGCTGCCGTTATCCATAAGGGCGATATAATCTCCAATCTGATCTAAATCGGAAGTAAGGTGGGTGGAAAACAGGATGCTGCGTGTGCCGTTCTCTACGATATCCTGCATATAACCAAGCAGTTCTCTGCGAAATAGAGGATCCAGGCCAGCAGAGGGTTCATCCATCAGGAAAAGCTTTGCATCATGGGAGAGTGCAAAGGCCAGCTGAAACCGGGTCTTCTGTCCTTTGGAAAGTTTCCCGGCCTTCTGCCTGGGGATATTTCAAATCTGCTGCAGAACTTCAGAAACAGTGCATGGTCATACCGGGAATACAGGGAACCGAAAGATTTCCCGTTTGTTTCAACGGTAAGATTGTCTTCAAAGGGTGATTCATCCAGTACGAAGCCAATGTCATCCTTTGCCCGGCGCTCCTGGGTGTCCATGGAATGCCCGTTGATGAAGACCTCCCCGCTGTCTTTCTGATAGAGGCGCAGGATTGTCTTGATCAGGGAGGTTTTTCCTGCGCCGTTCCTGCCGATCAGTCCCATGATATATCCAGGTTCCAGTGTAAGATTAATATCTGTGAGTTTTAAACTTCCAATTGTTTTGTTCAGATTTTTGATTTCAAGCAGATTGTCCATAGCGATCCTCCTGACTGTGAATCTTACTGTATATATACTGTGTATGTTTATATATACAGTATACCCTAAATATATATTTGTCAATAGGGGAATACAAAATATAAGTGATGGGAAATAATAACAGAAAACAGAAAGGAAATGAAGAAGAATGAATGTTCAAAAATGTGGAATTATCGGATGCGGCGGCGTAGGCGCCACAACCGCATATACACTGGTGGAAAGCGGATTGTTCAATGAAATGGTCCTGATTGATATTGACAGGCGCAAGGCGGAAGGAGAGGCCCTGGACATCGGGCACGGTATTCCGTTTACCGTCCCCTCTGATATCTATGCCGGAGATTACGAGGATCTTAAAGATGCATATCTGGTTGTGGTGACGGCAGGTGCTAATCAGATGCCGGGTGAGACAAGGCTGGATATCTCCGCTAAGAATGCAAAGGTTTTCCGACAGATCATCCCGGAAATTGTAAAATACAATTCCGAGTGTATTCTGCTGATTGTGACAAATCCGGTAGATATCCTAACCAGTCTGGCGCTGAAGCTGTCTGGTTTTCCGGCCAGCCGGGTAATCGGAAGCGGAACCGTGCTGGATACCGCAAGACTCAAATATCTTTTGGGCAAGAAGTTCAATTTGGATTACCGAAATATCCATGCATGGATGATCGGAGAACACGGTGACAGCGAGCTTGCAGTCTGGAGCAGCGCAACGGTGGCAGGCCTTCCTGTAGACGAATACTGCCGCCAGCACGGGCGAACCCGCGACAGCCTTCAGCTCAATGAAATATACGAAGAAGTCCGCGACAGCGCTTATGAGATTATAGACAGAAAAGGCTCTACTTTCTATGCTGTCGCGATGGCAGTAAAAAGAATCGCCCAGGCGCTGGTGCGTGATGAGCATTCGATTATGACAGTCTCCAGCCTGGCTCAGGGTCATTACGGGCTCAATCACGTCTGTATTGGCCTGCCTACTGTGGTAGGAAGAAATGGGGCGGAGGATATTATAGAGATCCCTCTGAATGCACAGGAAAAAGATGCTTTGAGTGAGTCGGCACAGGGGCTTCAGAAAATTATGGAATCTTTGTAGAGAGGGGACGCTTTGAAACCGGGAAGCCTTGCACCTGGCGGGAGCATATATGCCATTTTAAAAATCGGCTCCGTTTACGTAAGAATCCCTAAAGGAAAAAACATAGAAAATGGCGGTCCAGCGGCATGCAACCCGAAATTTGGTAATTTCGGGTCTTAGGCCGCTTCAGAATTTGCCGTGAGACGGCAAATTCTGCCCACCGTTTTCTATGTTCTTTCCTTAAGGGATTCTAACGTAAACTCTAGGACTTTTAAAATGGCATATATGCTCCCGCCAGGTGCAAGGCTTCCCGGTTTTAAAGCTGGTGCATCCGGGCGGTAGGGATGGGACGTTCACCGGGTGGGGGCTAAGCGGTGGAGGCTTATTGAATCGTTTGGTGGAACGTGATGGTTTAGGTAGGATGGCGGGGCTGTTTGCGCCGGGAGCTTTGCCAGGAAGATTCTTGTTTATGGGCTGGGATGCTGGTATAATTATGGTAAAATGTTGGTAGGAGGGCAGATTTATGAAAGTTTTGATGCTGAATGGAAGCTGTAACTTGAAGGGATGTACATACACGGCTTTGGAGGAGATCGGAAGGGTGCTTTTGGATGAGGGCGTGGATTATGAGATTTTTCAGATTGGGGCGAAACCGGTCAGGGACTGTCTTGGGTGCGGCAGGTGCAGGGATGGAAAATGTGTTTTTACGGACGATGGAGTAAATGAGTTTGTGGAAAAGGCCTATGAGGCGGACGGGTTTGTATTCGGGTCTCCGGTTTATTATGCGCATCCAAGCGGACGGATCCTTTCGTTTCTGGACAGGGCATTTTATGGGAATAGCAGTGATGAACGCTGCAGGGCATTTAAGTATAAGCCGGGGGCGGCTATCGTATCCGCACGGCGGGGCGGAACAACGGCCTCACTGGATGCAATCCAGAAGTATTTCGGGATTGCGCAGATGCCCACGGTTGGGTCTACTTACTGGAATATGGTGCACGGGCAGAAACCGGAGGATGTCATGAAAGACGAAGAGGGACTGCAGACAATGCGTAATATAGGAAGGAATATGGCCTGGATGGTGAAGTGTTTTGCGGCTGGAAAGCAGGAGGGGATTGCGCTTCCAAAGACGGAACTAGCGTATTCTACGAATTTTATAAGGGAAGTATAGGTAAATAGCACAGTGAAGGCCGTGTTTTTTAGCAGAAATGAAAACTATTTGTAATGATTTAATGTGTTGGCGCAGCATCCCAAAAAGTTTATTGACGTATTTTGGAAAATCCCTTATGATTATTAGGTCGAAAGGGGATGCTGAGTCTAATGAATGTTTTGAATATAGAGCATATAAGTAAGATATTTGGAGATAAGGTCATATTTGATGACGTATCGTATGGGATACATGATGGTGATAAAATTGGGATTATAGGGATTAATGGGACAGGAAAGACAACACTGCTTAAAATTATTGCTGGCCTCGAAGAGCCGGATGAGGGGCAGGTTGTTAAGCAGAATGGCTTAAAAATGAATTATCTGCGGCAGGATCAGGAATTTCCGGAAGGTGCAACCGTGCTGTCCTATGTAAGTTCAGGGAAGAAGCAGGAGGAATGGGATGCGGATAATGAGGCTAAAAGTATTTTGAACAGCCTTGGCATTACAGATCATGATGCTGTCATAGAGCCTCTTTCCGGTGGTCAGAAAAAGCGGGTGGCTCTTGCGCGCGCGCTTGTTTCTGAAGCGGATATCCTTCTTCTTGACGAGCCGACCAACCACTTGGATGAGGAGACCGTGAACTGGCTGGAAGATTATCTTAAACGCTACCGGGGGGTTGTGATTATGGTAACCCATGACAGATATTTTCTGGATAAGGTAACGAACAAAATTTTGGAGATCAGCCGTGGAAGTCTGTACGGATATGACGCGAATTATACCGGTTTTCTGGAGCTGAAAGCCCAGCGTGAGGAGATGGATCTGGCGAGCGAAAGAAAACGCCAGAGTGTGCTGCGTGTGGAACTGGAATGGGCCAGACGTGGCTGCCGGGCGAGGAGCACGAAACAAAGAGCACGTCTGGAGCGTCTGGAGGCGCTGAAAAGAGGGACGGCTCCGGTTCAGGATCAGACGGTGGAATTGGAATCCATGGAAACCAGGATGGGGAAGAAAACGATTGAACTTCATCATATCAGTAAAGGTTTTGGGGACAGGAAACTCATCGAGGATTTTGACTATATTTTCCTGAAGAATCAGAGGATCGGAATTATTGGTGAAAACGGCTGCGGAAAATCAACCTTAATTAAGATGATTGCGGGTCTGATTGAGCCCGATACAGGGAGCATTGAAATCGGAGAAACCGTTAAGATCGGTTACTTTGCCCAGGAAGAGCAGGACATGGATGATGGCCTGAGGGTGATTGATTTTGTGAAAGAGATCGCAGAATATATTCCGACTAGGGAAGGGCGGATTAGTGCGTCTCAAATGCTGGAGCGTTTTTTGTTTACTCCTGATATGCAGTATGCACCCATTGGTAAATTGTCCGGCGGGGAGAAGCGGAGGCTGTATCTGCTGAAAATTCTGTGTTCCGGCATTAATACCCTCTGTCTGGATGAACCGGGAAATTCCCTGGATATCCCAACACTGACGATTCTGGAAGATTATCTGAATTCATTTCCCGGGATTGTGATCACAGTATCCCATGACCGGTATTTCCTGGACAATGTGGCTGACCGTATCTTTGCCTTTGAAAACGGACATTTAGTACAATATGAGGGAGGCTACACAGATTACCTGGAGGCGAAAAAGAATAAGGGGGCGGCGGAAACAGACCATAATACATCTGGGAAAGAGCAGGAAGATAAGAACCAGGCATACAAAGAGTGGAAGCAGAACCGCCCATCAAAATTAAAGTTTTCCTATAAGGAACAGAAAGAATACGAATCCATTGATGAGGATATCGCGGCGCTGGAAGAGAAGATAGAGTCGCTGAATGCCAACATTATGGCAAATGCTACTAATTCCGGGAAATTAAATGAGCTGATGGCTCAGAAAAGCCAGGCGGAAACAGAACTGGAAGAAAAGATGGAGCGGTGGGTATACTTAAATGATCTGGCAGAGAGAATAGAAGAGCAAAAAAACACATAATCATGAATAGCCCCCGTCTGTTTTCCCCTAAAGTGGAGCCGTCCTACCGCATTGAAGAACC
>BAIF02000119.1 GCA_000509105.1 Clostridiales bacterium VE202-21 | reverse complement strand
GCTTTAATCCGCAGTGCCGTAAGGAGGAATGAACTATGACAAGAGAAGAGGGGCTGTTAGAATTTTTGGCGCATCAGGTAGGTGCCAGCTATATTTCTGATTTGCGGAAAGATGATTTTCACAGGGAGCTGATCAATTGTATAGAAAAAATTAAGAGTACTGACTATCCAATAAATGAATGGGTAGATGTTTTAGACTATCTGACAGGAATTAAAAGAAGAATAGAAAGCCCCGAAGAAGGTAAAGAAGCTTTACTCGAAGTGTTATGAACAGCGTAAAGAATGTAAAACAGGTATCCATAAATCCCGGATAGGATTGCGGATACCTGTTTTATCATTTGGGAATAGAATAACAGATCCATACATTCTGCCACTTGACATGTGGCACTCGAAGGAGTATTATTCAAAATGAACTATGTTCAGTTTCGCATAGGAGGTGTTCTAAATGAACTTGACGGCTACATCAGAAGAGGCAATTATCGAAGCCTGTCAGAGAATTGTGAAAGAAAAAGGACTATCAGCCGTCAATATGCGTTCTGTTGCTGCAGAGTGTAATGTAGCGGTCGGCTCGATCTATAATTACTTTCCGTCCAAATCGGATTTGCTATGTGCGGCAATAGAAAGTATTTGGAAGGACATCTTTTATATATCGGGCAGCAATCCCGGGTTTGTATGTTTTGCGGACTGCCTTTCATGGATGTATGAGAGCATGAAAGAAGGTGGACGGAAATATCCAGAGTTTTTTTCCATGCATGCGTTAAGTTTTGCATCAGAGGATAAAGTGAGGGGACGCAGAAGGATGGAGGAATATTTCACCCAATTAAAGGAAAGCCTTCTGGAAATATTAAAGAAAGACTCCAGAGTGAGGGAAGGGGCGTTTAATGAAAGCCTGACGCCGGAACTGTTTACAGACTATATCCTTATGATCTTTTTTTCATCACTGACAGATACTCAGCAAAATAGCGCAGGACTGCTGGAGATCGTGAAGAGATGCCTTTATTAACCCATTGTCTGGAATAAACTGCAGACCTATCCGGCGGAGTTAACGTGCCGGTACACATAGACTTACACATACCCAAAGGGCACCCCGTAACTCATGCCCTGCGGGCGGGTCTGCAGCTTTGCTGCAGAATAAAGTATACCCACTTTCAGAGTGGGAAAATTTTTATCCAAAATGAACGGTGTTCAGATATTTTCGGAGGTTCATCATGAAAGTAAAAAAAGAAAATTTATTGATAATAGCAAGTCTCGTATGGCTTGCGGCGGGATTCAATATTCTTCGTATAGGAATCAAATCCTATTCAGGATATGTTACGATTTTAAACCTGCTCCTTTCTGCCGTCGTTTTTCTTATATTCTGGTTTATGGTCTTTTATAAATTAACAGTGAAACATACCGACAGGATACAGAAATACGAGGAGGAACTACAGTTCTTTTTAAAGTTTTTTGACATCAAATCATTTTGCATCATGGCCTTTATGATGATATTCGGGATATCAATCCGTTCATTTAACCTTGCGCCGGATGTATTTATCGCTGTTTTTTATACAGGACTCGGCACCGCCCTGTTCGGGGCCGGCCTTTTGTTCGGCCGCAACTACTATAAGTATAAACAGCATTAAGAAGCCATGAAAAAAGTTTTGTATCATTCAACCGGAGGTTTATATGTCTAAATTACTGATCGCAGCGATTATTTTTATGACCCTGGCGCTTACATTCTATACAATCGGGGTATTTGGCGAAAAGAAAAAAGGAGTATTGATGAAATGGCACGTCTTAGTATTTTGGATGGGCTTTATCTGCGATACCACAGGAACTACAATCATGGGAAAAATATCAGGTTCCGGCTTTTCATTCAACCTGCATGGGATAACAGGCCTGATTGCCCTTCTTTTAATGGCATTTCATGCCGTCTGGGCGGCATTCATACTTGCAAAAAACAATGAAAAAGCCAAGAGAGTTTTCCATAAGTTCAGTATCATAGTCTGGTCAATCTGGCTGATCCCATATATACTAGGAATGATCATCGGAATGCAGGGATAAAACAACCGTCCACATACAACTGTCCCCGTTCACCTAATTTCTTAACCCAACCCAATCCGCCGCTTCCGCCGCCAATTTCCCCAAAAAGCGGACATCTTACAATCCTGATGCGCCCAGCCTATCTGAGACGGAGAGAGGCATCCCTCTCCCCGTTTCAGATAGGCGTCCCATCATCATACATTAAAATTCCCGCTCAATAAAATTTTAATCATCCTCTTCTGTAGCGACGCTGTATGTCTGCCGTTTTCTAGCCATCTCATCGTTCTCGAGGTACTCATCATAGGTCGTGATCTTATCGATCAGTTTACCGCCCGGTACGATTTCCATGATCCGATTGGCGGTTGTCTGCACAATCTGATGGTCACGGGATGTGAAAAGCAGAACTCCCGGGAATTTAATCATCCCGTTGTTGAGTGCGGTGATTGCCTCCATATCCAGGTGGTTGGTTGGCTCATCTAAGAGCAGGACGTTGGCGCCGGATATCATCATCTTGGACAGCAGGCAGCGAACCTTCTCACCACCGGAAAGGACCCTTAGGCGCTTCACGCCGTCCTCACCGGCAAAGAGCATTCTGCCGAGGAACCCGCGGACATAGGTCACATCTTTGTTCTCGGAATACTGAGTAAGCCATTCGGTGATGGTATAGTCATTATCAAACTCCCCGCCGAAGTCTTTGGGAAAATATGCCTGTGAGGTAGTGATTCCCCATTTATATGTTCCCTCGTCCGGCTCCATTTCCCCGATCAGGATCTTAAACAATACCGTTTTGGCTTGTTCGTTGCTGCCCACAAAGGCAACCTTGTCATCGTGTCCAAGCGTAAAGGTAAGGTTATCCAGTATTTTTTCTCCATCAATGGTCTTGGAAAGTCCCTCTACAGAAAGCACCTCGTTTCCGATCTCACGGTCAGGACGGAAATCGATGTATGGATATTTTCTGCTGGATGGTTTGATCTCATCCAGTTCGATCTTCTCCAAAGCCCTCTTACGCGAGGTTGCCTGCTTGGACTTGGAAGCGTTCGCGCTGAACCGGGAAATAAAATCCTGCAGTTCCTTGATCTTTTCTTCCTTTTTCTTGTTGGCCTCCTTCATCTGGCGGATCAGCAGCTGGCTGGATTCATACCAGAAATCATAGTTGCCGGCGTATAGCTGAATCTTGCCGTAGTCAATATCGGCTATCTGCGTACATACCTTATTCAAAAAGTAACGGTCATGAGAAACGACGATGACCGTGTTGTCAAAGTTGATCAGGAACTCTTCCAGCCATGCGATCGCATCCAGGTCCAGATGGTTGGTAGGCTCGTCCAGAAGCAGGATATCCGGGTTGCCGAATAATGCCTGGGCAAGAAGTACTTTAACCTTTTCTGCACCAGTCAGATCTTTCAGATATTTGTAATGGAGTTCGGTGTCGATGCCGAGGCCGTTCAGGAGGGTGGCTGCGTCTGATTCTGCCTCCCAGCCGTTCATGGTTGCAAATTCCGCCTCCAGTTCACTTGCCCGGATTCCGTCCTCATCCGTAAAATCTTCTTTTGCATAGATGACTTCCTTTTCTTTCATAATTTCATACAAACGCGCATTCCCCATAATTACGGTGTCAAGCACAATAAACTCGTCGTATTTGTAATGATCCTGCTGCAGAAAGGAAAGACGTTCACCCGGTGTGATATTGACCTCGCCTTTGGTAGGTTCCAGCTGACCGGATAAAATCTTTAGAAACGTAGATTTTCCCGCGCCGTTGGCACCAATCATACCGTAGCAGTTTCCTTCTGTAAATTTGATATTGACATCTTCAAACAGCGCTTTTTTACCAACGCGCAAGGTTACATTATTTGCACTGATCATAGCATAATCTCCTTTATATTCATGTTCCTGTAATCCCAACGCTTATATTAACATGAGATGGATGGAAATGGCAAGGTTTCGGGCGGTTTTCACGAAAATTAAAAGTTTGTTGTTTTCGAATAGAGAAAATCGTTATATAATGAGAAAAGAAAGCGAGGAGAATTTATGCAGAAAGCAACATTAGTTTTGGAAGGCGGAGCAACACGCGGAGTATTTTCATCGGGAGTCCTGGATTATCTGATGGAGCAGGAGCTGTATATGTCACATGTGATCGGAGTTTCGGCCGGGGCATGCAATGCAGTGGACTATGTTTCCAAGCAGCCGGGCAGAACCAGGGACTGCATGATACCTACAGATAAAAGCGGCAGTTATTATTATGGTTTCAGGAAGTTTGTCAAAGAGCGCAGCCTGATGAACATGGATTTGATTTTTGACATTTTCCCGAATCAGATCTATCCGTTTGACTATGAGACTTATTTTCAGTCCGAGATAGAGTGCGAACTGGTGGCGACCAACTGTCTGACTGGAAAAGCGGAGTATTTCAAAGAGAAAAGCGAAAAAGAGAGGCTCATGAAGATTTGCCGTGCGTCTTCAAGCATGCCCTTGGTGACGCCGATTGTAAAGATAGACGACGTCCCCTATCTGGACGGAGGGCTTGCGGACAGTGTGCCGTTGAAGCATGCAATGGAACTGGGCAATGACAAGGTCGTGGTCATCCTGACCAGGAATGCGGGCTACAGAAAGAAGAAAATATCTTCCGGGCTGGCAGAGGTATACCGAAGAGCCTACAGATCCTATCCGAACCTGGTAAAGGCAATATTGACCAGAAGTTTTTACTATAACCGTACCATGAACCATCTGGAGACACTGGAGAGACAGGGGAAGATATTTGTGCTGCGTCCGCTTGTGAAGCCGGTAGCCAGGATGGAACGAAACACGGAGACGCTGACCGCGTTTTATGACCATGGATATCAGCTGATGGAACAGGAATACGGCAGGCTGATGGAATATCTTACAAAATAATACACAGCAAAGCAGCATTGCCGGTACATCGAAATCATGTACTGCCACTTAAGCAGACTGTTAAAAGAAAAGGAGGCCGGAATATGAATTTGTTTGAACATCACATTTCTACAAAGAATGCACAGCAGATGACAAAGGTAACCAATATGGTGCGTGAGGATGTGGCCAGGAGCGGAGTGAAGGATGGAATTATAGTTGTATATTCTCCGCATACGACAGCAGGATTTACGATCAATGAGAATGCAGACCCCGATGTTGTGCACGATATGCTTGCCGGATTCGAGGAAGTATTCCCTCTGGAAGCGCCTTTTTACCGCCATGCGGAGGGGAATTCCCATGCGCATATGAAGACAGCCGTGACAGGGGCGTCACAGACATTGATTCTGAATGACGGGGAGATTCTGCTTGGAATTTGGCAGGATTTGTACTTCTGTGAATACGATGGCCCCAGAAACCGTACTTTTTTTGTGAAAATTATGGAAGGATGAGGGCCGGCAGGTCTGCAGTTTTAACAGGGATTTAACAATATTTTATGTAAACAGGATGGAAAGGCACCTCAATGCATGCTAAGATCATCATGGGATTTCAGGTATTTATGCCGGAAAGCGGATGCCCGTTGGGAATCCGGCAGCGCGCTTCAATAAATGAGCGGCTGCCCAGTGCCTTAAGGATATTACTGTGAAAGATGAGGAAGAGAGTATGAGCAGAAAGACATTAGACTATACACAAAACAGAGAGCTGTCCTGGCTGCGTTTTAACCAGCGGGTGCTGGAGGAGGCGCGTGATGATAGTGTGCCTCTTTTAGAGCGGATGAAGTTTGTCGCAATTTTTACGAGCAATCTGGACGAATTTTTTATGATTCGTGTCGGAAGCCTGTATGATATGGCCTCTGTTGATAACAAGACCGTAGACAGCAAATCCGGCATGACAGCGGAGGAACAGCTGGACGCCATATATGCGGCTGTGGCGCCGCTGTATAAAGAGCGGGATAAAACCTATGCGGATATTAAAAAGCAGCTCCATCCGTACGGCGTGTGCGGTCTGGACTTTAAGGAGCTGGATCCCCAGGAAAAGAAATACGTAAAGAAACACTTCAAAGAGCAAGTGCTTCCCGTCCTGTCTCCGCAGATTGTGGATGCAAACCACCCGTTCCCTCATTTGCTGAATAAAGAGATCTATGTGGTGGCGGATCTGAAAATGGATAATAAAAGTATGATGGGGATCGTGCCCGTGCCGCAGTTCATCTCCGATATCCTGTATCTGCCCGGACATGATATCAGATATATCCGGATGGAGAAGGTAATTATGGAATATCTGGATCTGGTATTTGAGCAGTATCAGGTATCAGAAAAAAACTATATCTGTGTAACGCGCAATGCAGATATTTCACCGGATGATGAGGCTTTTGCGGATAACGAAGATTTTCGTTTTATCATGAAGGAAACGCTGCATAAAAGGAAAAGAATGGCGGTTGTGCGCTTGGAAACTGCAGATCCTCTTACAAAAGAGATGGAAAAGTATTTTTGTGACAAGTTTAATATAACCCCATCCTGTGTTTTCCGAACAAAGATGCCTATGAAGCTGGATTATATGTTTGCAATTGCAGAAAAGGTTCCGGTTTCCATGAGGAGGTCGCTGATTGACGAGCCGTTTTCACCGCAGCCGTCCCCTTCCGTATCAGAGGGCAGCGTATTGGCCCAGGTGAAGAAGCGTGATATTTTGCTTTCCTTCCCCTATGAGTCCATGGAGCCGTTTCTCCAGATGATCAAAGAAGCATCCGTGGATCCTAATGTCATGACAATAAAGATTACCATTTACCGGCTGGCTAAGAAAACCCGTCTCGTGGAATATCTTTGTGCGGCGGCCGAGAATGGGAAAGAGGTAACGGCTCTGATTGAACTCAGAGCACGGTTTGACGAGCAGAATAACATCGACTGGTCCGAACGGATGGAGGAGGCCGGATGCCGTGTTATTTACGGTTTTGAAGGCTACAAGGTTCATTCCAAAATCTGCCTGATTACTTACAGGAATAAGAACGAGATCAAATACATTACCCAGATTGGAACCGGCAATTATAACGAGAAGACCGCAAAGATGTACACAGACTATACTTTGCTTACATCCAGCCAGTCTATCGGGGAGGATGCGGCGGTATTTTTTAAGAATATGTCCATAGGGAACCTGGACGGCGCCTATCAGCACCTGATTGTGTCGCCGACCAGCCTGAAGCCAAAGGTGCTGATGCTGATGGATGAGGAGATCCAAAAAGGCACTGAAGGCAGGATTATTATGAAGATGAATTCCGTAACGGATATGAATTTTATAAATAAAGCGGCGGAAGCCTCCAGGGCGGGGGTTAAGATTGATCTGCTCGTGCGCGGAATCTGCTGTATCCTTCCGGGAATTCCGGGGGAGACGGAGAACCTCACAGTGACCAGCATTGTGGGAAGATTTCTGGAACATCCACGGGTGTTTGTGTTTGGAAGCGGTGCTTCGCAGAAGGTATATATTGGCTCTGCGGATATGATGACCCGCAATACGGAAAAGCGGGTGGAGGTTGCCTGCCCGATCTATGACGAGGCCATTAGGCGGCGTCTGGTCCGGGGCCTGAATATCATGCTGGCTGATAATGTAAAAGCAAGAGTGATGCAAAGCGACGGAACCTATAAAAAGAAAGAGCAGACAGAGAAAAGAATCAGCGCCCAGGAGGTATTTATGAAAGAAGCGCTGCATACTAAGCGCCATGAAAAACCGGTCGAAAAGCCATCATTCCTGCGGCGTCTTAGAAAATTATTTCGCTGAGAACGGAGGAGGCAGAAGATGGGAACACTGACAGAAACAGAATTTGGAACAGCGGGGAATGGACAGACCGCATTTTTGTATACGTTAACAAATAAGAACGGGATGACCATATCCGTGACGGATTACGGGGCTGCACTTGTGGAACTGATCGTTTTGGACAAAGAGGACAGACCGGTGGATGTAGTACTGGGGTATGATGACGCCGCTGCATATGAGGCTGGCGGTGCATCCTTCGGTGCACCGGTTGGCAGAAATGCGAACCGCATCGGCGGGGCCTGCTTTGAACTGAACGGGATTACCTATCCGCTGGAGAAAAATGACAATAACAATAACCTGCACAGCGGAACGGCTTACTATAATAAAAGGTTCTGGGAAGTGGAGGAAAAGTCCGGGGACAGTATTACATTTGTCCTTTACAGCCCGGACGGCGACCAGGGATACCCCGGAGCGCTCGATATGCGGGTGACTTATGAACTGACCCAGGATAATACCCTGCGCATGAAATACCATGCAGTTCCGGATCGGGATACAGTCATCAATATGACCAATCACAGTTATTTCAATCTGAACGGCCATGGCAGCGGTAATGTGCTGAAGCACCGGCTGACGGTAGATGCGGATTATTTTACAAGGGCGGACGCCGAGTCTATTCCAACGGGAGAACTGACGGCTGTAGACGATACGCCGATGGATTTTAGAAAACCAAAGGAAATCGGCAGCGGGATCGATGTGGACTACGAGGCAACACGCCTTGGCCAGGGGTATGACCACAACTGGGTATTGAAAAATAATGGAAAATTTGCTAAAGTAGCGGAAGCGGCCGGTGACGTGAGCGGAATTATTATGGAGGTGTGGACAGACCTGCCTGGTATGCAGATCTATACATCCAATTTTCTGGACCAGGAACCGGGAAAGAAGCAGGCAGTGTATCCAAGGCGTGCGGCAGTCTGCTTCGAAACACAGTATTTCCCGGATGCCGTACATCATGACAACTTCGAGAGCCCGGTATGCAGGGCAGGGGAGACCTACTCCACCATGACGGCATACCATTTTACAGTAAAGTAATATATTTTGTAACAGTTCAAGCCGATCTGAACTGTTACTGTATTTTACTCCCAGGGCAGCGGCGGCAGCAGGTTTTCCTGTTCCGGTGGTTCAGCATTTGGGGAGAATATAGAGAAAAGCAGGCAGTATAAGTATTTATGGGGAAATCAGTATACATAGCGGAGAAGCCGAGTGTGGCCCAGGAATTCGCAAAGGCATTAAAATTGAATACAAGACGAAAAGACGGTTATCTGGAATCGGACGAGGCGATTGTGACATGGTGCGTCGGGCACCTGGTCACGATGAGCTATCCGGAGGAGTACGACCCTGCGCTGAAGCGCTGGAGCCTGAATACCCTTCCGTTTATTCCGAAAGAATTTAAATACGAGGTCATTCCCTCGGTGGCCAAACAGTTTCAGATTGTGAGCGGGCTTCTTACAAGAGCGGATGTAGACACGATCTATGTGTGCACCGACTCCGGAAGGGAAGGGGAATACATCTACCGCTTGGTTGAGCAGGAAGCGCATGTAGAAGGCAAAAAAAGAAAGAGGGTCTGGATCGATTCCCAGACCGAAGAAGAGATTTTGCGCGGAATCAGGGAGGCGAAGGATTTATCGGAATACGATAATCTCAGTGCCTCTGCTTATTTGAGGGCAAAGGAAGATTATCTGATGGGGATCAATTTTTCCCGTCTCCTGACGCTGAAATATGGGAACAGCATATCCAATTATCTGCGCAGCAAGTATGCGGTCATATCGGTAGGGCGCGTAATGACCTGCGTGCTGGGGATGGTTGTCCGCAGAGAGCGGGAGATCAGGGACTTTGTTAAGACACCGTTCTACCGTGTCCTGAGCACCATTGAGGCAAAAGGGCAGAATTTCGAGGGAGAGTGGCGTGCCGTCAGGGGATCCCGCTTCTTCGAATCCTTTGACCTGTACAAGGAGAATGGATTTAAGAAGAGGGAGAAGGCAGAGGAACTGGTGGATTACTTGAAGGAACCGGAACCCGTGACATGCCAGATTACAGCCATTGAGAAAAAGAAAGAGAAAAAGAATCCGCCGCTGCTCTATAATCTGGCGGAGCTTCAGAATGACTGCTCCAAACGATTCAAGATCAGTCCTGATGAAACGCTCAGGATTGTACAGGAGCTGTATGAAAAGAAGCTGGTTACTTATCCGAGAACGGACGCCAGGGTGCTGTCCGCAGCCGTGGCAAAAGAGATCAGCAGGAATCTGAACGGACTTTCCAAGTACCCGGTGGCCGCGCCTTATCTGCAGGATATCCTGGGATTTGGAAGCCACAAAGGCCTGGCAAAGACCAGGTATGTTAACGATAAGCAGATTACGGATCATTACGCGATCATACCGACGGGGCAGGGGCTGGGGGCCCTCAGCTCGGTTTCCTCGACAGCGTCGAGAGTGTATGAATGTATTGTAAGAAGATTTTTGAGTATTTTTTATCCCCCGGCGGTGTATCAGAAGGTGTCCATTACCACAAAGATCAAAGAAGAGAGTTTCTTTTCCAGTTTTAAGGTACTGGCAGAGGAAGGTTACCTGAAAGTGACGGGTGTGCCTCAGGCAAAGAAGAATGTTTCCGCACAGGGAAAGGAAAACAATGCGGAAACCGGAGAAAACAGCGGGGACGGTGACAGCGGTGAGAACAGCGGCGCTCAGGATCTGGATACCAGTTTCTTCCAGGTGATACAGAGTCTGAAGAAGGGTGCTGTCCTTCCTGTGAAGGCATTGGATATAAAAGAGGGAGAGACCTCTCCGCCGAAACGGTACAATTCCGGTTCCATTATCCTGGCGATGGAAAATGCAGGGCAGCTCATCGAAGACGAGGAACTGCGTGCGCAGATCAAAGGAAGCGGAATCGGAACCAGTGCGACACGTGCGGAGATCCTGAAAAAGCTGATCCATATCGAGTATCTGGGCCTGAATAAAAAGACTCAGATTATTACACCTACACTGCAGGGCGAAATGGTGTTTGACGTAGTGGATAATTCCATCAAGTCGCTTCTGAATCCCGAACTGACGGCCAGCTGGGAGAAGGGGCTGACTTATGTGGCAGACGGTGATATTACGCCGGATGAGTACATGAAAAAGCTGGATCACTTTATCGTCAGCAGAACCAACGGAGTAAAAGGACTGAACAACCAGTACCAGCTCCGCGGATGCTATGACCGTGCAGCCAGATTCTATAAAGAAAATAAGGGAAAAAGTAAGTAAGGAGCAGAGGCGTGTTAGAAATATTGGTTACCATTCCGGTTGAGCAGCGGCACCGGCAATACCTGGAAGATACAGCCGCCCATATTATAGGCAGCGGCGGCGCTCATTTTGTATACAGAGCGCAGAAGGACGCGGATCAGGAGATGGTCGAAAAGGCAGATATTATACTGGGAAATGTTAAGCCAGAGTATCTGAAGTATGCTGCGGGTCTTAGATTACTGCAGCTGGACAGTGCAGGGGCCGCCCTTTATACTGTTCCGGGCGTTATACCTCCCAGTGTAAAACTGGCGAATGCCACAGGAGCCTATGGCTGGCGATCTCTGAATATATGCTTGGAGCCTCGCTGATGCTGATAAAGAAACTGCATTTATATGAGCGCAATATGCATGCACATGTATGGAAAGATGAGGGGCAGGTGAATTCCATTGCTGACTCTGTGACCCTGGTCGTAGGCCTGGGCGATATCGGCGGGCAGTTTGCACAGAAAATGCACCTCATGGGCAGCCATGTCATAGGAATCCGCAGAAATATGGCACAAAAGCCGGATTATCTGGAAGAATTATATCAGCTGGATGCACTGGATGCGCTGCTTGGGAGGGCGGATATTGTGGCATGTACGCTTCCAGGCACCCCGCAGACAGAGGGACTGTTCTGCCGGGAGCGCCTGGAGAAAATGAAAAAAGGGGCAATTCTGCTCAATGTTGGGCGGGGAAGCCTGATTCCAACCATGGATCTGTGTGATGCCCTGCACAGCGGCAGGCTGGGAGGTGCGGCCATTGATGTGACGGAGCAGGAACCTCTGGAGCCGGATTCTCCGCTGTGGGATGCGCCGAACCTGCTGATCACCCCCCATGTGGCAGGAAAGTACCATATGCAGCAGATTTTGGAATCTGTTGTAGAAATTGCGGCATATAATTTAAAAGCAATCCTGACAGACGGTAACATAAAAAATGAAGTAGATTTTCAGACCGGCTACCGGATGTTCACTGAGCCGGCGGAGAAGTAGGAGGAAAAGAAAATGACGGAATTAACTGTAAAAGAGCTTTATACACTGGAAGAGACAATTGCTGCCGGTATATTCGACGGTGTGACCTATCCGTGGGAAGTCCTGCCGAAAATCAGCGGCTTTATTCTGGAGCTGGGAAAGACTTTAGATGAGGAAGAGTACGAAAAGAGTGGTGAGAATATCTGGATTGCCAAATCTGCAAAGGTGGCTCCCACTGCATATATCAACGGACCGGCAATTATCGGAAAAGAAGCTGAGGTCAGGCACTGCGCATTTATCAGAGGCAATGCAATCGTAGGCGAAGGCGCGGTAGTCGGCAATTCTACAGAATTGAAAAACGTGATCCTGTTCAATAAAGTACAGGTACCACATTACAATTATGTGGGAGATTCCATACTTGGCTACAAATCACACATGGGAGCAGGTTCTATTACCTCCAATGTAAAATCTGATAAAAAACTGGTCATTGTAAAAACACCGGAAGGAAACATTGAGACGGGTATGAAGAAGTTCGGCGCCATGCTGGGTGATGAAGTCGAGGTAGGGTGCGGCAGCGTGCTGAATCCGGGAACCGTGGTTGGAAGCCACAGTAATATCTACCCTCTCTCATCTGTCAGAGGGTATGTGCCGGGGTGGAGTATCTATAAAAAACAGGGGGAAGTTGTAAAAAAGCGGTAAGTAATTTGAACGACGAATTCTAGCATGTGTACGGATGAAAGGGGGACGCCTGCCGTGGAAATAGGACAGGGGCGGTCTATGGAGGGATCCTTCATAGGCCGCCCCGTTCCGTTCCACGGCAAGCGTCCCTCTTTCATCCAGACGGCTGTGCAGATGCCCGTCTCCATCACTTTACAGGCTCGAATGCCGTACAGCGCGGTGCACGGCTCCCTGAATCGTAATAATATGGCTTCACAATGTGACTAGAAAGGGATTGTTTTATTCGCTGAGGGGTGCTAAAATTAGTTTACAAAGCTATCATTCTTAGATTTCTTTTTATAAATGCGGCGTTCGTCCAAAATATTCCATGGTCTTTAAATGAAAAAAGTAACTGCTAGTACATATTGACACTAAAAATCTTAAACATTAAAATGAGGCCAAAACCGAGCTTAAAACGGTATATAATGAATCAAAAGCTATTGTTTTGCATGATTTCTGGACATGACTAATAAGCGGCATGACAGTCGGTTTGCAAAAGTAACTGAGACCCCGCTTCGATTTATGATATGAGGCCTTTGTTTGATCCGACAGATTTGTATTTAGTGTTTAATTAGTTTTGGACTCAGAATAACCTCATCAGGTGGAATGGGTGACAGGTTAAGTGCAGATAATAGCTTTTTTTCATCTGCAGAATCCATTAAATCAAAAGGTGTTTTGCCATCCAGGTTGTCACGTATAACGCTGTTGATGTGACAACAAATAAGTCGTGTATCTTCAACATTAAGCTTATTTAGACTAGTTCCCTTTGGAATGATTCTTCTTATTAATCTGTGATTGTTTTCAACATGAGGCTTCTGCCAAGAGGCCTGAGGATCACAGAAGAATACATGAGTACGAATAAACCCTGGACGTGTGTGCTCTAAGGCATTTGGGTTCTTGAACTCAACACCATTGTCAGTGAGTATTACACCGAAAAGTCTTTTAAAGAGAGCAGTGCCAAGCAAGCTGCTTAATGTATCAAAGACCTGTATAACACTATCCTGAGTACCGTCATTCATTAGAAATATAAGCATGAAGCTGGACTTTCTAAATATCATAGTGAGAAATACTTTGCCTTTTTCACGGCTTCCTTTCACTGTGTCCATCTCAACGACAGAAAGTTCAGGATTGGCTTCGACAAAGGAATTGAAATCCTCAATAGTGCGGCCTTGTCTGTATTGGTATTCAAGTTTGGTAAGAACTCTTTTAGGACGGCGTTGTCTATAAACAACCTTCTTTGGAAGATCAATGTTTCGGACCTTAAATACGTTCTTATCTATGTAGTTATAAAGGGTTCTTTCAGAAAGACCAAGTTCATCTGCATGTGCCCTGCATATGTGATTTAGGGACTGCCCTTTAGCAATCAAGGGTTCAATAATCTCTGATATTTCGCGCAGTTCCTTAGGTGTTTTTCGAACACCGCTGTGAGCGTTCTTGATGGATTTGTGATGAGCTGCATTGGCTTTATGAGCGGAATAATAGGCTTTGTTTTTCTTGCAGCCTTTCTGCATCTTACAGTTACTGCAAACATAGGGAGGCTTATCAAGCAAATCGCATTGAAATGAATCATAGTTGTCACAAATTGATGTGCAGATAATACCTACTGGACAACGCTTACACCGTGAGGCAAAGCAACCATGAACACCCATTTCAGGACAAAGGGTATTGCGTTGGCAACTAGGACGATTAATACAATCGTTTTCCCCCATAAGTGGAATTCTGCTTGTAAAGCAGCGATAGTGCAAAACTTCACGAGCTATGGTGGAAGCGGACCTATCCAGGTTTCTTCCAATAGAAGCAAATGAATAATCTTTGTGGATCATTTGCTCAATAACAATACGTTCAGGTAAGGATAATTGTTTAGCCATAATAACTCCTTCCTGATCAAACAAAGGCACCTTAATTATAAGCCTTTGCAAAAGTAGTTGCTAGTTTGCAATCGTAGTTGCAAGCAAAATCAAGCGTTTAAAAATGCAATTAAAGAGGAAAAGTATAAAAGAAAAGTCCTGTTTATAGGACATGTAAAATTGTATAATAGGGTTATGAAATTGTTGTTGACATTTTACAACAAGTATAATAGTATATTATTAGAAAACGAACAATTGTTCGAAAATTGAGAAGGAGAGTACCGACATATGGCTAATGGAAATGAAGATAAGAAAAAAGCGCTGGAAGCGGCGATTGCGAAGTTAGAGAAAGATTTTGGAAAAGGGACGGTTATGAAGCTCGGTGAACCGGGAGCCCATGTTGCGGTGGAGACGGTGCCGACGGGCTGCCTGAGCCTGGATCTGGCGCTGGGACTGGGCGGTGTGCCAAAGGGGCGTGTGATAGAAGTCTATGGACCGGAGTCCAGTGGTAAGACGACCGTTGCATTACATATGATTGCAGAAGTACAGAACAGGGGAGGGATTGCCGGGTTTATTGATGCGGAACATGCACTGGATCCTGTATACGCGAAGAGTATTGGCGTTGATATTGATGAACTTTATATATCTCAGCCGGACAGCGGGGATCAGGCGCTTGAGATTGCGGAGACAATGGTACGTTCGGGGGCGATTGATATTATTGTTATTGACTCTGTGGCGGCTCTGGTGCCGAGACAGGAGATCGAAGGGGATATGGGTGACAGCCACGTGGGATTACAGGCGAGGCTGATGTCACAGGCCCTGAGAAAGCTGACTCCCGTTATCAGTAAGTCTAACTGTGTTGTTATTTTCATCAACCAGCTGCGTGAGAAGGTAGGCGTGATGTTTGGAAATCCTGAGACAACAACGGGCGGACGTGCCCTGAAGTTCTACGCATCTGTCAGGATGGATGTCAGAAGGATCGAGACTCTGAAGCAGAGCGGCGAGATGGTCGGGAACCGTACGAGGGTCAAGATTGTCAAGAATAAGATCGCGCCTCCGTTTAAAGAGGCCGAATTTGATATCATGTTTGGAAAAGGGATCTCTAAGGAGGGGGATATTCTGGATCTGGCAGCAGGGATTGGCGTGGTGAAGAAGAGCGGCGCATGGTATGCGTATGAAGGCGAGAAGATCGGACAGGGAAGAGAGAACGCTAAAGCATACCTCACGGAGCACCCGGAAGTGATGGAAGAGCTGGACCGCAAAGTGCGTGCCCACTATAAGCTGAACGGTGAAGGAGAGGAAGAAGCAGCGGAGGAACTGAAGCTGACAAAGAAGGCAAAGGACTCAAAAGCGCCCGAACCGGGAAAAACGGAAGTGAAAGCACCGGGGGAAGCATAGGATGACAGTTACAAAGCTGGACGCTGTAACGAAAACAAAGTCTAAAGTCTTTCTGGACGGCCAGTTCGCCTTTGTCTTATACAAGGGCGAACTGGCCCGTTATGGTATCAAAGAAGGAGCACAGATCGAGGAAGAGAATTACAGGGAGGTTCTGGAAAAAGTTGTTATAAAGCGTGCCAAGTTAAGAGCTATGCATCTTCTGGAGGATATGGATCGCACCGAGTCCGGGCTCAGGGATAAGCTGAAACAGGGGTTATACCCGGAGGAAGCCATAGACGCCGCCTTGTCCTACGTGAAATCATTTGGGTATATTGATGATGAGCGGTATGCAAGACAATTTATAGAGAGCAGGAAGGCGTCCAAAAGCAGGCGCGAGATTTATGCCCTGCTGTGCGGCAGGGGTGTGGCGCCTGAAAAAATTGAACTGGCATTCGAGGAATGCTTTGAATCCGATAATGAAAAGGATGCAATCCGGCAGATTATCAGGAAGAAAAGGGTGATTCCGGCGGAGGCGACAGAGGAAGAAATGCGTAAATTATATGGCTATTTATCGCGAAAAGGGTTCCGTTATGACGACATCCGTCAAGTGATACAAAATAATGATGAGAATGCTTGACATAGTTGTGAAAACAGTATAAAATTTAACTGTTGTATTTTAAGCAAGAATGTACAATGAAAATTGAACAAGGAGGTGCTCCTGTGCCAACAATGATAAGTATTGTTATTGCTGTAGCCCTCGCGTTGATAGTTGGTATTATTACTCACTTTGTAACGATATCCAATCTCAGGAAGAATGCAGATTCCAAGATTGGCAATGCCGAAGCAAAGGCAAGAGAAATAATTGATGATGCCGTAAAGACTGCTGAGACAACGAAAAAAGAAGCTCTTTTAGAGGTGAAGGAAGAGTCGATCAAGACGAAGAATGACCTTGAAAAAGAGACAAAGGAAAGAAGAGCCGAATTGCAGCGTTATGAGAAAAGGGTGCTTGCAAAAGAAGAGGCCGTTGATAAACGGTCAGAGGCGATCGAACAGCGTGAAGTCAAATTTACAGCAAAAGAAGAGCAACTGAAGCAGCGTGAAGCAAAAGTAGAAGAACTTAGTCAGAAAAGAGTACAGGAACTAGAAAGAATCTCAGGACTTACCTCCGAACAAGCAAAAGAATATCTGTTGAAAACTGTTGAAGAAGATGTGAAGCATGACACAGCCAAGATGGTAAGAGAGCTGGAGACACAGGCAAAGGAAAATGCGGACAAGAAGGCCAAAGAGTACGTTGTCAATGCAATCCAGAGATGTGCGGCTGACCATGTGGCTGAGACTACAATTTCCGTAGTGCAGCTCCCAAGTGATGAGATGAAGGGAAGAATCATCGGCCGTGAGGGAAGGAATATCAGAACCCTCGAGACACTGACGGGTGTCGAGCTGATTATTGATGATACGCCGGAAGCGGTTGTATTGTCAGGTTTTGACCCGATCAGAAGGGAAGTAGCAAGAATTGCCCTTGAGAGATTGATTGTGGATGGACGTATCCATCCTGCCAGAATCGAGGAGATGGTAGAAAAGGCACAAAAAGAAGTGGACACGATGATCCGGGAAGAAGGAGAGGCAGCGTCTCTGGAAGTTGGCGTGCCGGGAATCCATCCGGAATTGATTCGTCTGCTCGGACGAATGAAGTTCAGAACCAGTTATGGCCAGAATGCGCTTAAGCATTCTATAGAGGTTGCCCAGCTGTCAGGACTTCTGGCCGGTGAGATCGGCCTGGACGTCAGGATGGCGAAACGTGCCGGACTCCTGCATGATATCGGCAAATCAATTGACCACGACGTGGAAGGTTCACATATTCAGATTGGCGCAGATCTTTGCAGGAAGTACAAAGAGTCTCCGACGGTAATCAATGCAGTGGAATCACATCATGGTGATGTAGAGCCTCAGACATTGATTGCATGCGTAGTTCAGGCGGCTGACACAATTTCTGCAGCAAGACCAGGTGCAAGAAGAGAAACAATTGAAACATACACAAACAGATTGAAACAATTAGAAGAAATATCAAACCAGTTTAAAGGTGTTGAAAAGTCTTTTGCTATTCAAGCAGGTAGAGAGATTCGAGTTATGGTAGTTCCGGACCAGGTATCTGATGATGACATGGTACTTATGGCCAGAGAAATTGCAAAACAGATTGAATTTGAGTTGGAATATCCAGGCCAGATTAAAGTAAATGTAATTCGCGAATCGCGCGTTACGGATTATGCGAAATAATTTATATCAGATCAAGTTTAGCCCTTGTCGTAAGACGAGGGCTTTTTTTATGATATAGGAAATTCCTTTGGAATTTCCTATATCATAAAAACTCTACGGGAGGATGCACACGCCGCTTCGCGCTTCCAGGCGGGAGAGTAGAGCTGGAGGAGTTAGACATGCGTGAATGGGATTGAAGATAGAAATGAAGGGATATTGGAGGAAAATTGCAAAAATAAGAATAAATTTGCGCAAAATGATGCGAAAATAATGGATTAGGAATTATGCGGAAATATAACTTGCAAATATTGGCAGCGTATATTATAATTAATAACCATAATGTGTTATTTATATTTTATATGTAGAATGTATGGAATTGGAGGATGTTAATATGTCACTTAGTTTATCAAGAAAGGCTGCGAGCGTGAAGCCTTCATCTACTTTGGCTATTACTGCGAAGGCAAAGGCTTTAAAGGCGGAGGGGATTGATATCGTTGGATTTGGAGCCGGCGAGCCGGATTATAATACTCCGGATAATATTAATGAGGCCGCTATCAGAGCTATTAAGGAAGGGTTTACGAAGTATACTCCCGCATCAGGGACTGTGGAACTGAAAAAGGCGGTTAGTGATAAGTTCAGAGAGTTTAATGGTCTTAACTACGAGCCAAATCAGATCGTGATCAGCAACGGGGGCAAGCATTCTCTGACAAATATTTTTGAAGTGCTTCTAAATCCGGGAGATGAAGTGATTATTCCTGCACCGTACTGGCTTACTTATCCTGAGATTGTGAAACTGGCGGATGGAGTTCCTGTATTTTTGTATGGCTCCAAGGATAATGGATATAAAGTGACTGCAAAGCAGATTCGTGAAGCTGTGACTGATAAGACAAAAGCTTTTATTTTAAATACTCCAAGCAACCCGACGGGCATGGTGTACTCAGAGGAAGAACTTCGCGCAATCGCTGAGATTGCTGTTGCAAAGGATTTTTATGTTGTAGCGGATGAGATGTATGAGTATCTTATTTATGATGGGAAGAAGCATGTGAGCATTGCTTCCCTTGGTGAAGAGATTTATAAAAGAACCATCACCTGCAGCGGAGTTTCCAAGAGCTATGCAATGACAGGCTGGAGAATCGGATATACGGGATCCAGCACAGAAATCGCAAAGATGATGGGCAGCGTGCAGTCCCATCAAACATCCAACCCGAACTCTATCGCACAGAAAGCCGCATTGGAGGCACTGACAGGGGATCAGTCGGCGCTCGAGGAGATGAGGGTTGAATTTGATAAGAGAAGAAAATACATGTATGAGAGGATTTCGGCAATGCCGCTTCTGGATCTGTTGGAGCCGGAGGGAGCATTTTATGTGTTCGTAGATTTTACCAATGTCCTCGAAAAATCTTACAAGGGTCAAAAGATCGGTACTGCGGCAAGAGCGGCGGAGATTCTGATAGAAGATTACCAGGTGGCGGTTGTCCCCTGCGCTGATTTTGGGTTTGACAATTTTGTACGTTTGTCTTATGCTATTTCTTTAGAAGCCATTGAAAAAGGGCTCGACAGAATAGAAAAGTTTGTGTCCTCACTGTAGGAACTAAAAAGGAGCATTTTATGAGCGGACAAATTAAAAGATTAAACCGGGAACTGAAGTTTAAAGGCAATATTATTGACTTTTACCAGGACACCATGGAGATTGACGGCGATCATACCGTGACCTGGGATTTTATCAAACACAAGGGTGCGGCTGCGGTTGTGCCGGTCACCGATGACGGCAGAATCCTGATGGTGAAGCAGTACCGCAATGCGCTGGAACGTGATACACTGGAAATCCCTGCCGGAGCTCTGGACAAAGAAGATGAGCCTGGGATTGTATGTGCAGGAAGAGAACTGGAGGAGGAAACAGGCTATCGGAGCGAGGATCTGGACTGGCTGATTACACTCCGCACAACAGTGGCGTTCTGCAATGAGAGAATCGAAGTCTACGTAGCCCGGAATCTGATCCCGTCAAAGCAGCATCTGGACGAGGATGAATTTATTGATTTGAAAGCTTATACAATAGAAGAATTAAAGGAAAAGATTTTTGCTGGTGAGATACAAGATGCGAAGACTGTCTCCGCACTGCTTGCCTATGATTCGAAATACGGAAAAAGAGAATAAAAAAGAAACCCCGGCATATAATGAAATATCTTAGCAATAGGAGGAACGCCTGTGAAGATACTTCATACGAGGAAGCAGCTGTTTGCTTTCTTCATGCCGGGTTTTTTATTGGGGATACTGTATGTGAATCTGATTATGAAGCAATATACAGCAGAGCCCGGAATATTCAGCGACTATTTTTTAAAACAGTATCAGTCAGTCTCCATTGTGGCCGAGGAATACATATGGTATCTGATCAAGATCCGGGCCGTTCCGTTTCTTATCCTGCTGGGATTGGCATTCACAAAAATGCGGAAAGCGGCCTCCATAGCATTTCTGGTATGGACGGGCTTTTCAAGCGGCATGCTCCTGTCAATGGCGGTTCTGAGCATGGGAATCAAGGGAAGTATCCTCTGCATCGTAGGAATCCTCCCCCAGTTCCTTCTCTATGTTCCAGCATACATGGTCATCATCTGGTACAGTTATACATATCCCCAAAACAAATGGAATACACAGAAAAGTATCTTTCTGGGACTCACCATGCTAGTGGGGATTATACTGGAAGCATATGTAAATCCTATACTTATGCAGGGGTATCTTGGGACACTTTAGTGGGGGAGGGGTGCCCCGTGAACCGGACATAGGGGCAGCTGGAAACGGGTTATGGCTGCAAGCTGGAGTAGAGCAAAAAGGAAGGACAACAGAGGCAACCTGGCCACATCACCCGAAGCCTGATGGCTTCGCGCGCTGGGGCCAGGAATTTTTGTGATTCGGAATCACAAAAATTACCTCTGTTGTCCTTCCTTTTTGCTCAACTCCAGCTAACAGCCATAAGACGCTTCCAGCTGCCCCTATGTCCGGTTCACGGGGCTTGTCTCATCCAATGGGAAGTGCCCCATGCCTCGGGAGGGCAGCGCTGACGGGGCCGGTGGATCTGGACTGGCGGCGCGGTAAATGTTGGAAAGTAAAGATGCGGCCCTATATTTGCTTGCCTATGAATGCATCCCACGCAAACCCAATCCCATACGCTGTCCCCGTAAGAAAGCCCCGCTGGAAGCGATGCTTACCTCCGATTTGATGAAGCCAAGCCTGCCTGAGATGGGGAACGGATGCCTCGGGAAAAAAAGGAGCGGGGGCTGGGAGTATAGAGCGCATGGTTTAGAAGTCCTTACGCAAAAGGAACCGCCCATGAGGGATGAAAAGTGATTTACCAAATCACTTTTCAGTACAACCTAAGACGGGAAAGCATCAGGCTTTCCCGTTGCATGTTGTACGTGCCCTCATGGGCGGTTTCTTTTGCGTTAGGACTTCTCCATAAGCGGGTTACTCCCAGCCCCCGCTCCTTTTTTTCCCGAGGCATCCGTTCCCCA
>BAIF02000120.1 GCA_000509105.1 Clostridiales bacterium VE202-21 | reverse complement strand
GGTTCCGGAGGCAGTTTTGGCGGCGGAGGCTTTGGCGGCGGCGGTTTTTCCGGCGGCGGTTTCGGCGGCGGAGGAGGAGGCAGCTGGTAATATTAAGAAAATGCAAAGGAATGTTGCGAAAGATTGCGGCGTTCCTTTTTCTTATGTTAAATTTATATTTGTGTGAGTATTATTTGTGGTATGGAAAGAAAGGTGCAGGTAAACTGAAAATGGAATGTTGTATTAGAATTTTTGAGAGCGGTGTTGCGCGAAGAAGGGGATCGCGCATCATAGGGATAGTGATGATAATTATGCTGGCGGCAGGGCTTGTCTGTGAACTCCCTGCTTTGGAATTTACGGAGTCGGACGCCGCATATCGAATGATTTACGGAAAATATTATGGAAAAGAGCTGGTGACATATGGGACAAACAGTGAGGGAGCCGGCGCCTTAGATATTTTCGGCAATGCGGTGAATCGAATACCGGTAAAGACAAATATTAATAAAATGTTGAAAGAAAACAAAAGAGTGAAGTCGATGACAGAGCAGCCGGAAGCGGAACAGGCAGACTTGCTTTCGGACTTCTTTTTGATGGGCATAGAAATACCGGCTATTGGTGGAATATCAGAGACAGAGGTTCCAAATCTCAATTTCACGGGAGTGCATATCCCGGAATCACCGACAGGAAATGTGACCCCGCCGGTGATTCCGGATATTCCTGCAGCCAATGATAAACCCTCAGTTCCGGATGCACCCATCACACCGGATAATCCGATCGTACCCGATCTGCCAATTGTGCCGGATACGCCGCTTGTTCCGGATAATCCACCGGTGGATGTTGACCCGGCAGTTCCGCCGGATGTGGTCGTTCCGGATACTCCGGATGTGGAAGCACCCGACATTCCGGGAGAGAATGATGATCCAAACAACGGTACGGATGAACCGGCGATTGAACAGCCGGCAGGCTTTACGGTAAATGCGGATGGTATGATCTGTGCTTACGATCCCTCTGCGGGTATCGTAAAGGAAGGCCGTCTTGTGCTTCCCGCAGAAGGCTGTTCAGGAATTGCAAGGGGGACCTTTGAAGGGGTCGGCGCGGAGATCTATGAACTTTTTATTCCCCCGAATATTGTAAATATCGAACCAGGTGTTCTGAGTGAACTGACGGACCTTGGCTGGATTCAGCTGACGGAACCCAATGCAAATTATACATGGCAGGACGGTATGCTGTTTGACAGCAGCATGACAACACTTCTTGCATTCCCGCGTGGAAGAATCGGTACATATGCGCTTCCGTCTAATGTGACAAGGCTGGAAGATTATTCGTTTTTAAACACCAATCTGACCAAGATAGATATGATGAAATGTGGTGCTGTAGAAGTGGGCAGCAATGTGTTTGGCGGGAATGGCGGAAATGGAATTACGATTATGGCGCCAAGGGAGCACCTGGAGCATTACCAGAATGTATTTGCAGAGTTGGGTGTGACAATACGTTAAAAAGAGATTTCCTCTGAGGACTTTTCGTAACAGGTAACAGTTTAGGACCGCCTGAAATTTTCCGCGGAAAAGGTGTATTTATTCAAAAAATGTGTTAAAATGTGTAAGGATTTGTGCAGACTATATGTGACAGAGAAGCAAGAATCAGTATGCCCGGCACACCCGGGACAAAGGCGGGAAAATGGATGGATTATAAGCTTGTGATGAATACGGCGGTACTGGCCGGCGAGATGATGCTGCGCAGCGGGGCGGAGACGTACAGGGTGGAGGATACCATCAACCATATTCTGCACACGGCTGATACAGAGACGGTTGAGGCCAGTGTGATGATGACCGGCATTGTGGCCACAATTGGCAACCCGGATATGGAGCCGATTACGGTGATTAAAAGAGTACAGAAACGGGGAACAAATCTGAACCGGATTATGAGGGTGAATGAAATATCAAGAAAATACTGTGCGGGAGAGCTGACTCTGGAAACGGCTTATAATGAGCTGAAGAGCATCGGTGGAAAGCAGTACCCTGTCTGGATTTATAATCTGGCAACGGTGCTCGTCCCCGCGGGATTTGCCCCGCTGTTTGGGGGCGGTATTCTGGAAACTGCCGCTGCTGCGTTCGTGGGTGCTGTGCTTGCATTGGTGGTGACTGTGGGAAAACGCCTGCAGATCAATGGTTTTATACTGGATACGCTGTCCTCCTTTGGACTGGCTGTTGCGGCTGCGTTTTTGAAAAGGTTCTGCCCGGGGCTGGATGAGGATATTGTCATTATCAGCGCGATTATGCCAATGGTGCCTGGGGTTGCGATTACAAATGCGGTGAGGGATACCCTGCAGGGGGATTACATTTCCGGCGGAGCCAGGATACTGGAGGCATTTCTCAAGGCAGCGGCTGTAGCGCTGGGAGTAGGGGCGGCAATGGCTCTGACGGGGCTGATGTATCCGGGAGGTGGCAATTTATGAAGCTGATATTTGGAGTCATAGGTTCCTTTGTGGCTGTGGCAGGCTTTGCCGTACTGCTGGAGACGCCGCGCAGATATCTGCTCCATGCGGGAATCGCCGGGGCGATCGGAGGTTTTGTGTACCTGTTCAGCATCCAGCGAGGGGCGGATGTGGTTCTGTCCTCATTTTTTTCTGCGCTGGCGATTGCGCTTACATCGCATACCTTTGCACGGGTGTTTAAGGCGCCGGTTACGATCTTCCTGATTGCAGGAATCCTGCCGACGGTACCCGGGGCGGGGATGTACCGGATTGTGTATTATATCATAGCCAACGACAGCGCAAAAAGCAGTTATTATCTGATCCAGACACTTGAGATTGCCGGTGTCATAGCCCTTGCTATCTTTATCATGGACACCGTGTTTAAAGTGCGGTTTAAGAAAGTATAAAAATACCAAAATTCGCCTTTTTTGTTTGTTGAACAATACAGGGACTTGTTTTATAATGAAATTAACAACATAACCTGCAACAGACTGTTCATGCTAGAGGAAAGGGCGGGATGAATATGCGTAGTAAGAACATTTTGCAACTACTGGAAGAAAGCAAGTATACCGTAGCGATAAGTGGAAAAGAGATGTTTCTTGAGAATGGTTACCCCGGAGTACGTGATGGAGAAGAGTCTTACGAGATTGAACAAAAGTATGGGTATTCTGCCGAGGAGATTTTGAGCAGTGCTTTTTATGCGACAAGGAAAGAAGTTTTCTTTGAGTTTTACAGAACCGAGATGCTTGCAGCTGCAGCGATTGCGCCTGGAAAGGGCTTTTTAAATCTGCAAAAGATGGAGGAATACGGCCTTGTACACTGCGAGATTACAAAAAGGCTGTTTGGACTTCTTGAAAGAGCCGGATGCAGGAATGTGATTAATCTTCATGGAAGTATCTATGATAATTTCTGTCCCCATTGCGGGAAAAAATATCCCATTGAGTACATTATACAGTCAAAAGGCGTGCCCTTGTGCGAGGACTGCAAGAACACGATACGCCCTAAGATCTGCCTTTATGGAGAGATGGTGGATAATGGGATTGTTACAAAAGCAGCGGAGGAGATCCAGAAAGCAGATGTACTGCTTGTGCTTGGAACAAGCCTCCATGCGTCGCTCTGTCATCAGCTGATCCAGTACTATAATGGTGATAAGCTGATCCTGATTACGAACGAAGAGCATTATTCTGATAAGCTTGCAGACGTGCTGGTCTACAGCAGAGTGGATGATGCCCTTGAAAAACTGGTAACAGCATACCAGAACAAATGGAATAAAGAACATGAATTGGAGAAGAGAGAACATGAGTAAAGTAAGAACAAGATTTGCACCCAGCCCGACAGGCAGGATGCATGTAGGAAACCTGCGGACAGCATTGTATGCTTATTTGATCGCAAAACACGAAGGCGGCGACTTTATTCTCCGTGTGGAGGATACGGATCAGGAGCGCTTTGTGGAAGGCGCTCTGGATATCATATACCGTACCCTGGAGAAAACAGGCCTGATTCATGACGAGGGGCCGGATAAGGACGGTGGATTCGGACCTTATGTGCAGAGCGAGAGGAATGCCTCCGGGCTGTACCTGAAGTATGCAAAACAGCTGGTTGAGCAGGGGGACGCTTACTATTGCTTTTGCGATAAAGAAAGGCTGGAATCTCTCAAAACATCCGTGTCGGAGGATGGAACAGACATTGTCGTATATGACAAGCACTGTCTGGGACTTTCCAAAGAGGAGGCAGAGGCAAACATGGCTGCGGGCATGCCGTGGGTTATCCGTCTGAATGTACCCAACGAAGGGACAACGACTTTTCACGATGAGATATATGGGGATATTACGGTGCCGAATAACGAACTGGACGATATGATTCTGATCAAATCTGATGGTTTTCCAACGTACAATTTTGCAAACGTTGTTGATGATCATCTGATGGAAATTACGCATGTTGTCAGGGGAAATGAATACCTCTCCTCCGCTCCCAAATATAACCGGCTTTATGAGGCTTTCGGATGGGATGTACCGGTTTATGTGCACTGCCCGCTGATTACCGATGAGAACCACAAGAAACTGAGCAAACGCTGCGGACATTCTTCCTATGAAGACCTGATCGAGCAGGGCTTCGTGTCAGAAGCCGTTGTAAACTTTGTGGCGCTGCTGGGCTGGAGTCCGGCCGACACACAGGAGATTTTTTCCCTGGAAGGCCTGGTGGAGGCTTTTGATTACCGCAGGATGAATAAATCACCGGCGGTTTTTGATCCGGTAAAGTTAAGATGGATGAACGGAGAATATTTAAAAGCCATGGATTTTGATACATTTTATGAGATGGCAGAACCCTATCTCAGAGAATGTATTACAAAAGATTACGATCTGAAGAAGATTGCATCACTGATCAAGACAAGGATCGAGATATTCCCGGATATCCGTGAACAGGTAGACTTTTTTGAAGAGCTTCCGGATTATGATACAGCAATGTTTACGCATAAGAAGATGAAGACGAATGAAGAGTCCTCTCTGGAAGTACTTACCGAGCTGCTTCCGCTGCTGGAAAAACAGGAAGATTACAGTAATGATGCGCTGTTTGAGACGCTAAAGGGCTATGTGGCAGAGAAAGGCTGTAAGAACGGTTATGTGATGTGGCCGGTGAGAACCGCTGTCTCAGGAAAGCAGAATACACCGGGGGGCGCCACCGAGATCATGGAGATCATCGGAAAAGAAGAGTCTCTCAGACGAATTAGAATTGCAGTTGAAAAGTTAAGCTGACGGTTCACATTTCTGAACGTCAGTAAGTAGAAAGAGGTACGTATGAGTTTTAGTAAGGCTCAGTCAGATGCAGTCACTCATGGGGTGGGCCCATGTCTTGTCCTTGCAGGTCCCGGATCCGGGAAGACCCTGACGATTGTAAACCGAATGAAATACCTGATTGAGGAGCGAAAAGTAAGGCCAGAAGAAATTCTGGTCATTACTTTTACTAAGTATGCAGCAGCAGAGATGAAGTCCCGTTTTCAACAGCTGATGGGAAATAAAGGCCTGCCGGTAACCGTGGGGACCTTCCACGGGATCTATTATGGTATTCTGAAATGGGCATATCATTTCGGCCCTCAGAATATTCTCTCAGAGGAAGAAAAGTATCAGATCGTGAGGCAGGCTGTGAACAGGCAGGATATCGAGATCTTTGATGAGGAAGATTTCCTGCAGGATATCGTGACTGAGATCGGTATTGTGAAAAATAACAGAATGGACATAGATGAATACAGATCCGAAAAGTGCGCGCCGGATGCTTTCAGAAACATTTACCGGGAATACGAGACACAGCGGAAAATCGCAAAGAAAATCGATTTTGACGATATGCTTGTACTGTGTTATGAATTGTTCCGGTCCAGGCCGGATATCCTGAAGCTTTGGCAGGAAAAGTTTCATTATATATTGATTGATGAATTTCAGGACATCAATCAGATCCAGTATGATGTAATTAAGATGCTGGCGGAACCACAGAGTAATCTGTTTGCCGTGGGGGATGATGATCAGTCGATATACGGGTTTCGAGGGGCTGATTCACGGCTGATGTTCCGGTTCACAGAGGACTATCCGGAGGCGAAACAGCTGCTGCTGGATATCAATTACCGGTCCACTTCCAATATTGTGGAGAATGCCCTGAAGGTGATCGGTCACAATGAGATCCGGTTTCAGAAGAAAATACGAGCACAGAAACCCCGGGGAGCAAGCCTGCACGTGCAGGAGGTGCGGGATCCGGCGGAGGAGGGAGGATATGTGCTGGAAGAGATCCGGGAACGGATCCGCGAAGGCGTACGGCCGGAAGACATTGCGGTACTGTTCCGGATCCATACGGATGCCCGGCCTCTCGTGGAGCAGCTGATAGAACACAAAATATCTTTTCAGATGAAGGAACATATGCCAAACATTTACAGCCACTTTATAGCAAAAGATATTATGGCATATTTCCGGATGGCATCGGGGAGCCGTGCCCGCCAGGATTTTCTGCAGATTATGAACCGCCCCAAGCGGTATATTTCCAGAGAAAGCTTATCCGGCAGGGAGGCATCTTTTGAGGATTTGAGAAAGTTTTACTGTGACAAGGAATGGATGCAGGACAGAATAGACCAGTTCGAATGGGATCTGAAAATGCTGGCTAAGATGGCCCCTTATGCTGCCTTCCAGTATTTGAGAAAAAGGATCGGATACGATGATTTTCTGCGGGAATACGCTTCATCCAGAAGAATGCAGGCAGGGGATTTATTCGAGGTGTTGGTAGAATTGGAGGAGGCGGCTAAGCCTTTTGCATCTATGAAGGAATGGTTTGAGCATGTGGAGGAGTATACCAGTGCGCTGAAAATGCGGGAGAGCAGCAGGGAAAGACAGCAGGAGGGCGTCCGGCTGATGACGATGCATGCTGCAAAGGGCCTGGAGTTTGATACGGTTTATATCATCGAGGCGAATGAAGGCAGATTCCTTATAAAAAAGCTTTGAAGGAACAGGGGACGGAAGAAGAACGCAGGCTGTTTTATGTGGCCATGACCAGGGCAAAAGAGCAGCTGAAAATCATATATGTAAAGAAAAAAAACGGAAAGGATGTTTCACCTTCCCGTTTTGTCGAGGAACTTCTTGAGGATGCAAAGAATTAATCCTCGTCCGAATCCAAGTCTTCATCCAGGTCCAAATCTTCAAATTCCTGGGAATCCAGCCATTCATCAAACTTATCTGCAGCACGTTCATACTCATCGTCGTCTTCAATGTTTTCTAGTTCAGGCTGTCCTTCTACTGGTTCTGAGAAGCGGTAGAGATAAACCTGTCCTTCGTCATTGCTGCCTTCCTCGTCGAGCGGAAGCAGGGCAATGTATTCCTGGCCTTCCACCTCATAAATCGTGAGGACGGCACACTCCAGCTCTTCGTCATTATCGAGTGTCAGTGTTACAGTAAGTGATTCATTTTCGCTCATAAATGGTCTCCTTTTTTCATTGATAACTTAACTCTAACAAAAAGAAGGCTAAAAAGCAAGGGAAAAACATGAGCCGGTTCCTATTGTGACTGTGTCCGTTACTATTTACGGCCCAGGGCCGCGCATAGTAACGGTATCTGGGCCATTTAAAGTCGCCTAGGGCGAGGGCCCAGATGCCCGGCTCCATCACTTTAATGGCTCAGATGCCGTGCAGCGGGGGCACGGCCCCGTGAATAGTAACCTGCGGCACACTGCATCGTTTACGGCACGGTGTGATCAGTAACTTCCTATTGACATTGGGGAGAAACACGATAGAATGGAAGAAGGTTCTTAAATTTTGCTGAACAGGAGGGTATTGAATGAAAAGAAAGTTACTGAGCGTATTACTCATTGTCCTGATGGTGTGTTTGCTGCTGGCAGGATGTAAAAAGAATGTGGGTACGCCTGAAGATAATGCAGTACAGGATACAGAGACAGAAGAAGGAGAGGACGAGGAGCAGGAGGAGACTGGCTATACATTTGGCTATAGCTGCATTGATATGGGGAACCCCTATTTTGACACCTTAAAGATGTCGATTGAAACCGCGCTGTCCGAACAGGAGTATCACCTGACAGTCAAGGATCCCGGCACAGATGTGAATGTTCAGATTGAGCAGATTCAGGAAATGATTGAGCAGGGTGTAGATGCGGTCTTTTTGTGCCCGGTAGACTGGGAAAAGATCACGCCGGCTTTGGAAGCGCTGAAAGAGGCTGATATACCGGTGATTAATATAGCTACACAGGTAAAGGATACAGATTTGATTGACGCTTATGTAGGTTCAGATAATAAAAATGCCGGTTTTCTGTGCGGTGAGGATTTGATGAAGCAGCGTCCGGACGGAGGCAGGATTGTCATTCTGGAGTGTCCGTCCATGAATTCAATTAATGAGAGAATAACAGGCTTCGAGGAGGCGATTGCCAACGGCGGTTTTGAGGTGCTGGCAAGAGCGGATGTTCAGGGAAAAAAGGAGAATGCCAAAAGTGAAATGAAGCGCATACTGTCTGAGAAACCGGAGATTGACGCTGTCATGTGCGGAAATGACCAGGTGGCGCTCGGGGTGCTGGAGGCCGTGGAAGAAGCGGGCAGAAAAGATATCCTGATATATGGGGTAGACGGCTCGCCGGGAGTGAAGAGTGAACTCTCGAAAGCAGGTACTTCCATTGCAGGAACCGGAGCACAGTCGCCCATCAATATCGGCAAAAAAGCCGTGGAAACGGGAATTGCCATCCTGGAAGGCAATGATTATGAAAAAGAAATTTATGAGGAAACATTTTTTATAAATAAGGATAACGTAGAGATGTATGGAACTGACGGCTGGCAGTAACAGCAGGAAGAGAGGACCTTAGATTGTGAAAAAAGTACAGGGAAGCCCGCAGCCATTAGGCGTGACAATCGGAACCGAAAGAATGAATTTTGCCGTTTCCGTATCCCCGGGGAAGTTATGTGAGCTGCTGCTGTACCGGGCCGGCAGTGCGGACGTTGAGACAGTATATCCCATGCAGGAAGACCCTGCGATGGGGGAGGTACGCTTTCTTGCACTGGAAGGGCTCAATCCGCAGGAATATGAGTACAATTACCGGATCGGGGGGAAGGTAACTCTGGATCCATATGTGAGGCGCATAACCGGCCACCTCGACTTTGGCCAGAAAGAAGATCTGGAGTCGCATAAAGTGCGGGGCGTCTTTCTGACGGAGAACTTCGAATGGGAAGAGGACAGAAGGCCCTGCATCCCTTATCATGAAGTCATCGCCTACAGTCTCCATATCCGTGGATTTACCATGCACAGCTCTTCAAAGGTAAAGCATAAGGGGACTTATATGGGGGTGATGGAAAAGCTTCCATATCTGCAGGAACTTGGAATCAACCAGGTGCAGTGCATGCCCGTCTACGAGTTTGAAGAGTATGCGGGAAAACGAACTAATTACTGGGGCTATGGCCGGGGCTGCTATTTTGCGCCCAAGGCGGCCTACAGTGCCGCGGGAGATGCTGCCGCAGAGTTAAAAGAAATGGTAAAAGCCTTCCATAAAGCGGGAATAGAGGTTATCCTTGAGATGCCTTTTGAGGAGGGAATTCTGTATCAGACCGCTCTGGAATGCCTGCATTACTATATGCTGGAATACCATGTAGACGGGTTTGTGGTCAATCCCTATCATGTATCATGGGACGGGCTTATGGCTGATCCTCTTTTAAAGGGTGTCAAGATTCTGAAAAAGGAAGAGTGGTTCCAGAATGTGATGCGCCGGTTCCTGAAGGGGGACGAGGGTATGATAGACGATGTGATATGGGCGCTTCGCCGCAACACAAAAGAGGACGGCTGCTGCAACTATATAACCACGCACACCGGATTCACTCTGGCGGATCTTGTATCCTATGATGAGAAGCACAATGAGGCTAACGGTGAACATAACCACGATGGCCCCGCCTATAATTACAGCTGGAACTGCGGAGCAGAGGGACCCAGCAGAAAACGCTCCATTATGGAGCTTCGCAAAAATCAGATAAAAAATGCATTCTTTCTCCTACTGACAGCCCAGGGGACTCCCTGTCTGCTAGCAGGCGATGAATTTGAAAATACCCAGAAGGGAAATAACAATGTATACTGCCAGGACAATGAACTATCCTGGCTGAATTGGAATAGACTAAAGAATAATGATTCCTTATTCCAGTATGTAAAAGCGTTGATTGCTCTTAGAAGGGAACATCCTGTGCTGCACAGGCCGGATGCGCTGCTGGGGCTGGATCAGATCTCGTGCGGTACTCCGGATGTATCTTATCACGGAGAAAATGCATGGCAGGTACCGGCAGATGTCTCAAGCAGACAGCTGGGGGTCTTGTACTGCGCAAGCGGGCAGAACGACAATGATTGTTTTATTGCCTACAATATGCATTGGGTTAAACATACATTTGCCCTGCCGGCACTGCCAAAGAAAAAGAAGTGGTACCGGGTTATGGACACGGCAGAGGGAATACTGGAAAAGCCGCAGCTTCTGGAAAACCAGAAGACGATGGTATTAAAAGAAAGAAGCATCTTGCTTCTGATCGGCAAATAAATACCGGCTGGCAGGAAGACAGGAAGGACGTTAAAGCGGTATGAAAGCAATACGGCATTTTTGTACAATAACCAGACATAAACTATTGGTCATGAAGGAATGCTTTCGGGTGGGCCTGTACTGGCAGGGGCTTCTGCATGACCTTTCCAAATACAGCTGGACAGAATTCAGCGTAGGCTGCAGATACTACCAGGGAAACAGAAGCCCCAACAATGCAGAGCGGGAGGCAAAGGGACTGTCCAAGGCATGGCTGCATCATAAAGGCCGGAATAAGCATCATTATGAATATTGGATTGATTATGGAATAAACGGAGAAAAAGATATGACAGGCATGAAAATGCCGGTCCGCTATGTAGTAGAAATGTTTCTGGACCGCATCGCGGCCTGCAGGATATACAAAGGCAAAGCTTATAAGAAGACCGATCCCCTTGAGTACTTTATGGCGGGGAAGGGACATTATCTGATGCATAAAGAAACTGAGGCGCTGCTGGAAAAACTGTTGGTGATGCTCGCAGAGAAAGGTGAAGAGCCGACCTATCAGTATATCCGTGAGGAAGTGCTTTGCAGAAATAACCGCTTTACAAAATCATGCCGGGAGTAGAGAAAGAAGAACATAAATAAAGTGTAACAAAAAGAACGACAAAAAGCCAGCATATAAACACAGAGGGCAGGGAAGTGCAAGCAGACTACAATTGTACGGAATGCCTTCACCACAGGACGTAGAGGCTGTGGAAAGTTTATTTGCTGGCTGTTATGGTTTGAGTGATATTTATTGTGCATGTTTTTCTGAAGACGTCAAGTGGAATCTAAATTTATTCCGGATAATACATTTGATAATCCTGTATGTCGATAAGTACATTCTGCAGATATTTTTTCGCTACATATTTCGCCATAGGAAGATTCATGTCCAGATAATTGCCGCAGTCCTTGGCTGCTGCGCCTGGCACTTCTCCTTCAAATGCAGATATATAACTAAACATATCCCTGATAAGCCCAACGATATCTTCCGGCTGATATTGTCCTGCCAGAAGCAGATAAAATCCGGTCCGGCATCCCATCGGCCCGAAGTAAAGCACTTTGTCTTTAAAATCAGGATGGTTCCTCAGAAAGGTAGCGCCGATGTGCTCCAATGTATGAACTTCGGCGGTATTCATAACTGGTTCATCGTTTGGGCTGGTCATACGGATATCAAAAGTAGTAATAGGATTTCCGTTTACCTCATCTCTTCTGGAAACATAAAGGCCCGGAACCAATTTTAAATGGTCTATTGAAAAACTTGCAATTTTTTCCATAATAATCTCCTTTTTGTATACCCAGGGGCAACCCACAACCCATGTACTGCGGGCGGATCCACATGCAAGGGATTGGTGACAGAATTCCCTGGGGTATTAAGTTAATTTGATTTCACCAACTATTATAAAGGTATCTGGCAAATAAGACAAGAAGTAAAAGTTGACGAAAGAAAAAGTAATGATTATACTAAATAAGCAGAGAAATATGATTTACGAAAAAGTATCCTGTAAAATATGTTTATTCATAAAAATTATATATCAGGGAGGCAGATAATGAAGTTATATCTTGTTCGCCATGGCGAAACAGCATGGAATAAATTAAAAAAAGTTCAGGGACACTCCGATATTTCGTTGAATGCGTATGGAAGATACCTGGCGGAAGAGACGGCAAAGGGGCTGGGGGATATTCCGTTTGCGGCCGCATATACGAGTCCTTTGTCCAGGGCAAAGGAAACAGCGCAACTAATTCTGGCAGGGAGAAATATCCCTTTATATGAGGATATCCGAATCCAGGAAATGGGATTTGGCGTAGCAGAGGGAATGTGCTGCAGGGGCGAGAACAAAGAGCCAGGCAGCGATGAGTTTAACAAACTTTTTACTGACACGAAGAACTATATAGTGCCTGAAGGAGGGGAATCGATCGGACAACTGGAAGACAGGATCCAGGACTTTCTTCATGAGCTGTATGACAGAAAAGAGTATGAGGATAAAACACTTTTAATTTCCACGCATGGAGCCGCCCTCACAGCAATGCTGAATCTTATAAAAGGACAGAAGGATATTGCAAGATTTTGGGAAAACGGAGTACCTGCGAATTGTTCAGTTACTGAAGTTACAGTACAGAATGGAAGAGCGGAAATCATTGAGGAAGGACGGGTGTATTATTAGAAAAAGGCCAGTCGAGAACCGGAGGGCAGAGAAATGCTAGTACCTCGAATAATTTTATCTTAGCTTAAGAGTCAGTTACTTGATTTACAATGCACCAGTCAGCCGGAGTAATTAAAAAGAAGGACTGCACAGGCAGCCTGGACACACCAGCCGAAGCCGGAAGGCTGCGCGTTCTGGGACCAGGAACAGGTATAATCCGGATTATACTTTTGCCTTTGCTGTCCTCCTTTTGCGTTGTAATATCTTTCTATGAAAACGATACCGCACAAGCCGCCCCGCGTTTTGTGAACGCATTCTGCTCCTCGAAAAGAAACCCACCTAACACCTGTCAAAACACATAATTGGAAAAATATACCAGCATGAGGCGGTGTATAAATATGCGATAATAGTTGTGTCGTAAAAGGAGGGAAAATAATGCACAAAAGCTTTGGTTATGTTAGGGTATCTTCAAAAGACCAGAATGTAGAACGACAGTTGGTTGCAATGGAATCCCTGAAAATACCGGAAAAAAATCTTTACATTGAAAAAATATCCGGAAAAGACTTTGACAGGCCCGAGTATAAAAGACTTTTGAAAAACCTGAAAGAGGAGGACGTGCTCTATGTAAAGTCAATTGACCGCCTGGGCAGAAACTATGAGGATATTATTGAGCAGTGGAGATACATAACAAAGGAGATAGGCGCGGATATTGTGGTGATTGATATGCCGCTTCTGGATACCAGAAAAGGAAAAGATCTGGTGGGAACACTGATTGCCGATATTGTACTGCAGCTGTTGTCATTTGTTGCACAGAGCGAGCGTGAAAGTATCCGCCAGAGGCAGGCTGAAGGCATCGCAGTAGCAAAGGCTCGGGGAGTTCGTTTTGGCAGACGCAGCCTGAAGATACCAAAAGCATTTGAAAAAATCTATTGGCAGTGGAAGCGCAATGAAATCAGCGCCAGAGAGGCCTCAAGAAGGCTGAATGTGGATTTTAAAACTTTTAAGAAGTGGTGCAGCCAGAAAGATGGGATGTAAAAATAAGGCAAATAATGCAGAAAAAGGT
>BAIF02000121.1 GCA_000509105.1 Clostridiales bacterium VE202-21 | reverse complement strand
CTAACCGCCGTAAGACGCCTCCAGATGCCCCTATCTCCGGTTCCTGAAGCTGGTGCATCAAAACGGTAGAAGTGGCTTCACTGACGGGGGATCTTGGCGGGGGCAGCGGATGGAATCGATGAAGCGGGAATGAATGGCTGGGGTAGTATATATCGTAAAAGGGCAGGATATCTACAAAGGTAATGGGGGCTTTGATATCCGCGTAGTTAGTTTAATCCGCTGTTACCGTGAATCTTTCTGCAGGCGGCCCGTTTGCAGGAAGGTTCCCTGAAGTTTCCCCGCCTCCGTAGTCCCTCCCGCCCTAGATAGGCGAATCCTTTCCCAAAACTACTTGATTATATGATATAATTTGGGGAACAAGTATTTGTCAGGAGGAGGCGTTTTATGTCTGATTATAGAGAGGCTATTGATGTGGTGCTTCAAGAGGTTGGCAGGGCCGTTGTTGGGAAAGAGGAGATTACGGAAAAGATTATGATGGCGATTCTGGCTGGGGGGCATATTTTAGTGGAGGATATTCCGGGGATGGGAAAGACCACCATGGCCCTTGCTTTTTCTAAAGCGATGGGGCTTGAGGAGAAGCGGGTTCAGTTTACTCCGGATGTGCTTCCTGCTGACCTGACAGGGTTTACGCTGTATCAGAAAGCGACGGAGCAGTTTGTGTACCAGCCGGGTGCTGTGATGTGCAATCTCCTTCTGGCGGATGAGATCAACAGAACCTCGCCAAAGACGCAGTCCGCGCTATTGGAGGTTATGGAGGAGAGGCAGGTGACCGTGGATGGGGTGACCAGAAAGACGGGGAATCCTTTTATCGTGATCGCTACGGAGAATCCCGCCGGTTCTGCGGGAACACAGCTGCTTCCGGAGTCTCAGCTGGATCGGTTTATGATCTGTGTCAGCATGGGGTATCCAAGCGTGAAAGAAGAAGTAGAGATTATGAAGAGAAACCAGTCAGGGCGTAGCACCGGACCTGTGAGACGGGTAATGACGGCGGAGCTGCTTTTGCGGGCGCAGGAAGAAGTGAAAAATCTGTTTATACATGACGCCGTATACACTTATATTGCCCAGCTGGCAAAGGCAACCAGAGGCGGAGAATACATTGCAATGGGGCTGAGCCCAAGGGGAACCGTGGCCATGGCGGCTATGGCTAAGGCCGGCGCTTATATGAGAGGCCGGGAGTATGTGATTCCAGATGATGTGGCGGATGTGTTTCAATGTGTGGCAGGGCACAGGGTACTGCTCAGCACCAAGGCAAAGGTCGGGCATATCCGGACGGAAGACGTACTGGAACAGATCCTGGAAGAGGTGAAGCCACCGGTTATGAAAAGGCGTTAGGTGGCGGCATGATAAGACGAACACTAGGATATGCGGCGGCGGTTCTGGTAACCGGGTATCTGTTCCTGATGTATGATACTCCGGCCCTTTCAGCAGCTTTAGTGCTGGAAATCCTGTACCCCTTTGTCTCAGTTGCCTGTCTGCACAACATGTCTGCAAGGTTGACGGCGGGGATCGGGAAGGTTCCGGCTATGGGGGAGAAAAACCAGAAAATCAGGGTGAAATTATGGGTAAATAATACTTCCAGGATCTGGAATGGGAAATATGAACTTCGGGTGAAGATCGGCGGAAGAAATTCCGGTCAGATGATGGTAAAAAAGATGTCCGGAATGTTGGAGCCGGGCAGAAAAAAAGCTCTTCCGTTTTATTTTACATCGGAATACTGCGGAAGCATGGAAGTCGCGCTTGTCGGTATGAAAATTTTTGACTTTTTTGGGATGTTTTACAGAACTATCCCCGTTGCGGACAAGGCTTATGTAGGGATCATGCCCCGAACCGGCCTGATGCCGCTGGAAATTACGAGACGGACGCGGGAGTTTCTGGCCGATGCGGATGAATATTCCGTAGAAAAAAGCGGGGATGACCCCGCTGAAATCTATCAGGTCAGGGAATACCGGCCATGGGACTCTGTGCACGACATCCACTGGAAGCTGACGGCCAAAGAAGATGCACTGATGGTGAAGGAATACAGCTTTCCCCTGGGATGCGTTGTGCTGGTCTGGATGGAGTACCCAAAAAAAGCACAGAGCAGCGAGGGGTTCAGTAAAATGCTGGAATCAGCTGCCTCCCTGTGCATGACGCTGGTGGAGGAAAAATGTATTCATATGGCTGCCTGGTTTGAAGAAAAGAATATGAGAATTGTGAAATGGAAGGTCAGCAGTGAGGAGACCGTGCACGGCCTTCTGTGGAGAATGCTGGATATGGAGCCGTATACGGATGACAGCATGCGCAAAGCCTGCTATGAAGATGCATTCCGCGGGGAGCATTTCAGCAGTATTGTTAATATTGACGGACAGGGCGGGATAACCGTCAATGGTGAAAAGCAGGAATTACTGCAGCTGTAGGGAGGAGACTGCCGATGAAAAACAGAAAAGAAGGTAAATCAGGCATCAGGCTGTTTGAACAGAAGAGCAGAGAGATATCCGGGGAAATGAACCGGATTAGTCTGTTTGCGGCAAGGGCATTATCTGCGGGTTTTCTTGCCGCCGCATGGTGGGAGAGCCTGCTGTCCGTGTTCCCCCTGCAGGTATTAAAACCCTGTTTGTATGGCTGCCTTTTTCTGTTGTCCGTATTCTGGCTGTGGCTGTGGGGAAGCAGGGGAAAGAAAAAAATTCTATATCTGGCCGCAGGAGGCGCGGCCCTGATTTTTTTTGTATGGAAAAATCGTGTGCCTGCAACAGCGGTAGTGAATTCACTGGCGAATGCCTATCTGCGTATTCATGAGGAGGGCAGTGTGCCGCTCCTGCTCTATGAAGTGCCTGAGATTTCCAATATCCTGCTGGCCGTAGGGATTGCAGCAGCCACCATACCAATCATAGCGGTGTTTTCCCTGGTTCTGCTCAGGGGAAAAGGAAAAGCGGCTGTCATAGTGCTGCTTTTCTTTCCGGTTATCCTTTCTGCCATGGAAGGTTATTTTCCATCTGTGAGGTCCTGTGGTCTGTTGGTTATGGCCTGCGGTATCTATTTTGCCATAGGGACAGGCAGTACAGGGAGGGCTGCCTGGGGAAATGCGGTGACAGCTGCAGTGCTGGTCTCTGTGCTCTGCGCAGTCTCCTGGGGAGCTGCAGGCAGGATAGAGGTACAAAAGTCCGCAGAAAATGGGTTGTATATCCAGGCAAAGGCAGTAATCGAGAAACATGTGATCCAGAGACTGGAAGAGGCCTCCGGTGTATCAAAAGAAGAAGAACCAAAGGAAAAAGAAGAAGCGAAGCCGGAAAGGCCTCAGGATACTGCACCGGAGAAATCCCAGGATAACGAAGTACAGAACAATGAAGATACCCGGGAAGGTCTGTTTCCAAACGAAGGAGGTACGACTGCCGGAATCCCTCACGACCTGTTCGCTCCGGATCAGTCAACAAGCCTGCAGAACATCGGATATTTCCGGCCGGGAGACGGAAACGGACTTGTTGTAGCGTCTCCAACCCGCCCCGAGAGCACCGTTTATCTGCCGCTGACGTACGGCGCAGTCTATCAGGACAGTACTTGGAAAGCTCCGGAAGAAAACGGTGAGATACCAAATCAATATAGAGGATATCCGGGAAATCTGACCCGTCTGATCAACCTGTGCGAAAAACAGGAGATCCATTCAGTAGAGGAAGCCGCAGAATTTATACAGAAAGAGTTTGAGGAAAATACAGTATACGATTATCAGCCCGGGCCCACTCCTTCGGGGCAGGACTTTTCCGAATACTTTCTGTTTGAAAACAAAAAGGGATTCTGTGTCCATTTTGCCACAACGGCCGTTCTGATGTACCGCATCATGGGATATACAGCCAGGTATGTCGAGGGCTATGCCATCCCTCCATCGGCGTATAAAGAGCAGCCGGACGGTTCCTACCGTGCAGAAGTAACGGGCGACATGGGCCATGCCTGGTGTGAAACCTATGAAGACAAATGGGTCATAAGAGAGCACACCCTCCCGTATACCGGAGACAGCCAGGCAGCAGTACCGCCCGCATCCGCCAGCAAACCCGCAGTAAGCCGTCAAGCCTTATCCAAATCAGCCCTGGCCATCCTGACAGCCTTCCTGCTGGTATTCCTGTGCACAATCCTAACAGCAACACAGGCTGCCGTGCGGAGAAAAAAGAAAGCAAACGCCATACAAAAATACGCCCAGGGCAAGGGCATAACCGAGATCTACCTTGCCTTCTGTGCGGCAGCAGCCGTCCTTGGCACAAACATAAAAACCCCGTTCAGTACAGATTCCTTCGAAACCCTTAAAAAAGCCCTGCCTGTCCTGACCGAACAAGACTGCAACACCCTCCGGCAGGCCGCCCAAAAAGCAATGTACGACAAAACCCCGCCCCCAAAAGAAACCCACCAAAACTTATACGCCCTTTACCAAAAAACATCAAAACACATCCAAAAAGACCTGCCCATAATCAAAAAGATCCAATACCGCTATATAAAATGCCTGCCATAATCTAAATTAAAAGAAGATATAAGCAAGCAAAATCCCCTTGCCAAATACAGCCCTGCCATCCATCCCCACCCGCCCAAGCCACAAAATACCGATCGGACATCCCCCTGGCAGGATGCACCCAGCTTTGCGGAAGGCGAACCGGGAGGGGCCGGGAAGGCGTGTGCTGTTTTGCATTGCGCCCCCTCCCTTACTACTTCCGCCGCGCCATCAGTATCCTGATAATCAATCCGATGATGAGCACCCCAGAGACCGTATACCCCAAAAAACTGATCCAAGGTATCCCAAACCACTGTGGAATTGTGCGTACATGAATAATCATTCCGGAGCCTATGAACAGAGCTGCCGCCAGTATACTCAGAACAAAACGGTCAGCCGTTTTATGAATATCGGCGCGTATCTCTTCGGAATCAGAAAGCTGCAGATTCAGCTGGGCCTGTCCATTCTTGGTAATATTGAGCAGATCAGATATCTGTGCCGGAATCTCCATGGACTTATCCATAGAAGTATAGAGCTGGCGTCCTTTATGCCTGAGCAGTTTTTTTATATCCAGTTCTTTCAGCAGGAGCGAGGACATGTGCATAGAAAGAATCTGCAGAATATTGACGTCCGGGGCACAGGCTGCCAGCGTTCCCTCCATCGTGACCATGCTCCGTCCGAGCAGCGTAATGTCTGGGGTAATAGCCAGACGGTGATCCTTTACAAGAGAAAGCATGCGCTCAATTAATTCTCCCAGCTTCATTGTTCCGAAATCCATGGACATATATTTGCTTAAAATATCATCAATGTCTGTATAAAGTCTGGCATGGTTGACGCGTTCCTGGGGTTCCCCGAATGCCAGAAGCACATTTTTCAGAGAATAGATATCGTGTTCCAGAATCGCCGTGATCGCCTTCTTGAGCAGCTGTTTGTTGTGCTCAGTCAGCCTGCCCGTCATCCCTAAGTCAAGCCAGGCGATCTGTCCGCCTGCTACCCAGAGATTGCCCGGATGGGGATCCGCATGAAAAAAACCATCCTCGAGTATCTGCTTACAGTAATTTTCGGCAGCCTTCTGGCCGATCTCTGTCATATCATAGCCAAGCTCTTTGAGACGTTCTGTCTCGTCGATCTGTATTCCGTCAATATACTCCATCACAAGCAGCCGGGGAGTAGTAAACTCGTGAAATACTCTTGGACAGGTGACATACACAATATCCTTCTGGTTCACATAAAAAAGATTCAGGTTTGCAGCCTCCTGAAGAAAATCTATTTCTTCCCGGGTGGTCTTCCAGAGTTCATCCAGAATCGTCCTGAAATCAATCAGGTCTTCTGTCCCAATAGCCAATTTCAGAATGCCGGCAGCTTTTTTCAGAAGCAGGATGTCGTCCTGCATGATCTCTTTTATGGCCGGCCGCTGTATTTTAATAACGACTTTTGTGCCATCCTTCAGGACCGCGGGGTGCACCTGGGCAATCGAAGCAGAGCCGAGAGGTGTCTCCTCAATCTGAGAGAAGATGTTTCCCGCCGGCTCTTTGAGTTCTTCTTCAATGACTCCGGACACAACGGAATAGGGCAGGGGGCTTACCTCTGTGCGCAGCTTCGTCAGCTCACGGCAGTAATTTTCAGGAAGCATATCCGAACGCATGGACATAATCTGCCCAAGTTTTACATAAGTTGGGCCCAAATCTTCCAGAATTTCGCGAAGCTTGGCCGGGGTGAGCCCATGGGTTATGCGATGTTTACCAAGTACCTGCATGATCTCCCGCAGGCGCTTTTGGGAAGCTGGGGGTTCTGCCTGGGATGTCTCCGGGGTTACGATTGTTTCGTTCATAGGCAGAACCTGCTATTGGGGATCCTGAGGGGCATCAGCTTCTGCTTCCTCTGCAGGGCTGTCCTCAGTGCAGGAGTCCTCCCCTGCAGGGCCGTCCTCAGGGTCGGCAGCTTTCTCCGCTGCTTTACAGGAGTCGCCGTTATCCGCATCCATGGCCCCGTCCCCGGACTTTTCCTCCGCAGCCTCTTCTGCGGCTTTCTCTGCAGCCTTTTGTGCTGCGGCTTTTTCGACCTCTGCGATTTTGGCCTTGAGTGCTTCCAGCTCATCCTCTTTCATATGGTCTACTGCGGTCATTGCATCTTTGTATTCCTTCACAACTGTGACAGATACATGCTCCTTCATCTTTTCCCTGGCGTTTTTTTTCAGTTCTTCATTGAGTACTTTTCCCTGCTCAACAGTAATCTCGCCTTTTTTTACCAGATTCTCAACCACATCTTTTGCCGTCTCTGCCGTAGTGGCTATCGCACCGACACCCGCAAGAAATATTTTCTTTAATCCTTCGTTTAATTCCATAAATATACCATCCTTTCTGGAGAATTCAGTCAATTAGTTATAGAAATATTATACCACAAATCATGGAGATGATTTCTTAAAATTCCATAAGGAAGTTAAGAGGTCATTTTTTACGGGGCCGTGTACCACGCTGCACGGCATTTGAGACAATAAAGTGATAGGGTAAGAGTAGACCTTTTCCGGGAAATATGATAATATGAGGGCAGCGGAGATGGCGAAGGACCGTGCTTTTTCGTGCCGAGAGTTTGTGGAGGCCGGAAATGGCGGCCAGGAAGAGCTGCTTCGAAAGAAAGACATTTGAAGGATACAACAGGAGGCATATATGATACGAGAAGTGAGACAGGAAGACAGAGAACAATATTTGAAGATGGCGCATGATTTCTACCATTCACCGGCAGTGCTGCATCCGATACCGGATTCATATATTGAGAAAACCTTCGAGGAATGCATCAGCAGCGGAACTTATGGAAAGATCTATATGCTGGAACATGAGGGCAGCATGGCGGGGTACGGCCTGATCGCGAAGACATTTTCCCAGGAGGCTGGCGGGTATGTGTACTGGCTGGAAGAACTCTATATCTTGGAAGAATACCGCTCCAAGGGGCTGGGAAGCGAATTTTTCGCATACATGGAAGCACACAGAGAAGAAGGTGTCACACGCTTCCGCCTGGAAATAGAAGATGACAATACAAGAGCAAAAGCCCTTTATGAGAAACTGGGATATCAAGATCTGGATTACCGGCAGATGAAGAAAGATTTTTAGCATACATGTATACCTTATTCTGCAGCTTTGCTGCAGACCCGCCCGCAGGGCATGAGTTGCGGGGTGCCCTTTGGATATGCAATGTTTTATGTCAGATCGAGAATGGGTTTAAAGCACAGATTACGCGCGGAATTAGCCTAAATATACAACAAAGAAAAAGGAGGACTTTAATATGACAAAAGCAGGCGAAAGAAAGATTGAGACAGTAGAAAAAGCAAACGGAGGTGCAGGCTTCATCATGAAGGAAGCCCTGTTAAGCACAGAAGAGCTTGGAAACCACTGCAAAATGTTCTCAAGAGTAACGCTCAAGCCCAATTGTGAACTTGGCCATCACGAGCATCACGGAGAAACCGAAACGTACTACATTCTCTCTGGAAAGGGAATGTATGATGATAACGGAAAAGCGGTGCCTATAGAGGCGGGAGATGTAGTATACTGCAAAAACGGAGACGGACATGGAGTCAAAAATACGGGGGGAGAGGATCTTGTTTTTGTGGCGCTTATATTGAGGGTGTAGGACGCCTGATGGGAGCGGGCCGCTGCGATGCTGTCCGGGGAGGCTTATGCTGATCCTGGAAACCGGCCGCTTAGCCTACAATTGCTAACTGTGAAAAAGCCGCAGCTTATGGGACCGAGCATATTCACTTAGAAAGCCTGATGCTTTCTAAGCTCAGATGCTCTGGAAAACTGATTTGGAAATCAGTTTTCCCCCATAAGCTGCGGCTTTTTCGCAGTAAGCAATTGTACGGCACGCTAAAGGCTTCCAGAATCAGCATAAGCCTCCCCGGACAGCATCGCAGCGGCCCGCTCCGATTTTGATTAGCGGCGCTTACGCACTGATTCCGCCGCCAGAAGAGCCCTGTTCCACTTCCGTACAGCGTCCCCATACCAACCTACCCCAAACTCCTTCGAATCCCCTCAATAAGCCTAGAATTCTCCTCCCGCCCCATTACACAAAACCGCACATATTCTCCCTCCAGGCACTGAAAGGAAGAACAGTCCCGGATCATCATGCCCTGTTTGATACAGGCCTCGAATAGGTCAAAGGCAGTCATACCGGGTTTGCGGATACGGATCAGGATGAAATTGGCGGCTGCGTCGTAGACGGTGATGCCGCTTATTTTGTGCAGTTCTTCCAACATTCTTGTGCGCTCAGCTTTTATTAAGGAGCGGGTTTCTTCTATATAATTAGTGTCCTGCAGCATCAGTTCTCCGGCAAAGGCGGCGATGCTGTTCAGAGACCAGGGAATCTGGTGCTCCTTTACCCGGGCCAGGAAGGAATGGCTGCTGGTGACTCCGTAACCCAGGCGGAGGCCGGGGGCGGCGAAGAATTTGGAGACTCCGCGCAGAACCATGAAGTTGTCAAATTCTTCGATCAGGGACATGGCACTTACGGAAGAGATATCTGGGGCGAATTCTACATAAGTTTCATCAATCATAACAAAGGTTCCGGCCTTCTGACAGACGGACAGGATGCTGCGCATATCAGAGGTGCCTATGACTGAAGATGTAGGATTGTTGGGATTGCATATGATCAGGAGATCATACCCAGCCTCGAGTCTTTCTAGAAAATCAGAGATGTTGAGGCAAAACCCAGTGTCGGGATTCAGATGGTAGTAATCCTGCGTACTATCAGAAAACGAGAGTTCTCTTGCATATTCTGAATATGTGGGGCCCAGTATGAGAGTTTTTTTAGGGCGGCGCTGCTCAATAAGCAAAGAGATTAGTTCTGTAGATCCATTTCCCACCATGACATGAGCGGGGGATACCTGACAGTATTCGCCGATGGCGCAGCGAAGGGAGGTATATTCTCTGTCCGGATAGGTGGAAATGATATCCAAATGACGGCTCAAAGCCGCTTTTACCTTCCGGGATAGGCCCAGTGGGTTTACATTGGCGCCGAAGCTGATTATGGAATCCTTAGGAATTCCGTAGTATTCCGATATTTTTTCCAGGTCACTGCCGTGAAATTCTGGTTTTGTATTCATGTATACGATCCCCTTTCAAATTCTTTCATTCACCCGTTGCAAGAAATAGTATAAAGATGATATAATTCATTATAGCGTGCTTATGAAAAAATGCAACGAAAGAAATATGAGTAGGTGACTAACTTGAAGAATAAGATTAAACGTCTTTCCAAAGGAGATTTTCACATTCCGCAGCCGGAGATTATTTTCCCCGAGACACGGATTATTATGCGTGTCGGCGAGGGGGAGATGTATAAGGGCAGTTTTTCCCTGCAGAACCAGGGCGAGGGGACCATCAGAGGGTTGGTATATCCCTCTTCTTATCGTGTCCATTGTGAGGAACAGGGCTTCGATGGGAACCCGGTTAATATCTATTATACATATGATGGTTCCGGGCTGGTGCCGGGACATGTGGAACATGGCAGGTTTACCATAGTGTGTAATGGCGGGGAATATGATGTTGCATTTACGGCAATCATAGAGAAGCCCTTTGTTATGACAAGCTATGGGAAGGTTCAGAGCCTGGAAGATTTTAAGAAGCTTTCTTTCCGGGATCCGGCAGAGGCGGAAAAGCTGTTCCGCTCCAGAGATTTTTACGAGATTTTAAAATATGAAGATAAACGTATCCAGGCCCTTTACGACAATATGCGCAAATGGGAGTTGGATCAGCAGGCCCTGGAGGAATTTCTTGTGGGCTGTAAGCAGAAAGAAAAGATATTTCTGACCCTGGAAGAGGAGAGCCGCGCTTTTATGGAAGTGGAAGAGGCTCGCAAAGAAACTCTGACGATTAAAAAGAATACTTGGGGATATCTTTCTATTGACGTGCAGACGGAAGGAGATTTTTTAACCGTAGAGCACGTGAAGGTGACCACAGAAGAGTTTATCGGCAATTCCTACCGTTTGGAATATATTATCACACCGGAGCATCTGCACCGGGGCAGCAATTTCGGGCAGATCATGCTGCAGACACCTTATGAGACTCTGGCCTACGAGATTGTGGTGGAGAAGGATGTCAGGCGGGAGGAGGAACACCGTGCGGGCGATATGGAATTTACCAGCATTGTGAAGCGGTATCTGACTTATGAGGCCGGCAGGATAGACCTAAATACCTGGACAGAGGAATCCCTGAAAAAGATAGAGCATCTCAGGGAGAAGGATAATAAGAAGGAGATGTATCTTCTTGTACACGCGCATATCTGCCTGCTTGGAAAACGCATGGAAGAGGCGAAGTGGATTCTGGAATCCTATAATTATAACCGGTTTGCAATTGGCAAGAATGTTGAGATGAGTTCCTACTATTTATATCTTACGACCCTGCTCAGCAATGATTCGATCGGGCAGCGCCGGGTGGCAGAGGAACTTTCCAAGTCCTATATGAAGCATCCGGAGAGCTGGCTGATTCTGTGTATGCTGGTCAATGTAGACTCCGAGTATAAGATATACAGCGAACGCCTGCGTGCACTGGAACGCCAGTTTTATGAGGAGAAGACGCACAGCATCTGGTTCTATATGGAGGCATTTAAGTGCTTCAGGGATAAGAGTTCCTCCCTGAAAAAGCTGGGCAAATTCGAGGTTATGGTGCTGTATTTTGCGGCAAAATATAAACTGATGACAAAGGAGCTGGCCCTGTATACGGCGAATCTGGCAAGCCAGCTGAAGAACTTTGACAGGCACCTGTATGAGACCCTGGTACTGGCCTACAAGATGTATGAGGAAAACATGATCCTTACAGCCATCTGTACCCTTCTGATCAAAGGAAACTGTATCGGCTACGATTATTTTAAATGGTATGAAAAAGCGGTGGAGACTGAGCAGAAGATTGCACAGCTCTATGAATATTATATGGCTTCTATTAAGGAAAGCCATTTCCATAAGGCACTGCCCAGATCTGTGTACCTGTATTTTATGCATGGAAACACGCTGGACTACCGAAAGTGCGCTCTATTATACTCCAATTTGATTACGTATGAGGATGAATCCAGCGAGATCTATGCGCATTACCGGGATGAGATGGAGGCTTTTGCATGGAATCAGCTGGAGAGACGGCACATCGACGAACAGCTGAGGATCATTTATAAGCGCTTTATCGTGGAGCGTTCCATGAATCCGGAGCGCATCAAGGCATTATATGATATTTGCCACGCCTATGAGATTACAACCAAGGTACCGAACATGAAGTTCATCCACATCATAGCGGATGACGGAAGCATTACCCAAAAGGTGCCGTATACGGACCGGGGCGCCCAGGTCTTCTTATACGCCAAGACAGACAGGCTTGTATGGGAATCCAGGGACGGCAGGCATTATACGGATTCAATCCCTTATGAGAGCAGACGCATGTTCTATGAACTGCGTTATATGGATATGTGCAAGAAGTATATCAACAGCATGCGCATGAACCGGATGGAAGAGGCAGAGGAAACACTGACTCTTGATATTGTGCGGGAAAAGGGCGTTGAGAACTATGAGGAAGAGGAATTATTCAGTCTCTGCAGTAAGAACATCAGGGAGAATAACTACGAAAACGATGATTTTCTGACCTATATCTGTTTTGAATTATTCAAAAAAGGTCAGTATGATAAGGTGATCCTGACGTATCTTTCCAATTATTACTGCGGCGCCACAACGGATATGAAGCGGCTCTGGAGAGAGGCGCGGGAGTATGAGGTACATACGCATAAGCTGGCGGAGCGGATTCTGACACAGATGCTCTTCTCGGAAGAACTGTTTGCGGAAGTGCAGGTGTTCGAGGAATACTATGCGGAGGGCGCATATTTCAGACTGCAGCAGGCATACCTGGCCTATATGTCCAGGGGCTATGTTGTGGAGGAAAGAAAAATCAGCAAGAGCATCATTGATATTATATGCAGAGAGTATGAAAAGGGAGAGGACACGATAGATATCTGTAAGATTGCGGTTCTCAAGTACTATTCCAACAGAGAATATAATTCGATGATACGCAAGACCCTGAAGAAGTTCCTGCAGGAACTCAGCGGCAAGCAGATTTATTTCCCGTTTTTCCTCGCATATGAGAAAGACTGGCTGATTGAACTTCAGCTCTGGGATAAGACGCTGATCGAATATAAGGGGCAGAAGGGCAGCCGTGTCATGCTTTACTATCAGCTGCAGAAAGGGGATTCCGAGGAGGTGGATTACTCCACCGAGGTTTTGACTCCGATGTACGAGAACCTGTATGTGAAGAAGTTTGTGCTGTTTGCCAATGAAAAGCTGAAATACTATTTTAAGGAGACAATTGACGGAAATACATACAGGAGCGATAAGGAAACCTGTGTGAAAGAAGTAAAGAAAGGCGAATCGGGAAGATACGGACGTCTGAACGACATCCTGCTGGAGGATGGCAGAGAGCGGGATATAAAGATGAGGTCATATGCGGCGGAGGATGCGATTGCCGCTCATATGTTTGAACAATATTAATGGAAGATGATGGTTACTGTTCACAGGCCAGCCTGGGATCGGTAACATAGAATGTCACTATGCCGCCGGGAGGACTGGGACATAGCCGGCAGAAAGTACATTGCGGCCGAGGGGCAAAGTAAAAGCCCCGGCGGTAAAGGTGAGGAGGCTGTCTGTAATGGGACAAGGCAATATAATTGGATATGAGATAAATGATAAGACCTGCCAGATCAGTTTCTACAACGATCAGCAGCTGGAGCCGGAGACACTGGAGGTGGATTCTGATAATTACCAGATCCCCCTGATTATTGGTAAACTCAGGGATACATGGGCTTATGGTAAGGAAGCAAAGCGTCTGGTTACAATTAAAGAGGGGTTTACGGTTACGAGGCTGCTGGACAAGAGCCTGGCAGGAGAAAAGATTGAGTTCGGGGAAGAGACTTATGATGCGGTCTGGCTGCTCTCCAAGTTTGTGCAGATGTCGCTGCAGTCTTTTCCGCAGATTGAGGGGATCGTGTTTTCTGTCCCGGAACTGACTGAGGAGCTGGCCCAGCTTCTGCGTGGGATTGCGGTACGCATGAACATCGATAAGAGGCACATTTTCATTCAGGATTATAAGGAAAGTTTCTGTAACTATCTTTTTTACCAGCCTAAGGAATTGTGGCAGTACGATGCCGCACTATTCTGCTGTGACCGTAATGAGATCAAGGCTTTTATGTTAAGAAGACTGAAGCCCGGGCTGGGTGGGGGGAAGACGACTTTCGTCACGGTGGACGAAGTCGCCAGCGCCCATATGAAAGAATTGGCTGCCGTTTATCCGGTGCTGAATGAGGACAAGGCGAAGGAGGCGGATTCACGTTTTTGCAAATTTATAGAAAGCGTATTTGATAAACGCATTGTATCCTCAGTCTTTCTGACAGGAGAGGGGTTTGAAAATAACTGGTATCCGACCTCTCTGCGCGTACTTTGTAATGGAAGAAGAGCTTTTATCGGAAATAATCTGTACAGCAAGGGAGCCTGTTACACGGCTTACCGGAAGATGTTTATGCACATAGAAGATCCGGTATATCTCTCGGAGACAAAGCTGACGGATCAGATCACTGTGAATATGAGAGTAGACGGCCAGGAGATGTGGTACCCGATTGTGTCCTGGGGAGCGCACTGGTATGAGTCTAACAATCAGTGGGAAGTGCTTCTGGAGGATATGGAGAACATAGAACTGCATGTAGAATCTCTGGTGCAGGGAACTTTAAAAACAGAGGTTATTTCGTTGGAAAATTTCCCAAAGAGAGGCGAATATTCTATGCGGCTGCAGATAGAGACGCTGTTTCTGGATGAAAAGACCTGTAAAATCACAGTGCGGGACGTAGGGTTCGGAGAATTTTACCTGCCTACGGATTTTCAGGAAGAGAAGATTATACATTTAGGAGGCAATGATGGGAAGTTTAATTCTTTGTCATGACAGGCATGCAACGCATCCTTATGAGATTACAAGGATCCACTGCAAGATATTTACAATTGAAGAATTATGCTATTATCTGTGCAACAATCTCTACCTGATTGACTACACGATCATGAACGAACAGCTCTGTACCTGGCTGGAGGAAGAGATCGGTATGCCGGAACTGGCAGGAAATCTCAGGGATGTCATCCGGATGCGCGGTTCAGTGGAAAAGTTTGTATTGACGATCCTGAAGAGCTCCCGGATATTCAGGGAACCGGAGATGATACGGATCCAGAATGTGCTGGAGCGGCTGAAGAATCAGAAGGACATTGAGCGTCAGAAGTATAAGGGCGATAACCTGCTGGAGAGCGGGGAGATCGAGGAGGCGATCCTCGTGTATCAGGCCATACTCAACGAAGAGGCGGATGAAAGCGTGGACCCCAAGTTCTACGGCAAGATATACGCCGGGCTGGGTGCAGCTTACGGGAGGCTGTTTTTATATCAGGAGTCGGCCAGGATGTACGACCGGGCTTACCAGATCTGCGAAGACTCTGCACTGCTCAAGCCGTATCTGTATGCGTCCTATAAGTATATGTCCCTGGAGGAATACCACATCCTGCTGACTAAGCATGACGACTATGTGGAAGTCAACGCTCAGATGCGCCAGGAGATGGAAGACATTAAGAAGCATATACAAATGGAGCCAAATTCCGTGCTGCTTGAAAAATGGAAACAGCAGTACCGGCGAAGTCATATATAGGGGGACGTTCCATGTTAGGACTCAAGCCCGTCCCCAAATCCCAATTGACATTCGAATAGAAGTATGTTATTATATGTACGATTTTAGCGTGGTAAAGTAATCAATTTGTAAAAGAATAAAGCACCACGACAGGGAGGGCGTATCTATGAAGAGAAAATTAGCAGTAGCAATGGCAGCTGCACTTGTGCTGACAACAGCGCTGGCAGGATGCGGAAACAAAACGGAAGATACCAAGTCAGAGGGTACTAAAACAGAGGATACCAAGACAGAAGATTCCGCAAAAGGCGATGAAAAGACAGATGCAGTAAGTGCAGAAAAAAGCGAGGGAGACAGTTTTACGGTAGGGTTTGACGCAAGTTTCCCGCCTTATGGCTATAAGGATGATGACGGCGAATACGTAGGATTTGACCTGGATCTCGCACAGGAAGTGTGCGATAGAAACGGCTGGGAGCTGAAAAAGCAGCCGATCGACTGGGATGCGAAGGATATGGAGCTTAGTTCCGGCACCATCGACTGTATCTGGAACGGATTCACCATGAATGGCCGTGAAGACGATTACACATGGTCAGAGCCATATGTAGACAACAGTCAGGTAGTGGTAGTTGCAGAAGATTCCGGAATCAAATCACTGGAGGATCTGGCAGGGAAAATCGTGGAAGTACAGGCTGATTCATCTGCACTGGCAGCCCTGGAGGGAGACCAGAAAGAACTGGCAGGAACATTCAACCAGCTGACACAGGTACCGGATTATAATACGGCATTTATGGATCTGGAAGCAGGCGCTGCAGAAGCGGTAGCAATGGACGTAGGTGTTGCAAAGTATCAGATCGAATCCCGCGGAGGCGGATACATAACCCTGGACGAGACGATTTCTTCCGAGCAGTATGCAGTCGGATTTAAAAAGGGAAATGAGAAGCTTAGGGATCAGGTTCAGAAAACGCTTGATGAGATGTCAGAGGATGGAACATTCATGACAATCGCTAAAAAGTGGGGCGTTGAAGACGCTGTCTGCTTAGGCAAATAAAATTTAAAAGTAAGAATGAAAAAGGTCAGAATTACTATCTGGCCTTTTTACTACCCGGAGGTCAGGAAGATGAAGATAAGTTTTATGGCAATGATCAGCCAGTTATCAGGGGGCATGTTAGGAACAGTAGGGATATTTTTTGCAACTCTTTTGTTTTCACTGCCGTTAGGTTTGCTTGTGTCATTCGGAAGAATGTCAAAAATTAAAATCATTCAGTGGATAACGAAAGTATATATTTCTATTATGCGCGGGACACCGCTCATGCTGCAGCTGATGGTGGTTTATTTCGGGCCGTACTACATATTCGGAATCCGGATCACGGCGTCTTACAGACTGAGTGCGGTTTTGATTGCATTTGCGGTCAACTATGCCGCATATTTTGCAGAAATTTACCGCGGGGGAATCGAATCTATGCCGGTCGGACAATACGAGGCGGCAAAGCTGCTGGGATATAACCGGGTGCAGACTTTCTTCCGTATCATTTTCCCCCAGGTTATCAAAAGAATTCTGCCGTCAGTGACAAATGAAGTAATTACGCTTGTAAAAGATACGTCTCTTGCATTTGCAATTGCCTATGCGGAAATGTTTACGACCGCAAAACAGATAGCAGCTGCCCAGACCTCCATTATTCCTTTGGTGGCTGCAGGTATATTCTATTATGTGTTTAACCTGATCGTAGCAGTTTTCATGGAATTTATCGAGAAGAAGCTAAATTATTATAAATAGGAGGGAATGTCATGAGTCTGTTAGAAATGAAACATATCAAAAAACACTTTGACGACGTTGAAGTACTGCAGGACATTTCCCTGAAGGTAGACGAAGGACAGGTCCTGGCAATTATCGGCCCATCCGGATCCGGAAAATCCACACTGCTTCGTTGTGCGACGAACCTCGAAACCCCGGATGCGGGAGAGATCCATTATGAAGGAGAATATGGTCTGGTATTCCAGAATTTCAATCTTTTTCCCCATTTTTCAGTTATGAGGAACATCACAGATGCCCCGATCAAAGTGCAGAAACGGGAAAAAGAGGAGGTCTTTAAGGAAGCGCGCGTACTTTTGAAAAAAATGGGTCTGGAGGACAAGGAAAATGCTTACCCGTACCAACTCTCGGGCGGTCAGCAGCAGCGAGTTTCCATAGCCAGGGCCCTGGCTATGAACCCCAAAATCCTTTTCTTCGACGAGCCAACCTCGGCGCTGGATCCTGAGCTGACGGGAGAGATCCTGAAAGTAATCAAAGATCTGGCCGCAGAGCACATGACTATGGTGATCGTCACCCACGAAATGAATTTTGCAAAACATGTGGCCGACCATATCATCTTTATGGATAAGGGCGTTATCGCGGAACAGGGAATCCCGGAAGAGGTCTTTGGGTCGGATAATATACGAATGAAAGAATTCCTGGGGAAACTCTCCAGAAATGGGATATAGATTACGAGATTTAGCCTTGGGGGGGGGGATGGAGAGGGGGCGCTTACCGCGAGCCGGGACGTGCTGCCAAAAGTGCCTATCCTGTTGGAATTACAGCCCGCTGCGCCAAGCAGCAGTAAGCGGAAATCCGCAAAACCAGACAGAACCGAACACATTCACCGCTTAATCTGATGATTAAGCGCCTTAGGTGTTCTAAAAAGCTGCTTCGGAAGCAGCTTTTTTCTGTCTGGTTTTGCGGATTTTCGCTAACTGCTGCTAGGCTCGCTAATATGTAATTCCAACAGGATAGGCACTTTTGGCAGCACGTCCCGGCTCCCGGTAAGCTGGACTCATCCAGTCGGCAGGGAAGATCTCATTCCCCCGGTGGGGATTCTAAAACGGGGGCTGCGGATGTGGAATGGCTGCGGGGAACGTTTTTGAGGGGGAGGTGATTTGCATCAGTTTTTGCAAAAAGTCCAATATTTCATAAAAATAATAAGCATGTGGACATCATATACATAGTCGATACACGTCCGTTACTCCGGTCTGGGACTCCAACCGGGGAACGGGCTTTTTATTACCGGCTGGATGAGCCAGCTTTATGACAGGGATGCCGGGGTGGGACTGGGGCTGTATATGCCGGTGCGAAATGCTAGAAGCGCTTAGCAGCACGGGTGCATTACGCACCGGCATATACAGCCCCAGTCCCACCCCGGCATCCCTGTCATTAAGCGTCCCCATCTCACCCCGGGACGAATTCTCGTCCTCCAAATCCCATATTGATTTTCCGTCTCCCTTGTATTATAATCATCATGCGAGACTTTGTTTTTCTTTTAGAAAGACAGCCTTACTACTTTATGTATGAAAAATCGAAAAAGGACAGGTGTGAACGTATGAAAAAATTAGAACAGCTTTACGAAGGAAAAGCAAAAAAGGTATTTGCTACTGACGACCCGGATATTGTGATTGTAGATTATAAAGACGATGCCACCGCATTTAATGGTGAGAAGAAGGGGACGATTGTTGGGAAAGGCGTGATTAATAACCGCATGACCAACTATATCTTCCAGGTGCTGGAAAAGGAAGGCGTGCCGACACACTATGTAAAAGAACTGAGTGACAGAGAGACTGCAGTGAAGAAGGTGGAGATCGTTCCTCTGGAAGTGATTGTGCGTAATGTGGCTGCGGGCAGCTTTTCCAAGAAGCTTGGGATTGAAGAAGGCAGAAAATTATTAGCACCGACTTTGGAGTTCAGTTATAAAGATGATGATCTGGGCGACCCTATGATCAATGATTATTTTGCAATTGCGATTGGGGCTGCAACGAGAGAAGAGATTGATAAGATTACGGAATATACTTTTAAAGTTAATGACGTTATGAGAAAGTTCTTTGATGAAGCTGGGATTGAGCTGATCGACTTTAAGATTGAATTCGGCAGATTCCATGGGGAGATTATCCTTGCGGATGAAGTGTCACCGGATACATGCAGGCTGTGGGACAAGGAGACACACGAGAAATTGGACAAAGACCGTTTCCGCAGAGATATGGGCAATGTAGAGGATGCATATCAGGAAGTATTTAAGAGAATCGGCATCAAATAAATAGGAGACATTCATGAGCAGAATTGATAAAGTTATGACAGGCTTGGGGGAAGAATGTGGAGTTTTTGGTGCATATGATATGGATGGCGGCAATGTGGCGCCATCCGTATATTATGGCCTTTTTGCACTGCAGCACAGAGGACAGGAAAGCTGTGGTATTGCGGTAACTGACACATATGGACAGCGAAGGGTTTTATCAAAAAAGGGCCTGGGGCTTGTGAACGATGTGTTCGATGAGGAATCCCTGCATGGTTTGAAGGGGAATCTGGGGATCGGACACGTGCGCTATTCCACGGCAGGGGGAACCCGGGTGGAGAATGCACAGCCGCTCGTTATCAATTACGTGAAAGGGACACTGGCCATTGCCCATAACGGCAATCTGGTCAATGCCATTGAATTGAGAAAAGAACTGGAATATACAGGAGCTATTTTTCAGACTACCATCGATTCGGAAGTGATTGCATATCATATCGCGAGGGAGCGCCTGAATGTAAGCCGGGCGGAGGACGCAGTTAAAAATGCGATGATGAAGATAAAGGGGGCGTATGCCCTAGTAGTGAGCAGCCCGCGCAAGATGATTGGAGCCAGGGACCCTCTGGGACTGAAGCCGCTGTGTATTGGAAAAAGGGATAATACGTACTTTCTGGCCTCGGAGAGCTGTGCCATTGCGGCGGTGGACGCGGAGTTTGTACGTGATGTACTTCCCGGGGAGATTGTTACGATTACCAAAGAAGGAATCGCGTCCGATACGGGCATGGCAGTACCGGCTGCGGGACAGGCCCGCTGCATTTTTGAGTATATTTATTTTGCGCGGACAGACAGTACTCTGGACGGGGTAAATGTCTATCATTCCAGGATTACCGCAGGCAGGGCATTGGCGGAATCATACCCTGTGGAGGCGGATCTGGTAGTTGGCGTGCCGGATTCCGGGCTGGTTGCGGCAAAGGGATATTCGGAACAGTCGGGCATCCCCTATGGGATGGCCTTCCATAAGAACAGCTATGTGGGAAGGACGTTTATTAAGCCGAGCCAGAGCGAAAGGGAATCCAGCGTGAAGATCAAGCTGAATGTCATACCCGAGGTGGTAAAAGGCAAAAGGATCATCATGGTGGATGATTCGATTGTGCGGGGAACAACCTGTGCTAATATTATCAGGATGCTGAAAGCAGCGGGAGCCACCGAAGTCCATGTCAGAATCAGTTCACCGCCGTTCTTGTATCCGTGCTATTTTGGAACCGATGTACCGTCCAATGAACAGCTTATAGCGCATTCCCATACGCCGGAACAGATTCGGAAGATGATAGGGGCGGATTCTTTGGGATACATGGAGGTCAGTAAGCTGAAAAATATGGTGGGAGATCTGGGCTACTGCGATGCATGTTTTACCGGAAAATATCCAATGGAGGTGCCGGACGGGGATATCAGCCAGGCATTTGAGCAGGGGACCTGGTAGGACGCCTGCTTTTCGCTTTTATGGATATGAAGCAGAAATCCTTGGTTTATACAATTGCCGGGGTATTGACAGTCATTTAGTATATATAAGAATAGGAGATTAGATTTATGAGTACGGACCGTTATGTCAGCCCTCTTTCTGAGCGTTATGCGAGTAAAGAGATGCAGTATATATTTTCACCTGATAAGAAGTTCAGAACATGGAGAAGGCTTTGGATTGCCCTGGCCGAGACGGAAAAGGAACTGGGTCTGAATATCACAGATGAGCAGATTGAGGAATTAAAGGCCCATGCGGAAGATATCAACTATGATGTGGCTAAGGAAAGAGAAAAGGTCGTGCGCCATGACGTGATGTCTCATGTGTACGCCTATGGTGTACAGTGCCCCAAGGCAAAAGGCATTATTCACCTTGGCGCCACATCCTGCTATGTGGGAGATAATACCGATATAATCGTAATGGCGGAGGCACTGAGGCTGGTGAGGACAAAGCTGGTCAATGTGATCGCGGAACTTTCCAGGTTTGCAGACGAGTATAAGGCACAGCCTACGCTTGCATTTACCCATTTTCAGCCTGCACAGCCTTCCACAGTCGGCAAGAGGGCGACGCTCTGGATGCAGGAGTTTGAAATGGATCTGGAGGATTTGGATTATGTCCTTGGCAGCCTGAAACTGCTGGGATCCAAGGGAACCACAGGAACCCAGGCAAGCTTTCTGGAGCTCTTTGACGGGGATCAGGAGACCATTGACAAGATCGATCCTATGATCGCGGAAAAGATGGGATTCGGAGCTTGTTATCCGGTATCCGGGCAGACTTATTCCAGAAAAGTGGATACAAGAGTTCTGAATGTATTGGCTGGCATTGCCGCCAGCGCGCACAAGTTCTCAAACGATATCCGCCTTCTGCAGCACCTGAAAGAGGTGGAGGAACCCTTTGAGAAGACCCAGATCGGCTCCTCTGCTATGGCATATAAAAGAAACCCGATGAGAAGCGAGAGGATTGCGTCCCTTTCCAGATATGTAATGATAGACGCATTGAATCCGGCTATTACATCGGCGACACAGTGGTTCGAAAGAACACTGGATGACTCTGCCAATAAGCGTCTGAGCATACCAGAAGGGTTCCTGGCAATTGACGGCATTCTGGATCTGTGTCTGAACGTCGTCGACGGACTGGTTGTATACCCAAAAGTAATTGAAAAGCGTCTGATGTCAGAGCTGCCATTTATGGCCACAGAAAACATTATGATGGATGCCGTGAAGGCGGGCGGAGACAGACAGGAACTACATGAGCGCATCCGCGAGCTATCCATGGAAGCAGGCCGGAATGTAAAGGAAAAAGGGCTGGATAATAACCTTCTTGAACTGATCGCACAGGATGAAGCCTTCAATATGAGCTTGGAAGATCTGAAGGAGACGATGGATCCCTCAAAGTATGTAGGGCGGGCAAAAGAACAGGTAGAGTCTTACCTTAAACATGTAATAAGGCCTCTGTTGGAGGAAAATAAAGACATTTTGGGCGTAAAAGCAGAAATTAATGTTTAGGTTTTAGATGGGCGGGGGATTTTCTCAAAGGGGACGCTGAAAAACCGGGAAGCCTGCCCCAGGCCGGGCACATCTATGCCATTTTAAAAATCCGTTCCGTTTACGTAAGCGGCCCTAAAGGAAAAAACATAGCAAATGGCGGTTCAGCGGCATGCAACCCGAAATTTGATAATTTCGGGTTTTAGGCCGCTTCAGAATTTGACGTGAGACGTCAAATTCTGCCCACCATTTTCTATGTTTTTCCTTAAGGGCCTCTAACGTAAACTATAGGACTTTTAAAATGGCATAGATGCTCCCGGCCTGGGGCAGGCTTCCCGGTTTTTCAGCTGGTACATCCGGCCGTTAGGAAAAGCTCGTCCACTGAGCGGGGCTCCGAGCGGTGGCAGCGTATTAATTCTTTCTGGGGCTATGCTGTCCCCCAGCGAATTAATACGCTGCCACGGTCTGAGAGCCATCCCGGCGTACGAGTCCTTCCTGCCGGTTGGATGCATCAGCGATATGAAGGGATCAGCGAAAGCCTCCCCATCCATTCACAAGGCTAAAGCTTGTTCATTTAGTTTTGAAGGGGTGTTTTTTTATGTGGTCTGTGTTATGATAGATGAAAGTGTTATTAATTTAACATTTGGAAGGAGAGCGGAGATGCGTTTATTTATTAAACAGAGGGTGTTTTCCTGCACTGATTCTTACGATGTATATGATGAGGGCGGGGAGGCAAAATATTTTGTGAAGGCTGAGTTTTTTACGCTGGGCCATCAGATTCATGTGTATGACTGGCGGCAGAGGGAAGTCGGCGCCATTCGTCAGAAGCTGATGACTCTGATGCCGCAGTTTGAAATCGAAATGAACGGTATGGTACTGGGAGAAATCCAGAAAAAGTTTACATTTTTCCGCCCAAGATATGAAGTGGATTTTAAGGAATGGCATGTGGAAGGCGATTTTCTCGGATGGGAATATGATGTCTGCGACGGCCGCGGTCCGGTGGTGCATATCACTAAGGAGTTCATGCATTGGGGAGATACCTACGTGCTCGACTTTGCAAATCCGGCGGATGAACTTACGGGGCTGCTTCTTGTTATTGCAATAGACGCGGCGAACTGTACGAATGGGCAGTAAGGTACATGAGAGATTATCCGGTTACATTCCGTATGGAGAGGATGCGGCCGGATGGTAACAGTCCGGGCATGCCGGAACTGTTACGCTGGATGCGGGAATAGAGTACTGAATTTTAGAAATTTTATAGACGAAAGTATGAAACTGTCTTATAATTGGAAATAGTAAATTCAGGGATAAATAAAGGAGGCCGTATTTATGGCAATATGGATTATATTAGCAATTATTGTGATTTTGATTATTTGGCTTGCAGGCTCTTACAATGGGTTTATTAAGCTGAGGAACAAGACAGAGGAAGCATTTTCTGCAATGGATGTGTCTTTGAAGAAAAGATACGATCTGATTCCAAACTATGTGGAGACGGTAAAAGGATACGCAAAGCATGAGTCGCAGACTCTGGAAAAAGTGATTTCCGCGCGTAATGCAGCATGAATGCATCAACGGCGGAGGAACGGATTGCAAACGACAACATTCTAAGCGGCACTTTAAAGTCTTTATTTGCAGTATCTGAGGCATATCCTGATCTGAAGGCAAATCAGAACTTTCTGCAGCTTCAGGACCAGCTGCAGCGGATTGAGGAGGAGATTGCCGGTTCCAGAAGATATTATAATGGCGTAGTGAATCGTTTTAATACGAAGACAGAGATGTTCCCGGGCAATATCATTGCCGGTATCTTCGGGTTTCAGAGAAAGCCTCTGTATGAAGTGAATGACAGCGGTGAGCGTGAGAATGTGAAAGTGACTTTCTAGCAGGGGGATGCCAGTATGAAGAAATTTAGCGGAAGAACCGCCGCTATCATTATATGGGCTGTTGTATGGGTGTTTTTTATGTTTGGTTCAGGGATTGTGGAAAAAGTTGTAAACCCTGAGGTAGAACGAAAAGAAGATCTGAACATGACTACGCAATATTTTAACACAGACATCGAGGTGGGGGAGAACCAGTCCTATAAAGTGACAGAGCAGATCGGAGTTGACTTTCTGACGCCCCGGCATGGCATCTACCGTTATATTCCGGTGAAGGGAACCGTATATACTAAAGACGGCGGGAACTTTCAGGGGGTGCCTTATAATGCCCGGCTGACAGGGCTGGAATCTCGGGAGGAAACAGAAGTTGATTCTGAAAGCGGATCTAAGGTAATCCGTTTTGGTTCGGAGGATGCATATCTGACCGGACGGAAAGAATACCGGTTTTCCTATACGGTGACACCGCGTTTCCAGGAGAATGCGTATCAGAACGCCTATTATAACGTGTTTCCGACTCAGTGGCAGAACAGGATCCCTGCTGGAAGCAGATTTACCATCACATTTCCGAAAGAATTTCCTCACGATATTCTGGAGTTTTATTACGGAACCTATGGGGAGAATAAGAACGCTGCAGCAATTCTGGATCTATCCTGGCAGGGAAATACGGTCACGGGCATTTTGAAAAAAGATTTAAAACTGGGGGAGGGAATTACGTTCTTTGCGCCCATGGAAGCTGGTTATTTCACAGGTGTCGGGCAGCTTACTTTCCTGCCATGGCTGCTGTTATTGCCGGCCGTGATACTTTTGCTGCTGATTGTTTTTCTTTTTGTGAGATTCGGAAGGGATGAACCGATTATTCCTTCGATTCAGTATCAGCCTCCGGATAATCTGGACAGTGCCGCCGTGGGGTATATTATTGACGGCAGTGTAGAAGATAAAGACTTGCTTTCCCTGATTATATACTGGGCGGACAAAGGCTTTCTGAGCATTAAAGAAATGCCGGACCATGGGCTCAGTCTGTTCAAGCTGAAGGAACTTCCTGAGGAAGCGCCCAGCTATCAGTTCTGCATTTTTAATAAGCTGTTTGAGTACAGAGAAATCCGTAAAATCAGTGACCTCCAGTATAAGTTTTCAGGCACGCTGGAGATGGCGAAAAAACAGCTGAAGAATTATTTTCAAAAGCAGGGCCGGGATATGATATATACCAGAGAATCTAAAATTGCCAGGACAGCGGCGATTGTATGCTGTACGCTGCCTTTGGCCTGGTTTATGGTGCTCACAAGTATCTATTCTTATACAAGCGGCGGCAGGATCTTTGTCCAGGTGCTGCTGTGGGTTATGCTGCTGGTTGGCACACTGGTTTTCTGCAGTGATATTGATACATGGTATGCCAGAACCGATACATCCCGCAAACTGACGGCGGGAGGCACACTGGCGGTCTGCTTTTTATCTACCGCAGTGTATGCGGGCAGTTATGTTATGCGTGTATTCCAATATGAAGTCTTTAATTATATATGGGTGCTGGTTCCTGTTCTGGCGGCCACCGGAGTGATGATCGGGCTGGCAGGATTTATGAAGAGACGGACATCCCAGTGTATTGAATGGATGGGAAGACTTGCCGGGCTTCGTGATTTTATAGAAACGGCTGAACTGGAGCGCATGAATGAACTTGCAAAAACGAACCCTGAGTGGTTCTATCATATTATTCCTTATGCTTATGTGTTTGGTCTTTCCGACGTTTTTGCTAAAAAACTGAAAGGCCTCTCAGTACCGGCTCCTGAATGGTTCTCTCCATATCACAGCTATTCTTTTTTCGATTACTATATGTTTAACAGACTCATGATGAGCAGCCTGAATAAAACTGCATCCACGCTGACCGTATCCAGACCAGTGCAGTCAGGAGGTTCCGGAGGCAGTTTTGGCGGCGGAGGCTTTGGCGGCGGA
>BAIF02000122.1 GCA_000509105.1 Clostridiales bacterium VE202-21 | reverse complement strand
AACTCCCGATTTATATGTTGACCGGGATACGAAAAGTAATGATTTAGGTATTGTGATATGCAAAAGAAGCAGAGTATAATAGGAGAAGAAAGATGACAGTAAATAACAGAAATTGTGTGAGAGTTGCACAGGGGTCTGACCCCTTTGCAAAGGAGAGGGCATTATGTATAAGATTTTAATTGTAGAAGACGATTTGACAATTGCGAAAACGATTGAGGCACACCTGGTGAAATGGGACTATGAGGTGAGATGCATCAAGGATTTTAAAAATGTTCAGGAGGAGTTTATTGCATTTGAGCCTCAGCTTGTGCTGATGGATATACTGCTCCCATTTTATAATGGATTCCACTGGTGCACGCAGATCCGGGCGATATCGAAAGTTCCGATGATCTTCCTGTCCTCCGCCAGTGATAATATGAATATTGTTATGGCCATGAATATGGGCGGAGATGATTTTATTGAGAAGCCCTTTGACCTGAACGTGCTTACGGCGAAGATCCAGGCTCTTCTGCGCAGGACGTATTCATTCCAGGGACAGTTGAATGTGCTGGAGTACAAAGGCGTCATTTTGAATTTGAACGATGCCGCTTTAACATACGAGGGCAGGAGGCTGGATTTGACGAAAAATGATTTTAAAATCCTCCAGATTTTGATGGAAAATGCAGGAAAGATTGTGAAGCGCGAGCGGATTATGGAACGTCTTTGGGAAAGCGATGAGTTTATAGATGACAATACATTGACGGTTAACATTACGAGGCTGCGCAGAAAACTGGAGGGAATCGGAATCACGGACTTTATATGTACAAAGAAAGGGATTGGGTATCTGCTGGAATGAAGAAAAAACTGGGCTTTTTTATAAAATCAAGATTAAAATATATGGTCTTGTTCCTTGTTATATTGGGAATATTCTGGTTTGTCCTGTACCTGTATAACATCAGGTCAGATGCACTGAGATATGCGGTACTGCTTTCTGCTGCATTATTTGTAGTTTTTGCAGTGTGCGATTTTGCCGGCTTCTTCCGCCATGTTGAAAAGGTTAAGGAAGCGCAGGCGGCTCTGCCGCACGAATTGAGAGAGACGCCTTCTACGACAGATTTGACGGAATTACTATACCGTGAGAAGCTAAAAGTTCTGTTTGATTATAAAGAAGAAATGGAAACAGGAGCCCGCATTGGAAGACAGGAGATGCTGGACTATTATGGCCTGTGGGCCCATCAGATTAAGACCCCCCTGGCGGCCATGCGCCTGCTGCTTCAGTCATTTGAGGAAGGGGAGATTGAGGAGGAGGCTGAGCTGATCCGACCGATGAAGATGGAGCTGTTCAAGACGGAACAGTACGTGGAAATGGTGCTTTCTTATCTGCGGATGGGGGATATGTCATCCGACCTGTCACTGCAGTGGTACTCCATTGATGATATCGTTCGCCAGGCGGTGCGCAAGTATTCTCAGCTTTTCATATTGAAAAAAATCCATCTCAATTATCAAAAATGTGAGGGAATGGTATTGACGGATGAAAAGTGGTTCCTTCTCGTCTTGGAACAGCTGCTGTCAAATGCGTTGAAATATACAGATCAGGGTACCATTTCCATATATATGGAGCCGGGGCCGGAAGAAGTGCTTGTAATAGAAGATACAGGCATCGGTATCCAGGCGGAAGACCTGCCCAGAATATTTGAAAAAGGATTTACGGGATATAATGGGAGAAAGGATAAAAAGTCAACGGGAATCGGATTATATCTCTGTAAATCCATCTGTGACAAATTAAACCACGGCCTGACCGCGGAATCTGAAGTCGGAAGAGGGACAAAGATACGACTGTATCTACACCGGGAACTTCTGGTTACAGAGTAGGAAGAAACTGCGGTAAAGAATAAAGTGAAAAAAAGAAGTTCTGCCATGAAGATTCCCATCATGGCAGAACTTTTTCTTTGAATGATAAAACGCCTTAACGCTGCATTTCTTTACATCAGTGCCTCAAACAGTTTTTCAGTCGGCCGTGGAATAACCACACTGTTAACCATCAGTTCGCTTACAGCCTCCGCAGCTTTTACTGCAGCCGTCACAGCGCTGACATCGCCGCACATGGTAACAAATCCCTTGCCGCCCACGGCAAAACCGGTGCGGATCTCGATCAGATGAATATCGGCAGCTTTCGCAGCAGTATCCGCCGCTACAATTGCAGAAGATACGGAATAGAACTCGATCACGCCCACAGCTCCGGTGGTCGGAACCTGTGAGGTATTGCTGATCGCCGGCATCAGCTGGTCGCTGATATTGGGGATCAGCAGTTTATCTACCAGGAATGGTCCTGCTATCTCTTCCCCTACGTTCATAGCAGCATTCACGCTGCTGGTATCACCGCCGATAATGATCAGATATTTACCGGGGCAGATCGTGGATGACCTTAATAATTCAACCTCTGCGGCCTTGAGTACATGGTCGCAGGTCTCAATTCCTTTCGCTATACTGGACAATTCTAACATTCCTACTGAATTTCCCATTTTTAAATTCCTCCATTAGTTTACATTTATTCGAATACCGTTTGGTGCTGCTTCGGTGACTGTTCCGTTCACGCTTGCGTGAATATTAGCTGACAGCGCTTTTTCATCTGCCTGTCCGATTAAGTCGCCTTTATGTATGGTGTCGCCGGCTTTGACAACTGCTGCCGCCGGCTTGCCGATATGCTGTGATAATGGAATGAATACTTCCCTGGGAAATAGTTCCGTACAGCTGTGTGCATGCAGCCCATTATATTTTCCGAGCCCCAGACGCGCGATCAGGCGGTCGGTTGGAATCCGGTTGAGATCAATCGTCGGCCTTGCCGTAGGATCCGGAGTCTTATCGATCATAATTCCGCGTTCACGAAGCTGTACCTTCATATAATCATTCACTTGTCTCGGGGAAAGTCCCATTGGACATGAGAACATCTCACAGACGCCGCAGCTGCAGCAGTTCACTGCATCGCCGTAGCATTTCGCGAATTCTTCGTTGGAATCAATCGTCTCTTCTCTCCAGACATTTCTCATTACAAGATGAGGCTTGATGCTGTGTCCGATCTGGAAACGCGGACACAGATCTGTACACATTCTGCACTGGATACAGGCGCTTCTCGCCTGATGCTTAATTCTCTGGATGGAAACCTGTGTTCTCCTGATCAGATAATGGTCCTTCGGGAGAACGATGATGTTGCCGGTTGTCTTTGTTACGACTTGCTGGTCAATGGCGCTGTCATCTGCAAAGACCTTTCCCATCATAGGGCCGCCGAGAATGACGGCATAATCGGAGATCGCAGGCTGCGCCGCCTCGATGCAGGTTCTGACGGATGTTCCGATGGGCACCTTCAGCATGATGGGTTCCTTCACTTCACCGACAACGGATAAATACTTATCCGTTACCTTGTCACCGTTCGTCAGCGCACGGTAAATCCCAAGCACGGTTCCCACATTATCCACGACGGCGCCGACTTCAATCGGAATGCCGCGCTCAGGGACGGTCCTGCCGGTAACCTGCTGCACGATAATCTGTTCATCCCCGGCGGGATAGAAGGTTCTCATCTCAAAAATCTCGATATCTGCATTATTTTTTTCAATTGCCTCTCTTAAAGCGGCAATTTCGGCTTTGTATTTAGCTTTGAGCGCTATGTAAGACTTCTTTGCCTCGAGATGTCCGGCAATATACATGACTCCTTTAATTAACTCATCGGCAAAGGTTCTGCACAGATATTTGTCAGTCTCAATCAATGGTTCACATTCGGCGGCATTGACGATAAAATACTCGGCCTTAGTGTTCAACTTCACATGCGTAGGAAATCCTGCCCCGCCGGCCCCTACAATACCGGCATCTTTTACTGTTTCGATTAAACTCATAGCTTCTTTCTCCATTCATTGATTTTCGCGAAAGCAGCGGGCCCTTGCCGGGATAATCGTGCAATACACAGCGATTCCGGGGAGTCAGCTGCCCGCGGGGCCAAAGGATATTTGGCCTGGTGGACATAGGTTGTGTTTATCTGATAAAATAATAACACAGTGCCATCATATCATATTTTTCGTAAAAGAAACAGAGAAAAATGACCGAATCTTACAAAAACGTAAGGATTCCCCCGGGTTTTGAAAGGCAAAGTTATGGATGGAGACAGTACGGGTGCCTTATAATATGTGCATAGACAGGAAAACAAGGAAAAAAGAAAGGCAGGAAAGCTTTATGTCATTATTAGATGTAAAAAATGTAAAAAAGATTTATACAACCAGATTCGGAGGCAGTCAGGTGCAGGCCCTTGCAGATGTCACCTTTTCCATAGAGCCGAGGGAATACGTGGCAATCATGGGCGAATCCGGTTCCGGAAAAACGACATTGCTGAACATTCTGGCATCTTTGGATAAACCTACCAGCGGAAAAGTACTCCTGAAAGGACGTGACTTAAGTACAATTAAAGACAGGGAAATGGCGGCATTCAGAAGACAGAACCTGGGCTTCGTCTTCCAGGACTTTAACCTGCTGGACACCTTCTCACTGGAAGACAATATCTACCTTCCGCTGGTTTTGGCGGGGAAAAAATACGAAGAAATGAGACAGAGGCTGGAGCCAATAGCCGCTCAGCTTGGAATCACAGATTTGCTGAAAAAATTCCCCTACGAAGTCTCCGGAGGGCAGAAACAGCGTGCGGCCGTTGCAAGGGCCTTGATTACGAGACCTCAGCTGATCCTCGCGGACGAACCGACAGGAGCGCTGGATTCCAGGGCTTCGGATGACCTGATGAATCTTTTTAACACAATCAATCAGAACGGGCAGACCATTCTGATGGTAACACACAGTGTAAAAGCTGCAAGCAGTGCGAACCGCGTCATGTTTATCAAGGATGGGCAGGTCTACCACCAGATATACAGAGGCAATCAGACAAACGAGGAAATGTACCAGAAGATTTCGGCGGCGCTGACTGTCTTAATCACAGGGGGTGAGCAGTAATGTTTTATCCAAAGCTTGCATTTACAAACTTAAAAAAGAACGGAAAGGTTTACATCCCCTACCTGCTTACCTGTGTGCTGACAGTTATGATGTTCTACGTCATGAATGCCATCAGCAGAAACACCGGGCTGGATCAGATGCAGGGCGCAGATACACTGAGGCTGGTTCTGAGATGGGCGGTTACGATTACGGGAATATTTTCCGTGGTATTTCTGTTTTATACGAACAGTTTCCTGGTTAAACAGAGAAAAAAGGAATTCGGGCTATATCAGGTGCTGGGGATGGATAAGGGCAACCTGACAAAAATGATGGCATGGGAATCAATCCTTACAACCCTTATCAGTATCCTTCTGGGTCTGGTGCTGGGTGTTCTGCTTGGAAAGCTCATGTTTTTAATTTTATTAAAAATGATCCATTTTAAGGTTCCACTGAAATTTGCAGTAGAACCGGCGGCCATGATCGGCACCATTGTATTGTTTCTTATCACGTTTGTGGTAACTTTTATCTTCAATCTGTTTCAGGTGCAGAAGGCCAACCCGATCGAGCTGCTGCACGGCGGCAGTCAGGGAGAAAAAGAACCAAAGACAAAATGGCTGCTCGCGCTGATTGGGGCGGTGACCCTTGGAATCGGCTACTATATTGCACAGACCACGGACTCTCCGCTGGCAGCCATTGGAAAGTTCTTCATAGCAGTCATTCTGGTAATCATAGGGACATACTGCCTGTTTACTGCCGGAAGCATTGCTGTTTTGAAAATCCTGAAAAGGAATAAAAAGTTTTACTATAAGAGCAGGCATTTTACTGCCGTATCGGGAATGATATACAGAATGAAGCAGAATGCGGTGGGACTTGCAAATATCTGTATCTTAAGTACTATAGTCCTGGTCATGATTTCCGTTTCCGTTTCGTTATATGCAGGTATGGAGAATTTGCTGGCAACGCGTTTTCCTACGGACATGGATGTGATGGTTTTTGACGCGTCACAGGAAAATCGGGCCAAGACGGACCATATTATAGAAGAAGAGACAAAAAAGGCCGGGGTAAAGATAGGAGACCGTAGATCTTACAGTTCCGGAAGTTTTACTGTAATATATGACGAAAAAAACAGTACGGTTCTGCTGGAAGAAAAGACGGATAAATCTTACACAACAGAAGATTTCAGATGGATGGAAATCATCCCCTTATCAGACTACAACAGGCTGGAGGGAACCAATGAGACACTGGAGCGAAATGAAGTACTGATCCATATGTCCGGTGGAGAATGGAACTCAGACGTGTTACAGATAGAAGATGAATCCTACAAAGTAAAAAAGGCGGTCAGCCTGAAAGAAGAAGCAGAGAATGAAGTTTCCGGCGCAGTAGAGGGAATGGTCGTAGTGATGTCAGATATACAGCAGATCGCAGACCTAAAACAGCAGTACGGCTATGAAGGCGCAGACACGATCATCTATTCCGATTCCTTCAACATGAGCGGAAAGGAAGAAGATAAAAATACCGCTGCAAAAGCAATAGAGGAGCGTCTGGCAAAGGAGGTTGCAGAATCACGCATAGAGTATAGAGAAGCCTACAGAGGAGAGTTTTATGCAATATACGGCGGTTTCTTATTCCTTGGTGTATTTGTAGGCGCATTGTTCCTGATGGCCACCGTCCTGATTATCTATTACAAGCAGATATCCGAGGGCTACGATGACCGCGGCCGCTACCAGATCATGCAGAAAGTGGGAATGAGCAAAAAAGAAGTAAGACGTTCCATCAAAACTCAGGTACTAATGGTCTTCTTCCTGCCATTGATCGCAGCCATTATTCATGTAGGCTTCGCCTTCAAAACGGTTACAAAATTGCTGGCGGTCATGAATCTCACAAACGTACACCTGTTTTTCCTGTGTACCGTGGGAACGGTATTCATATTCGCAGTATTTTACGCAGCTATATTCCTAATAACCTCCAAACAATATTATAGGATTGTGCAGTGAAGTCGCGGGAGCGGATGAGCGGACGCTTTAGGAACCGGAGATAGGGGCATCTGGAGACGGGGTACGACGGTAAA
>BAIF02000123.1 GCA_000509105.1 Clostridiales bacterium VE202-21 | reverse complement strand
GGAAAGCTGAGGAGGAAAATAAATGGGGAACGACCATTTATAATAAAAGAGGAATAGAAGAGAAAGGATTGGTGTCAGAATATGGAAGAAGTGAGAGATATAATCAAAAAATTTTCTCCCGAACAAATCAAGCAATATCTGGATCGTATAGGAATGCCTCCGGTGAAGGGACCTACCAGAGAAGTATTAGACGAGCTGATCTATCGCCATCAGTGCACGATTGCATTTGAAAACTTAGACAGCTACGACTTCCATAAGGAAGTATGCCTGGATGGAGATTATTTGTTCCAGAAAATTATTCAGGGTACAAGAGGCGGCTACTGTCTGGAATTAAACGGCTTATTTTACCGTCTGGTCGTCAGCCTTGGATATGATGCAAGACCATGTTTTACAAGAGTTTTATTGGGAAAAAATGACCTGAGATGGCCAATTGACCACAGGGGAACTCTGGTAAAGCTAGACGGTGCAGAATACTTTTGCGACGTCGGCCTTGGCGGGCCAATGCCGTCAGGCGCACTAAACATCGAAACCGAAGAATGGCAGACCTTTGGAGATGAGTCATTCCGTGTCGTTCCCTGCATGAGAGGCTGGTTAGCAATCCATCGCAAAACCCGTATCAAACAAGAAGTCGAACCGGGAAAAGCACCTCAGACCGAAAGAATAGAAGTGGTTATTTCCGACATCGCATGCTTTGACACAGACTTCAACTTCTTAAACTACTATAAATCGACTAAAAAAGAGTCTTTATTCTGTGCCCACAGAGTCTTTAACCTTAGAATCGACGGAGGGTATCGGTCGATAAGAGACGATATATATAAAGAGGTAACAACAAAAGGCCTTGTTACAGAAAAAATCAGTGAGCAATTAGAAGAAATCGAACCATTGATAAAGGAAAAGTTTAATATAGAAATATAACTGATAAAGAAGCCAGCTCCAAAAGGCGCACCGCTGTAACCGTTCTGGCTTATCTGAACTGTTGCGTACCGCTTTCTGCCCCATCTATTTTCCAAAAGTACGGACTACTAGTTTTGGGCAAAAGATGATACAATGAAAAGAAAAGGGTTGGTGAAGCTTATGAAACTGACATTTATTGGAGCAGCCCATGAAGTGACGGGAAGTTGTCATCTGCTGCAGGCGGCAGGTAAAAACATTCTGGTTGACTGCGGCATGGAACAGGGCCCGGATCTGTATGAGAATCCGGGGCTTCCGATTCCGGAGACAGATATCGACTATGTGTTTTTAACCCATGCGCATATTGACCATTCGGGCATGCTGCCTTTACTTACGAAAAATGGGTTTAAAGGCCAGATTATCACAACTTATGCAACGGCGGATCTGTGTAACATTATGCTTCGTGACAGTGCGCATATTCAGGAATTTGAGGCGGAATGGCGCAACAGAAAGGGCAGGCGTGCAGGGCAGCCGGTGTATGAACCCATCTATATACTTCAAGATGCGCTGGATGCGATAGAGCTGATTGTACCCTGTCAATATCAGGAACGTATCCGGATCTGTGATGGCATTGAAGTACGTTTTACAGACGTGGGGCATCTGCTGGGATCTGCGAGCATCGAGGTATGGATTGCGGAGGGAGATACTACAAAGAAGATTGTATTTTCCGGAGATGTAGGCAATACAAATCAGCCTATCATCAAAGATCCAAGTTATACCGAATCGGCGGACTATGTAGTGATTGAATCCACCTACGGGAACCGTGTCCATTCTACAGAGAAGATCGATTACCTGAAGGATTTCACAATGGTTCTGCGGGAAACATTTGAGCGGGGCGGCAACGTGGTTATTCCATCCTTTGCAGTCGGCAGAACGCAGGAGATGCTGTATTTTATCCGAGAGATCAAAGAGCGGAAGCTGCTGAAGGAATATCCCGATTTTGAGGTTTATCTGGACAGTCCGCTTGCCATTGAGGCTACAAAAGTCTTTACCAAAAACATGCGGGAATGCTTTGATGAGGAAGCAATTAAGCTGGTAAATGAAGGAATCAACCCCCTGGTTTTTCCAGGATTAAAAACCTCGACAACCAGTGATGATTCCAGAATGATTAATTTTATTGAAAAGCCAAAAGTAATCATATCGGCCTCTGGTATGTGTGATGCCGGCCGCATCAGGCATCATCTCAAACACAACTTGTGGAGGCCGGAGTGTACCATTTTATTTGTAGGATATCAGGCAAACGGTACTTTGGGAAGAAGGCTGCTGGATGGAGACAAGAATGTCAAGATATTTGGTGAGCCAATCGAAGTGCGTGCCCGGATAGAGAGTCTTCACGGGGTCAGCGGCCATGCTGATATGAACGGCCTTCTGGACTGGCTGGGAGGATTCAAAACACCTCTGGAGAGAGTTTTTGTTGTACATGGATCAGACAAAGTAACAGAAGAATTTGCAGAAACGATACAGGAGAAGCTGGGGCACCCAACCTGGGCGCCATTCCCAAGCTGTGAAGTCGACCTGTTAACCAACGAAATCCTCGACGAGGGCGTCAAAATCCCAGTAAAGGCGAAGAAACCAACCCAGAAGAAAGCAGACGCAGCATTCGAAAGACTGCTTGCGGCAGGCAAAAGACTTCTGGATGTTATATACAGAAATCAAGGCATTGCCAACAAAGATAAGGCTAAATTCGAAAACCAAATCAACAACCTCGCAGACAAGTGGGATAGCTGGGAGTAGGAGGGGAAAACTAAACTGTTGCGCCGCCACATCTGAAACAAGATAAAAAAGAAAGATAGGGCTTGCCTTTACGTAGCAGCCCTTATCTTTCTATGTGATAAATAGCAGTATGAGATATTTACAGGGCATTTTTCATTAGTGATATTTCATATTGCAATTGTTTGGGGGATATATGTATAGCGGCTGGCTGTGAATAGATTTTGTACATAAATCCACCTTTTTTTGAACAGAGCGCTTGTATCATCTTAGCAGTATATTCTTTCATCTGTTCAGGGGTCATGGCAGGACTGGATTGAATATCTATTGGACACCAGAAACAGATTTTATCTTTCCACTGGCTAAGGATATCAAGCCCCATATTCATTTGCTGATCCAATTGAATAACATCAATTCCCATTTCGATAAATGTATCTAGAAGATAAATAATATGCCCGCAAGAATGTAATATGTATTTCATGTTTTTACCGTGTACATAGTTTACAAAATCTTTCATACGCTCATAATAAAAATCCTTCCACAAATCGTACGATATCATAGGGCCATTTTGAAGTCCCCAATCTTCCCATGCGATCACCGCATCAAGTCCGGCATTGGCATATCCGTCAACCATTTTTTTGCCTGCATCATAGATACAGTCAATTAATTGGTTCAAATTGGCTTCCTCATCATAATAATCCATCATACAATTCGCATATCCGCGCAGATTGATGATCTCCATCATCATCATACTTAAACCGCCAATCAAAAATTTATCCGGGTATTTTTTTCTCATTATATGAGATTCACGATATCGGCTATTTGATGTGAAATCTGGTAAATTTGCTTTCCAATGTTCAAAATTATCCCAACGCCCAAGTGGGGGATTGCGAACTTCTCCCATTGTTTCTCCGAATGATTCTAATTTATATCCCCATTGGGAATACCCATGCTTTAGCGGTTTGAAATCAGGATCATCCCCATAAATAGAAATGATATCACCTTCTTCTTCTGGCGGAAGTTCCTGTGCTATTTTTTGGTTATAGGGGGCTAGGAGTAATGGCTGTATATGTAGATAAAGCGTATTTTTATGATATTTTGGATGATTTTGAAATGCAAGGTGTTGGAATGTGCTATTTATTGAATGAGGATGGAAATGAAATAAACGGCATACAAATTCCGAAAGAGAATAGTAAAAGATATAGTTACCCATTAACGAGCAATGATTGGTCACTTTTATGTATACAAAATATAGATAAAATTAATTTAGATCTTGTTTTGATTCGGTGGCTTGCAATAGGCCTATTCCTAGTATTGGTTGTTTTAATGGTGCTTATAAGCATTGCCATGTCCCGTACTATATCAAAACCTATTATTGATTTGGAATATTCAATGAAAGAATTTTCCAGGGGGAATTTTGATATGACCATCTCTGCTAAATATAATGATGAGATTGGTAATTTACGCAGATGCTATAATCAGATGATTTTAGATATGGGCCGATTAGTAGAAAGAAACTTACAGGAAGAAAAATTAAAGCAGGAGGCTCAAATAAAAATGCTGCAAATGCAGATTAACCCTCATTTTTTTTATAATACATTAGATACCATCCACTGGTTAGCACAGATACATGGAGAGAATGAAATTGTTGAGGTTTCACAGGCATTTGGAAAATTGATGAGGTTTTCTTTGGAAAAAAATGAAATAATACCGTTCGAAAAGGAACTAGATGCTATCGATAACTATATGAAGATACAGTTTTATAGATTTGGAAATCAGTTATCTTTAGACGAGAAGATTGAAGAAGATTTGTATTATGAGTACATACCAAAACATATTATACTTCCAATAGTAGAAAATGCTATAGAACACGGTTTCTCTGGAATGGAAGATGAAAAAAAACTTATAATCAGAGGCAAAATTAATGATGACCAGATTATAGTAGATGTATTTGATAACGGATGTGGGATTAATAAGGAACAAATAGAAGATATATTGTACCGTAAGAACATATCGAAAGAAAAACATATGTCAATCGGCCTTGCAAATGTGCAGCAAAGATTAGCGTTATTATATGGAGAAAAGGCGGGTATTAAAATAAATAGTAAAAAAGATATGGGTACTGTTGTGTCTGTATTTTTACCGATGAATAGAAGAGGTGAGTAGCTATATGAAAGGAAAAGACTTTTTAAAAGACATTTGGAATATGGTGGAGGTAAATAGACCGGGATTTGTTTTGGAAGAGCCGGCATTTCGTTATCAGAGCCTGAGCGTGAATAAAAGTATTGAGCAAATATATCAAAACCGTTATCAGAAATACGAAGCTTTAAATGCAGGAAGAACAGATAATGTGGGAGTAATGGACTGCATGTTTGGTACACATATATTGCCGTGTCTTTTTGGCGGAGAAGAACGGGTTTTTGCTGATGGACATACTTATTTGGAAGGCCCGATTATTTTTTCGCCGGAGGATGTGTACAAATTAAAGGTGAATGATATTAAGACGGGGGTAATTGGCCGGCAAATTGAGATATTGAAATATATGGCAGATAAAACCCAGGGAGAGATTCCAATTCGGGTGGGTGATATTCAGAATCCATTGGGTATTTTGGATATGATGTGGGAGACTGCAGATTTTTATTGTTCGTTGCTGGAAGAATCGGATGCTGTTCATAAAGCATTGGAAATTATAACCGAAGTAGAAATTGAGTATATCCATGAAATGTATAAGATTAGTGAAAACATTGTGCCGCTTTCCTGGCCGTTTATTTGGGCACCGAAAGAAAAGGGCGTATATCTTGCTGATGATACAATGGGTATGATTTCTCCGGATATGTATGAGGAATTCGGTGTTACTTATAATAATAAAATATCAGAAGAATTTGGTGGTATTATGTTGCATAGCTGTACTACAAAAGAAGAATATTTTGATAAAATTATGAAAAATAAAAATATTCGCTCTATAAATTTCGCCTCACAATATTCATCGGATATGAATAAAATCTATGAATTTTTTGGAGGGAAGGTTGTAATAATTCCTCATTATTGCCATACTGACAATCCTCAAATTGGTACAGTGACAGAATTTTTAGAAAAAGTTATTTCTTGTTGGAAGCCCGAGTATCCGTCAATAATTTACATTATGGAGAATCCGGAACAACTGATACAACAGGATGTATATGAAGTTTTTTGTAAGTATTTCAATTTAGGAGATTAGTATGAATGATAGAGAACGAGCGGAACTATTGGTATCCAAAATGACATTTGCTGAGAAAATGGCGCAGATGCGGTACGATGCACTGCCTATCGAACGACTTGGAATTCCCGCATATAACTGGTGGAATGAGTGCTTGCATGGTGTGGCAAGATCAGGAAGAGCAACCGTGTTTCCGCAGGCAATTGGCATGGCATCCAGCTTTAATACGGAGTTAATGTATGCGGTGGCAGATGCTATATCAGATGAAGCCAGGGCAAAATATAATGAATATAAGAAGTTTGGAGAAACAGAAATTTATCAGGGCCTGACGATGTGGTCGCCGAATATAAATATTTTCAGGGATCCGCGCTGGGGCAGGGGGCAGGAAACATATGGCGAAGATCCATATTTGACAGGGAGAATGGCAGTTGCATTTATTCAGGGATTGCAGGGAAATGGCAGATATCGAAAAGTAGATGCTACGATTAAGCATTATGCAGTTCACAGCGGTCCGGAAGACCAAAGACATGGTTTTAATGCGGAAGTAACGCAGAAGGATTTGTATGAAACTTATTTGTGGGCTTTCAAATATTGCATAGATAATGCAGACCCTTCTGCGGTGATGGGAGCCTATAATAGTGTAAATGGTGATCTTTGCAGTGCCGGTAAGAAAATGCTCCGGGAAATTCTCCGCCAGGAATTGCATTTCGATGGTTATGTTGTATCAGATTGCGGTGCAATCTGTGACATTAACAAATATCATAAGGCAACTAAAAATGAAGCAGAGAGTGCTGCGATGGCGGTTAATAATGGCTGTGACCTAAATTGCGGAAACGCTTATAAATGGTTGAAGACAGCGGCAACAATGGGATTGGTATCAGAAGAAACTATCACAGATTCTGTGGTTCGTCTTTTTACAGCCAGATATCGACTGGGAATGTTTGATACAGATTGTGAGTATGATAAGATACCTTATGAAGTTGTGGAATGTGAAAAACATAGAGAGTTAAATCGGAAAATGGCTCAGGAAAGCATCGTGTTATTAAAAAACGATGGCATACTGCCGCTGAAAGAGGATGTAAGAATTGCAGTGATTGGTCCGAATGCAGATGATGTATCCGTTTTATTGGGGAATTATAATGGAACACCTTCATATTATACGACAATTTTGAGAGGGATACAGGAGAATGCGAAAGGACAGGTGCTGTATGCCAGAGGCTGTGAGTTATATGATGATGCTGTTCGTGAGTGGGCAGAGAAACCAATGAGAGAAGCGATAATAGCTGCACAGAAATCAGATGTGGTGGTTTTGGTTATGGGCCTGAATCCTTATATGGAAGGAGAAGAAGGCGATGAATATAATGGCTTTTTATCTGGAGACAAAAAAGACCTGGAATTTCCGGCGCCCCAAAAAAAATTATATGAGGCAATTGTAAAGACCGGGAAAAAAATAGTGTTTGTTAATGTATCAGGAAGTTGTTTGAATTTATACAATCAGGACAGGGAATGCTCAGCAGTGCTGCAGTGTTTCTATCCGGGAGCGGAAGGCGGAAGAGCATTTGCAGACATTTTATATGGACATGTCAGTCCCAGTGGAAGACTGCCGGTCACGTTTTATCGGTCTGTAGAAGACCTGCCTTTATTTAAAGACTATTCAATGGATAATAGAACTTACAAATTTTATAAAGGGAAACCAGTTTATGAATTTGGTTATGGCCTCACCTTTTCTGAAATCCAGGAAAAATGGGTGGATGAGAACCATGTTGAAGTCCACAATGTGGGGGAATATGATACTGCATATACAGTATTAAAATATGAATGGATACCGCACAAAAGTTTGTGTGGATTTCAAAAGATTTTTTTACGGAAAGGCGAAACAATAGAGGTTCGTTTTTAGTGTGGATAAAAGATTTATAATAGGGCTGACTAACTGGAAAACATCTGTAGATAGTCAGGAAGGAGGACACAAAAGATGGTATTCAAGGAGTTTACGGCAGAACAATTAAAACATATCATAGAAGGCAAAAATGCCTATGAAAGGATTCCGATGATTTATGATTTCTGGACCCCAGCAGAAAGATTGGGAAAAGATGAGGCAAGGGCGGTAGAATTGATGGAAGTGTATCCTTGTGATGCGCAGTTCATACAAATATGTATGCCGGACGTATCAGATGCACCTGCAGATGATCCGGAGTACAAATGGCTTTACAGAGAACAAAAGAAACAGGAATCAGCGAGCTATGACGCGCAGATATTAATCGAAGACTGGGAAGAGCTGGATGAGATTATTGCTCATTTTCCAGACCCCAAATATCCGGGGATATTTAAGGAGAAAGGAAAGGAAGACTCCAGATATAAAGTCGCCTGCTGGTGGTACTGTTTTTTTGAACGGCTATGGTCATTGCGGGGAATGGAAAATGCGCTGACGGATTTCTATTTTTATCCGGATGAAGTACACAGATTATTTCAGAAGCTGACAAATTTTTATATGCAGGTTATGGAGCGGGCTAAAAATGAACTTAATGCAGATGCTATATTCACGTCGGATGATATAGGTACACAGACAGGGCCTTTTTTTTTCCGAGAAAATTTTTGTTGAATTTTTTAAACCCTATTATAAACAGCTGTTTGATAAGGCCCATTCTCTGGACATGCATTTCTGGTTACATTCATGTGGAAATATTGAATTATTTTTACCGCACTTCATTGAAATTGGTTTGGATGTGATTCATCCAATTCAGAAATATACGATGGAAGAAGCAAGAATTGCAAAGTTATATGGTGATAAGATCTGTATCTGGGCCGGATTTGATGTACAGAAGACCATTCCATTTGGAACGGGTGATGAAGTTCGAGAAGAAGTAAGATTTATGATAGACACATATGCCCGTAAAAACGGCAGATTTATGCTGGCCTGTGGAAATCGCATCACATCTGACTGCTCAATAGACTCCTTTGAGGCGTTGCTGGGAGAATCTTATGATTACGGAAACGAAAAAATGAAAAATTTGGTTCATGCGGAAGAGGTTTAAGGCAGTGCCTGAAGCGGAACGCCGGAGTTTCGGATCAAGTTAGCTCAAGGGAACAGTTCAGGCTTGCCTGAACTGTTACGGCTTGAGGATGGTTCACAAACTCATTCGCCAAAAACTATTGACTTTTAGGTGTGATATGCTAAAATTATCGTGACATGCATAGATACAATCGTTCTATCATGCAAATATAGGCCTGACAGTTTTTTCTGTGAAAAGCTCATCGGACAGGGCTGGCCGCTGCCGCGGGTGGCGATAGCGCCACATTTATTGATCGAGTTAAAAGCTCAGTTTTATAAGTTGGTTACTTTATAACCTGCAAATGCATACCACTTGTGAAATGTTCAATAGAGGAGTAGTAAAAGTATATTTGCTGTATAGACTCTGATAAGAGGACAAATTGATTGTATACGCTGTGCGGATATTCTATCTTTCCAGAGGAAAGGCGGACTTTGTAACCCATAATGTATATGACAGGTAGTGTTGCTTTTGCACACTGCCTTTTTTGATATAGGAAATTATTCTGAAATTTCCTATTGCGAATGTTTTCTGTTTTGTGTTTTATATCTGCAAAACTTAACGAAATCACAGATACACAGGAGAAAGAAGAATGGATAAAAAGCGACAATTACAGGCACCGATTTACAGCGCTCTGGAGCGCTTCCGCAAGCAGCGGGTCGTACCTTTTGACGTGCCGGGCCATAAAAGAGGCAGAGGGAATCCGGAGCTGGTGGAACTGCTGGGGGAAAAATGCGTCGGAATCGATGTGAATTCCATGAAACCGCTGGATAATCTCTGCCATCCGGTTTCTGTAATCAAGGAGGCGGAGGAACTGGCGGCGGATGCGTTTGGCGCGGCACATGCCTTTCTGATGGTGGGCGGAACGACCTCCTCTGTGCAGAGCATGGTTCTCTCCGCGTGCAAAGCGGGGGATAAGATTATACTGCCCAGAAATGTACATAAAAGCGTGATCAATGCGCTGGTGCTTTGCGGAGCCGTTCCGGTATATATTGACCCGAAAGTAGACCAGCTGCTGGGGATTCCGCTGGGGATGGAGCTGGAGGACGTACGCAGTGCGATTGAAGAGCATCCAGATGCCTCCGCGGTCTTTGTTAATAATCCGACTTATTATGGAATCTGTTCTGATATCAGGAGCATTGTGGAGCTGGCGCACAGCAAGGGAATGCTGGTGCTGGCAGACGAGGCTCACGGGACGCATCTTTATTTCGGCCAGGGTCTGCCCTGTTCTGGTATGGAGGCGGGGGCAGATATGGCCGCAGTCAGTATGCATAAATCCGGAGGGAGCCTGACGCAGAGTTCCCTGCTTCTTCTGGGACCGGGCATGAACGAGCGCTATGTCTCCCAGATCGTGAACCTTACCCAGACGACCAGTGCTTCCTATCTGTTAATGGCAAGCCTGGACATCTCGAGGAGGAACCTGGCGTTAAGAGGCGAGGAGACTTTCCAGAAGGTAGCGCAGATGGCGGAATACGCCAGAGAGGAGATCAATGGGATCGGGGGGTATTATGCCTATGGTTCCGAACTAAAGAACGGCGGCAGTATCTTTGATTTCGATGTGACCAAGCTGGCTGTCTATACGCGGGACATCGGGCTGGCCGGGATTGAGGTTTATGACCTGCTGCGTGATGAGTATGACATACAGATTGAATTCGGGGATATCAGTAATATATTGGCCTATATATCTATCGGGGACCGGCTGCAGGACATAGAGCGGCTTGTGGGGGCTCTGGCGGATATCAAGCGGCTGTACCGGGAGCCAAAGAAGAATGTTTTTCTGGCGGAATATATCGCCCCGGTTGTGGTAACAACGCCGCAGCAGGCATTTTATGCGGAGAAGGAGAGCCTGCCGATTGAGGAGACCGCGGGAAGGGTCTGCGGGGAATTTGTTATGTGTTATCCTCCGGGAATCCCAATTCTGGCTCCGGGCGAGCAGATTACGGAAAAACTGATCCACTATATCCGGTTTGCACAGGATAAGGGATGTTCTATGCAGGGGCCGGAGAGCCTGGATCTTTCAAGGCTGAATGTGCTAAAGGAGGATGGTTGATGGATTTTTGGGTAAGTGAGATGCATACCAATAATGTAAAGATCTCGATTCGTGCAGAGAGGCAGCTGTTTAGCGCGCAGAGCGAATTTCAGCGGCTGGATATTTTCGAGACGCCTGAATTCGGAAAAGTACTGACCTCGAACGGAAATGTGATATTTACGGAGAAAGATGAATTTATTTACGATGAAATGATTGTCCATGTGCCTATGGCGGTGCATCCTCATGTCAAAAATGTACTGGTGCTGGGCGGCGGGGACGGCGGAGTGGCGAGAGAGCTGTCGTATTATGAGGAGATAGAGCATATTGATGTAGTCGAGGCGGACCAGCTGTTTGTCTATGCGTGCCGGGAACATTTTCCGGAGGATGCAAACGGGCTGGATGACGACAGGGTGTCTATGTATTATGAGGACGGACTGAAGTTCCTGCGCTCCAGACAGGATGCCTATGACCTGATCATTAATGACTGTACGGATCCCCTGGGGCATGCAGCGGGGCTGTTCACCAAGGAATTTTACGGAAGCTGTTTCCAGGCGCTGCATGAGGACGGGATCATGGTGTATCAGCATGGAAGTCCTTTCTATGCTGAGGACGAGGAAAGCTGCCGGATCATGCACAGAAAAGCATACCGCAGTTTTCCCGTAAACAGGGTCTATCAGGCCCATATCCCCACCTGCCCTGCAGGCTACTGGCTGTTCGGCTTTGCATCGAAAAAGTACCATCCACTCAGAAACCTGGACGCTAAGAGATGGAGAGAACGGGAAATACAGACGAGATATTACACGACAAACTTGCATACAGGGGCATTTATGCTCCCCAGATATGTGGAGGATTTATTAGAAGAGGAGGAAGTTTGATATGAGCAGAATATTAGTGATCGGTTGTGGAGGCGTTGCTTCGGTTGCCATCAGAAAATGCTGTCAGAATGAGAAGGTATTTACGGAACTTTGTATTGCAAGCAGGACAAAAGCGAAGTGCGATGCACTTAGGGAAAAGCTGGAAGGGAAAACATCCGTAAAAATTACAACCGCACAGGTGGACGCAGACCATGTATCGGAGGCTGCGGCATTGATCCGCAGTTATCAGCCGGATGCGGTTTTGAATCTGGCGCTGCCATATCAGGATCTCTCTATCATGGAAGCCTGTCTGGAGTGCGGCGTCCATTACATCGATTCCGCGAACTACGAGCCGGAGGATACGGATGATCACGCGTGGCGTGCAGTCTATGAAAAACGCTGCAGGGAGAAAGGATTTACCGCGTATTTTGATTACAGCTGGCAGTGGGAGTACAATGAAAAATTTCGGGAAAAGAATCTCACCGCGCTGCTTGGATCCGGATTTGACCCCGGGGTGACAAGTGTATTTACCGCCTATGCAATGAAACATTATTTTGACGAGATCCATACGATTGATATACTGGATTGCAACGGCGGGGACCACGGCTATCCGTTTGCAACCAATTTTAACCCGGAGATCAATCTGAGAGAGGTGTCTGCAAACGGGAGCTACTGGGAGGACGGCCACTGGGTAGAGACTGAACCGATGGAAATAAAGCGCACCTATGATTTTCCACAGGTGGGGCCAAAAGAGATGTATCTTCTGCACCATGAGGAGATCGAATCTCTGGCCGTGCATGTTCCGGGAGTGAAGCGTATCCGTTTCTTCATGACCTTTGGAGAGAGCTATCTCACCCATATGAAATGCCTGGAAAATGTAGGGATGCTCTCCACCAGCCCGATTGTTTTTGAGGGAAAGGAAATTGTCCCCATCCAGTTTCTGAAAGCGCTGCTTCCGGATCCTGCCACACTCGGACCGCGCACAAAGGGAAAGACGAATATTGGATGTATTTATACAGGCGTGAAGGATGGACAGGAGAAAACCATCTATATCTATAACGTGTGCGATCACGAGGAATGCTACCGGGAGGTGGAAAGCCAGGCTATCAGTTATACCACAGGGGTACCGGCGATGATCGGGACTGCATTGGTTGCTTCGGGTATTTGGAATAAAAGGGGTGCTGTGAACCTGGAAGAACTGGATCCGGATCCGTTTATGGATATGCTGAACCAGTACGGCCTTCCCTGGGTGGTGGATGAAAATCCTGAAACCGTGGAGTAGGGGAACCCACATCCGGCAGGAGGTACGGCAGGGTAACAGTTCAGACAGGTCTGAACTGTTACGCATCCAGCCCATTGAAATTCGCCTGCGGCGAAGGGCTGAATGCCGGCAACCACTATGCTTTCTTACGGTCTGCGCAGTAAATGCGCAGACCTGTCTGAACTTTTACTCGGCAGGCCGCATAATCATGAAAACACGAGGAAAGAGTAGTGAAAGAAAACTTATTAAGAACAGAAGACCTTAGGACACCGGTTTATCTTGTGGATGAAGCAAAACTGGAGCATAATCTGGAGATACTTGAAAGCGTGCAGGAGGAGACAGGATGCAGAATACTTCTGGCTCAGAAAGCATTTTCCATGTATCGGGTGTATCCGATGGTCCGGCATTATCTTGCGGGCGCTACCGCAAGCGGACTGTATGAGGCGAGGCTAGCTGCGGAGGAGATGGGCGGAGAGAATCACGTATTTTCTCCTGCGTATACCGCAGAAGAGATGGAGAAGCTCTGCAGGATTTGCAGCCATATCAGCTTCAATTCGATTGCACAGCTTGAGCGCCACCGGCCCTTGTGGGAAACGAAGGGGATCAGTGCAGGGCTTCGGATTAACCCGGAGTACTCTACTCAGGAGGGGCCTGCCATTTATGATCCCTGTGCGCCGGGATCGAGGCTTGGAATCCGGCGGGATCAGTTTCCGGAGCGGCTTCCGGCAGGGGTGGAAGGCCTGCATGTCCATACACTCTGTGAGCAGGATGCGGCCCCGCTTGTGGAGACGTTCGAGGCGGTGGAGGAGAAGTTCGGGGAATACCTTCACCAGATTCGATGGCTTAATCTCGGAGGCGGACACCACATCACAAGGCCGGGATATGATATTGCTGTATTGAAGGACCTGCTCTGCCGGATACGGGATACCTACCATGTACAGGTTTATCTGGAGCCAGGGGAAGCGGTTGCACTGAGTGCAGGATATCTGATCACGGAAGTGATGGATATTGTGGAGAATGTACCTCCGGTTTTGATACTCGATGCATCCGCAGCCTGCCATATGCCGGATGTGCTGGAGATGCCTTACCGCCCGCCTCTGAGGGATAGCGGTAAACCGGGGGAAAAGGCGGTTACATGCACTCTTGGCTGCAGAACCTGTCTGGCAGGGGATGTAATTGGAGATTACAGCTTTGACGAGATGCCCAGAATCGGGGAACGCCTGGTGTTTGAAGATATGGCAATCTACACGATGGTGAAAAATAATACTTTTAACGGTATGCCGCTGCCGGACATTGCGCTTCTCAGAAAAGACGGGATGTGCGAGGTTGTAAAACGGTTTGGCTATCAAGATTTTAAGGAGCGTTTATCCTGATGAATAAGTTGACAACGCCGCGGGAAGACGGCTATTTTATGCCTGCAGAATTTGCGCCTCACGAGGCTGTTATTTTAATCTGGCCGGTGCGGCCGGGAAGCTGGGGAAAGAATCCTGAGAGGGCAAGGAAGGCATTTTTAGAGATTATACGAGAGGCATCCCGGAGTGAAAAAGTATATTTACTGGCAGACCGGGAACATAAGGAAGAGGCGGTACGCGCGGCAGGCAGGTTTGCGGAAGTTCTGGCAGTGGGGAGCGATGATGCCTGGGCCAGGGACGTGGCCCCCACTTTCGTAACCAATGGAAGGGATGTCAGGGGCATCAGCTGGCGTTTTAATGCCTGGGGCGGCAGCATAGACGGCTTGTATGCCTCCTGGGATAAAGACGATGCGGTTGCAGGTGTGCTTCTGGACAAACTGGGTTATTTCTGCTATGATGCCGGAGATTTTGTGCTGGAGGGCGGTTCTATCCATTCTGATGGGGAGGGAACCATATTGACAACAAGGAGCTGCCTGCTCAGCCCCGGCAGGAATCCGCGGCTGTCAAAGCTGCAGATTGAGGATAAATTAAAGCAATATCTGGGAGCCGAAAAGATATTGTGGCTGCCCAGGGGAATCTATATGGATGAGACGAATGAACATGTGGATAACGTCTGTGCGTTTACTGCGCCAGGAGAGGTTGTGCTTGCCTGGACAGATGACCGTGAGGATCCCCAGTATGAACTTTCCAGGGCCTGCCTGGATTATCTGGAAAAACAGACGGATGCAAAAGGCCGCCGGCTGACCGTGCACAGGCTGCCTATACCTGATGTACCCGTGAGGGTCACACGAGAAGAAGTGGAGCAGTTTGTGTTTGAAGCCGGAGAAGATATGCGGGAAGCCGGGGAACGGCTGGCCGCCAGTTATGTGAATTTTTATTTTACCAACGATGCCGTGCTGGTGCCTCAGTTCGGTGGTGACAATGAAGAAAGTGACAGGCGTGCGCTGGAAATACTGCGGCCCCTGTGTCCGGGACGCAGGGTGACAGGGATAGACAGCAGGGCGATTTTGCTTGGAGGCGGCAATATCCACTGTATTACCCAGCAGATTCCAGAAGGAGGAGGAAATGAGTGAGGTTACGGTTGCTGTGATTCAGATGCAGTGTACTGCAGATGTACAGCAGAATATGAAAACAGCAGAACGGCTGGTCAGGCAGGCGGCAGAGCAGGGCGGTCAGGTGATTCTGCTTCCGGAACTGTTCGAGCGGCAGTATTTCTGCCAGGAACGGCGATATGAATACTATAGCTATGCGCTTCCGACAGAGGACAATCCTGCGGTGCGTGCAATGCAGAACCTGGCAGGTGAGCTGGGGCTTGTGATTGTGGTCAGCTTTTATGAGCGGGCGCAGAACACACTGTATAACTCTGCTGCTGTGGTGGATGCAGACGGCAGCCTGCTGGGAGTGTACCGGAAGACACATATTCCGGATGATCATTTTTATCAGGAAAAATTTTATTTTACACCGGGAGACACCGGATTTACCGTGTGGGATACAAGATATGGCCGGATTGGAGTCGGGATCTGCTGGGATCAGTGGTTTCCGGAGACGGCTAGAAGCCTGGCGTTGAAAGGAGCGGATGTGATCCTGTATCCGACTGCCATAGGCAGTGAACCGATTCTGGACTGTGACAGCTCGGGACATTGGAGAAGAGCTATGCAGGGCCACGCGGCGGTCAATATCGTGCCGGTGGCGGCTGCCAACAGGTTCGGGCTGGAAAAAGTAGAGCCATGTCCGGAAAATGCGGGCCAGAGTTCCAGCCTGGTGTTCTATGGCAGCAGTTTTATAACCGATGAAACAGGAGCAGTTCTGTGCCAGGCGGGCAGAGATACGGAAAACGTGCTGTGCGCCCGGTTTGATTTCGAGAAGATCAGAAGAGAAAGGCTGGAATGGGGGCTTTTCAGGGATCGGAGGCCAGAGTGGTATTGAGTTGACGAGATTTAGACTCGTCGACGGATGGGGGGCGCACCGTAAAGGGATAGCCGGGAAGCGCCGGAAGAGTATATGCCCGGCGGAAGTGCAACCCGTACATTAAGAAATTCTAAGCAGAAAAAGGCAGAAAATTGGAGCACAGCTGACACATCGTAAGAAATCTGATGATTTCTCACGCTGGGTCAGCAGAAAACGCGCTTCGGAAGCACGTTTTCTCTCCAATTTTCTGCCTTTTTCTGCTAAGAATTTCTAAGATGTACTCCAGCATTTCCGCCGGGCATATACTCTTCCGGCGCTTCCCGGCTATCCCTTTACGGTGCTGCGTGCATCCAATCGGCAGGCAAGAACAGTTCGTCAGGAGGGCTCCAAACGGGGGCAGTGTATGAATTCGTTCTTTCCATTGATAAATGAATGCAGATTTTTGGTTCCACAAGCGAATCAATACGCTGCCCCGGTTCCGAGCCTCCCGAGTTGACAATCATAACTACCGATTGGATGCACTCAGCGAAATGAAGGGAGAGACGCAAGCCTCCCAAGTGCACATATGCCGTTTCGAGGTGCTAAAGCGGATCTTAGAAATTCTTGGAAGCCGGCAGCCGAAAAAGTAGGGAAATTTTGTGATCACCGAATCACAAAATTAGGCGGCCCAGCGCGAGAAATCATCGGATTTCTCGTGATGTGCCGCCGGTGCCCTGCTTTTTTTAGCTGCCGGCTTCCTAGAATTTCTTAGGTCCGCGTCCGCATATCGAAACGGCATATGTGCACTTGGGAGGCTTGCGTCTCTCCCTTCATTTCGCGCCCCCCTTCATCAATTCCCCCTTTCATTTGTCAAGGTCTAAAACTTTTTTTAATTTGCGCATCTTCGAATAACCCGCCTTCAGATTGAGAATGATTTTACTAGATTCAAATTTTCATCTAGGAGGGTTTATATTATGGCACTGAATAAAGTTGAATTGTGTGGGGTTAATACGGCGAAGCTTCCGCTCTTAAAGGAAGAAGAAAAAGAAGCTTTGTTTGTGAGAATCAAGGCAGGAGATGAGGAGGCCCGTGAGGAATATATTAAGGGCAATCTCCGCCTCGTTTTGAGTGTGATCAAGCGGTTTTCCAACAGCAACGAAAATGCGGATGACCTGTTTCAGATTGGCTGCGTGGGGCTGATGAAGGCGGTGGATCATTTTGACCCGGACAGACTGGTGAAGTTCTCTACTTATGCGGTGCCCATGATTATCGGAGAAATCAGGAGATATCTGCGGGATAATAATTCCATCCGGGTCAGCCGCTCCCTGCGTGATACGGCCTATAAAGCAATTTACGCAAAGGAAGGCTACATGAAGAAACATCTGAAAGAACCTACCGTGCAGGAGATTGCCGAGGAGATCGGAATCTCAAAAGAGGATATCGTCTTTGCACTGGACGCGATTCAGATGCCGATGAGCCTGCATGAACCAGTATATAGCGATGGCGGCGACACGCTTTACGTGATGGATCAGGTCAGTGACAAAAAAAATAAAGAAGAAAACTGGGTGGAGGAGCTGTCCCTTGAGGCTGCTATGGAACGCCTGAATGAAAGGGAACGCTATATCATTACCTTAAGGTTTTTCGAGGGAAAAACGCAGATGGAAGTCGCAGAGGAGATTAAAATATCCCAGGCTCAGGTGAGCCGGCTGGAGAAAAATGCGCTCAAGGTCATGAAACAGTATCTGCTGGGCTAAAATAACTGCTATGCATACCAGGGCCCTGCACTGAAACAAAAATATATAGAATCCCTGTATTTTATGGTTGAAATTTCCATGACTTCATACTATTATAAACGTAGACTAAAGGAGGGTATGGAGAGGAACCATGTATAAACTATGCATTTTTGATTTAGACGGAACTTTAACGGATACGTTGGATTCTCTGACTTTTTCTGTGAATGAGACATTGAAGGAGATGGGGCTTTCCCCGATCACCAGTGAACAGTGCCGCATGTTTGTGGGAAATGGAGCAAGGGTATTGATGGAGAAGGCGTTGTGGGAAAGCGCCAAGGCTGGTCCGGAAAGGCTGGACGAGGCAATGGAGATATACGGCCGTATATTTGACGCTAACTGCACATATCATGTAATACCATATGACGGTATCTTAAAGCTCCTGGAGGGCATGAAGGCGCGCGGTATCTGTCTGGCAGTGCTGTCCAACAAACCTGACAGGCAGACCGTGCATGTGGTGGAAGAGATATTCGGTAAGGATACGTTTCAATGGATTCAGGGCCAGAAAGAAGGCATACCCAGAAAGCCGGATCCTTATGCCGCCCTGCAGATTGCCGGGAGGTTTGGGGCTGAGCCGGAAGAGTCACTGTATGTAGGCGATTCGGAAGTGGACATTGCAACCGGCAGGGCAGCCGGGATGAAGACCATAGGAGTGTCCTGGGGCTTTCGGGGAAGAGCTGCGCTTGCAGAGGCGGGAGCCGTGCATGTTGTAGATTCTCCGGAGGAGATTCTGAATTTGATTACTTAAAAGGGAGGGAAAAGAATCATGTATGAATATGATGATGAGTGTCTGCTTACATTTCTAAAGAAGCAGTCTCAGCTATTTGATGAGCCGGTGGCAGAGACCATCGAGGCAGCGGAGGCTTTCCTGGAGGACTGCATGGCCGCAGTCGTGGATTCCCTTGATGAGGTGAGGGAATATTTTGAGGAAAGCGGGATTGACGTGGATGGAATGTCGGACGAAGAACTGGAAGAGGCGTCCGAGGTCTTTGCACTTCCGAACGGACAATATTTGATTGTGGAAGGTTAATCCGAATACTTAAAGCAATGAAACACAAAAGCCGCAGCATCATTTCACTGCGGCTTTTTCTGTGGCCTCTTTTATGGCATCCAGAATAACCTGGGATGTATAGGGGGTGTCGTCTGACAGTGAGATATCCTCCAGGGACTGCTTCTCATAGACCTGATCTGCTATATCTTCGATTGCCGGCTGAATCAGAGGAAACATGGTGGTCATTGCCTCATCCAGATTGGAAAATCGGATAGAATTGATATGGGATTCATCTACGGATACTTCCACTTCTAGATTTGTATTGTTTAACGTCAGCGTCGAGGTATAGACTCCCGGAGTATACTGCTTTTTCGCATCTGCACTCTTATCTTTTCCGCCGGGACGGAACATGACAATCAGCAGTATGATCAGAAGAATGCCAAGTGCCGCGAAGACTGCCGTATAGATGATTTCTTTCATATGCAGAACAATAATTTTTGTTTTGGAACCCATTGAAGAGACCTCCCGTGTTAGTCAATTTTACTTCCCTGTAATGGGCAGGTAAGGAAAACTGTCCATTGCGCTTTTTATAAGTGTATGACGTGAAGGGAAAAAATATTCGCGTCTTTTGCGTGACAAATAGAATGGCATCCTGTAAAATGGATAAGAATGAAGAGGTGAAAAGGATGTATATCATAGCAGGTCTGGGAAATCCGGACAGACAATATGAAGGTACGAGACATAATGTGGGATTCGAAGTGATAGATACCATTGCTTCGAAATATAATATAGCAGTGGACACGAAAAAACACAGAGCCTTCATTGGCAAGGGTGTGATAGGCGGGCAGAAGGTAATTCTGGCAAAACCGCAGACATATATGAACCTGAGTGGAGAGAGCATTATCAGCCTTGTGGAATATTATAAGATTGATGAAGAACAGGAACTGATCGTAATATACGATGATGTCAGCCTGGGGGTCGGGAAGCTCCGCATCCGTGCAAAAGGCAGTGCCGGCGGCCACAATGGAATCAAAAATATCATCGCTCATCTTGGAAGTGAGGTATTTCCCAGGATTAAAATAGGAGTTGGTGAGAAACCGCCCAAATATGATCTGGCGGACTATGTACTTGGACATTTTACCAAGGCGGAGCACGAGTTGATGGAGGAAGGTTATGGGAATGCGGTTCATGCCATAGAGATGATAATATCCGGTGAGATTCAGGCTGCAATGAATGAGTATAACCGGAAAAAGAAGGAAGAGTAGAGAATATGCAGGCTTTTTTAGCGCCGCTTGCCGAGCTGGCGGAGTACAAGGAGATATTCGGCAGACGAAAGAAAAACAGCGGGGTTCTGCAGATTACAGGCTGCGTCAATTCCCAGAAAACACATTTAATGTATGCACTGAGCGATGGTTGTTATTATAAAATCATCGCTTTTTCCAGTGATGAAAAGGCAAAGAAGGCTTATGAGGAATACCGGTTCCTGGATGATAATGTGTATCTGTATCCGGCGAAGGACCTTCTGTTTTACCATGCGGACATCAAGGGAAAGTACCTGATTAAGCAGCGGATGGAGGTGGTGCGTGCCATACTTGAGGCGGAGGAAATGGAGAGCCGGGGGAAGGGCGGAATCACGGTTATCACAACGATGGACGCTTTTTTGGATGGTATGCCTCCTCTGCGGGAAATTGCAAAACGCAGGATTCATGTGGAAGGGACGGGGACACTGGATTTAATAAAGCTGCAGGAAAAGCTTTCCGCAATCGGTTACGAACGGGAGGTTGAGATCGAAGGCCCCGGGCAGTATGCGGTCAGGGGAGGTATACTGGATGTGTTCCCTCTGACGGAGGAGCTACCGGTCCGCATTGAACTGTGGGGGGACGAGGTGGATTCCATCCGGACTTTTGATGTGGAAAGCCAGCGGTCGATCGAGAACCTGGATGATGTGGACATTTATCCAGCAGCGGAATTCCTTGGAGAGCGCGGGAAAAGCGTCTCTTTCCTGGATTATTTCCCAAAGGAAAAGAGTCTGTTGTTTTTGGATGAGCCTCTGCGTCTGGCAGAACATGCGGATGAGACCGCAGAGGAGTATCTGAACAGCCGGAAAAACAGGGAAGAAGCCGGAATGCAGGAGGAAGAGGAACCGGAAATCTTTTCTACGAAGGTGATTGTAGAAAAGATGAATCAGTATTACGGCATCGGCCTGACAACGCTGGAATCTAAATGCGGCGGGTTTCATGTGCGGGATACCTACAGCCTGCAGACGAAAGGGGTCAATCCGTACAACAACAGCTTCGAGATGCTAACAAGAGACCTGAAGCGCCTGAAAAGGAGCGGTTACCGGGTGATACTGCTTTCCGGTTCCCGGACCCGTGCAAGACGGCTCGCCGAGGATCTGCGGGATTATGATCTGAGTAGTTTTTACAGCGAGGATATGCACCGGGAAGTGCAGCCGGGGGAGATCATGGCTGCCTACGGACATGTTGCGGAGGGGTACGAGTACCCGATGCTGAAGTTTATGGTGATATCCGAGACGGATATTTTCGGAAAGCAGAAGCGCAAAAAACGGCGCAGGACCTATGAAGGCCAGAAAATCCAGAATTTTTCCGAACTCAAGGTAGGCGACTATGTCGTCCATGAAAATCACGGTCTGGGGATCTACCAGGGGATTGAGAAGATCGAAGTCGACAAAGTAACAAAGGATTATATGAAGATTTCTTATGCAGGCGGTGGGGCGCTGTATATTCTGGCTACCCAGCTGGATCTGATCCAGAAGTATGCCGGTGCGGATGCGAAAAAACCGAAGCTGAACAAGCTGGGCACCAGCCAGTGGACAAAAACAAAGAGCCAGGTGCGCAGGGCCGTCAGGGCAGTGGCAAAGGATCTGGTGGAGCTTTATGCGGCAAGACAGGAGTCCCAGGGATTTGTATATGAACCGGATACCGTGTGGCAGAAGGAATTCGAGGAGATGTTTCCTTTCGAAGAGACTGATGACCAGCTGCAGGCGATTGCGGACACAAAGCGGGACATGGAAAGCAAAAAGATCATGGACCGGCTGATCTGCGGGGATGTGGGCTACGGAAAGACGGAGATCGCGATCCGGGCGGCTTTCAAGGCGGTACAGGAAGGAAAACAGGTGGTCTATCTGGTACCGACTACGATTCTGGCCCAGCAGCACTACAATACCTTTGTGCAGCGGATGCGGGATTTTCCGGTCAGGGTAGACCTTCTGTGCCGGTTCCGCACAACGGCTCAGCAAAAGAAGACAGTGGAGGATTTAAAAAAAGGGCTGGTGGATATCGTGATCGGCACCCACAGAGTGCTTTCTAAGGACGTACAGTTTAAAGACCTGGGGCTGCTCGTGATCGATGAGGAACAGCGTTTTGGTGTTACCCATAAAGAGAAGATCAAAAAGCTCCGGGAGAATGTGGATGTTCTGACGCTGACCGCAACGCCGATCCCGAGGACGCTCCATATGAGCCTGATCGGAATCCGGGATATGAGCGTCCTGGAGGAGGCCCCTATGGACAGAATGCCGATCCAGACCTATGTCATGGAATACAATGACGAGATGGTCCGGGAGGCTATAGAGAGGGAACTGTCCAGGGACGGGCAGGTATACTATGTTTACAACCGGGTTAGTGATATCGCGGATGTGGCGGGGAGAATTCAGAAGCTGGTGCCGGACGCAGCCGTTTCCTTCGCGCATGGACAGATGAATGAACGCCAGTTGGAAAACATTATGTATGATTTTATCAACGGGGATATTGATGTTCTGGTATCCACAACGATCATCGAGACCGGACTGGACATCTCCAACGTGAACACCATGATTATCCACGATGCGGACCGCCTGGGGCTGTCACAGCTGTATCAGCTCCGGGGGCGCGTGGGCAGGTCCAGCCGGATGGCCTATGCATTTTTATTGTACAGAAGGGATAAGATGCTCAAAGAAGTGGCAGAAAAACGCCTTGCGGCCATCCGGGAATTTACGGATCTGGGTTCCGGGTTTAAGATCGCGATGCGGGATCTGGAGATCCGCGGAGCGGGCAACCTTCTCGGGGAAGAGCAGCACGGCCATATGGAGGCAGTTGGATACGATCTGTACTGTAAGATGCTCAATGAAGCGGTGAAGCAGCTCAAAGGCGAGATGGAGGAGGATGTTTACACCACAACGATGGACCTCAATATTGACGCTTATATTCCGGAATCCTATATCCCGAACGAATATCAGAAACTGGATATATATAAACGGATTGCCAGCATTGAGAATGAGGAAGAGATGGATGATATGATAGAAGAACTGATTGACCGTTTTGGGGATATTCCAAGGAAGGTGCAGCAGCTTTTGAATATTGCAGGTCTGAAAGCGCTTGCCCATTCCGCCTATGTGACCGCGGTCGAGCAGAAAGGGGATGCTTATCAGTTTACCATGTATGAAAAAGCGAAGGTACAGCCGCAGAAAATCCCGGGCCTTTTACAGGCCTATCATGGGAGCCTGGTGTTCAAAGCAGATGATCCTCCGTACTTCCTGTACCAGAAGAAAGGACGCAGCGGACGGGAGAAGGATGAGAACGTGCTGGAATTGGTGAAAAAGGTGTTAAATGACATAAAAGGCTTGTTAGAATAAGAAAAACAAGCTATAATAATGAAGTTAAAATGTACGTAGGAGGATGTTATGGGACAGTTCAGAAAAAGAGTGATGATAATGGCTGCTGCGGGCCTTATCGCGGTATCTTCCCTGGCTGGGTGCAGCCGCTCTATGAATAATGATGCCGTAGTTGCCGAAGTAGGAGAAGACAAGATTGTGCTGGGGGTTGCCAATTTTTATGCAAGAATGCAGCAGGCGCAGTATGAGACATATTATGCCGGGATGATGGGTACCACCGGCGAGGCCATGTGGACACAGGAAGTAGAAGAGGGCAAGACCTATGAGGATACGACAAAGGAAAGTACCTTGAAAGCAATCGAGGACATGTATCTCCTGAAGCAGCACGCGGCCGATTATCAAGTGGAACTGACCGACGATGATAAAAAGGCGATTAAGAAGGCCGCTGAAGCCTTTGTGGAAGACAACACGCTGGAGGACAAAGAGGTTGTTTCCGGTTACGAGAAGTACGTCAAGACATTTCTGGAGCTGGCAACCATTCAGGCAAAGATGAATGCTCCGATGAAAGAAGGCGTGGACGAAGAGGTTTCCGACGAAGAAGCGGCGCAGAAGAGTATGCAGTATGTGCTGTTCTCCTATAATAAGACAGATGAGGAAGGTAATTCAGAAGCCATGACAGACGATGAAAAGTCGGCCCTGAAAGAAACCGCAGAGGAGTTTGCAGAAGACCTAAAAGATAGTGACGGTCGGGATTTGGAGGCAGCGGCATCCGAAGCCGGTCTGGAAGTACAGACAGCAACCTTTGATTCCGAATCCACATCGCCCACGGCTGACCTGGTAAAGGCAGCAGATGCGCTGGAGGAAGGCGATGTAACCGGCATCGTAGAATCTGACAATGGAATCTACGTAGCAAAGCTGACCAGCAACCTGGACAGGGAGGCCACAGACGCCAAGAAGGAATCCATCGTGGAGGAAAGAAAGCAGGAACAGTACGATTCTCTCCTGGAACAGTGGAGAAAAGATACAAAGATAACAGAACATGAAAAAGTATGGAAAAAAGTAAAATTTGAAAAGCAGGGTGTGACCATAATGCAGAGCGAGGATGAATAGGTAACGGGTTTTCGTCTTGTTGGCAAATGGGGACGCTTCATGACAGCCCCAGTACCTTCCCGGCAGCCCTGTCATGAAGCTGGTTCATCCAATCGGGAGGATAATATACATTCATTTGGGGCCTCTGGGCGGGAGCAGCGGATGTGAACTGGCTATGCGCAGCGTGTTTTCTTCGGTATGCTTTTGTCTGTCCCCGTCTCGTTCAACGCTAGGCTTCCCCCCATCAAAAAACATTTTATACTTGAAGTTTTCTTGATGTGATGGTAGAATATTAAGAGTTCGTGAGGGAGTAATTAGCGTAGTGCATACGTGGTAAGTCAACATACTGGCCGAGGAGGTCTGGCTTATCTTAATTAATGAGACTCATGTACAGTTTATTTGCTGTACATGTGTCTCTTTTTATGTTGCAGCGCAGGCTGGCACGTGGGAAGGTTCACAAAGGAGGAAGATGACAGATGGGAATTCTTGAATTGTTTTTATTGGCGGTAGGTTTATCAATGGATGCTTTTGCGGTGTCTGTCTGTAAGGGGCTGGCGATGCCAAAGATTACCGTGAAAAAGGCTTCCGTGGTAGGGGTGTGGTTTGGTGGATTTCAGGCGCTGATGCCGCTGGTTGGTTATTTTCTAGGGGTGCAGTTTAAAGATAAGATTACGGCTATTGATCATTGGATCGCTTTTATTCTGCTGGGCATCATCGGATTTAATATGGTCAGGGAGGCGCTGTCCCCGGGCTGCGAGGCGGCCAGTGATGAGCTGGATGTCAAAACGATGTTCGTTCTTGCTGTTGCAACCAGCATAGATGCACTGGCCGTTGGTATTACTTTCGCTTTTCTTCATGTAGATGTGATATCAGCGGTCTCCTTTATCGGAGTGACGACCTTTCTTTTATCCGCAGCCGGCGTGAAGATTGGAAATGTCTTTGGAACAAAGTATAAGGCGAAAGCGGAGCTGGCGGGGGGCGTAATTCTGATTCTGCTGGGATTGAAAATTCTGCTGGAGCACCTGGGGGTTCTGTAAATCAGAAATCCCAGCTTTCCCCCAGCTTTTCTCGCGCAACATATAGGGTGCGGTCTTCTCTGGTGCGCAGCGTCCATTTTACCAGCGTCAGGCGCCGGTTTTGAATTTCAATGCAGGTGATGCACCTGGGGTGTACACAGCTGCCGGTATTGAAGTAGGGAGAGGCATCCGATCCGGTCATGGGGCGGTGGGTATGGCCTGCTATGAGTACTTTCTGTTCCCTGAGCGCCCAGTCGGAGAGACGCTTTTCTACTTTTTTTCTTCCTGGAATAATTCCTGGCGGCACTCGTTGGATCGGAGACCCCAAGCGCCTCCAGCGGTTTCCAGAGGTACCGTACGAGAAATCTTGCGGCCGCGCTGCCCGTACTGTTCAGAAAATCAGCCTGGTGTCCGTGGGTCAGATACAGATCTCTCCCATGTTCCATATCTTTTAATATCATCCCCTGAAGATAGCACATATCAGGAAAGAGAGGGACTTCGTCCGCCTGTCCGCTGGCATGGTATGTGGAGCAGTGCTTTCGGCAGTAGCCGCAGTGGCGTTTGCTCTGATCATGGTTTCCGTAAAGCATATACAGCCGCCCCTTGTTTTTAAATTCCCGGAGCAGCCAGAACACATTGCTGTGAATGTCTATAATCCTGGAAAATGACCTGTTTTCCCACAATTCATCTCCGTCACCCAGTTCAATATATGAAAATCCCCTCTCATAATAGTAATTTAGGGCCGCAAAATAGAGGTTCTGATTCTTTAGAAAATTGTCGTTGTGATCGCCGGTTCCACGATGACAGTCGCTGATGAGCACAAAGCGGGAGGTGCTGTATAAGGGAATCTCCAATGCGTCTGAAAAGGCACGGGAAATCCTCTGATACCAGCTCATGAGTGCCTCCTGGTTCTTTTTCCGATTCTGCGGATGCGAAGTGTCTTCCGAAATAGAAAAGGAGACAGATAATAGAGGAAAAGAAGCCTGTCAGCAGTGCTGTAAAATGGCCTGGTTATCCAGAGGTACAGCCGGCAGGCAAACCTGGATTTCCACAATACATAGCTTTGTACCCAGGTATCCCACGGGACGCCCGGCACCTTGGGGTCAGTGAGGTAAAATTGTACGGTAGTGCCGTAGGCCAGGATTTCACTGTCTTTATAGCCCAGCCCAATGAGGGCACGGGTAAAAGCGCGGCACATAGATTCCTCCGGAAAAGTCAGTACCGCCTCCAGTAGCAGATCCTCCGGCTGCGTACAGGTACCCATGACAAATCCCCCCGGCCGCCAGTGAGTCTGGGACAGATTGAAAAACGGACATTCTGGTCCCATCAGCCTGAGCCGGACAGGCAGCATTTCATCCGGTTCTGCGGCTGGAAAGATTGTCTGGCGCCGCAGCGCAGGCGGTACGATGGTATCTGCATGGTAGATTCCAGCCTCGGCTCCAGTACTGATCCCATACTGCCCCTTCCAGAACTCGATCAGCCAGGTCTTTCCCCGATAATTAAAGTAGACGGGCTCACGGTCAAAAACCATGTTTGCAGACAGGGCTGTCTGGTCGTAAAATTCTCCGCAGCCGGATTCTTTTTGCCACGCGTCCGTACTGGTAGTAAAAATATCCTGTACAAACTGATATGTGAAGCCGAAAGGCTCCGCGAGTTCATTTAGGAGACTGCATTTTTTCGTGCAGGACATTTTCCGGACCTTTGTCAGGCTCCGTTTTCTGCGGATGCAGAAAAACGCGCAAAGTAAGAGCAGTATTACAATGAAAGAAGTGATGATAAGATACATACGCAAAATCCTACAGTGATTCTTCCTATATTATATGCAAAATTCTGTAAAATGGCCGTAAAACCTTGAAATTTGGGGAAATCCCATATATAATACACGGGTTGTGGATATGACAGGAACAGTGTGCAGCGAGGAATCAATTGAGGACTTTACTGAAGGGAGAAGAGCGAATGGGATACGACTATGGGAAAATCTGGGTTGCAGGCGCGTCCGGACGTGTAGGTACGATGATACACAATATGCTGGATATGCGGGATGTTGAACTCCTGGAGACAGATGTGGAGGAACTGGACATTACTTGTGCAGCTGATGTGAATTTGTTTGGCAGCAGAAATCGTCCGAACACAATTATTAACTGTGCGGGAATGACGGATGTGCAGGAATGTGAGGATAATATAGAACAGGCCTACAAGGTAAACGCATTGGGTGCGAGAAACCTAAGCGCTATTGCCAGAAAAATTGATGCAAGGATTATTCAGATATCAACAGATGATATTTTCTGGGATAACAGCTGCAGGCGGTTTCACGAGTTTGATACGCCAAATCCGAGAACGGTCTATGGGAAATCAAAGCTTGCCGGGGAAAATTTCGTCAAAGAACTGGCACCTAAGCATCTGATAATTAGAAGCTCCTGGGTATATGGAAAGGAAGGGCATAACTTTGTAAATTCTATTATAGAGCAGGTTCAACGCGGCGGCATCATCGAGGCAGCCGTCAATGAGTATGCATGTCCCACCAGCGCAAGGGAGCTGTGCAAGGTAATCCTGCGTCTGATCCAGGAGGAGCAGGAAGGAATCTACCATGCAGTCTGCAGCGGGTCCTGCAGCCGTTATGAACTGGCGCAAGAGATACTGCGGATCATGGGCAGACAGGATGTTAGGCTGGAACCGGTAGAACTGGGAGACCCTGGACAGATTCCTGGCGGGTCCGCAGCAAACTGCGGAATAAGGTATACCCAAAGGGCATCCCGTAACTCATGCCCTGCGGGCGGATCCGCAGTAAACTGCGGAATAAGGTATACCATCCTGGATAATATGATGCTTAGGATGTGCGGAATTGAAGAGCCGGAACCGTGGCAAGCTGCACTGAAAGAGTATTTACAGGAGCTTAACCTGCAGGAAGGAGCGGAAATTTAATGGAAGAGACAAAGAAGAAAAAATTTGGGCTTACGACATTGATTTTCATCAGCCTGCTGCTCGGTGCTGCGGCAGGGATTATTCTCCACTATCTGGTGCCGGCAGGCTATACCAGAGATACCGTTATCATTAACGGGATCTTTTATGTGGTCGGCAATGGATTTCTCAGGGCCATGCAGATGCTGGTTGTACCGCTAGTGTTTTGCTCTCTTGTCTGCGGCAGTATGGCGATAGGGGATACTAAGACGCTCGGGAAGGTGGGCGTTAAGACGATTATTTTTTATCTGTTTACTACGGCAGCGGCGATCACACTGGCACTGGGGATCGGCAATCTGATCAATCCTGGAGTGGGGCTGGATATCAGCAGCGTGGAAAAAACAGAGACAGCAGCTGCAGAGGCAGTCAGTTTTGCGGATACGATCCTGGAAATAATTCCGAAAAATCCAATACAGGGACTGGCGGAAGGGAATATGCTTCAGATTATTTTCTTTGCTATATTTGTGGGGATTCTGCTGGCAAAAAGAGGGGAGCGTGCGGCGTCCGTGTCTCAGTTTTTTGCCCAGTTCAATGACCTGATGATGGATATGACGATGACGGTGATGAAGGCCGCCCCGATCGGGGTATTCTGCCTGATTGCAAAGACCTTTGCCGGAATCGGATTCGATGCATTCCTTCCCATGCTCAAATATATGGCGGCGGTATTTTTGGCGCTGCTGCTGCAGGGGTTCGGTGTATACCAGATCCTGCTGAAAATATTTACAGGGCTGAATCCTGTTAAATTCGTAAAAAAGTTTCTACCGGTTATGGGATTCGCATTCTCTACGGCAACGTCCAATGCTACCATACCGCTATCCATAGAAACGCTGGATAAAAAAATGGGAGTGTCCAAAAAGATATCCTCCTTTACGATACCGCTCGGAGCAACGATCAATATGGATGGAACAGCAATCATGCAGGGGGTGGCTGTCGTTTTTGTGTCCCAGGCCTTTGGGATCAGCCTGTCGCCGGCGGATTATATTACGGTGATCGCAACCGCTACCCTAGCGTCAATCGGTACGGCGGGAGTGCCGAGCGTAGGTCTGATTACACTCTCCATGGTGTTCAATGCGGTCGGGCTTCCGGTAGAGGGAATTGCACTGATCATGGGCATTGACAGGATACTGGATATGACGAGAACGGCGGTTAACATAACGGGGGATGCGGTTTGCACAACTATCGTGGCACATCAGAATAAAGAACTGCGCAGAGAGGTCTTCGAGAGGGGAGTTTGACGCCCAGCGGACCGCAAGAGGAAGGATGCCTTGTGAGATGCGGGACAGAATGCGCGGCAAGGTCTGTGCTGTTTTGCAGGGCGACCCGCAGGCGAACCAGCAGTAGGAGAAAAAAGACAGGATTGCAGAGAGCCAGAGACATTCACCGCTGAAGCTGATGCTTAAGCGGCTCAGGTCTCTTTGGAAATTGCTTTGGCGAGCAATTCCCATCTCTGCAATCCTGTCTTTTTTTCTTACTGCTGGTAAGCCTGCTCTACGCCCTGCAAAACAGCACAGACCTTGCCGCGCATTCCGTCCCGCATCTCATAGGGCATCCTTCCTCTTGCGGTCCGCTGGGCTGGTGCATCCTGGCGGGAGTGGGAGAGGCGGATTGAACTGGGGGACGGGGCTGTATTGGACTCGGACGGGCTGTTTAGCTATCTTTGATTGCTTATCTTCAGGCGGTTAAATACTTTGTTTATATGTATTCTAATTTTTCAAAGTAGTGCATCAGGATGTCGGCGCAGTTTTCTACTCCTAGTTCGGAGGTGTTCAGAATCATGTGGTAGTCGTTTACGTCGCCCCAGGTTTTACCGGTGTGCTCGTAGTAGTAGGCGGCTCTTTCTTTGTCGGTACTCTCGACTTTTTCTTTGGCCTCCTCGTGGGTGAGGGATTCCAGCTCCATGATGCGGGATATACGGTCTTCTTTGTCTGCGCAGACGAAAATGTTCAGGACGTTTAAACGGTCTTTCAGAATGTCGGATGCGCAGCGGCCGAGAATGATGCAGGGGCTTTTGGCAAGTTCGCGGATTGCTTCGGCTTCTGAGTCGTACATTTTGTCATCTATTGTATGTTCAATGTAGGCTTTGTCGTATACCGGGATGTCCAGTCGCTGGGACAGCTCATTTGCAATTATGCTTGCTCCGGTACCAAAACGGCGGCTCATTGTAATTATTAATTTCATAGTTTTTCCTCCTTCGTGTATACACTTGGGTTTGGCTTATAGGTCTATGTGTTTCCTTATTATAACACTGATGTGTGGAAAAGTGTATATTTTATTGCTTAGAAATCTTAGTATTTGCGGGAGGGGGACGCTGAGAAAAAGGGGAGGAAGGTTTCTGCCGGGGCTGTATATGCCGTTTCGGAAACCGGCCGCCCGCTAAGAATCCGTAGAAGAAAAAGCGGGAAAAACAGAGGGATCAGCGGCATGCAACCCGAAATTTGATAATTTCGGGTCTTAGGCCGCCTCGGAATTTGATGCGGACATCAAATTCCGCCCTCTGTTTTTCCCGCTTTTTCTTCAACGGATTCTAATACGGACTTTAAGGCTTCCGAAACGGCATATACAGCCCCGGCAGAAACCTTCCTCCCCTTTTTCTCAGCTGGTGCATCCGGGCGGTAGGATCTAATTTCCAAGAAGGGGGAAATCCGGGAGTGGCTTATGTGTGTTTCTTTGGTGTTGCTTTATCTTCCGGGGGGGGGGGTGAATGAATGATATGTGAAAGAAGTGCATTTTTAAGAATATGGAAGTGCATTTTTTAAGAATTTGGTGTTGTGATAAATGGGGAGGGAGGTTATAATGGGGCTGTGACAGAAATCAGCGGAAAGGCGGGAAGGACATCGTGAAGAACAGGAATCAGAGAGCAGCTGTGGTTGTTTTGATTGTTTGTATGGTGTTTTTTGCGGCTTTGGAGAGCGTTGGCGGATTTCGGACGGGCTGTCGGAACGAAGGGGGCGGCGTGCTACAGTCTGCTGCTGTTTCGGGAAACGATATATGTGCAGAACGTTTGGGAGAAGGATTCCGGGCTGGCGGATGTGGATATGCGGGGCAGAGGATGGACGCGGGAGACAGCCTGCGTACGGGGAGTTTGGATTTTATGCCTGCTTCGGAAGCGAAGGATACGGTTTTTGTGCGCGGCGGCAGGATGGATGAGGATTCTGCGGAGCCTTCTTTGTTTTTTGTTGAAGTCTTTCTTATATTAAGTGTTTTTCAATTTCTTCTGGATGGCAGAACGTGGTCTGCGGTTCAGTCTTTTTGCATGGGTTTTCAAAATTATGCCATGCTTCAGGTTCATATTATCCAGCAGCGGGACGGGAAAAAGGGCCGGCTTTCTTATTCTTTTTCATAATGAGTGTTCATAAGTGAAAATAGGGAGGATCCTCAGGGGATCATCTGGTTGAATAAGAGGAGGCTTATACTTTGAAAGAACATAAACGAAATATATGGATTGTGCTGTGTGTAACCGCAGTGTTTCTTTATGCTGCCATTTTCGGACTGGGCAGTGATTTTAAGGGTGCGGTAGATATGCGTTTTGGGATTGATATACGGGGCGGTGTGGAAGCGGTCTTTGAGCCGGAGGGTGTGACAGAGACTCCGTCTGCAGAGGATCTGGATGCGGCGAGAACGGTGATAGAAAACCGGCTGGATGCGCAGAATATTTTGGACAGGGAGGTAACTGCAGACAAGGAGCATGGAAATATTATTGTACGGTTTCCATGGAAGTCGGATGAGAAAAAATTCAATCCGGAGGCTGCCATTGCTGAATTGGGTGAGACTGCGAAGCTGACCTTCAGGGACTCTCAGGGGAATGTTCTGGTGGAAGGCAAAAATGTTGCAGACAGCAGTGTGGTTAAAAACAAGCAGACAGGAGAGTATGAAGTTTCTCTTGAATTTGATAAGCAGGGGGCAGAAGACTTTGCAGATGCCACGGAGAAGCTGGTCGGCCAGTCCATGGGCATTTATATGGATGAGGAGCAGATATCCAATCCAGTGGTCAGGGAAGCAATCAAAGGCGGGCAAGCCGTGATCAATGGCATGGGTTCTCAGGAAGAGGCGGAAACGCTGTCTGAAAAAATCAATGCGGGGGCGCTGCCGTTTTCGTTGAAGACGACGAATTATAACACCATCAGCCCTACGCTGGGAAGCGGGGCACTGAAAGCGATGACAACGGCTGCGGCCACGGCCTTCATTCTGGTTTGCATTTTTATGATTTTATATTACCGGCTGCCGGGGACGATCGCCTGCCTGGCGCTGGTATTTCAGATGAGCCTCCAGGTTCTGGCTTTGTCTGTGCCCCAGTATACATTAACGCTGCCCGGGATTGCAGGGCTCATACTATCCCTGGGAATGGCGGTGGATGCAAATGTGATCATCAGCGAGCGGATCGGGGAGGAGCTGCAGAAAGGCTCCAGTATCCGGACGGCAGTGCGGCGCGGCTATAAGAATGCTTTTTCCTCTGTACTGGACGGAAATGTGACGACCGCAGCAGTGGCAGTGATCTTGATGATTTTTGGCTCGGGTACCATGCTGAGCTTTGGCTATACTCTGCTGACGGGAGTACTGATCAATCTGGCAGCAGGCGTATGGCTTTCCAGGGTCATGCTGAGTTCTGTGATTCTTTATCCGGGATTCCAGAAGCTTAAGTTGTTCCGTGTGAAAAAGGAGCGTAAAGTAATCGACTTTCTCGGCAAGCGTAAAGCTATCTTTATATTCACGGTATCTGTGCTGGCTGCCGGAAGCATTATAAGCGCGGTGAGGGGTGTAACGCTGGATACACAGTTTACCGGCGGGGTTATTTTAAAATATACCTGTGAGGGTGCGCCGGATACGGAAAAAGCTTCTAAGGCAGTCGAAGGCGTATTAGATCGTCCTGTCAGCGCCCAGGCGGGAGAGGATTTTGTGTCGGGGCAGGAGAAGCTGGTTTTGAATCTGGGAGGCAATCAGGGCATTTCGCCCCAGGAGCAGGAAAAGGTGCTGCAGCAATTGCAGGCAGTTCAGCCGGAATTAAACTATCAGTCATCGGAAACCTATGCGGTGGAACCGTATATCGGAGCCAGGGCTCTGAAAAATTCTGCAATTGCCATCGTTTTGGCCGCTCTGTTTATTGTTATGTATATCAGACTGCGTTTTTCCGCGCTGTCGGGCTTTTCTGCGGGAGTGTCGGGGGTGATTGCTCTTCTGCACGACGTTTTCATTGTATTTCTGGTATTCGGAGTTTGTAAAATACCCTTAAATGATGCGTTTGTATCAGTAACTTTGACAATAATCGGGTATTCTATTAACGATACGATCGTACTGTACGACAGAATACGGGAGCATATGAGCGGCCACACAAAAGAAGGCCTGGTTCCGCTTGTGAACAGGAGTATAACGGAAACATTAGGGCGTTCTGTTAATACGGCGTTTACTACGGTGCTGTGTGTGGCAATTGTACTGGTGTTTGCAATCTTTTATAATATAGAATCTATAAAAATATTTGCACTTCCTATGCTGATCGGCATGATCAGCGGCTGCTATTCCTCAATCTGCGTAGCCGGAGCGATCTGGGTTACCTGGAAGGAACGGAAAAAATCTTAATATTTGCGTAATATAATATTAATAAGTTTCCATCCTGTTGCGAAAAATGTTGAAAAATGCTATTATGTTTTGGTATGTAACTTAGTTTTGCATATAGAAAGCATATAAATTATTGAAATAAGATAAAGAAATGGAAGGGGCATACCGATGGGCCAGAATAAAATGAGCGATAGCGAAAGAGAGGCATACAGGAGAGAGCAGGCCAGACAGCGCCGCAGGATGGAAGAAAAGCAGAAAAAGACAGTACAGGGGAATCCGGCCAAATCTGTGGCCAAAGGAGGCAAAAGCGGCGGTGGTAAGAACAAAGCTGCAAGGCCGGGAATCGACGGCAGCAGCAGGAATGCGGCAAACGGCGGCAGACCCTCCGGGGGCACAGGTAAAGGCGGAAACGGCAAAAAAGGCGATTTCGGCAGGCGTCCGGCGGCAAACAAAGTGAGCAGGCAGGTAGGGCTCGTACTCTGCGCAGTTCAGCTGGCTGTAACGCTGGTGTTTATAGCTGCATTGTTTGTGCTGAATATGCTGCCCATGAAATATCTGGGGATTATTATTGCGGTTCTTGTATTACTCTGGGTACTTCCGCTGTCAAGCCAGTTGATATCTAAGAAAAAAGCAATTGCCGGAAAAGTGCTGAGCGTGCTGATGTCCATCGTGCTGATTTTGGGATCCTATTATATATTCAAGACAAACGGAACTGTAAAGGACATTAGCGGCGGCAATAAAAAAGTCGATAAGATGGTTGTTGCTGTACTGGCAGAAGACCCGGCAGAAAACATCAAGGATGCATCCGGCTACGACTTTGGCGTGCAATACGCGATGAAAGGCGACGATGTGAAATCTACGGTGGATATCATTAATAAGGAAGTGGGCAGCAGCATCTCGACGGTAGAATACAGCAGCCTGAATGAGCAGGCGCAGGCGCTGCATGACGGCGCCGTGGAAGCGATCATTTACAACGATGCCTATACGGCTATTCTGGAAGAGGCATTTACAGGATACAGCGACAGTGTTAAGATTATTTACACCCATGAAATAACAAGCAAGCTGGAGAATACTGCGGCTGACGTAAAAGTAGATGATGACTGCTTTACGGTTTATATAAGTGGAATAGATGTATTTGGCGCGATTGAGACTAACAGCCGAAGCGATGTGAATATCATTGCGGTTGTCAATCCGACGACGCATCAGATCCTGCTTGTAACGACGCCGCGTGATTATTATGTAGAGATTCCGGGTATTTCGGGCGGACAGCTGGATAAACTAACTCATGCAGGAATTTATGGGGTAGATGCATCAATGGCAACGCTGGCGAAGTTGTACGATACGGATATCGACTTTTATGCAAGAGTGAACTTTACATCCCTGGTACAGATGGTAGATGCACTCGGCGGTGTGGATGTCGTTTCTGAACAGGAATTCAACACCAGTTATGATTCAGGCCTTGAAATGTATGTGGCCCAGGGAGTTAATCATTTTAATGGACAGCAGGCACTGGCCTTCTCCAGAGAGAGACAGAATGTAGACGGCGGGGACTTCCAGAGAGGAAGAAATCAGCAGGCCGTCATCACTGCGATGATCAAGAAGGCGATATCACCGGCAATCCTGACAGGAGCAAACGGAATTCTGAGCAGCATCAGCGGGAATGTAGATACGAATATGTCCCAGGAGCAGATTCAGGAGCTCATTAAGAGCCAGTTGAATCAGCCGTCCGCATGGAATATCAAATCCATGTCGGCAACGGGAACCGGAGATGATCAGGAATGCTATTCCTCACCGGGAAGCATCCTCTATGTAACGCAGCCGGATCAGAATTCAATTAACGAGATTAAACAGGCCATCGACGCAGTGGAGGCAGGAGAAACGCTGCCGGATTCTGAAGTGGCACAATAAAATTCTAAAATACCGAGGAAAAGAATATGATGAAACTGTTAAAAAAGTGGGATCTTTCGATTATCTATAAAGCATTGCTTGTGATTTTGGATATCGTATTTATTAATGCCAGTTCCTTTCTGGCATTGTGGATCCGCTTCAATATGCAGATCAGTGAGATACCGGCCGAATACTATACTTCTGTGTTAGATTTGGTCGTAGTTAATACGATTGTGACCGTTGTGATCTTTGCTGCCTGCAGATTATATACAAGCCTTTGGAGATTTGCGAGTATCAAAGAACTGGTATATGTGATTGAAGCCTGCCTCGCATCGGTTTTGTTTAATATTCTGGCCTATTATCTCACTTACAGGACCATATACAGGGGATATTTTCCTCTTTATGTGGTTGCCTTGTTTCTGCTGACATGCCTGAGCAGGTTTTCATACAGGCTGGCAAGGCTGTTGTACCGGGGGAACATTCACGGGAGGCATGTCCGCAATACTATGATTATCGGGGCCGGCGAGGCCTGCAATGTGGTGATGAAGGAACTGGAGCTTAGCACGGAGCTGGATGCAAAGATCTGCTGTGTGATCGATGATAATCCAAGAAAACGCGGCACATTTATCCACGGTGTTAAGGTAGTGGGCGGAAGGGAAGAAATCCTGCATAGTGCGGAAAAATACAGGATCAATGAAATTATCATTGCAATCCCAAGCGCAGATAAGCGGGAGCGGCAGAAGATCCTGGATATCTGCCAGAAGGTGCCGGATTGTGAGTTGAAAATTCTTCCCGGAGTATACCAGCTGGTAAATGGAGAAGTCAGTGTGTCAAAACTGCGCAATGTAGAGATTGAGGACTTGCTGGGAAGAGATCCGATTCGGATTACGACGGAGAAAATCGGGCGGTATGTGTCCGGCAAGGTCGTACTGGTGACAGGCGGAGGCGGCAGCATTGGAAGTGAGCTGTGCCGTCAGATAGCGGCAAACGGTGTAAAACAGTTGATTATTTTTGATATCTATGAAAACAATGCCTATGATATCCAGCAGGAACTGAAAGCAAAATTTCCGTATCTGGATCTCGTGGTGCTGATCGGATCGGTCAGAAACGGCAGGAAGGTAAATAGTGTTTTTGCCCAGTACCGCCCCGATATTGTCTACCATGCGGCCGCGCACAAGCACGTACCGCTGATGGAGGACAGTCCCAATGAGGCGATCAAAAATAACGTCTTTGGAACTTATAAGGTAGCGCTTGCGGCGGACAGGTACGGCGTTGATAAATTTGTGCTCATTTCTACGGATAAGGCGGTTAATCCGACAAACATTATGGGCGCCTCCAAGCGGATGTGCGAGATGATTATCCAGGCCTTTAACAACCGTTCAAGGACAGAGTATGTCGCAGTGCGCTTTGGTAACGTGCTGGGCAGCAACGGCAGCGTGATTCCTCTGTTCAAGAAACAAATTGAAGCTGGAGGGCCGGTTACCGTTACACACCCGGATATTATCCGCTATTTCATGACGATTCCGGAGGCTGTATCACTGGTTCTGCAGGCAGGGGCCAGCGCAAAGGGCGGAGAAATCTTTGTGCTGGATATGGGCCAGCCGGTGAAGATTGTGGACCTGGCAAAGAACCTGATCCGGCTGTCGGGCTATACGCTTGGAGTAGATATTGAAATTAAGTATACTGGACTGCGGCCGGGAGAGAAGTTATATGAAGAACTTCTGATGGCAGAAGAAGGTCTGGAGAATACGGAAAATGAAAAAATACACATCGGAAAGCCGATTGAATTTGATGAAGAAGAATTTTTAAACGATCTGGAAGATTTATATCGTGAGGCGTATGCGGAGACAGACCGTATGAAATATATTGTTCACAAGATTGTTCCGACCTATCATCTGCGGGATGCAGATATTATCAGGGATCAGCAGATACAGGCCGGATGGAATAAAGAATTTTCAGATACCCGTTCCAAACTGCCCAGCGCTTTTTTAGACAGAGGGATTGCGGATGCAGATATACGGACAGACAGTCCGAAATCCAGAAAAAACCGATCATGACAGGAAAGAAGGCACAAAATATGAAGGTACCATTTTCACCACCGGATATTACCGAAGAAGAAATTACAGAGGTTGTGAAGACCCTGCAAAGCGGCTGGATCACTACCGGTCCGCGGACCAAGGAATTCGAACGCAGAATCGCGGAATACTGCGGTACACGAAAGGCTGCCTGCCTGAATTCCGCTACCGCCTGTATGGAGATGACACTCCGCGTGATGGGAATTGGAGCAGGAGACGAAGTGATTACGACTGCATACACGTATACGGCTACCTGCAGCTGTATCTGCCATGTGGGGGCAGTTCCTGTTTTAGTGGATACGCTGCCCGGATCCTATGAAATGGATCCTGAAAAAGCGGCGGAGGCGGTGACAGAACGTACAAAAGCAATTATATGTGTGGATCTGGCCGGAATTATTTACAGCAGGTACGATGAAATATTCCGCATTGCCGAAGAAAAAAAACAGATATACCGGCCTTCAAATGAGCGGCAGGAAGCGCTTGGGCGTATTCTTGTAATGGCAGACGCCGCCCATGCCTTTGGCGCGCGCAGGGAGGGCAAAATGTGCGGAGAGATTGCGGATTTTACCTGTTTTTCATTTCATGCAGTTAAAAACCTGACTACGGCCGAGGGCGGGGCAGTGACCTGGTCCGATACAATACAGAAGGCAGGTCTGGATGCGGAAGGACTATACAGGGATTATATGCTCCTTTCCCTTCATGGGCAGTCCAAGGATGCGTTGGCGAAAACACAGGCAGGAGCGTGGGAATACGATGTTGTGGCGCCTTATTATAAGTGCAACATGACGGATATTATGGCGGCTATAGGACTGGTACAGCTGGAGCGGTATCCGGAGATTCTGGAGAGAAGAAAAAAAATCATCGGCATGTACGATGTAGGGCTGGGGCAGAGCCCGGTGCAGGTGCTGACACACTATGGAGAGCATCATCAGTCCAGCGGACACCTATATCTTGTACGTGCGCTTGACAAATCACGTGAAGAGTGTAACAATATTATCACAGAATTGGCAGAAGCTGGAATTGCATCCAATGTCCACTACAAACCACTTCCGATGCTGACCGCCTATAAGCGGATGGGATTTGACTTGGAGGACTTTCCGAATGCTTATGCACAGTTTGAGAATGAAATTACGCTTCCGCTTCATACATGCCTGACTGATGAACAGGTGCAGTATGTGTCCGAAACATTTCGGGCGCTGCTATGAGCGCAGATATAGCATTACGATAGAATAGAGATCCAATGTGAAAAGTCCTCCGGGACTTGAGATATGATGAAGGATGTATTAGAATGTTATGACAGGGCAAAGCAGCCGTTATTCTTACAATCAGGAGTAAAAAGAATGATCAGATGGGAACAGCTGCCGGATTCAATGAAGAACAAGACACTCCGGCCTTATTATGATAAATTGAAAAAGAAGAAGATTAGTCTGTGTATGAAACGCATCATGGATCTTCTTTTTGCATTAGTTTTGACCGTTGTTTTAGCGCCGGTCATGGCTGTGCTTGCACTATGGATAAAATTGGACAGCAGAGGGCCTGTCTTTTACAGACAGGAGCGGATTACACGATATGGGAAACCATATCGTATTTTCAAGTTCAGGACTATGGTCGCAGATGCGGATCAAAAGGGACCTTTAGTCACCGGCAAGGCGGACAGCCGCATTACCAGGGCAGGAAAGATGCTCCGCAAATGCAGGCTGGATGAGCTGCCGCAGCTTTTTAATGTACTTACCGGGGACATGTCTTTTGTTGGAACCAGGCCGGAAGTAAGAAAGTATGTGGAGCAATATACCGAAGAGATGAAGGCAACGCTCCTCCTTCCCGCAGGGATCACATCCCGTACCAGTATTATCTTCAAGGATGAGGATTTAATGATGGAAAAATATCTGAGGGAGACGGGAAAATCGGTAGACGAAGTATATGTGGATCATATACTTCCCGTGAAAATGAAATATAACCTGCAGTATCTCCGGAACTTTCATTTCTGGGGAGATATCAGGGTAATGATAGATACAGTACTCGCAGTGATAAAGTAGAGGGGGATATACGATGAAGAAGATAGCAGTCATTACAATGGGGGTAAGACTGGACGGAGAAAAAGGCTATACCCGGTTTCGCTACCTTTGTGATTTTCTGACAGAAGCGGGATATCAGGTGGATTTGATAACGACCACATTCCAGCATTGGGAAAAATCCCAGAGGGATATGGAAAAGATTAAAAAAGAGGATTACCAGTTCGGGATCAAGTTTATATATGAGCCGGGATATAAGAAAAATGTGGATCTGAAAAGAATCCGCAGCCATAAGATCGCAGCAAAGAATCTGACGGCGCTGTTGGAGAAAGAAGGGGACTATGATCTTCTCTATGCGGAAATTCCCCCGAATGATGTGGCGCTGGCGGCAGCCGAATACGCAAAGCGGCGGGGGATTCCATTTGTGGCGGATGTAAACGACCTTTGGCCGGAGGCCATGCGGATGGTGCTGGATATTCCCGTGATCAGTTCCATTTTATTCCATCCACTGCAGAGAGATGCAGAAAAGGTTTATTCCCTAGTATCGGGAGTCATCGGCACATCGGATGAATATAGAGACAGGCCGTTTCAGAACCAGAAGAGGGAAGTGCCTAAGGCCACGGTTTATGTAGGCAATGAGATCTCAGAATTTGATAAAGGCGCCGAGGAGAATGACTCTCTGGTTACAAAGGCAGAACGTGAATTCTGGGTGAGTTATGCCGGTACAATCGGAACCAGCTATGACATACGTACCATGGTGCTGGCAGCGGAAGAATTGGCAGGAAGAGGCAGGCAGGATATCCGGATCAAGATACTGGGCGGCGGACCAATGAAAGATGAGTTGGAAGCGCTGGCGCGGGAACGCCAGATCTACAATGTAGAATTTGTTGGTTACGCACCCTATGATAAAATGGCTGCTTACCTGAAAAAGTCGGATATTCTGGTCAATTCTTTTGTAAGAAAGGCTCCGCAAAGCATTGTTACCAAGATCGGTGATTATCTTGCCGCCGGCAGGGCAATGATTAATACATGTATGAGTCCTGAATTCAGAAGAAAAGTTGAGGCGGACGGTTTTGGCGTAAATATCGAACCAGAGGATGTCAAAATCCTGGCGGATGCCATCGAAGATTTGTATGAGAATGAAGAAAAGCGCCTGGAAATGGGGAAAAAAGCAAGAAAGATTGCGGAAGAACAGTTTGACAGGCCCAAATCATACAGAAAGATAGTAGAGTTAATCAGGGAACTGACTGAAAAGAAGTAAATTGAGAGGTACATTTATGGATAAAAAAGAGGCAAAAACGCCTTATTTTTCTATCGTTATGCCCGCCTACGGTGTGGAGAAATATATAGACAGAGCGATTCAAAGCATACAGAATCAGACATTTGGCAATTGGGAGATCCTGGTGGTAGATGACTGTACTAAGGATGGAAGCGGAAGGATTGCAGAAAAATACGCCTCGGAGGACTCCCGCATCCAGGTGATACGCCATGAGGTAAACAGGGGCTTGAGCGCAGCACGCAATACCGGAACCAGGGCGGCACGCGGAGAGTACATCTGGTTTATGGATCCGGATGATTATGTGGATCATACCCTGCTGGCGCAAGTGTATGCCTCTATCGGGAAAAATCCAGCGCAGGTAGTGCTGTTCGGTCATATTGAAGAATACTATGATAAGAAGGGGCATCTCCAATATACACACCCTATCTGCCCAGAAGAACATTATTACCGGTCTGCTGAAGAATTCCGTCCCCATATAATAGAGCTGGAACAACAGACACTGTATGGGTATGCTTGGAACAAGTTTTATCTGCTTTCCTATATCCGGGAGCTGAGGCTGGATTATGAAAATGTCAGGCTGATCGAGGATATCGTCTTTAATATTAAATATTTTATGGATATAGAAAGAATGAATATTCTGCCCATTGTGCCGTATCATTACGGCAAAAGGATGGAAGCCAACCTGACGAATAAGTTTGTACCGGATTATTTTAAACTCCACAGGCAGCGGATTGAGATGCTGTTTGACCAGTTTTCCTACTGGGGGATCTGTACGGAAGCAGTCAGGAGTGTTCTGGGGAGCTTGTATGCAAGGTATATTCTTTCCGCTCTGGAAAGAAACTGTGACAGACGTTCAGGCATGAATCATGCACAGCGGTATAAGTGGTGCAAAGGGGTGTTTGCCCAGGGCCTGTTCAATGAATTGATTCCGATGGCACGGGCAAAGGAAAGCGTGACACTTCGGACTGCACTGATGCTGTTCCGCTGGAAGAAAGCAATCCCATGTTTGATGATGGGGAGGGGGATCTATATGGTAAGGAGATTTCTGCCTATGGTTTATTCGAGGGTGAAATCAGGACGTTAATGTGTTTTAAAAATAACTGCAAGGAGAATTATGACAGAGAATAAGAGATTTAAACAGGTACTTTTTATATTTAAGATGTATTATATGATTTATTTACTGCTGGCTTTCAATGCCTTTGTAAACGGCACTGTATGGATGAAATATGCGACGATATTATCGGCGGTCTGGGGAGCGGTGCTGGGGCTCTGGATGCTGAAGGATTACCGCCTGTATCTAAAGGTTCCGAATCTTTGGCCCCTGGCTGCGTTCTTACTGAGCGCGGTATTCAGCGCGGTTATGAATATAAGGTATGGATATCTGGAGAATATAGAAGGCCTTGTATGGATGTTTATCTCTTTATTTATTATATATATACCGACCTGTACGTATAGCAGGGAAGAGGTATTGAAGGAATTGAAAATTACGGCGGTGGTATATGTAGTTTACTGCACCGTTGTTCATATAATCAGCCTTTCTATGGTATATTGGGGCAGAAATATGGGATATACAGACCCTCTGGGGACAGAGCATATTGTAGGGTTCAACTGGGGGCGGCTTTGGGGAATCTACGACGAACCCAATAGGGGATCTGTTATTGCTCTGGCAGCAGTTTTTCTGGCAGTCTATCTTTTCTGGATATCCAAAAGGAAAGTCGGGAAAGTATTCTGGGTTTTCAGTATCATTGTGCAGTTTCAGTTTCTTGTGTTTTCCGATTCCAGAACCGGGGAAGTAGCTTTGGCTGCTGGTCTGTTTGTAATGGCAGGTCTCTGTCTGTACCGCCGGTTTGGAAAATGCAGAGGAAGGGCGGCGGCAGCGTTCGCTGCGGCGCTGGTGATCGGATTAGCAGCAGTGGCGGGAACCGTGGGATTCAAACAAATTTATAATACAGTAGATAAAAAAATAGAAGCAGTCCACAAGGCAAAGAAAAATATTCCAAAGAAGAGCATCTCAGGACGGAAAGCGATCGGACGGAAAGATGATCTTGCAAATGACCTGAGTAATGGCAGAATGGGAATTTGGGAAAGCGGTCTTGAGATCATAAAGGCATCTCCGGTATACGGCACCAGTTACCGCAATATTACGGAATTTGCAGAGGATCAGTTTCCGGAAACATATCTTGTGAAGAATTCTTTAGGTATAAAATATGACTCTATGCACAGCATGGTGGTGGATACAGCTACGGCACAGGGAGCTTTGGGTATAGCAGCGCTTATATGGCTCATGGTTAATACACTGTTGTATATGAAGAGAAAGGTAAAGGGAGCGGCACCTGATATCTTCAGGCCTGCGGTGGCCGTTTTCACGGTAATGGCTTCCATTTCGGCGGCGGCCACGGTGCTTTCCACGATCTTTTATGTGAATTCACCGGAGACATATTGTTTTTGGCTGTGCTTTGGATATTTCATTGCCCTGCTTCAAACAGGGCATAAGGAAGAGGCAAAATGAAAAAGGTTTTAATTGGCTTTATTATGGATGGCACAGGCGGAGGAATTGATGGATATCTGCTAAACTTTCTGGAAACCGTCGGGGGAGAGGATGTGCAGATGGACTTTCTTACCAACCATATCGATGAGGGGCTGCGGCAGCGGCTCGAAAAGTATCATTCCCGTTTATTTGAGATTCCCAGCCTGCACCACCCTTTTAAGCAGTATGCGAGAGTGTGCCATTTGATCCAGAAAAACCACTACGATATTGTTTATTTAAATATATCTACGGCAATAGATTGTGTGGCAGCTCTGGCGGCAAGAAAGTGTATGGTAAAGAAACGGGTTCTGCATTGCCATGCCAGTGGTAATGACTGTTCAAATGCACTGAAACGTCTGGTTTTTAACAGCATTCATAAGATATGCAGACTGTTTTTGTACCGGACAGGCACCGAGTACTACGGTGCTTCCAGACTGGCCGGAGAGTGGGCATTTCCGAGAAGAATCGTAGATTCGGATCGTTTTCATGTAGTAGTGAGTGGAATTGATACCCAAAAATATATGTTCAGTCAGTACATCAGGGATGACGTGAGAAGGGAACTGCAATTAGAGGACTCTTTCGTGGTCGGTCATGCTGGTACGTTCACCTATGTGAAAAATCATGAGTTTCTTCTGGAAGTATTCCGGGAAATCTATAAAAAAGATTCCAGGGCTGTTCTTCTGCTGATCGGAGCAGGAGAGGAATTGGAAATCATAAAAAAGAAGGTGCGGCAGTATGGGCTGGAAAGTGCGGTGCGTTTGACAGGCTGGAGGAATGATGTGGACAGGCTCCTTCAGGGCATGGATTTTTTTGTTCTTCCGTCTCATTTTGAGGGCCTTTCCATGATCAGTCTGGAAGCACAGGCGGCGGGGCTGCGCTGTGTATTAAGCAGCGGCGTGCCCGAAGAGGCAAAGATCAGCAGGGAATGTTATTTTCTTCCGTTAAGCGCAGGGGCTGATAAATGGGCAGAATTTATACTAGCTCACAGGGAATATGACAGAAATAACGTAAAAATAGATATGGACGGCTGCTTATTTGACCTTAATGCCCAGAAGGCTGTTCTGAGAGGAATATTATACCCAAAGGGCACCCCGTAATTCACGCCCTGACGGGCGGTCTGCAGCATAACTGCAGAACAAAGTATAGAATGGCGGCAGCTATTCCTGGATTTGAACTGCTGTGAACCGTAAAAAACTGGTGATAAACTTTGTCAGGAAGTGAGGAAATATACACATGGTGTTGGTAAGTGTTGTAGTTCCTGTGTATAATGTGCAGGATTTTCTTGAAAAGTGTGTAAAAAGTATAAAAGCACAGACATATCAGGAGTTGGAAATTATACTGGTGGACGATGGATCCACGGATTGCAGTAATGAGATGTGTGACAAATTTGCACAGGAAGACTCCAGAATTCGGGTGATCCATAAAAAAACGGGGGACTGAGCGATGCGCGAAATGTGGGGGCAGGACTGGCGGCAGGAAAATATCTTTTTTTCCTGGACAGTGATGACTATGTGGACAGCAGGCTAGTTGAAAAAGCGGTGGGGGCAGCAGAAAAATTTGACAGCGACATCGTATATTTTGATTATAAACGGCTGGAACCAAACGGGGATGTTGAAGTATGTGACTGTAATCTCCCGGAGATGTGTCCTATCAGCCTTAAGACGAACCCGGAGCTGATGCTGCAGACACTTTCTGTGTGTGCGAAACTGTTCCGCCGGGACTTTTTTACAAAAACAGGATTGTTTTTCCCGGTAGGATACCGCTACGAGGATCTGGGTACGATTCCCAAATTAGTTCTCACGGCAGACTGTGTTGTATATTTAAGAGAACCGTTGTATTATTATATGATAAGGGAAGGCTCTATTACCACCGGCACGGAGGACGAAAAGAATTACTCCCACAGAAAAAAAATGGTGGAGGGGGTTCTGGACTATTATCGGGAAAAAGGACAGTTTGAGACTTTCCACAGGGAACTGGAGTATCTGACATTTTATAATATGTATTTTATTCCTGCCAGGGAAATGATATATCATGACAGGAAAAGTCCCTATGTGAAAAAGTGTAGGGATTTGACCGTAAAACTATTTCCCGGGTTTCGAAAGAATCCTTATATAAAAAATATGGGCAGGAAAGAAAAAGTACAGTTCTGGATACTGGAAAAACGGCAGTTCTGGATGATGAATGTACTGTCCTGGGCGAGAAAACAGTCGGACAAGATGAGAAGACGATAGGAGAAAAGACAATGGATAAGGTATTATCAGTAGTTATTCCATCATATAATGTGGAACGTTTTTTAAGGCAGACACTGGATTCTTTTCTGGATAAAAGAGTATTGAAGGATATAGAAGTGTTGATTGTAGATGACGGCTCTTCGGACGGTACGGCTGCAATAGGAAAAGTATATGAGAACAGATATCCGGACAGCTTCCGCCTGATTTCGAAGAAAAACGGCGGGCATGGTTCTACAATTAACCGGGGGATAGAGGAATCCAGGGGGACATATTTTAAAGTCGTCGATGGGGATGACTGGGTAGATACAGAGGGATTTGTCTGTATGGTGGAGAAACTGAGAACGTGCAGCGCAGACTATGTTGTATGTAATTATTATGAGGTGGACGATCAGACAAAAGAGAGGACACCGCGTGAGTTTAAAATGCTGCAAAGGGAACAGGGCAGCGGGGAATACTGGAATTTTAGTGAGATTGTCACAAGGACACAGATCCCAATGCATTCGCTGGCAATCCGTTCGGCAATTCTCAAGGAACATCATATCCGGCTGGATGAGCACTGTTTCTATGTTGATGTAGAATATATTTTGTATCCGGTTCCTTATGTGGAAAAGGTTGCTTTTTTTGATATTTATGTGTATATGTACCGTCTGGCTCAGGCGACACAGAGTGTCAGCATGCAGGGGTATCAGAAGCACATACAGAATCATATAGATGTGATCATGCATCTGACAGATTTTGTTACGGAATATGCAAAACAAGAGGACAGCCAAAAAGAAAAAATAGAGTATATATCAAAACGGATTGCGGAGATGGTAGGGGAGCAGATTACGATCTTCATGAGTTATCCGGTTGAGAATGAGGAGATGAAGCAGAAGTTTATAGAATTTGACCAAGAACTGCTCTCTAAAAATCCTGAGATATACAGACTGGCGGGGCAGGAGAGCGGGACATTAAGTCTTTTGCGGCGCACTGGTTCAGGGGATATAAGACAATAGTGAAAATGGGGAAAAAAAGAAACGGGATGGAAGGATAACAGGCATTATGAGAATCCGTTCAGTAAAATTTAACTTCATAATGAATTTTCTCCTGACAGCATCGTCCATTATATTTCCGTTGATTACATTCCCTTATGTATCGAGGGTTCTGCAGGCGGCGGGAAATGGAAAAGTAGCGTTTGCCACAGCGGTTCTAACCTATTTTACAATGTTTGCATCTCTCGGCATTCCAACCTATGGAATCCGCGTATGTGCCCAGGTAAGAGATGACAGGGAAAAGCTTTCCAGGACAGTCCAGGAACTGTTGATCATCAATACGATTACTATGGTGATCGTATATGCAGTATTTGCAGTTATGGTATTTCTCGTCCCTGAATTTGCGAAAGAGAAGGAATTGCTGTTTATTAACAGTATCACGATGGTGCTGAATGTGTTCGGTGTCAGCTGGTTCTACAGCGCTTTGGAACAGTATGCATATATTACCGCATGTTCCCTGACATTTAAAGTTATATCCATTGTTATGATGTTTGCGTGGGTAAAAAATCCGAAAGATTATATTATATATGGTGCAATTACTGTATTTGCATCTGCCGGTTCCTATGTGTTGAACTTTATAAATCTGCATAAATATGTTACATTAAAGAAGAAAGGTCCCTATAACTTTAAACGGCACTTAAAGCCTATAGGAATCTTTTTTGCCATGTCTGCGGCTACCAGTGTATATACCAATCTGGATGTTGTTATGATCCAGTTTATAAAAGACGAGACTGAGGTGGGATATTATAATGCAGCAGTCAAAGTGAAGACTATATTAGTCAGCCTGATAACTTCACTCGGAACGGTTCTGCTTCCCAGGCTGTCTTTTTATGTGAAACAGAAAGAGCAGGACGCCTTCCGGAAAACAATTGTAAAGGCATTCAATTTTGTTTTGATCCTGGCCTCTTCCGTTATGCTTTACTTCATGATATTTGCGCGGGAGACCATTTTGACATTGTCGGGAAGCGAATATCTTCCGTCTATTCTGCCGATGATATTATTAATGCCAACGGTTCTTTTTATCGGTCTGTCAAATATTACAGGCATCCAGATCCTTACCCCCCTGGGAAGAGAAAGGGAAGTGCTGATTTCCATTATCTGCGGGGCGGTTGTGGATTTTGTGCTGAATCTGATACTGATAGGAAGATACGGAGCTTCGGGAGCTGCTTTCGCAACGCTGCTGGCTGAACTGATAGTTTTGGCGGTGCAATGTGTTTATCTGAAAGACATGCTGAGCAAAGTAGTCAGAGAGATCAGCCTGGGCAAAACAGCGGCGGCACTGGCTGCTGCAGGAATTGTGGGAGGCGTGCTCAAGATGCAGCTGGAACTACCTTCGTTTATAATGATCTGCATAACTGGCGTTGCTTTTTATGGTGTGTTTGGTATGGCGCTTCTTATATTGAAAGAACCATTTGTCATGGAAATGTGGGAAATGGTGAAAAATATGCTTTATAAAGGATACAAATAGGATGATGAATAAAAGTATAAATAGGATACATGACAGGATAAGCTGTCTGGGATAAAGTGAAAAAACATAATCTTTTGACGGCAGTCATCATAAATGCCGTCTTTCTGGCACTCGTACTTGTATTCTGCGAGATTAAATACGAGACCTCGGATGATTATATTATGGCTGCGATCATGTCCGGAGCCTACAGCGGTACACCAAATCCGCATATGATATTTATTAATATCTTATGGGGGTATCTTTTACTGCCATTTTATTATCTGGTTCCGCAGATCAGTTGGTATCTGATCGCGCAGCTGGCATTGTGTTTCTGTGCATTCACGGCGGTTACTTATCTGTTGCTGAAGAGGCTGGATACGATTATGGGTATCATGCTTTCCGTTTTATTTATTACTTTTTTTTCAGATGATGCATATATTATGGTCCAGTTTACAAAAACAGCGATACTTGCAGTAATGGCGGGAAGTATCCTGTTTTTGTGGGCATTGTTTCATGACGAAAGGTGCAGGAAACGGGAGATTGCTGCAGGAGCGGCGCTTGTAGTTGCGGGGAGCTTGATAAGGTTTAGTGTGATTTATATAGCCGGTGGGTTTTTACTATTTATATTGATTGTAGAATTTATACAATTTTTTCGCCATAAAAGTGAAGGAAAATGGAGGAAGTTTGTGCAAATTGCTGTTTCTGGTGTTATACTTATAACGGCAGTAGTCGTGGCAAAACAATTAGACAGTTATATATACAGTAGAAATGAAAAATATAGTTTTTTTAATGAATATAGTAGTGCACGGGCAGGAATAGTAGACAAAAAGGATTACGGATATTGGGCAGGGGAAAAGGAGTATAAGAAATTAGGACTGTCTGAAAATGATTATTTATTGCTACGAACTTGGAATGCCGCTGATCCAGACTTTTATAATTTAGATTTGCTTCAGCAGACAAAAAAAATAATTAATGATTATGAAGAGACATTGGGACTTGACAGGGATTATATTAAAGCGGAGCTGAGGGCAAGAAATTATTGGTCATACCCGGCTTTATGGGGGGGTTTATTTTAACTTTTCTAACCATTTGTTTTATTAAGCGATACTGGGGAATAGCAGTAATATCTGCAGGAATAACGTATTTATATATGGTTTATTTTGTGGTCATTGGACGGATCATATATCGAATAGAATACGCAGTATTTATAAGTTTTTTCTTGACTATAATTTATTGTTGGGATAAAAAAAGATGTCGAACTATGCAAAATAGTTTGGAAATCAAAAACATTTGTGGTATATTATTAATATTACTGTGTACTTATCAGTTACCCACTTATCGTCTAAATAATTGGGCTCAATTTATTTCAGGGGATGAGTATAAAAGTTATATTGAAGATAATTTCTATGAGTCGTGGAATTATGATAGTAGGAGATACCGTTGTGCTACGTATAACGAAAATAGCTTTAGTAATCTTAAAACTAAAATTATTTCAAATCCGCAAGATTATTATTTTTTAAACTTTAGTACTACAATTCAGGTATTATACCTTGCTGATAACCCGTTTTTTACTAATGGTGAAGAAGAAACATATCAAAACTGTTCTTTCTTATATGGGGTTACAGTTAATTTTCCTGATATACTAGACAAATTAGAAGTAAATGGAGTGGACAATCCTTTAAGAGATTTAGTTAATGAGAATATTTATTTAGTAGATAATCTCTATCAAGAGAAGATTTTAAAATATTTACGTGAGCATTACTATCCTGATGCTAGGATGGAACTTGCTGAAGAGATTGATGGATTTAAGATATGGAAGTTTTATAAATATTAAAAAGGAACAAAAGAGGGAAAAACATGATTAATTTTAATGTACCACCAGTTATTGGAAAAGAGTTAGAATATATTAAAGTTGCTATTGAAAATAGAAAGATATGTGGCGACGGGGAGTTTACTAAAAAGTGTTCTTCTTGGATAGAACAAAACACAGGAACAGCTAAAGCTTTATTAACTACTTCATGTACACACGCAACTGAAATGTCAGCAATATTAGCAAATATAAAAGAAGGTGACGAGGTAATAATGCCTTCATATACTTTCGTTTCTACAGCAGATGCTTTTGTTCTTCGGGGCGCGCGAGTTGTTTTTGTTGATATTAGACCAGATACAATGAATATTGACGAAACGTTAATTGAAAATGCGATCACAGATCGGACGAAAGCTATTGTGCCCGTTCACTATGCCGGAGTCGCTTGTGAAATGGATACAATATGCAGCTTGGCAGATAAATATGGCCTATTTGTAATCGAAGATGCTGCACAAGCTGTTATGTCAAGTTATAAGGGGATTCCATTAGGGAGTATTGGGGATTTTGGGTGTTTTAGTTTTCATGAAACAAAGAATTTTAGTATGGGTGAAGGTGGCGCTCTTTTGATTAAAAGAGGAGAGGATATTGAAAAAGCAGAGATTGTTCGTGAAAAAGGAACAAACAGAAGTAAATTTTTTAGAGGCCAAATAGATAAGTATACTTGGGTAGATGCTGGATCGTCATATTTACCAAGTGAATTAAATGCAGCATATCTATGGGCGCAATTCGAAGAAGCAGATAAAATCTTTAATAGCAGGATGAGCAACTGGAATATTTACTATGATAGGTTAAAGCATTTGGAAGATAAAGGAGTACTAGAATTACCTCAAATACCTAAAGAATGTAAACATAATGCACATATGTTTTATATTAAAGTTCAGGATCTAAGTGAACGAACAGAACTAATTAATTATTTGAAAGAGAAAAATATCAATGCTGTTTTTCATTACATACCATTGCATAGTTCTCCGGCTGGTTTGAAGTTTGGAAAATTTATTGGAGAGGATAAATATACCACAACTGAGAGTGAAAGACTTTTACGTTTGCCATTATATTATGGATTGAAAAAAAATGAGGTTCAGTATATTACTGAAATTATAGAAGGATATTATTCTAGATAAATGATTGGAGGAAAAGAATGATTAAACGAGTTGGTATTGTCGGAGCGGGAGCAGTCGGTAGTTCTTTAGGAAGTGCACTATACTTAAAATACGGAAATGATTTTTGCTTTGTTGCAAGGGGAGCAAGAGCAGAAAGGTTAAGAAATACAGGCATTACAGTTAATGGAGAAAAGTTACGGCCGGACATATATTCCGCACCAGATGGAAGAAAGTTAGATTTAATTCTGTTATGTGTTAAAAATTATAGTTTAGAGGAAACCATTGAAGACATAAGAGAACTTATAGATGAAGACACAGTAATATTACCATTGCTTAATGGAGTTACTGCTGTTGGAAGGGTAAGAGAAGCCTTTCCAAAGAATTCTGTTCCTTATGGTATTGTAATGAGAACAGATGCAGAAAGAATAGATAAGAATATAACAGTTTCCGTTAGAGGAGAAATACAAATAGGATTTGGAAAAGGCGAAGCCATTTCAGCCGATTTAGACGAAATAAGGCGGTGTTTTTGTGATGCGGGAATTTCCACAGTTATTTATCAAGATATGCGATATATGTTGTGGCGTAAATGGATGATTAATATCGGTTCAAATCAAGTTTCTGTTCTAACGGGGGCCAAATTTAAATATTTTGGAGAATTTGAAGAAATAATTATTTTAGTTACTGATGCAATACAAGAAATTTTAGATATTTCTAAAAAAATGGAAATAGGATTAACAGAGAAAGATCGGGATGATATAGTTCAAATATTAATCAATTATCCGCCCGAGAAAAAGACCTCAATGTTGCAAGACATTGAGGCTAAAAGGAAAACGGAAATTGACTATTTTGCTGGTACAGTCATCGAATTAGGAAAAAAGACTGGAATTGCTACGCCGGTTAACAGAATATTATACTATGCTATCAAGGCGAAAGAGAAAGTTGGACTTGCTGAAAAACTAGGAGAAGAGCGTTTATAATACACCTTTTAAAAACAAACTATAAGTATATGTGAAATTAAAATTTAAATTACATGAATGATGAGGTATAAACATGGAATTACAGGGTAAAAAGTTGGTCGTTTTAGGTGGGGGAGCAATGATTTGTGAACTTGTAGAAAATGCAAAAAATAGAGGGGCTTATGTAATTGTAGCCGATTATTATTCGAATTCACCGGCTAAAAAAGTAGCTGATCAAGCTTGGCTCATCAGTACAGCAGATACAGAGCAATTGGCGGTAAAATGTATTGAAAATGGTGTTGATGGTGTTATAGCTGCATTTGATGACTTTAATGTAGCCTGTGCACAAAAGCTGAGTGAAAAAATAAAGAAACCTTTTTACGCGACAGCAGCACAGGTTGAAGCCACTATGGATAAAGTGAATTTTAAAAAGTTATGTAAATTGAATGATGTTCCATCAACTCCTGAATTTGAAATAGATGATGAACTATCTCAGAATTGTTTAGATAAGATAAATTATCCAGTTATTATAAAGCCTGTTGATGGCAGTGGGGCTAGAGGTATTACAATCTGCTATTCTGAGAAAGAGCTGATTGACGCTTATAAGAAAGCTAAATCTACATCAAAGAAAGGAAACGTAATTTTAGAAAAATATATTGTAGGTGATGAAATAGGAGTAAATTACGTGCTACAGGATGGGGAAATTTCTGCAACTGTTTTGCATGATCGATATATGCAGAAAAGTAATGGGAATAGTGTGCGTTTACCTGTGGCATACGTATATCCATCTAAGTATACAGAAAAATACTTAGAAAATGAAAACCAAAAAGTTATAGCTATGTTTAAGTCTATTGGTATGGAAAATGGAACACTCTTTCTTCAGGGATGCATGGAAAATGAAGTATGTTATTTTTATGAAATGGGATATAGATTAAACGGCGCAAAACAATATCAAATTTTAAATGATTTATGTGGTTTTAATCCTATGGAGATGATTGTAAACTTTTCTCTAACTGGAAAAATGGAAGAGCACAGTATAAAACCATTAGTTAATCCGATGCTTTCAAAAGTTTGTTGTACTTTATCAATTCTCGCAAAACCAGGCTATATCAGTAAAATTACAGGATTAGATAGAATAAAAGCATTAAAGGAAACATTAGCAGTTACACAATGGTACAAAGAAGGAGAAAGTATAGATGAAGATGCTTTAGGGACACAAAAGCAAATAGCCATGCGTATTACAGTTGCAACAGAAGATAGAAAGCAGCTTGCTAGAGTGATTAACCAAATCTATGAAATTTTAGATATACTGGACGATAAACAAAATAGCATTTTAATAGATCAATTTGATACTACAGAGCTTTTAACAGATTAGAGGAGTTTGTAGAATGGATGTTTATGAAATGGGGGGATATCTTCCATTAGAATTAGGTGCCGGGACTGGTTTTTTTAAAAATATAGAAGATACTCACATTTTGGAATTAAATACGGGTAGAGCGGCTATTTGGTGTGCTGTTATGAGTCTAGATGTGGATAAAGTGATGGTTCCTTATTTTTATTGTCCCGATATAATTAAAATGTTACAAAATATGGATGTTGAAATTATTTTTTACCATATTGGGGAAGACTTAATGCCAGTTAATATAAATATGGATGAGTCTAATTTTGTTATTATTCTAGTAAACTATTATGGCATTATCGGCAATGAAGTAGTGAATTATTCCAAAAAATTTAAAAAGGTTATTATAGACCAGGCTCATGCATTTTATTATCCTCCGGTTATGAATGACGGGGTTATGAATGTTTATTCATGCAGAAAATTTTTTGGGGTACCTGATGGTGCTTATTTAATTGGAAAAGGTATAAAAGACTTTTCACTGGAAAGAGATGTTTCATATAACAGAGCAGTATTTTTGTTGAAAAGTATTGAATTAGGGACCAATAGCGCATATTTGGAAAGTAAATTAAATGAGACTGAAATTGGAAAAAATATCTTAAAAATGTCTTTGTTAACAAAACATATACTAAACGGAATTAATTATGAATTAATATCTGAAAAAAGAAAAAGAAATTTTGAATATTTGCATAATAGGTTCGATAACATTCAATTATTGAAAATACCAAATGGAGATAAGGTTCCTTATGTTTATCCGTTAATGCTTAATCAAGGGATACATGAAACATTGGTACAGCATAATGTATATGTGCCAATTTTATGGAAAGATCTTATAAATAATAATGATAAAAATACAGTGGAATATATGTACGCGAGTAGGATCATGGCACTACCAATAGATCAACGCTATGATATTCCAGATTTAGAGTACTTGATATCATTAGTACTAGATATATCAAAAAATAACAACTAATAAGGAATATGAAATGCGTCGAAACAAAAGTAAGAAAAAATTCAATATAAATAAAGTTTATGCCAATGATATAGGACGTTTTGGATTATCGTTTTTTATAACGCTGGCAATAATAGTTGTTGTATTTTTATTTGTTCAACCAGTATTTATGACTATAGATGATGCTAGATTATTATATGTTTATGCAGGCTATGCAACAGGGGTTCCAGAGGCTAATTATTTATTCAGTTATTATCCTTTAGGTTGGCTCCTTTCAAATTTATACTCAGCTTTTCCACAAATATCATGGTATGCAATATATCATTTTACATTGATTTGTTTATCTAGTTGTCTTATCGGTAAGACAATATATAAAATAGGTTTACAAAAAAATATAAAGATTGTTTATTTAGTAATGATACATGTGATCTTATACTTATCTTTCTATCTTATTTCAACAATACTAATGCATTTTGAGGTTACGGCAACAATTATAGGAACAGCTGGTGTAATACTCTTATTAGGAATTGATTTTAAGAACAGTAAAAAAGGGATAATAATATTCGAATTGCTAATTTCAGTCTTTTGTATCTCTCTGTGTTATATACAACAATTTAATGCATTTTATGCTATTTGCTGTTATTTATTGGTTGCAATAGTATATATTTTCTTACATGCATTTATTGAAAAGAACTTATCTAGAGTTTTAAAATATAGTATTGTGTATCTCTTTTTTTTAAGCCTGATATTATTATTTGTAAAAGGAATTGAGGATAAATCGAAAAGTTCTGTTGAATGGCAAGAATACTATAAATATAATAAGTATAGAGTGAGTTTTTGGGATTATGAGCATGAAACATATGAAGATAATCCGGAATTATTTGATAAAATAGGTTGGAGTGAAGAATTTTACCAGTTATCAGAAAACATGTATTTTATGGACAAGCGGTTTAATAAGGAAAATTTGGGTGAAATAGTTGAAAAATTTTCCTGGTTCGAACTAGACGAGTGGGATAAATTATTACAAACTTGGAAAACAACTCTTAAAGAACTACTAACTGGAGAAAAGTTAACACTATTACACATATATATTGTAGTGCTTCTTTTTATTGTCTTTATAAAAATGGGTATAATGAGAACATATAGAAAGTTATATTATCCCCAAATAATTGCTGCTTTATGTTGTATTCTAGGCACTATGTTAGTTATTTCATATCTTGCAGCGCGTGGACGCCTACCTCTGCGGGCATGGCTGGCAAGTTTAATACCATGTGGTACTATTGTATTTGTTCTTTTTTTAATGACTTATGATAAAGCAAAGCTTTCAGAAAAGAAAATTCAAAAATTATGCACAGCATTATTATTATTATTTCCTTGGGCGGGAATATTAGCAAACGCATATACGAAGATTTACACTGTTGACTGGCAATATCGGCAGAGTTCTATCAATATTGTTGGTCAAATAGAAAATTATGCACTCGAACATTCAGATCATGTTTATGTATTTGATCAATTTGGTGCACAGAATTATGGCGTCTTTACCAATTATCCTGACCCTAAAAAAAGGCCTGTAAATTTAGTACCATGGGGTTCAAGTTATGTGTTTACCCCAACTTATTATAAACAGCTTGAATATTTAGGCAAGGATAAACTTTTGACAGAAAATCTTTTTGACGAAGATGTTTATTATGTAACGTCATATGATTCAAACTATAAGGATTTGCTATCAAATATGCTAAATAAAGAATATGATCATGTAGAGTTTAGAGAGGTAGGAGCCATTGGGGATGCTGCTATAATTTATAAAATATCAAAAGAGTAATATGAGGTGTGTGATGGTTATTACAATTATAATTCCGTGTTATCGTTCAGAGAATACGTTGGAGTTTGTGGTAAATGAAATAAAAGATGAGATTTTAAAAAGGAGTGGTAATGAATATCAAATTATATTGATTAATGATTGTTCACCCGATAATACCTTTGGTGTTATTACAAAATTAGCTCAGGCTGATAAAAATATTATTGGCGTTGATCTGGCAAGAAATTATGGTCAAAATATTGCACGAATGGCGGCTGTTTCTTATATAAAAGGTGATGTGGCTGTATGTATGGATGATGATGGACAACATCCTGCGGATCAAATATATAAACTGGTTGATAAAATCAGTGAAGGGTATGATCTAGTATATGCAAAATTTGCAACCCAAAAGCAAAAATTTTACAGACGCTTTACTAGTCGAATAAATACTAAATTGCTTGAATTTACTGGAAGTAAAATGAAAGGTATTTATAATTCTCCTTTTTTGGCCTGGAGCAAATTTGCTATTGAAAATTTGAAAGCATACAAAAGTCCATTTCCGTCAGCTGGTGCGTATTTAATGAGAACAACGAATAGAGTTACGAATGTTGAGGTCGAACAAAGAAAAAGAATATCCGGATCCTCAGGTTATACATTAAAAAAGTTAGTTAATCTCTGGCTTACCGAATTTACGAATTTTTCTTTAGTGCCATTAAGACTTGCATCGTTATTAGGTGTATTCACGTCTGGATTAGGTATATGTTGGGGTATTTTTCTAGTAATCAGAAAAATAATTAATCCCCATATAGCTATGGGATATACGTCAACAATGGCTGTGTTACTTTTTATTGGTGGAATCATTATGTTAATGCTAGGCTTGATTGGAGAGTATATCGGTAAGATATACATGACTATCAGTGATTTACCCCAATATATGGTAAGAGAGGATTTAAATGCAGACGTTTAAAAGTGAGGTGATTACTGATGGATAATGAAAGAAAAACGTTCGTACTTCGGGACACGCAAATTCAAAAAGGGGTAGCAATACTTATACTAATATTGCTACACCTTTTTTTCCGTGGTGAAGCAGCGTGGCCTTTCTTTGATTATTCTTGGACAATAGAAAATAAGCCGTGGATTACTACACTGTTAAAGAATGGTAAGATATGTGTTGACATTTTTGTTATTTATAGCGGATATGGTCTAAATGAGAGTTTTAATAAGAAGATACAGGGAAAACAGAAGAGCATCAGGATTAGTATAAAATTTGTAACTGCGCATTTAGTTAAACTTTATACAAATTTTTGGGTAATCTTCTGGATCTATTTAAGTGCAGGTATGATATTTGAAAAATTTAATATATTTACTATTTATGGTGAGGGTAAAAATGGTGTCTTAGCATAGCTGATTGATATGTTAGGATTAAGAGATATATTATTTGAATGGTGTCATACAGGAACAATAAATGTTACATGGTGGTTTATGTCAGCAATTATAATACTTTATCTAATATTTCCTATAATAAAAAGCATGATGTCAAAAATGCGTTATTTACCACTATTGCTATTTTTATTTATTAATGTTAGTGCTTGTTATACTACATATAGGCAAATGAGTACAGGGGTATTTTTTTACTTATCGGCATTTGCCTTAGGAATGTTGTGTTCTGAGTTAAAAATAATGGATAAATTAATTAATCTCGATCTAAGATATAAAGATAAATTAATTTATAGTTTAATCTTATTTTTTGTTACCTATATTTGGGGATTTCATGATAGGTTTAGCGGAGAATTGCCACATGCTTTTTCAGTGATTTTATTAGTTAATGTTCTAGTTATCGAGAGAAATGCTATTTTAAAAAAAGCAAGTGGTGTTTTAGTATTTTTGGGAAAACATTCCACTAATATTTTTATGTTCCATACTTTCATACTGCTCTATTTTGAAAAACAGGTGTATTATTTTAGAAATCCATTTCTTATTTATATAAACTTTATAATAATAGTAATAGTGATTTCTATTATATTAGAATTTATAAAGAAATATAGTGGTTTTTATAAATTGCAAGAAAGGTTAATTAGCTTAATCTGGCAAGAAAAAGGTTCAAGATAAGTTTTATAGCAATTTATTTTTTAGACTGTTAATAGTATAAGGAGATAGCTATGATTACAAATAACAGGATAGTAATAATCGGAGCGAATGAATTTCAAAATCAATTAATTGTAAAGGCAAAGGAGATGGGTCTTGAGACGCATGTTTTTGCATGGAAATGTGGTGATGTCGGCGAGAAAACTGCTGATTTCTTTTATCCAATCAGTATCACAGAGAAAGAAAAAATTTTAAAAGTATGTAAAAAGATAAAGCCAATTGCTGTTACTTCAATAGCATCAGATTTAGCTGTAGTGACTATAAATTTTGTTGCAGAAAAACTGGGATTGGTTTGTAACGGAATTAAAACAACAAAATATACAACAAATAAATTCGAGATGAGGAAGAGGCTTGCCGAATCTTCTTTGCCAGTACCCCAATTTGCATGTGTAAACAAAACTTGGAGTTGTGAAGAAATAGGTGATTTAGAATATCCTTTGATAGTAAAGCCAACTGATCGATCTGGAAGTCGTGGTGTAACAAAAGTTTTTTCTAAAAATGATCTTAATAATGCAATTAATTATGCGTACAAATATTCTTTTGGAGGACAGGTTATAATCGAAGAATTTATATCAGGTGAAGAGTATAGCTGTGAAACTATTTCTTACAATGGTGAACATAAATTATTAGCGATAACTAAAAAGTATACTACGGGTGCCCCACACTTTATAGAAACAGGACATCTCGAACCGGCGCAGATTGATGATCATCTATTTGAAAAAATTGAGTCTCTTTTAGAAAAGGCATTAGACGCATTATCAATTACCTCAGGTGCTTCACATTCAGAAATTAAAATAGATGAGGATGGAAATATAGGGATTATTGAAATAGGTGCCAGGATGGGAGGCGATTGTATAGGTTCAGACTTAGTGTACCTGTCAAGCGGATATGATTTTTTAAAGATGACAATACAAACAGCATGTGGAAAGCAACCTGATTTAGAAAGAAAACATGCGCCGCGGTATGCGGGAATTCGATTCTTGTTGAATAAAAACGATTTAGCCCAATTAAGAAAAATTGAGAAGGAAAATCCAGAACTGATTTATAGAACTTGGATAGATAGTGAAGACGAACGAATAGTAGAAGACAGTTCTACAAGATTGGGGTATTTTATTATATCAGGGAATGAAATCAATGCAATTAAATGCCTGTTTGAATGAAACGTAAGAGTTTACTACTATAATTGATGCCATTTCTCTTATATATTAAGAGTATTCTGAAGTTTTGTCATGGCTTATGAAATACAAGGAGAAAAAGTATGTTTAAAAGGATAGATACATTAAAGGTAAAAGGTATAGCGATCTCTTTATTATTATTCCATCATTTATTTTACTCAACGGCTCGGATTGAAGCAAATGGGGTGGTTTTTCATATATTTTCGCAAGACACAGTGGAAGGACTGGCTACGGCATCACGAATATGTGTATGGATTTTTGCTTTTTTATCAGCCTATGGTTTAACTTGTAAATATATAAAAGAAGACATTAAAAGACCGACAATATTTATTGCTAAAAGTTGGATTTCCCTAATGAAGTCATACTGGTTTATTTATATAATTGTTTTTATTTTATCATTTATATTTTTTAATAATCCACTTGAAATATATCAACATAAGGCCTCTTATTTAGTATTAGACGCGTTGGGACTGGCAGACTTTTTTGGATCACCAATGTTATCTAATGTATGGTGGTATATGTGTTTTGCACAGATTCTTTTGATAATTTTGCCGCTGATTATAGCAGTTTGCAGTAAATTTGGATGGGCAAGCTATTTACTAATGATAATTATTATTCAGTATTTGGGGAGCGGCATATCTTCAAATTTTGGAGGAGAATACATAAATTATTTATTTAGTTATTGTTTTGGGTGTGCTATGTGCTCAAAATAGTTTTTTTGACAAAGTGAAGAGCAAGCCAAAACATTTAATAGGAAAAATTATTGAAATATGTATTTTAGTTGGAGTAATTTTTATATGCTTAATTCTACGCCTTAAACTGGAAGAGGTTGATGTTTGGAAGGTTAGAAGTATACTAAGCAGCCTAGCTGTTTTATGTATATGCTGGATGTCATATAAGTATTTAACTAATAAAATAGTAGAAAAGGTTTTATCATTTTTAGGTAAACACTCTGGAAATATTTTTATGACTCATGCTCTGATATATACTTTTTATCCAAATGTGGTGTATTATACTAAAAATGTAATTTTAAGTTGGTTAACACTGTTATCCATTAGCTTGTGTTTATCTATAGTATTAGAAAAATTAAAAGAGTTAACGAAATATAATTGTTTGATAAAAAATATAGAGAATATGATATTTCCAGAATAATTCAGTACCTTATTAAGGTATAATATAACAAAACCATTTGTATAGTATATTTGGAGAGCAAAAGATGAAATTAAAGCATTTTATACTGAATGATGAAAATATAGAGAAGAGTAGCTACATATGGAATATGGCCGGGAGTATGCTTATGGCATTTCAATCGGTAATTATGCTCATGATATTGACTAGAACAGTAGGGTTAGGAGAAGCTGGTGTTTTTACTATAGCTTATGCCAATGCAAGCTTGTTTTTAAATATTGGCAAATATGGTATGCGAAATTTTCAAGTATCTGATGTATATGGACAGTTTTCATTTATTGAGTATCTACGCTCCAGATGGATCACTACTCTCTTAATGATCATTGTAGCCACTTCCTATATAGTGCATAGCTCTTTGGTTAATAACTATAGCTTTGAGAAAAGTATGGTGATTATATGGATGTGCTTGTTTAAGGTTGCTGATGCAATAGAAGATGTTTATTATGGCATGTATCAGCAGAAAGGAAGACTTGATATAGCTGCCAAAGCTATGACGTTACGCATGTTCTTTACGATCATTATATTTGGTATTGGTATTATTGTATTACGTAGTCAATTAGTATCTTTGATGATAGCTACTATGACTACTTTTGGTTTTTTAGGGCTTTTCCTCTCATGGACTTATGGCACATTTAATGTAAAAAAGGGATATTGCAGAAAAGGACAAGTAGCCCGGCTATTAAAAAGTTGTTTCCCATTATTTGCAGGTGCATTTTTATCATTTTATATAGGAAATGCTCCTAAATATGCTATAGATGCCTTGCTATCAGATGAACTGCAGGCCTGCTATGGATTCATAGCAATGCCAGTATTTGTTATAGGTTTGCTAAACAGTTTTATTTTTAACCCTATACTTTTTCAGATGTCTTGCCTTTGGAACGAAGGTAAAGTAAAAAGGTTCATAAAGAGAACGATTGTTCAGATAGGCGTTGTAGTGGGGATAACTATCATTTGTATAATTGGCGCTTATTTTTTAGGGACTCCAGTACTTTCAGTTTTATATAATACAAATTTAGCACCATACAAAAAGGAACTTCTGATTTTATTGGTTGGGGGAGGCTTCTTAGGACTAACAGGATTGTTAAGTACAGTAATTACAATAATACGTTTTCAAAAGGGGATTGCCTGGGGATATGCTGGTGTTGCTGTTTTGGCATATGTATTCTCAAATCCAGTTATTAGCAAGTATGGAATAATGGGGGCTGTGGTATTATATGTAATGCTTATGGTAATTTTGTGTCTATGCTTTGCTGGACTATTTATTTCGGGGGTTTATATTCAAAATAAAAAAAGAAAATTAAATTAGGTTTATTACTTAAATATTGAGGATGGAAATAAAACATAAGCGAAGCTTTATTGGACAGAAAAATAAATTTATGGTAAAACAAGTTACTTGATCTTGGGAAGCGCAATAAGATGATTTTATTTATATAATCTAGGCGGGCTACTCTCAAATATCCTAGAGCCTGAGTTTTATATTATTTTGCCGTTTAAGTGTGCTTTAAGTATTGTAATAATATACTACAACTCTAAGTAACGCCGTATTCCAATTCTATAAAATGCAGACGAAGCCATTCGCATCGTAATAATCAGAAACAGATTATAAAACAGGTCTATTACTATATAGTTACATTAATGTACAGAGGGACATTTCTTCAATTCTAAAAGCTGTACACAGTTCTTATTTTTAAGGCTTTTACAGTATTCGCTGGGCTTTAAATTAGTATACCGTTTAAACTGATTAGAAAAATAATTCACATTACAAAAATTTAAAAAGTCTGATACCTGGGTTATATTATAAGCGCCTAAGCACAGCAGTTCTTTTGCCTTATCTATTTTAAGCTGCGTATAATAATTCATGACGGTTGAGGCGGTATACTTTTTAAATACAGCAGACAAAGTTGACTTCGAACAGTGCAGTTTTTGACAGAGAGACGAGAGCGTAAGGGAAGAAAAAAGACATTGTCTCATTATCATAATTGCTTCGCCAACCAAAGGCGGATATTCATCTTCTGGCACATGACGTTCCGGATATGTAAGAGTATCCATAGATATCAGCAACTCCAGCAAAAAGGATTCTAAATTATTAAGCAGCAGCTGTTCTTGCGCCGGGCTGTGGTCAGGTGAAATTATCTGGTAGATCAGTTCTTTTGTGTCAATAACAGAGGAAAAGATCTCACTGCAGTATTTCAGTGCATTAAAAAAATAATGTTTCATAGAAGTTGTCAGAAGAATCGGTTGATCAGCTATTTTATCGAGGACATTACCCTCGTAATAAAAGGCTCCGTTGCATATGGAAGTTTTTATGTTCTTTATCGATCTATGCCGGTGATATTCATTAGGCGCATGGAAATAAATATGGCCTTCTTCAAGTATAACAGTCTTAGACCCGGTAATGATTTCCACACTTCCAATATCTGCATAAATAAATTCCCAGTAGTTATGAGTTTCCCCGATAGATGTAAATTTAGGATTAAGATCGCAGTAAAAGAAACTAACGATATTATCTAATTGAATTGTTTTATTAAGAAAAGTCTGCTGAAATGATTTTTGCATATCTATTTTCACTCTTTCCGTTTGTAAGGCTCAAAATCTTATTGTTTCAACCGAAACACTTTACCTTCCTATAAAATATAACACAAAATGGATTTTCTTACAAATATCATGTAAGAAAGTGTATGTTTTTATTGCGGAATATCAGGTATTATCTAATAAATTATACTATGTAAAGTTATTGAACAGGAGGGTATCAAATGAATGGCAGAGAAAGAACCTTAAAATTTTTGAATGGTGAAAAAGTGGATTATATTCCATTCCATCCATTGGTCATGCAGTTTGCATCTGAATATGCAAAGATTCCGTTTAGAGAGTATTGCCTGGACTATAGGAGCCAATGTAATGCAATGATAAAGTTTGCAGAAGACTTTGGCGTGGACTGGTTCCATCCGTCGGGATTTGCATATTGTGAAGCGGGTGCATATGGGATGGATATCGTGTATCCTGAAGATGACTGCCCATATCCAAAAAAGCATTTAATCCTTGATTTTGAAAGGGATTATAAGAAGATAAGGGCGCTGAATATAAAAGACAACGATGCGATGATGAATCGCGTGAGAGGAGTTAAGCATTATAAAGATACGGTCGGCGATGCGTATTTTATAGCAGGACACGTAGAAGGCCCTTTGGCGGAATATACGGATTTAAGAGGCGTATCTGAAGGACTCATAGATTTACTGGATTATGAGGATGAACTGTCAGAGATATTTCAGATTATAGTGGATAATTCGAAACGATGGATTGATTTACAGGCAGAAGCAGGGGCAGACTGCATTAGTATAGGCGATGCTATTTGTTCTCAAATTAGCGAGTCAATGTATTTAGAACGTATTTTTCCATATCATGTAGAAATGATTGAACATGCAAACAAGTTGGGGATATATACTAAATTCCATATCTGCGGCGATTCATCCAGGATCCTGCCGCATTTAATAGATGCCGGAGCCAATATCCTGGATATCGATTCATTAGTGAAAGATGTGCCTTCCCTGATAAAACGACTGGGTAAGGGGCAGGTTCTATGCGGCAACCTGGATCCGGCCGCGGTCTTGAGATTTGGCACAACGCAAAAGATTGATGATGAAGTTAAAAAAATAATTGATGATACAAAAGGAAAATGCATGATTGGAGGCGGCTGCGAGATACCGAAGGGGACGCCGGCTGAAAATATGCATAAGTTTTTAGAAGCGGTTAAAAAATACTCTTATTAGATAAAATATAGAATTGAATAAAAGTTATTAAAAAGGAATTTGCTGTCTGTATAAGAAAGAACTATTGGTTTGAAGTGGATTCTATGATATAATCTCCTAGTGGATAAACTTTAAGAAACAAGAAAATCTAAAAGGAGACAAGGCCCATGAATATACAGATCTTTGGAACAAAAAAGAGCTTTGACAGCAAGAAAGCAGAGCGTTATTTCAAGGAGCGGGGCATAAAATATCAGTTTATAGACATGAAAGAAAAGGGACTCAGCAAAGGAGAGTTCTACTCCGTCTGCCAATCAATTGGCGGCTATGAACAGTTGCTCGATCCGAATTGCAGGGACAAAGATTTACTTGCCCTGGTCACATATATTGCAGAAGAAGACCGGGCAGAAAAAATTCTTGAAAACCAGCAAGTGATAAGGACACCGATTGTTAGAAACGGAAAACAGGCAACAGTCGGCTATCAGCCGGACATATGGAAAATTTGGAAATAATAGGAGGACTAATATTATGAGAAAAAACTTTGGAGCAAAGCCATACACATACCCACAGCCTGTATTGATGATTGCAACCTATGGCGAAGATAATATGCCAGATGTAATGAACGCGGCCTGGGGCGGCATCAGCGACAACAATGAGATTTCCATGTGCATCAGTGAAGGGCATAAGACAACCGAGAATATTTTAAAAAGAAAAGCCTTTACGATCAGCATGGCAGACGAGGCACATATGGCAGCATGTGATTACGTGGGCATCGTTTCCGCTAATAAAGTGCCGGACAAATTTGCAAAAGCAGGATTTACTGCAGAGCACTCAGACCTGGTGGACGCACCGATCATCAAAGAACTTGCCATCTGCGTGGAATGTAAGCTGAAAAGTTATGACCCTAAGACTTGCCGCCTTGTGGGAGAGATAGTGAATGTCAGTGTAGATGAATCCGTTCTGGATGACAAGGGAAATGTAGACGTAGCAAAAGCAGCGCCGATTACTTTTGATCCATTTAATAATGCTTATATCAAACTGGGCGAAAAAGTGGGAAATGCATTTAAGGATGGAGCAATTTTGAAATAGACAGAAAGAAGCATATACATATGGGTGACCTGTCAGGAGGAGAAATCGGGGTGTTCTGGCCTTACCGTTTTTGGTGTTGAATATACCCAGAAGAAGCGTTATGATTAAAAAACAGGATGACTAAACGAAGTAAGGAAGTATTTGATTATGCCAAAAGAAAAGATATCGCTGATTGTCCCCTGCTACAATGAAGAGGAGGTTCTCCCTTATTTTTACGAGGAGTTCAAAAAGACAGCAGGGCAATTAGCAGAATATGAATTAGAGCTCCTTTTTATAGATGACGGCTCGAAGGACAGCACATTAGATCTTGCAAAAGATATGGCCAAAAGTGATAACAGGGTCAAATATCTTTCTTTCTCCCGCAATTTTGGCAAGGAAGCTGCCATCTATGCGGGACTTAAGAATACGGACGGTGATTATGTGGTTCTGATGGATGCGGATCTGCAGGATCCTCCGTCCCTGCTGCCTGAGATGTTAAAGGCAGTGAAAGAAGAAGGATACGATTCCGCTGCTACCAGAAGAGTGACCAGGAAAGGTGAACCGCCCGTCCGTTCTTTCTTTGCGCGCCGGTTTTACCATCTGATGAATAAGATTTCTTCAGCTGAGATTATGGATGGAGCGAGGGACTACCGTTTGATGAACCGGAAGTTCAAAAATGCAATCCTGGAAATGAGTGAATACAATCGTTTTTCGAAAGGTATTTTCGGCTGGGTAGGTTTTCGGACAAAGTGGATTGAGTTCGAGAATGTAGAACGTATTGCAGGTGAGACAAAATGGTCCTTTTTTAAACTGTTCCGCTACAGTCTTGAGGGAATTATCGGTTTCTCAACGGCACCTCTTGCCATGGCATCCATATTGGGGATGACAGTTTGTGCGGCCGCATTTATATTTTTAATTATTATCCTGGTTAAGACTTTATGTTTTGGAGACCCGGTTGCAGGCTGGCCTTCTATGACCTGTATTATCCTGATGCTGGGCGGGATTCAGCTGCTTTGTATAGGGATTTTAGGCATGTATCTCTCCAAGACGTATCTGGAAACCAAGAAAAGGCCTGTCTATATCTGCGATGAAAGTAATTTGGAAGAAGAGGATGAGGAGAAAAAGGAATGAACCGGGCAAAGAACTTTATGAGAGGGAATTCGGATATACTTTCGCTTATCCTGTCTATTACAATAGCAAATCTGTTGTTTTTTCATCAGGAAAAGTGGCTGATGAATCCGGTTTATATTGCAGGATTATCGATTCTGATTTATGCGGGGCTTAAAGCGGCCCGAAAGAATGCGTATCTGCTGAAGCACGGCCGCATATTGCCGGGAACCGTACTACTGGGTATCTTGTTTTCTCTGATGATTGTTGTTGGACAGAAGATACATGCGGACAGCGTATCTTTTTTAGTTTTTACGGGATTTGATATTATCTGGTTTATTCTTTATTTTTTTGTTGGATGGCTTCTGTTTTTTGATTTATATCTGGCTGGTGTGAATACGGCGGTAAGAGGCCGCATGACTTCAGGAGAACTGCCGGTTCCGAAATGGAATCAAAGAAAATGGCTGCTCTACAGCGTTATTTTGTTTGCAGCCTGGGTTCCCACATTTGTAACTTATTTCCCGGGGATTGTACCTGATGATGCTACGGTTTCCATGGCAATTGCTTTCGGGGAGATGCCATGGGACAACCATTTTCCTGTTTTTTATACCTTAATGGTTGGCGGATTCATGCTCGTGGGCTATATCTTCCATAACTTTAATATTGGGATTGCGCTTTATTCTGTATTTCAGATGCTTATTATGGCAGGAATTCTGGGGTATTTGCTGGAGTGGATTGAGCGGAAAGGGTTTAAGAAGATTCTGATCTATCTGGGGCTCGCATATTTTGCGGCGGCTCCGGTTTTTGGAAACTATGCGGTTGTTATGTGGAAAGACCCCATTTTCAGCGGTGTTCTTATTCTTTTAGCACTGATATTAATCGATCATGTCGCAGTGAATCCGGATTCATTTTTAGAAAAGAAAGTTTTGATCAGCTATGCAGGGCTGATGATTCTGGCCTCTCTTTTGAGAAATAACGGAATCTATATCGGGATCTTGCTCAGTGCGGGACTTTTGATCGTTTACAGGAAGCGGTTAAAGCGGGTTTTGATAACATCGGTGGTCAGTATTGGCTTGATCTGGTTTATTACGGGGCCTGTATATGTGCACATGTTTTCTGCCGAAAATGTTTTTGTGGAATCAGTCGGCATCCCTTTGCAGCAAATGGCCAGAGTCGTTGTCACAGAGGGAGAGATGAGCGCGGAAGAGGAAGAATTTATGGATCATCTGCTGCCATTGGAAAAGTATCAGGATTATTATTGGCCGTTTTTAGTGGATCCGATCAAATGGGCGCCCGAATTCGATACGGAATATTTAGACAGCCACAAAAAAGAATTTTTTCATGTCTGGTTTTCCATGCTGACTAAAAATTTTGATGTCTATGTAAAGCAGTATCTTATGGGAACGTATGGCTTCTGGCATATAGGCGGGGAGACGAAATACGAGTTTGTGAAAACGGATATTGCCAGGAACTGGTGGGACATGTATCAGAATCAGCCTTTTGAAAATGTGCTGGGATATCCTATGCAGGAAAAAATAGTGGAAAAGTACGATTATATATCAACGGGGCTGTTGGTATGGATCCTTTTATTTGATATTGTTTTCTGCTGGATGCGTAAAAAATCAGTGTATATCATTCCTCTGCTGGTCATGGCGGGCAACTGGCTGACTTTGATGGTGGCTACTCCAACGGCATTTGGCGTCAGGTATATCTATCTCCTGGTAATCGGCCTGCCTCTGGTGCTGCTTTATCCGTGGCTGCTGAACAGAGATCCGCAGGGGAAAGGCGCTGCTGTTCACAGATAAGCATGTAAACAGTAACTTCCAAAAGCAAGGGCATTTGTGATATAGGGTTGTACTTTTGTATGAATTTGGTAAAATAAGAAGCAGGAAACTTCAGACTGGAAGGAGAGGTCAAATGAAAAGGCTAAAAAAGGTAAGTATTGTTTTGCTGGTATTTCTCATGATATTTGGCGCGGCCGGCTGTAAGAAGAAGGAAGCGCCCAAAAGAGCAGAGAAGACAGAAGAAAAAGTAGTAAAAGAGAAAAAAGAAGAGCCAAAGCAGGAAAAGGTGCCTGCAAACCAGAACCTGCTGACAGGGCTGGCGGATCTGACAGACGGCGCCATAGGCAAAAGGCCTGTGGCTGTTATGGTGAATAATGTGGAGGCGGCGCTCCCACAGCTTGGAATTTCAAAGGCAGACATTATCTACGAAATTCCGGTCGAGGGAGATGTGACGCGCCTTATGGCTTTATACGCAGATTACACTGCAGTACCTAAGATTTGTGCCGTGCGCAGCTGTCGTTATTATTTTCCGGCATATTCACAGGGATATGATGCCTTTTATGTGAATTGGGGAATTGATGACAGTATTGCAGACTATCTCGAAGCGCTGAACCTGGACCAATATGACGGGATGAACAATGCAGGGGGGCTGTTTGGGCGTGACCAGGACAGGCTGAATGCAGGATATTCATTGGAGCATACAGGATATTTTGATGGGACCAGATTCGCAGAGGTGGTACAGGCAGAAGGCAGGAGAACTGATTTAAACGAGGATAAAAAGGGGACGGCATTCCAGTTTAACGGGATGGACGAACAGCTGAAGCCGGAAGGACAGGACTGCAAAAATGTCAACATTAATTTTGGGGCTGCCACGGCAACCCTGACTTATGACGAGGGCTCAAAGACTTACTTAAAGCAGATTAACGGAAAACCGCAGATGGACGGCAGTGACAATACCCAGCTCGCTTTTACAAATGTATTTGTTTTGGAGACGGATATTTCTGTAAGGGATGATATTGGGCATAAAGAAATCAACTGGTATGGCGGTTCTGATTACGTAGGATATTATGTGTCAAACGGCGGCATGCAGAAGATACATTGGAGCAAAGAAGCGAATAATGAGAATTCGTACCTGCGTTTTTACGATGAGAGCGGCAAGGAGATCAAAGTAAATCGTGGGAAGAGCTATATCGCCGTAAACTATAAGGGACAGAGTGAGTTCCAGTAGAGCCGGGAATTGAGGCTAGTTATAATGCTGAATATCAATGTGTCAGACACGCTCTAGGGCAATAAGCAGAAAGCTTCGGTTATTTGATTTCTACAGTTTATGAAGTAAAGGGAAGCGGATGGAGAGTTAAGCAATGTCGGGAAAATTTAGATCAGATGATACAAGAAAACGAAATTTGCTGGCGCTGGGGATTGTTTTCCTCAGCTCCATCTTTTTGTTTATCCTAATACAGGCCGGGAGTGGATTATATCCCTTCGGCAGCAAGTCTAATATGCTGTGGGACCAGGATATTCAGTATGTAGATTATTTTGCGTATTACCGGAATGTACTGTTGGGAAAAGCAGACATCGGGTATTCGTTCACAAAATCTCTGGGAGGTTCCCTGGTTGCATTGTTCGGCTATTATCTTGGCTGTCCGCTGAATCTGCTTGTTGTGTTTTTTCAGATAGAGCAGCTGCCTTTGTTCCTGTTTATTCTTACGGCAGTAAAACAAGGGCTTGCGGGGGTGACTGCAGGAATCTTTTTCTGGAAGCGTTTTCCGGCGGTATCATTAAGAATGCGGACCCTTATTTCGCTCTCGTATGCTCTGATGCAGTACAATATGCTGCAGTCATCTAATATTATGTGGCTGGATGGCGTAATCCTTCTGCCGCTTTTACTGCTGGCTGTTTACAGGTTTGTTTCCGGGAACCGGAAGCGGTGGCTTTTTCTTACCGTTCTATTTTCCATTGCAATTAACTGGTATACAGGCTATATGACAGGTTTGTTCGCCGTATGTTATTTCCTGTACGAAAGAATCTTAAAAATTGACAAGCCGGATCCAAAGGAGCGAAAAAGATTCATAAAAGATACCATATTGTGTGGCGGCATCATGCTTGCAGGGGTGCTCGGAAGTTGTTTTATTTTTTATCCGGTGGTGGTGGGACTGCAGAAAGGCAAGGATGCTTTTGTTCCTGAGATCTTCCATTTGGCCACACATGGCTCCCTCTTTGATGCTTTCAAAGGCTTTGCACTGGGCAGCTATTTTGAATCAGTATCGTTATACTGCGGTCTGCTCTTTTTTGGATTCTTTCTTTATTATTTTTTCTCACGCCATGTGGAAAAAAAGGAGAAGATATTATCCGTAATTGCGGTAATGTTTATGCTGGTAAGCTGCTGGTTTGTACCGCTGGACTGCGTCTGGAGCGGATTGAGGTACGTGGCAAGCTATCCATTTCGATTTGCCTTCATTGTCATTTTTCTTGTTCTGTATCTGGCGGCAAGAGGGGTGCAGGAGTATGAAAAGATAAAAGACGGTAAAAAGATGGCGGCGGTATATGCGGGATGCATCCTGCTGTTCCTGGTGTACCATTTGGCTGGCGGATATGGAAAGAATCAACTGCTTTTGACTGTAGCGGTTCTTGCAGTGTATGCTCTGCTGTATCTGTTTTCAGGAATGGGGGAACGAAAGCGGGCAGGGCTGCAGAATATGGTTCCAGCTGTGCTGGCCGTGGAACTGGTTTTAAATGGGATCATGACGTTTCAGATGAATTACGAGTGGAATCAGGATATTTCCGCTTACCAGGAATATACGGCCCGGAATGCAGAACAGGTTGCAGCGGTGAAAAAACTGGAATCGGACGAGTTCTACAGGATGGACACCCTGAATAAAAGGTATGACGAGGAGAGCAGATGCTCGGCCTTTTTAAATGAGGCCATGGTTTATGACTACCGCGGCCTGAATCATTATTCCTCCACATTTGATGGAACGACAGGGGATTTTCTACGGGATATTGGGTATTCTTCTGAGAGTACCATAAGCATCGTATCCGAATCAAGCCTGCCGGCAGATTCGCTGCTGGGGATAAAGTATCTGTTGTCTGCATCAGAGGTGGCAGGCTATGAAAAATTGGATTCCATACCGGAAGCAAACGGAAAATCCGTGTACTATAACCCATATGCGCTGGACGCAGGCATGGAGGCGGCGGATACTGTTTATGAAAAAACGGAGAGTGCCAACCCCTTTGAATATCAAAATATGTTGTTTTCCAAAATCCTTGGAAGAGATGTAGAACTTTATAAAAAAGCAGAGCCGGAGGTACTTATTGAAGACCAGGTGCTGAAGTTCAGTATACCTGCGTCGGGAAAGGACGATCTGCTCTATGGATATGTAGACTCCTGGGTACATGACCTTGTATTATATGTAGATGGCGGGTACCGCTGTAATTATGCCACATGGCTGAGCTATAAGATTTTTAATGCCGGAGACGGGACGAAGGCGCATACAGCGGCACTGGACGGGTACAGTGGAAAAGAACAGGATATGACGCCATATTTCTATTATCTGGACCAGGATTTGTTCGAGGAAGCTATTCAGGAACTGAAGGACAAAGAGATGGTAACAGAAAAATTTGAAGACGGATATGTGAAAGGCAGCTATACCGCAGACGAAGACTGCAATATGCTCCTGAGTATCCCCTATGATGACGGCTGGACAGCCTCCGTGAATGGGAAGAAAGTGGAAATCAGGCCGGCAGCCAATGCGCTGATGGCAGTTCCGCTTTCTGCAGGGGAGAATGTAATCGAATTGAAGTATGAGATTCCGGGGGTGAAAGCGGGAATCGGCCTATCCATTATGGGGTTGTTCATATTTTTCGGGATATGCTGGATGGACAGAACGAAAAAGCCGCATGCATGGTACAAGAATTGAGAGAGGAATATTTGAATTGTACAGCACCGATCGTATACTTAAATTTCCGGCAGCACTGCTCCACAAACTTCAGCGTATACCACTACGCCTGCGTTTGGGGAGCAGTACCCTCGAAAATTAATCTCTGCTTAAGTGGCAGTGCTATCGTAAATTCAGGCCGGCTTATATGGCAGTTAATTATGATACGATGTACCAGTCTGAACTACTCGTTTCCGAGAATCTCTTTTGCAAGTCTTGCAGCTAAAACATTCATCTCTTCCATCTGTGAATCCTTTAGTGATGATTTCATTGCAAAGTTTTCCGTCAGGATCGTCATATTCTTCATCTCACCGATCTTCGCTTCCATGAGTTTAGCAGACATCGGAGCCCAGGTTCCGTTGCCAAGCACAGCGACCGTACGGTTCTGCACATTCAGCGCCTTCATGTCATCCAGATAATTGGCCATGACAGGGTATACCCCGCCGTTATAAGTAGGGGAGGCAAGCACAAGGTGGCTGTATTTGAAGCTGTCGGATATCAGCTGGGAAACATGGGTGCGGGAAATGTCATGGACAACCATGTTCTTCACGCCCGCGTCGGCAAGCTTGACAGCCAGTACATTGGCAGCATTTTCCGTATTGCCGTACATGGAAGCATAGGCGATCATAACGCCACGGACTTCCGGCTCATATGTGCTCCAGATATTATATTTTCCAATGATATAATCCAGATTGCTTCTCCAGACAGGTCCATGGAGTGAGCAGATATACCGGATGTCCAGCGCAGCGGCTTTTTTCAGTACATTCTGGACCTGAACGCCGTACTTGCCCACGATGTTGGTATAATACCTGCGGGCATCATCCAGCCAGTCTCTGTCGAAGTCGATTTCATCATTGAAAATCGTGCCTCCAAGAGCGCCGAAGGTTCCGAAGGCATCTGCAGAGAACAGAACCTTGTCGGCCTCGTCATAAGTCATCATTGCCTCCGGCCAGTGTACCATTGGAGCCATCACAAAATGAAGGGTGTGTGTACCACTGGAAAAGGTATCCCCTTCTTTGATGATGATTTTCCTGCCTTCTAAGTCCATATCATAAAACTGGCCGATCATGGGGAATGTTTTGGCATTACCGATAATCTGCATTTTAGGATAGCGCAGCGCCAGTTCTGCGATAAGGGAACAGTGATCCGGTTCCATGTGATTCACAACCAGATAGTCCAGGGTTCTTCCGTCGAGAACTGCTTCTACATTTTCCAGAAACTGCCTTCCGATAGAAGCGTCTACGGTGTCAAAGAGAACGGTCTTCTCGTCCATCAGCAGGTAAGAGTTATAGGAAACACCGTTCGGGATGGGGAAAATGTTTTCAAACAGCTCCAGGCGGCGGTCGCTTCCGCCTACCCAGTATAAGTCATCGGTTACTTTTCTAAAACAGTACATATGTGATCCTCCTTTTTATATTCCCCCAGGCAGTGAACCGGCAGATGTGCAGGTATGGCCGTCCGGCTGCAGATACCGGGGAAGTTTGTCCTCAGTTCGTTATGTGTTTTTAATAGAAATAGATTCACTGAATATGTGGCAGAAAATTGTCTTCCGTCACTATTCTACCATAAAAGGAAAAATACGCAACCCGGGTATCCACATTTTTTAGTTTATGTTACAATATAAAATATTTATTTCCCTTATAAATTCCTTATAATTGTCTTTTAGAATGTCCTTATAGACAAGGAGGTTTTAAAATGAATGAAATGATTTTGGAAACAAAGGGAATTTGCAAGAGGTTTGGCCGTCAGGTTGTGTTGAACCAGGTATCTCTGATGGTGCCAAAAGGCTGCGTATATGGGCTTCTGGGGCCAAACGGCGCCGGTAAGTCCACATTGATGAAAATGTTTTCGGGCATGATGCGCCCGGATGAAGGAGAGATCTTTTTTAGGGGAAAGCCATGGAGCCGGAAGGATCTGAACAGAACGGGAGCGCTGATTGAGCAGCCCCCGCTGTATGACAATCTGACGGCACGGGAGAACCTGGAGGTACGCACCCTTCTGCTGGGGCTTCCGAAGAAAAGAATAGACGAGGTCCTGGAAATCGTTGATTTAAAAAATACGGGGAAGAAGCGGGCAGGACAGTTTTCTATGGGAATGAAACAGCGTCTGGGGATTGCGGCGGCGCTTCTTAATAAACCCAGCCTTCTGATTTTGGATGAACCAGCCAACGGGCTGGATCCGTTTGGCATTCAGGAACTCAGAAATATGATACGGGATTTTTCCGATGAAGGAATCACTGTTATCGTTTCCAGCCACATATTAAGCGAGGTCGAGCAGGTCGCCGATTATATCGGGATCATATCGGGGGGCGTTCTGGGATATCAGGGCGGCATGAAGCAGGGAAAGGACCTGGAAGGCCTGTTTACGGATGTGGTCAAAAAGAACAGGGGGCTTGAGGCATGTTGTTAGCATATGTGAAATCGGAGAATCTAAAGAACAGACATACCGTGGCGTCCAGGCTTTTTTGGCTGGTACCTCTTTTTAGCATTTTGTTGTCATTTGTTTTTTCAGGGCAGGACGGCAGGTATTACCAAATGAATCAGTATAATTGGTGGTATACAACGTTTTTCCCTATGCTGCTGCTTCTTAGCACGGCATTTGCAGGCCAGCGGGAAAGGAAGATGAAGAATAGGGCTATGGGTGCACTGCCGATAAACATGAAGACTTTATGGAGCGCGAAGATCTTATACAGCCTGAAAACGCTTGTACTTGCCGTTCTGATCTTATTCTGTGTACAGGAAGTGGTCAGCCGTCTTCTGGTTTTTGGCGGCGCCAGAGAGATCTCAGGGCTGGCCGGCCTTGCGGCAGCTGTCCTATGGATTGTGCTTAGTTTGTGGCAGATCCCGCTCTGGCTGTTTGTGAACCAGTCGCTGGGATTTGCCGCAGGAATACTTCTGGGCCTGGCAGGTAATATAGGGCTGGGAATTCTGGGCGCTCTGACAAAATGGTGGGTGGTGAATCCATTTACTTATATCAGCCGCCTGATGTGTCCGATTCTGAAAATCCTCCCGAATGGGCTGCCGGCGGAACCGGGCAGCCAGACCTTTTTCCCGGAAGTATTAAAGATAACAGTCATCCCTCTGGGAGTCTGCATTTCTGTGGCGCTGTTTTTGGGAGTCTGGGCCTTGACGGCCGGCTGGTATGCAGGAAAGGGGCGAAAAGGATGGGAAAGCTGAAACAGAAGAACAGGGGGGGTCAGATGCTGTGTGCTGAATTGGTAAAGCTGCGAAGAACATGGATATTGTGGCTCCATGTCATTATGCCGCTGACGGGAATCGTTATATTTCTTTTTTACTACCGTATCTCAGGGTGGAGCAGCTGGGGAAAGATCTCGGGCTATGTGGAAGTGGTGTCTGTTGTATGCCCGACACTTGTAGGGTTTATCTGCGGACTTGCGGCGGACCAGGAAAAACAGGCAGGGCATCTTCAAAATCTTTTAGGGACAGGACAGCGAAGGACAGCGAATCTGTCCGCGAAACTTTGTACATTACTGCTCTGGAACCTGGCAGCAGTGCTAGTGACAATTGGCGGTTTTGGCGCCGGATATTATTTGTTTATTGAACGGACTGCCGTACCGGAGATGTTTTATATAACGGTGACAGGACTGATCTGGATCAGCCAGATATTCACTTACTGCCTTCATTTGTTTTTAGGTCTGCGGTTTTCAAAAGGCATTAGCATAGGGACCGGAATTGTGGAAAGCCTGCTGGCCGCGATACTGATGACCGGGCTTGGAGATGGGATCTGGCAGTGGATCCCGTGTGCCTGGGCGGGCCGTTTCACGGGATTGTATGTACAGCGTGCAGCAGGTATGGATTCCGCGGCTTGGGCACTGGCAGAGTCCCAGATGAAAACAGGAGGAATCGTGATGGCGGGAATCACCATTGCAGGAATACTGCTGACATATCTCTGGTTTCACTATTACGAAGGAAAACGGATGGAAGATTAGGGGTGTGTTAAGATATCTTCCATCCTGGAGACAAAAGCAGCCCCATGTATCAGCAGTTCCAGTTTATTTTTACGGGATCCGGTTCATCGGGAACCGCGGCTTTCTGCAGGGAGGCTAGCATTTTAGAAAATTCTTTTTCTGCCAGCTGATCATAAACCTCCGGGGATTCCAAAAGCCCGGCCCTGTGGTAGACGATCGCAGCGGCTCCGTAGAATGTCATACCAAGCGCACCGGTGGGAGTGGAGATTACGGAGGCGGCCACGGAAACAGCGCGTGCTGCGGCCTGGGCTTGGGGATAGTCTTCTGCCTCTTTCGCAGCGGCCGCGGCTTCCCGTATGATTTTTTTGGCATCGGTCGGTTTTAAGACTTTATTCAGCCAGCCCGCTGAAGCTTCCAGGGCGGCGCGGGGACGCCGGTCTGTGGGAAATGTCTCTTCGTAAATGGGAAGAAAATATTCCTGGGCATAGCGGATGCACCAGTTAACAAGCGTCGTTTTTGATTGAGTTTCTATGACCCGCATCAGAGCGTTGATAACGGGATCATCTGCATGGCCCAGCATTTTTCTAAGTGTAGGTTTCGCCATTATATTTGGCCCTCCTTGGGATTGATTGTAGAGAGTATACCATTTCCAGGCGCAAAAGACAATATTTATGAGCAGTTAAGTTATACCTATAGGACACCCCGTAATTCATGCCCTGCGGGCGGTTCTGCAGCAAAGCTGCAGAACAAAGTATGAAATAATATGGAAAGTTTTTGTCCGCTGTCCAGACTGTGGAGGGCAGAGAAAATATTTAAAAACATGAGAAAGGGGATGGAGTGGATGGCCAAAATTCTTGCGGTAGACGATGAGCCGGCAATACGGAATCTAATACGGAGGGCTCTGGAAAAGGAGGGGCACTGTGTGACAACCTTAAACTGTGCGGATGAGATTATAATAGAAAACCTGAACCAATATGACCTGCTTTTGCTGGATATCATGATGCCGGGAACGGATGGCATCACATTTGTGAAAAAGATCCGCAGCCAGGTCGACAGCCCGATTCTTTTCCTGACGGCAAAGACAGACGAAAACAGTATTATGTACGGGCTTGCATCGGGCGGAGACGATTATATAATAAAGCCCTTTGGGATCGGGGAACTGCGGGCACGGGTACAGGCCCATCTGCGCAGAGAAAAGCGGGAGAAGAGGCATACGGCGGAGGTGTCAGGTGTGCGCTTCGATCTGGCGGGAAAAACCGCCGGAGTTGGGGAATGCCGCGTGCCCCTTACAAAAAGCGAATATGAGATCAGTGAGTTTCTGGCAATGAACCATGGGCAGATGTTTTCTAAGGAACAGATCTATGAGCGCATATTCGGGTATGACAAGGATGGGGACGTATCAGCAATTACGGAGCATGTAAAAAACATCCGCGCTAAATTTTCTCGGGCCGGCAGGGAGCCCATTGAGACAGTATGGGGGATTGGATATAAATGGAAATGAAACGCAAGGTAACAGTACAGTCTATATTTCGGAGGTTTTTGGTCTGGTTCTGTCTGATGACAGCAGGCCTTTTCTTGATATGCGTAATCATGTTTGGCGTTTTAAGTGCGGCAGGCGCAGTACTGCCGGCTAATTACAGTGAAGTGGCGCTGGAAAGGCGGCGCACAGAGATACAGGAAGCCGATATTGTGACAAAAGAAATGATACCGGACAATTGTCATTATGGAGTGTACAGCGAAGACGGTACATTTCTGTACGGAAACTTGAGGCAGAGTTCACAGGAAAAGGTGTGGAAAGAGTACAAAAGAGGCGGGGGCGGTGACGGCGCCTTAGGGTATCTGAAATATTTTCCACGGGATGGAGAAGTTTGCCTGGCGGTCTATCAATTAAGAGCGGAGTTCACAAATCCGTTACTTAAAAAAATACTGCCGGGGGTACCGGAGGGCCTATTTCTTTTATTTATAATCCTGTTTTTCATACAGTCCGTTCTGTTGATCCGGCGTTTCGGCAATGTGATACGCAGGGAACTGGAAGCGGTCAAGCTGGTGACGGAAAAGGTCAAACTTCAAAACCTGGATTTCGAAAAGCCGGATTCCAGGATTGTCGAGATAGATGAAGTTATGGAGTCTCTTGTGAAAATGAAAGAGGCCCTGGAGGCATCTCTTAAGCAGCAGTGGGAAATGGAAGAGAACAGACGCCAGCAGATCCGCGCGCTGGCCCACGACATTAAAACTCCGCTGACCGTCATAAGGGGTAACACCCAGCTGTCCTGCGAAGCGGAGTCGCTTGAGGAGAGCAGGGAATGCCAGGAATATATTCTGCAGGAGACGGACAGAATAGAGCAGTATATCTGCATCCTGCAGGAAATGCTGAAATCTGACGGCGCCGTTAAGCTGTTGGAAGAAACCGTGGCAATCCGGGGACTTGCCGAATCCTTTGCTGAAAATGCAAGAGTCGTGGCATCTGCATTCGGACGGAACTTAGAGGTTGTAATTTCTCTGATTTCAGACTATATTATTAGTGACAGGCAGATGCTCTTGCGCGCCTGGGAAAATCTGCTGGACAACGCAGTGGAATACACGCCCAAGGGTGGAAATATCACCATCAAACTGTACGAAGAAGAGGACAGGCTTTGTTTTCGGATTGAGGACAGCGGCCCTGGTTTTACGGAGGAAGATATCCGGCGGGGACCGGAACAGTTTTATCAGGGCGATAAAAGCCGGAATTCCAAAAGCCATTACGGCATGGGACTGTTCATAGTCCAGTCCTTCGCAAAACAACAGGGTGGAAGGCTCACCCTTGGCAACGCAGGCACCCATAAGGGAGCCTGTGTCTGCCTGGAAATCGGCATAAGGCCTGCTTGTCCGGAGATGGATGATAAGAAAAATGGAAAGTGAGGAAAACATATGCTATTCGTCTGTTACCCCAAATGCACAACCTGCCAGAAGGCCAGAAAGTGGCTGGAAGAGCAGGGCATCTCTTACGAGGAAAGAGATATCAAAACAGAAAATCCCCAAAAAGAGGAACTGAAGGAGTGGTATAAAAAAAGTGGTCTGCCGTTGAAAAAATTCTTCAATACAAGTGGGATGCTGTACAAACAAATGAACTTGAAAGATAAACTTCCAGATATGAGCGAGGAAGAACAGCTCGAACTGCTCGCAACCGATGGGATGCTTGTGAAACGTCCTATAGTAGTGGATGGGGATATCGTACTCACCGGCTTCAAGGCGGCTGAGTGGGAGAAATTGAGGAGTTAGGGGAGGAGCGGCGGAGGGACGCCTGCCAGGGATGCCGCCTGTGGTGTCAAGCGGGATCTCTGCCTGTGCTTTCGGCTGCCGGCCGTTTAGTCTAGTTCCCGTAGGGATAAAATAGAAAAATCTGATGGAACCAGCGACATGCAGCCCACAATTTGATAATTGTGGGCCTTAGTCGCCTCAGACTTTGCTTGGGAAAGCAAAGTCTGTCCATCAGATTTTTCTATTTTATCCCAACGGGAACACGACACACTTTGAGACATCCAAAAACACAGGCAGAGATGCCGCTTGACACCACAGGCGGCATCCCTGGCAGGCTGCGCTCATCCGGGAGGAAGATACCTAACTTTAGGGGGATTTCTTACGGGAGAGGCGGATGGTCATGGGCTAGGGAGCGAATTAATCTGTCCTCCAATCCTTCCGTCTTCCCCAGGCAGCAGTGTCCCTAATCCCCATTAAAAGTCCGCAGCCCGCGTCTGCGGAGCCCCCTCTGGGGGAAGATTCTTAACTACCGTATCCAGGATAGCCCGGCCACGCTTCCGCACAGCGTCCCCTCCGAGCCATCTAACAAATCTCTCCTCCTAGCGTTCACGGATATCAATATCTCCGGAGTCGGCGTAGATTCTGATGAGCTTTTGTTCTGTTCCGTCTGTCTGGTAGTATTCTTCAGAGTCGTCCCTGTCCCTATAGTGCCCTTTTGGAGCGTTCTCGGGAAGGTAGATCTGGCCGTATTCGGCTGTGATGTCAAAGGTGTATGTCTCCAATTTTTCTGGAAGATACAGGTCCACATCCCCGTATTCACTGTTGCAGCTCAGGGAGCTGAGTTTGGCTGCGTCCAGGTAAAGACTGCCGGAATCCAGCTGTATTTTTGCAGTATCACATTTGAAATTCTCTATGGTGCTGTCCCCATATGCGCTGTATAAAGTGAACGCTTCGGTTTCTGTGTCTTTTAGTTCCAGGTCGCCGCCGTCAAGAGTCAATTTCAGGGAGCTTGAACTGCTTTCTTTTAAGGTAAGGTCACCGTAATCTAATGAAATATCCATATTTGCAGCATTGGCTCCGGTTACGGATACATCACCGGAATCGTCGTATATTTTCAGTGCGTCAAGGGTCTTATCTTTTGGTACATATAAGTTGATATAGGTGTTGAGCGAGTCGCCGACTGTGGAGAAGGCGAGAAATACACCGTGGTTCTGATCTGGCTGATAGAGGGTGAATTTACCATCAGTTACATTATACTTGGGATTTCCGAATGCCTGATCCAACAGGTATTCTACATAAAAGTTATTGTCTTCCGATGGCAGAACCCGGATATCGGCATAGGCATCCATGGTGATTTCTGCTTCCGTGAAGGCTTCCAGCTTCGTTTTTTCCAGCGTGACGGGATCGGAAGCTGCTGAGTTGGGATGAATCCCGCCTCTGGAGAAGGAGACTCCGGCCCTGCCTCCAAAGAGATAGCCGATTCCGGCAAGCACGGCACCTGCCGCCATGAGGCAGACAGAGACAGTTATAATTTTTTTAGTGATTGCTTTCATTCTTTTTACCCCCTTTAGAGATATTTCCCAGTGATTTAGAAGTCTTTCCTAAAAACCAGCGGCAGAAATTGACAGCCCCATAAACAAGAAGCACTCCGGCGCCCAGTGCGAATAAGCCGAATCCGATGGTTGCAAGGCCGTCTGCAAATGTGGAGAAAAGCAGAATACCACCTCCGAAAACGCCGACGATACCGCTTGCTACAACTGCCACTGCAGCCAGGAACAAACAAAAGATTACGGCCAGAATCACGATTAAAAAGCAGATAAATACGGCCAGCAGAGCGAAACCCAGCGGAAGCGCAATTGGTGCGGCACAGATCCCCAGAATGCCGATCCAGATGGCGGATAGCCCTCTTTTGACAGTCTTGGGCGGTTCCTGTACATTTTTTGCCGCAAGGTCTATAATCAGCTGATTTGCGGCATCCTCGGGGGAGCCGAGATCCTCGATTGCCTGCTGCTCGAATTCGGGTCCTGCCTCGGCAAAGTATTCTTCGAAATATTCCATCGCCTTATCATAATCTTCTTTGGGAAGACGGCGCAGCTTATGTGCGAGTGTCCTCATATATTCTGTCTTAGTCATTGCGAAATCCCTCCTTTAACAATCTCATCAATTGTTGCCTTATATATTTCCCATTCTTTCATTAGTTCCTGATGATGTGTCTTTCCGATCTCTGTAATCGTATAATATTTTCGGTTGCGCCCCTGATACTGCTGGTCATAAGTCTCTACATACTGACTATCCTGCAGCCTTTTCAGAATTGGATAAAGAGTAGAATCCTTTGTGTTGGCAGCCTTTTTAATAATCTGGCTGATCTGATAACCGTATGCATCATTATTAGCAATTACCGATAGGACTAGAAAGTCGAACATCGGGGTGTTCAGTGTAAAGGTCATGTTATCATTCCTTTCTATATGTTTTTGTTTTACATATATGTTTTATAAGTATATTATATTCAGTATAATATATATTGTCAACATATATAATCTAAAGAATTTCAAAAGATAATCTTTAGGAGGACTTTCATATTGCAGCTAACATCTAAATCGGGATTTAG
>BAIF02000124.1 GCA_000509105.1 Clostridiales bacterium VE202-21 | reverse complement strand
GAGATTCCGGAATCCATGTTCCTGTTTGCAGGAGGGATTGACGACGTAACGGAGAAGTACGCCCAGGGGCAGACCGCATAAGGGAGGCCCGGAAGCGGACCGTGTGCAGAAGGAGGCTTAGGGCGGATGGCAGCAAAAAGTTTTTTATTAAAGATTGTAACCCCGCAGCAGTTATTCTATTCCGGGGAAGTGGAGATGGTCGTGGTAGAGCAAGCCTCGGGGCAGGAGGGCTACATGGCAGGGCACAGCCCGGCCCTGAAGCGCCTGGAAAAGGGCGAGGTAAAGATCCGGGAGGCAGAGGGGAAAGAGCCCCGCATCGTGCAGATCCCGGGGGGCCATATCCACGTGGGAAAGACCATGGCAGTCTATACCAGATATGCCGGCTGGAAGGCGGGGGAATAAAAGCAGAGTTCATGCCTGTGAAATAAAAAAGAGGCGCGCAGATATTATACAGTATGTATCCTGCGCGCCATTTTAGAAGCAAAAAGCAGGGGAACCGCAACCATTTAGACAGGTCTGCCTGAACGGCTGCGGAAAATTCGTAGGAAACCGATGAGGTGATGGGATGTTCATTGTTTTGTTTGTACTGTGGATTATATTAAACGGCAGGATTACATTGGAAATTGCAATATTTGGCGCGGTGATCTGCGGCGCCTTATATTTGTTCTTATATAAATTTATGGAGTACTCCCCGAAGCGGGAGCTGGTGATTGTAAGGTGCACCGGGAAGATCTTAAAGTATGTGGTGTTCCTGGTGGTGGAAGTGATCAAGGCGGCCCTGGCGGTGTCGAAGCTGGTCCTGGAGTTTGACCGGGAGCCGGAGCCGGTGCTTGTCCGTTTTAAAACCGGGATCCGGACCCAGACGGGGCAGACGGTGCTGGCCAATTCCATCACCCTGACCCCGGGGACGATCACCGCAGACCTGGAGGAGGGGAACTACATCGTGCACAGCCTGGACCGGGAATACGCGGTGGGGATCCACGAATCGGGCTTTGTGGAAAAGCTTGTGGAGCTGGAGGCTGCGGCAGAGGGAGGAGGAAAAGGTGATGTTTCATGACATCCCCGTATTGGGGGCATTGAGTGAGAAGTTTTTAATCGTGGTGCTGGCAGTGCTCTGCGTGATGTTCCTCCTGTGCCTGCTGCGCCTGGTGCTGGGGCCGTCGGTGGCAGACCGCCTGCTGGCGGTGAACATGCTGGGCGGGATCGTGACTGCGGCCATCGCGCTGCTGGGCCTGCTGCTGGAGGAATCCTACCTGCTGGACATCAGCCTGATTTACGGCCTGATCAGTTTCCTGGGGGTGGTGATCCTGTCGCAGATCTATATCGGGGCCTGCCGTGCACGCAATGAGAAACGAAAAAAGAGGGAGGAGGGAGCGCTGGATGATGGTTCTTGAATGGATCCGCTTTCTGGCAGGCGCCGTATGCATGGCAGCGGGGCTTGTCTTTTATATCATACAGTTTATCGGTGTTTTCCGGTTCAAATATGTGCTGAACCGGATGCACGCAGCGGCCATCGGGGATACCCTGGGCTGCGGGCTGATGCTGCTGGGTGCGGTGGTTTTCAATGGGTTCACCTTCCCGAGTGTTAAGATCCTGTTTCTGATCGTATTCCTCTGGATGACCTCCCCGGTTGCGGCCCATATGGTGGTGAAGCTGGAAGTGCTGTCCCGGGAAAAGATGGAGGACTGCTGTCCGGTTGAGGCAGCGGAAGAGGTGAAGGCGTGCTGCCCGTCAGAACAGGCAGAAGAGATAAAGGAGGGGGAAGCATGACAGTCATTACCTGGATCTTATTGGTGTTTCTGGTGCTGTGCGCAGCAGCGGTCAGCTTCCATAAGAACCTGTTGAATTCCATCCTGATTTTTATGGCCTACAGCCTGATCATGTCGATCCTGTGGATGATCATGGAGTCGCCGGACCTGGCGATTACAGAGGCGGCGGTAGGCGCGGGAGTGACGTCCCTTTTATTTTTTGTAACTTTGAAGAAGATCAAAGGGATCTCAGCTGAGAAGGATGACGAAAAGGAGAAGGAAGAATGAGCAGAAAACGTCCGCAGGAGGAGTACAATGAAAGCCTGTCCGGCCGGTTCAAGCGGTGGCTGGACGGGGAAAAGGACCCCTTTGTGGGGACCCTGGAGATGAAGCCCCCGGCCCCGGTGCAGGAGCCAGAGGAGCCGTATGGTCCCTCCGACTATGAAGCGATCAGAAAAAAGAGCCGGGACTATCCCCGGAATAAAAGGCTGAAAGGGTATGGGCATGTGTACCGCACGGTGAGCGTGGCAGTGTGCCTGCTGCTGATTGGGATCCTGGTGTATGCGGTGTCCTTCCTCCCCTCCGTGGGGGCAGAGTCCAACCCAGCCAATAATGAAGTGCCTGCGCGTTATATTACCCAGGGGCTGGAGGAGACGGGTTCCGTGAACCTGGTGACGGGGATGATCCTGACGTACCGTGCCTTTGATACCTTTGGGGAGACCACGGTGCTGTTTATCGCGACCTGCTGCGTCATGATCCTTTTGATGGTGGAGAATGAGGAGAAGCGCAGGAAACTGAAGCTGGATGACTACGGCCTGGAGCCTCTGGAGGACACGGTGCTGAAGAAGGTGGCGAAGGTGGTATGCCCGGTGATTTTTTTATTTGGGATCTATATCATCTTAAACGGGCATCTGTCACCGGGGGGCGGGTTCTCGGGGGGCGCGGTGATCGGCGCGGGGATGATCCTTTACGCGGCGTCTTTCGGGTTTCCCAGGACCCAGCGGTTCTTCAATGAAAAGATCTATGTGATCGTGAAGGTGACAGCCCTGCTGCTCTACGGCCTGATCGCCCTGCACTTTTTCTACACGGGGGCCAACGGGCTGGAACACCTTTTCCCGCTGGGGGAGCCCGGGGCTATTTTAAGCGGGGGGATCATCCTGCCCATCAATATCTGCGTGGGGACAGAGGTGGCATGTACAATCTATGCATTTTATGCATTGTTCCGGAGAGGGGGGCTGTAAGATGGGAAGCCATTTAACGGCAAATTTCATAGAGGTGGTGGCGGTCATTTTGTTTGGGATCGGGTTTACGGACCTGTTCCTGCATAAGAACCTGATCAAAAAGATCATCGGCCTGAATATCATGGATACGGCGGTGTACCTTTTCCTTGCGGTAAAGGGGTACATCAAGGGGCTCAAAGCGCCCATCATCGTGGACGGGGTGCAAAGCGTGGAGGCCTACATCAACCCGGTGCCCAGCGGGCTTGTGCTGACGGGGATCGTGGTGTCGGTGTCGGTGACGGCGCTGATGCTGGCGCTGACTATCTGCCTGTATCAGAGATACCACACGCTGGACCTGGATAAGATATCGCTCAAGATAAGGGAGAAGGAAGAATGAGTTTTGTACAGAATGTGCCCTGTTTTTCGATTTTAGCCGCCATGTTTGCGGCGATCATCACGTCCGCGCTGAAAGGGAAAGCGGCCCGGCGGCTCAGCCTGTGCATGACGGGGGCGGTGGGGGTGATGTCCGCCTTCCTGCTGGCGTTTTTGATGGGGACGGGGGAGAGCTATGTGTATGTGATGGGCCACTTCCCGGCGCCCTGGGGAAACGAACTGCGTGCGGGCATGCTGGAGGCGGCCATGGCGCTTTTATTCTGCGTGATCATGCTGCTGGCTTTGTGGGGCGGCATGGAAGAGGCGCGCAGGGACCTGGAAGCGGATAAGGCGAATTTTTACTATATCATGGCGGACCTGATGCTGGCGTCCAACCTGGCGCTGGTATACACCAATGACCTTTTTACCGCCTATGTGTTTGTGGAGATCAATACCATTGCAGCCTGCGGGCTGATCCTGGGGAAATTCAATGACCTGACCATTGCGGCGGGGGTGCGCTACATGATCATGAGCCTGATGGGCTCGGGGCTTTTGCTGCTTGGCATCAGTTTTTTCTACGATATGACCGGGCACCTGCTCCTGAGCAACATCAAGGAGAGCATCCTGCTGCTGTGGCAGACCGGGGAGTACCGGGTGCCGCTGATCGTGACCATCGGGCTGGTGAGCGTGGGGCTTGCCATTAAGAGCGCCCTGTGGCCCTTCCATGCGTGGCTGCCCAATGCCTATGGGAATGCCACGGCGTCCTCATCGGCCATGCTTTCCAGTATCGTATCCAAAGGCTATATCTTCCTGCTGGTGAAGATCATCTACCGGGTGACGGGGGCGGAAGTGTTTGCGGGAAGCGGGATCATCAATGTGCTGTTTGTATTCGGGATCATCGGCATGGTGCTGGGGTCCCTGGATGCGGTGCGGCAGAAGAACCTGCGGAGGATGGTTGCCTATTCCTCCGTGGCACAGATCGGTTATATTTTCATGGGCATCGGCCTGGGCTCAGCGGCGGGGGCCGGGGCGGGGCTCTACCATATCTTCGCCCATGCAGCGGCAAAATCCCTGGTGTTTGTGGCGGCCTTCGGCCTGATCAAGGTGTCTGCGGGGAACGCGGATATCCAGGGGCTTCGTGGAGCCGGGTTCCGCAATAAAGCAGCGGGTGTGGGCTTCGTGGCCGGTTCGCTGTCCATGGTGGGCATCCCGGGGTTCGGCGGGTTTGTCAGCAAGCTGATGTTTGCGGAGGCATCCCTGGAACGGCCGGCCTATGCGGTGGTGGTGCTGGCGGCGCTGGCGGTGAGCACGGTGCTCAATGCGATTTATTTTATGAGAGTGGTCCTGATCCTGTATACTCCGCTGACTGCGGAGGAAAAAGCGGCGGGGATGAAAGAGCAGACAGCGTGCAATCCCTGGCAGTTCAAGGCTGCCATTGGGGGCGGCGTGGCCCTGACGCTGTTTTTGGGCATTGGTGCGGCGCCCGTGATGCAGGTGGTCAGACAGGGGCTGGAGATCTTTGGATAAGGGAGCACTCTAAGGCAGATTAGGAGGAAATATGTACACACAGGCGTGGATTCTATGTTCAATCTTTATACCGGCAGCGGCAGGGCTTCTTTTTCTGGTGCTTCCTGCCAAAAAAATGGAGGAGAAAAAGATGTCCTGGGCGGCGGTGGCAGCCCTGGCCCTTACTGCAGTGTCTGTGGCCCTGCTGCTGGTTTCCTACGGCCGGGGGAGCGGGGCAGAGCTTACGCTGCTGACCCTGACAGAGGGCCTGGACATCACCTTCCGGCTGGATCACCTGGGGGCTTTTTTCCTGGGGTTCATTGCCTTGGTCTGGCTGCTGGGGGGCATCTTTTCGGTAGAATACCTGCACCATGAACACCATAGGCGGCGGTTCTGGGGCTTTTACCTGCTGACATTGTGTGCGCTGCAGGGCCTAAGCCTTGCGGGGAACCTGGTGACCATCTATCTGTTTTTTGAAATGATGACCCTGGTGTCCATGCCCCTGGTTTTGCATGCCCAGAGCCACGAGGCGGTCATGGCGGGGCTGAAGTATCTCTTTTACTCCATGTGCGGGGCTTACATGGCGCTGTTCGGGGTCTTTGTGTTTTACCACTTTGGGAGCAGCATGGATTTCCTGCCCGGGGGCGTGATGGACCCGGCGGTGCTGGCCCAGAACGGGACCATCCTGCACCTGGGGCTGTTCTTCATGATCCTGGGATTCGGCGTGAAGGCCGGTATGTTCCCCATGCAGGCGTGGCTGCCCACGGCCCATCCGGTGGCGCCGGCCCCGGCTTCGGCCGTGCTCTCGGCGATCATTGTAAAGGGCGGGATCCTGGCAGTGCTGCGCTCGGTGTATTACATTGCGGGGGCGGAGTTTCTGCGGGGGAGCTGGGTGCAGTATGCCTGGCTGGTGCTGGCGCTCATTACCATCTTCCTGGGCTCCATGCTGGCCTTTAAAGAGCCGGTGTTTAAGAAGCGGCTGGCCTACTCGTCTGTGAGCCAGGCTTCTTATATTATGCTGGGCATGGCCATCTTAAATCCCGTGGCCCTGACCGGGTCCCTGCTGCATGTGTTATTCCATGCATTGATTAAGACGGCTCTTTTCTTAAGCGCAGGGGCGGTCATTTACCAGACCGGATATACCAGGGTGGACCAGCTCCGGGGGATCGGGAAAGAGATGCCGGTGACGCTGTGGTGCTATACCTTTGTGTCCCTGGCCTTAATCGGGATCCCTCCGGCCAGCGGATTCATCAGCAAATGGTATCTGGCGGAAGGGCTTTTGGAGAGCGGGGTCAGGACCTTCTCCTGGCTGGGGCCGGTGGTGCTGCTTGTGAGCGCGCTGCTCACGGCGGGGTACCTGCTTCCGGTTACCATCGACGGGTTTTTGCCCGGCAAAGATTATAACTGCCAGGCAGGGAAGAAACGGGAGCCTTCGCTTAAGATGGTGCTGCCCCTTTTCATCCTGGCCGCAGGGGCGCTGCTCATGGGCGTGTTCCCGGGCAGCCTGATTACATTTCTTGGAAACATAGCGGCAGCGGTCGTATAAGGAGGTGGGGACATGAACGAAACGTTTTTAATCATAGCCGTGGTTTTTCCGATCGTGACAGCGGTCTTTATTCCGCTCATTCCGTTTCGGAAACGCGCGCACATGGAAGTCTATATCGAAGCCGTGGTCCTGCTGACTTCGGCCCTTGTCCTCCTGCTTTTGTTTAACCGGCCGGGGGAACTGGTGCTGCTGCAGTTTTCAGAGAAGGTGTCCTTTGCTTTGAAAATCGACGGGATGAGCATGGTGTTTGCGGGGCTGGTCTCGGTCCTGTGGCCCATTGCCACCTTGTATTCCTTTGAGTATATGTCTACGGAAGAGCGGGAGCAGCCGTTCTTCATGTTTTATACCATGACCTATGGGGTGACCCTGGGCATTGCTTTTTCAGCCAACATCGTGAGCATGTATTTCTTCTACGAGATGCTGACCCTGGTGACCATCCCGCTGGTGCTCCATACCTTTACCCGGGAAGCGGTCCTTGCGACCAGGAAATATATTTATTTCTCCATCGGCGGGGCGGCCCTGGGCTTCATGGGGCTGGTCTTTTTGGTCCGCTGCGGGGCCCCGGCGGGTTCACCCTGGGGGGATCCTCCAGGGGCATACGGCAGGCCTTGGGATGGACCTGGTGCTGCTGCTCTATGTGGTGGCGTTTTTAGGCTTCAGCATCAAGGCGGCCATGTTCCCTTTTTATTCCTGGCTTCCGGATGCGGGCGTGGCGCCTACGCCGGTGACCGCGCTGCTGCATGCGGTGGCGGTGGTAAAGGCGGGGGCATTTGCCGTGATCCGGCTGACCTATTACTGTTTTGGCACGGAGCTTCTGCGGGGGACCTGGGCACAGAACGTGGTAATGGCCCTGGCCATGTTCACGGTGGTGTTCGGCTGCAGCATGGGCGTGAAGGAGACGCACATGAAGCGGCGGCTGGCCTTCTCTACGGTGAGCAACCTGTCCTACATCATCTTTGGGGCCACGATCATGACGCCGGCGGGCCTTTTAGGCGCGCTGTGCCATATGGTGTTCCATGCGGTCATGAAGATCAGCGCTTTTTTCTGCGCCGGATCCATCATGCACCAGACCCACAAGCACTATATCTATGAGATGGACGGTTTTGGGCGGAAAATGCCCTGGGTGTACGGGGCCTTTACGGTGTCGGCCATCGGGATGATGGGGGTGCCCGGGGGGTGCGGGTTCATCAGTAAATGGTACCTGGCAAAGGGGGCCTTAGAAAGCGGGAACCACCTGGCCTGGATCGGGGTGGGGTGCCTGCTGGTGTCGGCGCTTTTGACGGCCATCTATATGATGACCATCGTGGTAAGGGGCTTCTTCCCGGAGAAAGGGTTTGATGAGAAGGCCCTGGCGGGGGTGAAGGACCCCAGCTGGCAGATGGTCCTGCCCCTGCTGCTGTTTTCCCTGGCGATCATCGGGTTCGGGCTGTACAGCACGCCGCTTACGGATTTCCTGGCGAAGGTTGTGACGGGCGTGTATTAGAGTGGATAACCGGAAGGCTTTTGTGAAAAGGCCGGTGTGTTTTTGAAGACGGTAACCGGTGAATTTGAGGAAGCAGTAACCGGTGGATTACAGGAGGTTGAGAATGAGGTATTTTAGGAGGTGGCACGCATGAATGGAATCCAACTGGCAGTCCCGGTGTTTTATCCCATGGCCGGGGCGCTGCTGACCTATCTGATCGGGAGGAAATCCAAGGAGGGACGGAATTACTTTGCGGATTTCATCGTCATTACGGAATTCCTGCTGCTGCTCTATGGGGCATTGCGCCTGCAGGGGAGCGAGGGCATCCTGGAGGGGATCTGCGGGATGGGCCTGCATTTCAGTATGGACGGCTTCCGGGGGATCTACGCGGTGGTGGCCGGGTTCATGTGGATGATGACCATTGTATTTTCGCGGGAGTATTTCAGGCATTACCGGAACCGGAACCGGTATTACTTGTTCCAGCTGGTGACCCTGGGGGCTACCGTGGGAGTTTTCCTGTCCGCGGATTTATATACCACGTTTCTGTTTTTTGAGATCATGTCCTTTACGTCCTACGTGTGGGTTGCACAGGATGAGAGGAAGGAATCCTTAAGGGCCGCCCAGACTTACCTGGCAGTGGCGGTGATCGGGGGCATGGTGCTGCTGATGGGGCTGTTTCTGCTCTACACGTCCGTGGGCACGCTGGAGATCGGGGCGCTCTATGAGGCCTGCCAAAGTTATCCGGATAAAAGGCTGCTTTATATAGCCGGGGGCTGCCTGCTGTTCGGGTTCGGGGCGAAGGCGGGCGCCTTCCCGCTCCATATCTGGCTGCCCAAGGCCCATCCGGTAGCGCCGGCGCCGGCTTCCGCCCTGCTGTCCGGTATCCTGACTAAGGCGGGGGTATACGGGATCCTGGTGGTCAGCTGCTACATGTTCTACGGGGACGAAAAGTGGGGCAGCCTGATCCTGGCCCTGGGCGTGGTGACCATGTTTGGGGGCGCGGTGCTGGCAGTCTTTTCCGTGGATTTAAAGCGCACCCTGGCGTGCTCGTCCATGTCCCAGATCGGGTTTATCCTGGTGGGGACGGGGATGCAGTGCCTGCTGGGGGAGGAAAACGGGCTGGCAGTGCACGGGACCTTCCTGCACATGATGAACCACTCCCTGATCAAGCTGGTGTTATTCATGGCGGCGGGCGTAGTGTTTATGAACACGCACCAGCTGAACCTGAATGAGATCCGTGGGTTTGGGCGAAAGAAACCGTTCTTAAACCTGGCCTTTCTGATGGGGGCCTTAGGGATCGGGGGCATCCCGTTCTGGAACGGGTATATCAGCAAGACCCTGCTCCATGAGAGTATCATCGAGTATTCCAAGGCCCCGGTGTTTGTGTTTGTGGAATGGATGTTCCTGATCAGCGGGGGGCTGACGGTGGCGTATATGCTGAAGCTGTATGTGTCGGTGTTCTGGGAGAAGAATGCGGATCCGGCAAGGCAGGCGGAATTTGACGGCATGGGAAAGCACTACATCAATAAGCAGAGCATGGCGGCGATTGGCGTGAGCGCGGCAGTCCTGCCGGTGCTGGGGATGACGCCGGTGAAAACGATGGAAGCGCTGGCAGGTGCGGCCCAGGGCTTTATGCGGATGGAAGGGGAGGCACATATCCCCCACTTCTTCAGCATGGAGTGCTTAAAAGGGGGGCTGATCTCAATCGCCATCGGGGCCCTGGTGTATCTGCTGGTGATCCGGAGGGTGTTCCTGCGCAAGAAGGAAGGGGGCGCCAGCACCTATGTGGATGCGTGGCCGAAATGGCTGGACCTGGAGAACCTGGTGTACCGTCCGCTGATCCAGGGGGTGCTGCCGTTTATCGGGATCTTTGTGTGCCGGATCGGGGATTCGCTGGTAGACGGCCTGGTGGTGGCGCTTAGGAAGACGCTGTATAGGGACCGGAAGATTCCTTACCGTACGGGGTCGCTGCCGAAAGTGGACACGGCCATCGGGAAGCTGCTGGATCAAGGCGCGGCGTACTTAAAGAAGCAGGAGGAGAATGTGTCATACCGTAGGAAGCTGGGGATCCGTGCGCTGGAGAGGAAGGAAAGCCGGGATATGATCCGTTACAGCCTTTCATATGGGCTGCAGCTGGCGGGGATTGGGATGATCCTGATCCTGGTGTATCTGCTGCTGTAGGGCA
>BAIF02000125.1 GCA_000509105.1 Clostridiales bacterium VE202-21 | reverse complement strand
AAAGAAAAAATAATAGGAATTGATTACAGGAGGAAATAGATATGGGAATGGTTGCACTGGGAATCGGGATGTGTATGGGATTAGCAGCACTGGGCATCGGCCTGGGGCAGGGGCTGGCACTGAGCAAGGGGCTGGAAGGCATGTCAAGGCAGCCGGAAGTAGCAGGCAAGATCCAGACAGGTATGATTGTAGGTATGGCAATTATGGAGACCATCGGTGTCCTGACCTTCGTTATCGCCATTATGCTGTCGGGAAAGGTATAAGAGAGAAGGGAGGCAGCCGGATTTGAAAGTACAATTATATCAGGATCTGCTTACAATCAACTGGAACCTGCTTTTTTCGCTGATCACCGTGGTTGTGTTAGTGTTAATCTTAAAAAAATTCTTTTTTGAGAAAGTACACCAGTTTATGGAGGCAAGGCAGCAGCAGGTGGTGAACACGCTGCAGGAAGCCCAGACGACGCGCGAAGAGGCACAGCAGAAGCTGGAAGAGTATGAGGCGCAGATGGCGTTTGCAGAGTCCGAGAAACGGGAGATCATAAAGAAGGCAATGCAGGAGGCCCAGGCCCAGGCAGGGGCGGTGCTTGAGACCGCAAGCAAAGAAGCGGGGCAGGTGCGGGAGCAGACGCGCCGTGAAATCGAGCGGGACAAGATGATTGCGAAGAAAGAGCTACAAAGAGAGATTGGAGACATGGCTGTCCTTGCAGCAGGGAAAATCATAGGAGAAGAACTGAACCCGAAAAGACAGGCAGAAGTAGTAGAAAAGATTATAGAAGAAGCTGAGGATTCATCATGGAAAGAATAACAGAACAGACTGAGGTAAAGAAACTGTGCGGGCAAATAGATACAGTGACTGAAGAACTGGCTGTGCTGAAAAGACTCCTTATGGAGGAAGAGAACTTTTTCCAGATGCTGACGCTGGGTGAAATCGGGAAGGAAACAAGGCTTGAGTGGATGCGGGACATATTTGGGAGCCATATCAGCGATGAGACGCTGGCGTTCTTCTGCATCCTGTTAGACCGCCAGGGCCTGTACCATTTCAGCCAGGTGCTGGCCGAAGGGCTGGAGCTTCTGGGAGAAGAAAGACAGGGGATCCGTGGGACGGTATATTCGGTGGTGCCGCTGGAGAAGGAAATGGTGAAGCGCCTGGAAGAGCAGACGGCGGAACTGATCGGCAAGCCGGTGACCCTGGTAAACATGATCGATGAAGGCCTCATCGGCGGGGTATTGATCTCCGCAGACGGGAAACTCATTGATGCTTCCCTGAAGAAGAGAATGGAAGATTTAAGCTTGAGGCTTCGAAGCAGGCCGGAAGGGGGGAGTTCTCTATGATGTGGAATACAGAGGAGATCAGCAGCCAGATCAAAAAGCAGATAGAAACCTATACAAGCCAGATGGAGATCACGGATTTTGGCACCGTGCAGGAAGTGGGGGACGGGGTAGCCCGTGTGACAGGCCTGCGCCACTGTGTGGCGGGGGAACTGCTGGAGTTTTCCGGCGGGATCTACGGGATGGCCATGAACCTGGAGGAAAAGAATGTAGGGGCGGTTATCATCGGAGCAGACCGGGGCATCAAGGAGGGGGACATTGTCCGCCCGACAGGCCGGGTAGCGGAAGTGCCTGTGGGGGAAGAGCTCCTTGGCCGTGTCGTGAACCCGCTGGGTGAGCCCATTGACGGGAAGGGCCCGGTAGAGACGGATAAGACGCGGCCCATCGAGAGCCCGGCGCCGGGGGTGCTGCAGAGGAAGTCAGTGCACCAGCCGCTGCAGACGGGCATCAAGGCGATTGACGCCATGATCCCCATCGGAAAGGGGCAGCGGGAACTGATCATCGGGGACCGCCAGACGGGAAAGACGGCCATCGCCATTGATACCATCATTAATCAGAAGGGCAAGGACGTGATCTGCATCTATGTGGCCATCGGCCAGAGAAAGTCGACCATCGCGCAGCTGGTGAAGACGCTGGAAGACCGGGATGCGATGCGCTATACCATCATCGTGTCGGCGACGGCCAGCGACGTGGCGCCGCTGCAGTACATAGCGCCCTATGCAGGGTGTGCGATGGGGGAGGAATTCATGTATGAAGGGAAAGATGTCCTGATCGTATATGACGACCTGTCCAAACACGCGGTGGCATACCGTGCCATGTCCCTGCTGCTGAGGCGTCCGCCAGGACGAGAGGCGTACCCGGGGGATGTCTTTTACCTGCACAGCCGTCTGCTGGAGCGCTCCGCGAAGCTCTCCGATGAGCTGGGCGGGGGTTCCATTACGGCGCTGCCGATCATCGAGACCCAGGCAGGGGACGTGTCGGCGTATATCCCGACCAACGTCATCTCCATCACGGACGGCCAGATCTTCCTGGAGTCGGAACTGTTCTTCTCGGGCCAGAGACCCGCGGTAAACGCCGGGATCTCGGTGTCACGGGTAGGGGGCAGCGCCCAGATCAAGGCCATGAAGAAGGTGGCGGGAACGATCAAGCTGATGCTGGCGCAGTACCGGGAGCTGAAAGGGTTCTCGCAGTTTGGGTCAGACATTGACAAGGATACCAAAGAGCGGCTGGAGAACGGCATGCTCCTGATGGAGATCCTGAAGCAGGGGCAGTACCAGCCGGTTGCGGTGGAACACCAGGTCATGATCATTTATGCGGCAGTAAAAGGGCATCTGGCGGGCATTGCGCCAAGCCAGGTGAAGCGGTTTGAAAAGGAACTGTACCAGTACATGGATACGAATTACCCCCATGTGGGGAAAGCCATTGCGGATACAGGGAAACTGGAAGCGGAGACAGAGGAACAGCTTTTGAAGGGCATAGAAGAATGCAGGAAGGCGGGTAGATTCGATGGCTGACCAGATGCAGGCGATTAAGCGCAGGATGAAAAGCGTCAGCAGCACGGAGAGGATCACCAATGCCATGAAACTGGTTTCCGCAGCGAAACTGAAGCAGGCAACGAACCGGTTCGACTATATCCGGAAACACCTGGAGGAGGAAAAGCGGCTTTACGGGCAGGTCCTGCGTACCGAGGAGGGGGTGCCGGAAGTGTACCTGGAACCAAGGGACGGGGAAACGCTGTACATCCTGCTCACCAGCAGCAAAGGGCTGTGCGGGAGCTACAATACCTCCATCACGAAGGCGGCGGGGCAGATCGCAGAGGAAGAAAAAGGCAGCTGCTGTTTCGCGGCCCTTGGGACAAAGGGAAAAGAGTTCTGCATCCGGGAAGGCCTGGAGATGCTGGAGACGGAGCGGGAGCAGATGGATGAGATGGGGTACGAGGAAGCGTACCGGCTCTCAGGGGAAGTGCTGGAGCTGTACCGGGAAGGCCGTTTTACAAGCATCCGGGTGCTGTATGCTTCCTACCTGAACTCGATTTCCCATGAGGTGAAGGCGGCCCCGGTGTTCCCGCTGGAGGCAGGGGGGCAGGCAGGGGACTGTGACCTGACCCTGATGGAATACGAACCGGCCGGGCGGGAGCTGTTTGACAGCCTGGCGCAGGAGTACCTGGCTTTGTACCTGTACAGTGCAATCGCGGAGGCGACCTTGTGCGAGCATTCGGCGCGCAGGATTGCGATGAAGAATGCCAGCGACAGTGCCAACGAGATGCTGACAGAATTATCTATTTACTATAACAGAGCGAGACAGGCGGCGATTACCAGTGAGATCATTGAGATCATCGCCGGCTCGGAGGCTCAGAAATTAAGAGGTGAGGCAATTGAATAAAGGAATCATTCAACAGATTATCGGACCGGTTATTGATATTAAGTTTGATGAGGAACAGATGCCGAATCTTCTTAATGCAATACATATCGAGCAAAACGGAAAGACCATTGTAGCAGAGGTGGAACAGCACATTGGTGCGGATCAGGCCCGGTGTATTGCCCTTTCATCCACGGATGGGATGTACCGGGGGATGGAAGCGACCGACACGGGGGAGCCGATCAAGGTCCCGGTCGGGAAAGAAGTATTAGGGCGCCTGTTCAATGTGCTGGGCGAGACGATTGACGAGAAGGGCGCCGTAGAGGCGGAGCGTTACGATGCGATCCACCGCCCGGCGCCGGACTATAAGGACCAGGACACGTCTTCTGTGATCTTTGAGACCGGGATCAAGGTCATTGACCTGCTGGCCCCTTACACAAAAGGGGGGAAGGTCGGCCTGTTCGGGGGAGCGGGGGTAGGGAAGACCGTGCTGATCCAGGAGCTGATCAACAACATCGCCAAGGAACACGGCGGGATCTCTGTGTTTGCAGGGGTAGGCGAGCGTACCAGGGAAGGGAACGACCTGTATTATGAGATGCAGGAATCCGGGGTTATCGATAAGACGGCCATGGTATTCGGGCAGATGAATGAGCCGCCGGGAGCCAGGATGCGCGTGGCGCTGACGGGGCTGACCATGGCGGAGCATTTCCGGGACAGGGAGCACCAGGACGTGCTGCTGTTCATTGACAACATTTTCCGTTTCACCCAGGCGGGGTCGGAAGTATCGGCGCTTTTGGGGCGCGTGCCCTCTGCGGTAGGCTACCAGCCACCCTGGCAACGGAGATGGGGGCGCTGCAGGAGCGGATCACGTCCACGAGGGACGGTTCCATCACCTCGGTGCAGGCCGTATACGTGCCGGCGGATGACCTGACAGACCCGGCGCCTGCGACGACCTTTGCGCATCTGGATGCGACCACGGTGCTCAGCCGTGCGATCACGGAGCTGGGGATTTACCCGGCGGTAGACCCGCTGGAGTCCACGTCCCGGATCATGGACCCGTTAATCCTGGGGGAGGAGCATTACCAGACCGCCCGTGGAGTGCAGGAGGTGCTGCAGAAATATAAGGACCTGCAGGACATCATCGCGATCCTGGGGATGGAGGAGCTGTCGGAGGAAGATAAGCTGACGGTAGCCCGCGCAAGGAAGCTGCAGCGGTTCCTGTCCCAGCCGTTCTATGTGGCGGAGCAGTTTACGGGGATGGCCGGGAAGTACGTGCCGCTGAAAGAAACCATCCGGGGCTTTAAAGAGATCCTGGAAGGCAGGCACGAT
>BAIF02000126.1 GCA_000509105.1 Clostridiales bacterium VE202-21 | reverse complement strand
GGCAGCAATATGAATTTGGACCAGATGGGGTTCCGATGTCCGGATGCCGTAGTAGTGGATAACGTCCGGCTGGAAGATTACCGGCTGGCATTCTGCGGAAGAAATCCGGGAAACGGCGTGGCAACGATCCTGCCAGAAGAGGGCAGCCATGTGGACGGGGTGATGTGGAAGATTACCCCACGCTGTGAGGAAAGTCTGGACCATTATGAGGGATATCCCCATTTATATGGAAAAGAGATGGTAAGTGTTCGTAAACAAGGAGGTGTGCAACAAGATGTGGCAGTCTATGTCATGAATGCCCCTTATAAGGACTGCCCGGCAAAACCTTCGGATTTTTATCTGAAAGGGATCTTAGAAGGGTGCAGGCAGAACCAGCTTCCCGTAGCGCCAGTCATGGATGCTGTGAAACGCACAAAACAGGAACTGGGGGAAGAGAAACAAAAAGGCAGAAGCTGCAGTGAGAAGTGGATGGGCAGATGACCGCAGGGAAGAGTGTTTCCCTGCGGTTTTGCAATACAAAAAGAGACACCACGCAACAGCGGGTGGGAAGGAGTATGATATGGAAACGAGAAAAATGAAAAAGAGGGTTATCGCATTGGGACTTGCCTTTTTAATGGGGCTAAGTCCTTTTGGCAGTGCCGTAACTTATGCTTCGGAAAACAACACAGAGTCAGTGGAAGCAGAAGCTGAGGTCGTTATTTCTCCTGATACAGCAGGGATAGAAGCGAAAAGTTCCGTAACGGCAGAAGATATCACAAAAGATGTATCGGACGATACCTTCGTGGTGGAAGACTGCATGGAGGGAATCATTTACGATGCCTCCACGGAGGAGGTGACACTTGCCGGTATCGAAGCAGAGGGCGGTGGTGCATATCATCCGGATCAGGCAGGAACGTATATTGCGAACTATATGGTAGTGCCCAAAGATCAATCAGATGTTTACTATATCACCCGCAAGGTCGTGCTGACTGACACCGAGGGAGAGGCACATGGGGAAGCAAATGGTGGAGACAGGCAGAAGGAGGACACTGCCTCAGAAGAGGATTCGGAGGATGCTTCTGCGTTGGAACCAGAAGTCAAAGTTGTCAGTGGTGCTGAAGATGTGACACTGGAAGCAGTGCGACAGTTAGAAGAAAAGATTGAATCTGGAAATGTCATGGTATTTTCCGGTGCAGCTAACAATTTTTCAGCAAGGTCCAGCGTCACATTAGAAAAGGGAGAAGACATCTATTACCCTGATTATATTGGAAATTATCTGACCAGCTGGTTCTGGGTGAATGGGAAGATTGCATATTGTCTGGAATCCCACAAGGCAACTCCCCCAAGTGGTGATTATGTTGCCGAAGTACTGGATTCCAATAAGGCATTACAGAAAATTTTATATTATGGGTATGGCGGCGCCGGGGATGTGACAGGCAGTTATCTGTCAGGAAAGAGTGCGGAAGAAAAATATGTCTATACCCATATTGCAGCAAGTTACTCTTATGCAGGGGAAGCAGCGTTCACCGGCTGTGATTATAATGACTTGGTTAATGCAGGTGTTATTGCCTATATTGACTATCTGACTGGGATGGAAGAGCCGCCGAAAGGAGAAGTCTCTCTTTCGGGGACAAGCGTGAAAGCTGTCAGAAGCGGGGATGTGCAGAGAACACCCGATATCAAACTGGATGGGGATTACCGGAATTATATTTCCATTGATATCCCTAAGAATGTAACCGGTTATAATAAATCAAAAGGGACTTCGGCAACGAACGGAAAACTTCAGGTTTACGGGGGCGATACCTTTTATCTGGAAGCGAAGATGACCGTATCGGGTGCGTATTCTTCCGGCAGTCTGAAAGGCTCTGTGGGAGAGACATGGAGAACCCTGGTACTTACAACAGGGGAAGCCGATCAGGATATCGGTGTCTTTGAATCAGAAAGCGCACAGCCGGTAAGCTTCAGGGTGGACTGGCTGGAGGTGGCAAGGATTGAACTGGTAAAGAAGGATAAGGAAACCAGCCATCCTCTGTCCGGGGCAGTTTACGGCATCTATACGGATTCTGCATGTAAAAACAAGCTGATGGAGATGCCGGTGACAGATGGGAACGGAAAGGCGGTCAGTGATTATTTTGATGCAGGTCTCAAGAAGGGATATGTAAAGGAAATTACACCGCCCACACTCTATGCTACAAATAAGACAGTATATCCGGTTTCGGTAACAGCCGGAAACATAGTTAAGGTCGAGGCAGTCGACCAGCCAATCAAGGGGGAAATCACGCTGAAGAAGATTGACGTGGAGACACAGGCATTTCTGGCACAGGGTGATGCAGAACTTACCGGGGCAGTTTATGGACTGTATGCAAAGGAAGATATTCAAAAACCGGATGGAACGGGCATCTTACATAAAAAAGGCAGCCTGATCCAGCAGAAAACCATTGGGGAAGGCGGTGAGATAAAGTTTCAGGACTTGTATCTGGGTGCGATGTTTATCCGGGAGATAACAAGCCCGGTGGGCTATCTGCCAGATCCGGTTGAAATTGATGCAACACTTACGATGGAATCACCGGAAAAAGAAGTGGTCGTAAAAGCAGTCACTTCCAAAGAACAGGTCATGAAGCAGGCATTCCATATTATTAAGGTTTCTGAGGATGGGACACAGACAGAGACGGATCTGGTGAAAGGCGCAGAGTTCACGGTTTATCTGATCAGCGATTTATCAGAGGTAAAAGACGGCAGCCTGAAACCATCCAATGGTTCCGGGTATACAGCGGAAGACTTTACCGCTTATGATTTTACGAAAGAAACACCGGCTGTCACCTATGAAAATGGCAAGGCAGTGAAGGTGCCTGTTCTTGTGACGGATGGGAAAGGGTATGCCAAGAGCGTGGAACTTCCCTATGGAGCCTATATCTGTGTGGAAACTAAGACACCGGCTAATTTAAAACAGGTAAATCCTTTTGTGGTCACAGTAAGCAAGGACAGCCGGGAGCCACAGCAATGGAGAATCTTTGATGACAGACCATTTGAGTTTCTTCTGAAGATTGTAAAGAAAGATGCCCAGACAAACCAGCCGGTTCTTAAGAATTCCGCTGTTTATAAAATTTATGACTGTGAGAAAGAGAAATATGTGGAACAGGTCATCCAGTACCCGGAGAAAGGGAAAATCTCAGAATTTTCCACCAACAGTCAGGGGTTTCTGGTGCTGCCACAGGCGCTGAAAGCGGGACATTACCGGATTGAGGAGATTTCTGCCCCTGATTCTTATGTAAGGCAGGGATATGAAAAGAGCCTGAATGATGGGGAAACAGTGTTTTCTCCGCTGGATGTAACCGATAAGGGCATCTACGAAGAGAATCCAAAGGAAGGAATCGAGCTTATAATCAATAGCGATACCCCGCATCAGATAGATCCGGATACGGGCGCGTACCTTGTGGAGGTGACGCAGTACAACGATGAGCAGGTGGGAAGCCTGACGCTGAGAAAAGTGGGCAGGCAGTTAAAAACCGTCAAAGGAGAATCCGTTCTTGAAAAAGTAGCAGGATTTTTCTCTGACCTGAAGGATGCAGTTACCGGATCAGGTACAGACGAGACAGGAATCAGACAGGAATTTGTTTATGAAGAGAGCAGCGTGGAAGGAGCCGTTTTTGAGCTGTATGCAAAAGATACCATCTATTCTCCAGACGGTGCAGTGGATGAAGCCGGGAAGCCGGTTGTCCGTTATCAGAAGGATGATTTGGTAGCGACTTTAACAACGGATGCCGAGGGAATCAGTATCGTCAATAACCTGCCGCTGGGTACATTTTATCTGAAAGAGACGAAGGCAGGTGAGAATTTTGTCCTAAATACGGAACAGAAAGAATTCACGTTGTCTGCCGGGGATGATACGGCGGCAGTTGTCTATGAGGGAGTTACTTATAAAAATGAACGTCAGAAAATAAAAATCTCCATCCATAAGAAGGACAACATATCCGATAAACCGCTGGAGGGCGTGACGTTTGAATTGTATGCGGGGGAAGATATCTTGTCTGCAAAGGGCAAAATTCTGATTCCGAAGGATACCCTGATTGAAACGAAAGCGACCGATGAAGAGGGGAACCTTATCTTTGACAGCGAGGTATGCCACGGAAAATATTATGTAAAAGAACAGCATCTGCCGGGATATCTTCCAAATGAGGAAATCTGGGAATTTGAAGCTGTCTATGAAAATCAGGAGGAGAGCCTGGTTGAGATTACGAAAGACATAGAGAACCAGCCAACGGAATCCCATTTTACCAAGACGGACCTGACCACTGGAGAGGAACTGGAAGGGGCATCCTTACAGATTATCGACAGTGAGGATAATATCGTGGAGGAATGGATCAGCACGAAAGAAACTCATGTGGTATATGGACTACCGGAGGGTGATTATATTCTGCATGAAGAACTTGCTCCTCTTGCAGATGGCTATGTGTCTGCAGCAGACGTGGAATTTACGGTGCTGGAAGATGGAAGTGTCGCAAAGGTGGAGATGAAGGATGAATATTCTAAAGTGGAGATATACAAGACAGATATCACTACCGGAAAAGAACTGAAAGGGGCAAAGCTGCAGGTCATTGACAAGGACGGAAAGGTTCTGGAAGAGTGGGTAACCGATGGAAAGCCGCATCAGATAGAAAAACTCCCAGTTGGGACAGAACTGACCTTGCGTGAGATCACAGCTCCGGAGGGGTATGTAACTGCGGAGGATGTAAGATTTACGTTGGAGGATACCAGAGAAATACAAAAGGTAGAAATGAAGGATGAATGCTCCAAAGTGGAGATATCCAAGACGGATCTCACAACCGGGAAGGAGCTGGAAGGGGCAAAACTGCAGATTCTGGACAAAGACGGAAAGGTTCTGGAAGAGTGGATGACCAACGGAAAGCCACATCAGATAGAAAAGCTTCCGGTAGGCATAGAACTGACCCTGCGTGAGATCACAGCCCCGGAGGGCTATGAGATTGCGGAAGATGTGAAATTTACATTGAAAGATACCACAGAGGTTCAGAAGGTAGAGATGAAAGATGCAAGGATCCCGGAAAAACCTGTGGCATCTGTACCGAAAACAGGGGATGACCCGTTAAAGCCTATTCTACTGCTGGCTCTCTGTGCCGTAACGGCGGTGGCTTGGATTGCAGTCACTATCCGCAGGAGAAAGAGAAGGAAAGCAGATGAGAAGGAATAAGGGCAGAATACTGCAGGTTATCCTATTCCTAATCTTTGTAGTCAGCAGCGGAATCCTGATGTATGATTTGGTGATATCCCCAAAACAGAATCAGGAAATGGCAAAGCAGCTAAAAGAAGAATTCCCGGAGAAAGATACGCAATCTCCGGGAGTTTCTCCCACGGAAGAACCTGCCCCGGAAGGGGAAAAGCAACCGGCTGGGAGAGAAAGGGAAGCGCAATCCATTGATATTGCGGCACTTCAGGTGGCATACCCGGATGTGAAGGGATGGATTACAATTCCGGGTACAAATATTGACTACCCTGTCCTGAAAAGTGGGGAATCGGAGCCGGAATATTACTTAAACCACAACTACAGAAGGGAGTGGGATGCAAATGGCAGCCTGTTCCTGCAGTGGAACTGTGATGTGTCTGAAAGCCAGAACCTTATCGTCTATGGGCACAATATGAACAGTGGAGCCATGTTCGGCAATTTGGACAGGTTTGCTTCAGCGGACTACTGGAGGGAACACAGAAATATCTTTTTCCAGACGCTTCATGGAACTTCGGAATATGAGATTGTGTCTGTAATGAAAGCGGATCTGTCTATGTTCCCGTTCCAGCAAGTGCATTTTGTTGGGG
>BAIF02000127.1 GCA_000509105.1 Clostridiales bacterium VE202-21 | reverse complement strand
CAAAACTGCATACAAAGAATTAAATCCATCCATTATCCTATCACCTGCTTGGTTATGCCCTCGACCTATTAGTAACAGTCAGCTCCATGTGTTGCCACACTTCCACCTCTGCCCTATCTACCTCGTCGTCTTCAAGGGGTCTTACTAACTTGACGTTATGGGATATCTCATCTTGAGGGGGGCTTCACGCTTAGATGCCTTCAGCGTTTATCCCTTCCCGGCTTGGCTACTCTGCTATGCTCTTGGCAGAACAACAGATACACCAGCGGCCAGTCCAACCCGGTCCTCTCGTACTAAGGTCAGCTCCTCTCAAATATCCTACGCCCACGCCGGATAGGGACCGAACTGTCTCACGACGTTCTGAACCCAGCTCGCGTACCGCTTTAATGGGCGAACAGCCCAACCCTTGGGACCTACTTCAGCCCCAGGATGCGATGAGCCGACATCGAGGTGCCAAACCACTCCGTCGATGTGAACTCTTGGGAGTGATAAGCCTGTTATCCCCAGGGTAGCTTTTATCCGTTGAGCGATGGCAATCCCACTTTATACCACCGGATCACTAAGTCCTACTTTCGTACCTGCTCCACCCGTCGGTGTCGCAGTCAAGCCTTCTTCTGCCTTTGCACTCTGCGAATGGTTTCCAACCATTCTGAGAAGACCTTTGAGCGCCTCCGATACCCTTTCGGAGGCGACCGCCCCAGTCAAACTCCCCACCTGACATTGTCCCCCAGCCGGATCACGGCTGATGGTTAGAAACCCAATACTGCAAGGGTGGTATCCCAACAGCGGCTCCCTTACGACTGGCGTCATAAGTTCTCAGCCTCCCACCTATCCTGTACATGCAATACCGAATCCCAGTATCAAGCTGGAGTAAAGCTCCATGGGGTCTTTCCGTCCTGGCGCAGGTAACCAGCATCTTCACTGGTACTTCAATTTCACCGGGTGCATTGTTGAGACAGTGCCCAAATCATTACGCCTTTCGTGCGGGTCGGAACTTACCCGACAAGGAATTTCGCTACCTTAGGACCGTTATAGTTACGGCCGCCGTTTACTGGGGCTTAAGTTCAAAGCTTCGCTTGCGCTAACCTCTCCCCTTAACCTTCCAGCACCGGGCAGGCGTCAGCCCATATACCTCACCTTTCGGTTTTGCATAGACCTGTGTTTTTGCTAAACAGTTGCTTGGGCCAATTCTCTGCGGCCTCTCGCGAGGCACCCCTTCTCCCGAAGTTACGGGGTCATTTTGCCGAGTTCCTTAACAATGCTTCTCCCGTCGGCCTTAGGATTCTCTCCTCATCCACCTGTGTCGGTTTACGGTACGGGTTTTAACTGAACAATAGCGGCTTTTCTTGGCAGCTAGCTCACGCACTTCGCTACTTTAGTTCGCTCCGCATCACGTCTTCGGATTGCATACCGGATTTGCCTGATATGCTCCTACCACGCTTGCACCGGATTTTCCACTTCCGGCTTGCGCTTTCTCTCTGCGTCCCCACAGTTCTGTCAGTTAAAAGTACAGGAATTTCAACCTGTTGTCCATCGACTACGTCTTTCGACCTCGCCTTAGGCCCCGACTTACCCAGAGCAGATCAGCTTTACTCTGGAAACCTTAGATATTCGGCCGGAAGGATTCCCACCTTCCTCTCGCTACTCATTCCGGCATTCTCTCTTCTTAACACTCCACTGCTCCTTACGGTACAGCTTCGCCGCAGTTAAGAATGCTCCTCTACCAATTGACATTCATCAATTCCTAAGCTTCGGCAGTGTGTTTCAGCCCCGGACATTTTCGGCGCAGGACCTCTCGACTAGTGAGCTATTACGCACTCTTTCAATGGATGGCTGCTTCTGAGCCAACATCCTAGTTGTCTTCGAAATCCCACATCCTTTTCCACTTAACACACATTTTGGGACCTTAGCTGTAGGTCTGGGCTCTTTCCCTTTTGACCATCCAACTTATCTCGGACAGTCTGACTCCCATACATCATCTACACGGCATTCGGAGTTTGATATTCTTTGGTAAGCTTTGACGCCCCCTAGGAAATTCAGTGCTCTACCTCCGCAAGACTTGAGTATGAGGCTAGCCCTAAAGCTATTTCGAGGAGAACCAGCTATCTCCGGGTTCGATTGGAATTTCTCCCCTATCCACACCTCATCCCCACCCTTTTCAACGGATGTGGGTTCGGTCCTCCATTGCCTTTTACGGCAACTTCAACCTGGACATGGATAGATCACCCGGTTTCGGGTCTACTCCGACTGACTATATTCGCCCTATTCAGACTTGGTTTCCCTTCGGCTCCGGGCCTTCGGCCCTTAACCTCGCCAGCCAGCGTAACTCGCCGGACCGTTCTACAAAAAGTACGCGGTTGCACATATAAAGTGCTCCCACAGTTTGTAAACATATGGTTTCAGGTTCTCTTTCACTCCCCTCCCGGGGTCCTTTTCACCTTTCCTTCACAGTACTATGCGCTATCGGTCACTAAGGAGTATTTAGCCTTACGGGGTGGTCCCCGCTTCTTCCCACAAGGTTTCTCGTGTCTCGTGGTACTCTGGATACCGCCATGTCATGTTGGATTTTGCTTACGGGGCTTTCACCCTCTCTGGCCAGCTTTCCCAAAACTGTTCTGCTATCTTCCATGAATCAATTATGCGGTCCGAACCCCAGGGTGCACGCACCCTGGTTTGGGCTCTTCCGGTTTCGCTCGCCGCTACTTCCGGAATCACATGTTGTTTTCTCTTCCTCCGGCTACTTAGATGTTTCAGTTCACCGGGTTCCCTTCCTTAACTTATGGATTGGGTTAAGGATACTGGAGGTCTGCTCCAGTGGGTTTCCCCATTCAGAAATCTCCGGATCGATGGGTATTTGCCCCTCCCCGAAGCTTATCGCAGCTTATCACGTCTTTCATCGGCTCTTAGTGCCAAGGCATCCACCATACGCTCTTATTAGCATAACCAACTTGCCTTCTCTCACGGGTTGGAGATCGGGCGACACATATCTAGCGTGATATGCGTTGGCAATAGGTTCCTCTTATTGAACTGCTAATGTTCAATAAAATTCAATTTTTTCCGTTCGTTTTTTTCGAACTAGTTAATGTTGTTAACATTACCTCGGATGTCTTGATT
>BAIF02000128.1 GCA_000509105.1 Clostridiales bacterium VE202-21 | reverse complement strand
TAGCGATAGGTAATCCTTTGAAATCATCTCCGGATTTTCCCCCGCTCTACACCGTGCATGAGACTTTCACCTCACACGGCGTGCCATCTATAACCAATGTATCTTATTCTTTTATTGGTTTGCCAGCTGATACAAATCCATACATAACTTTGCTTTATCCGCCGATAGTTGATGCTTTTCCATTAAATGATTAAGTTCTTCCTGATTACCATTATGAATTGCCTTATGAAATACCGTGAGCATAATGATTAGATTGCCATATTTATCAGTTCCCCCTGCTTTTAGCGGGGTCTTGTGATGGCATTCCCAATCATGCAATCCCAATTCAATTCCTGTAATTGCACATTTCCCATACTGCGATATGAATTTCGAGATACGATTATCGTTGTATTCTATCGAACGATATTCAGTATAAGACCTTTGTACATGACGTAAAACTTCTTGGTCTATCGCTTTTAAATTATCGTGTATCAACGCCCTTCCCACACTTGTATATGGGCAGATTGTTTGATTGAATTGAATCGCATATTTGTGTCTCCACGCATAAATAGGAATGATAATCATATCGTGTGCTTTATACCATTTTGGATGATATCTACCATAGCGTTTATATAAAGTTTTGGATAAATCTGATTTCTGTGCTGGTTTCCAATCTCTTCTTAGCCTGTTGTATAACGAAATCGTAAGGTGTTGACTTAAATGAGCCAAATCTCTGTTTACATGTGTTGCGACCTCATAATAATTATGAATCCCCATAATCACTGTATTGTATCGCCACACGGATTCTCTTGATTGCTCTTTAGCAACGTTTTTAATAGCTTGTTTGATTTTCTCATGAGCTTTTTTGATTGCCTTATCACTCATGTGACTATAGGCAACATAGCCCTTTCTCTTGGGTCTGACATACATCGTAAAACCCAGAAATTCGCTTTTCTCATTTCTTAAATTGACGACCCGGGATTTTTCCGGGCTGATTTCTAACTTTAATCGTGTTTGAACAAAATCTTGTGTTGCATGGAACATTTTCAGAGCACTTGGGTAATCCCGGCAAAAGATTTTAAAATCATCTGCGTAACGTACCAGATAGCAATGTTTCAATTTCTGCTTATGGTAACGTAATGCCTTTACTGCTCCTTTTTGAGTAGCATACTTTCTTCTAGTTTTAAAAGTTTCCCATTGATTACTTACCCACCAATCCAATTCATTTAAAACGATATTGGCTAAAAGAGGACTTAATATCCCTCCCTGCGGTGTTCCTTTTGACGAAACACCTTCTCCAACAATCTCCGCTTTTAGCAGTGCAGAAATAATAGAAAGTAATTTCTTCTCACGGATTCCTAATGACCAAATCTGCTTCAACAATTTCCCATGACTGACATTATCGAAAAATCCTTTAATATCTACATCAACACAATAGTGGTATCCGTTTCCTCTATTATTCATAAAATGATTTGCTCTTGCGAATGCATTATGAGCACTTCTATTTGGACGGAAACCATAGCTATGAGGATGAAATTTGGCTTCACAAACTGGTTCTAATATCTGGAGAATACATTGCTGAAAAAGCCTGTCCCAAATATCGGGAATCCCCAGGGGGCGTTTTTTACCATCCGGTTTAGGAATAAAAACTCGTCGGATTTTCCCTGGTTCATACCATTCAAACATTTTTCTGATTTCAATAATTACTTCATCAATCGTCAATTTTTCAATATCCGCTATTGTCTTGCCATCAACACCGGCAGTATGACTGCCCATGTTTTTCTTAATGTTTCGATAGGCTAATCGAATATTTTCTTCTCTTACCATAAGCTTTGTCAGCTTATAGAAGTTGTTTCCATTCTTGCTTTGTATATATAGCTGGTCTAAAGTAGCCTGCATATCATAATACTCCGCATGTCTTAGTTTATTGGTCTTTTTAATAAGTTGGCTCCTCCTTACTGAGGTTTGCCATTTTTAGTCTCACCAGAACCTTATTTACTCAACTTACTAAGATGAATGAATGATACATCTTTATATAGACTAGTGGCTGTCCCTCCACGTTCATTACACGCTTCATCGGTACCATGCCACCGCTTTCACTGTCATAAATGAGAGTTATATCTATGCTAATCTCACACAAATTTTCCTGCTCAAACACTTCTCCGAAGATATTTTCTCCATGTTGACAGTTTCCAACGTTCCATTACCTTTATCTTTACATATACTTTTAGGACTCTCCTTTGAGCCTATCAGCTTGATACCGCCTGTAACGGTATACGGATTTTCATAACAACTAATCTTACTCATCCGTACTGATACCACGCACGTGGCATGCACATTTCTATGCACTAGGGTTATAGACCCGTACATTCGGAGATTCGTCAGGTTCATCTCGCCAATAGTTTTGTGAACCCATTCTATCCATGAGTATTTTATAGACTCCCGGCCTATAGACGACACCGCCCACCTCTGGGCAGCTTTCGTAGCACTTGGCTGTGCTTTACGGTCATTCTCGGCCGACTTCACCGGGCTCCACACGGTTCTTGCTAATATCTGCTTTTCCCGCATGCCGGAGTATTAGAGGAAACCCTTCATGGCGTTACCCACTCATTTGATTTCTCAAAGTAACAGTTCTGAACAGCTTTTGCTGTCCGCCCGACCTTTTCAGTCAGGAACGTTTCGCACAATTATATCCCTG
>BAIF02000129.1 GCA_000509105.1 Clostridiales bacterium VE202-21 | reverse complement strand
GTACGCCCGGATAGGGCAATGAGAAAAGCAGTATGAGGTACTGCCCCGTAAGATAACGCGGGAAACAACCAGCCTAACCGAAAGGCGAAAGCTGACACGGGAACACAGTACGGCTGGAAAGCGGTAAGTCACCTAAAGGCAATCGGGTGCGACTGAACCGCAATGTTAATCGGATATAAGGTATAAGTTGGATTTACTGAACGTGAGCTTCCAGTTTCTGTTATGTGCCGATAGAGGAAAATTGCCTGAAACCTCTGGTACGGAAAAGGCAAGTTATGGTTGTGGGCTTGTCGGTTATCAATCATTCCGTACAACCTGTAGGGGAACCTATGGTAACGAAGCGAAAGCGATACCGAGAATCCGAATTTACCAAGTCTCATTGCTAACCGGGGATGCCCTAACCAGGAGTGCCGCACGAAAGGAGGAATGAAAAAGCGGCTATGGCTTTGGAGCCTGAAAATCCTGCATGGGTACGGAGTGCTCGTAGTAGTCCGAGAGGGGTAATGACCCTTACATGGCGAAGGGGCACAGTTATTGCGCACTAAAATTAGAAGTTGATTAGGGAGGAAAACCTCACATGAAGCCAACAACGGAAATTTTAGCAAGAATCAGTCAAAACTCACTTGCAAATAAAGAAGAAGTATTTACAAAACTGTATCGCTATCTGTTGCGTCCTGACATTTACTTTGTGGCATACAAAAACCTGTATGCCAACAACGGTGCGGCAACAAAAGGAGTAAACGAGGATACGGCGGACGGTTTCAGTGAAGCCAAAATAGATAGTATTATCAAAGCATTGGCAGACGAAACCTATCAGCCCATGCCGGTGAGGCGAACCTATATCCAGAAGAAGAATAACCGCAAAAAGCTGCGTCCCTTAGGTATACCAACCTTTACTGACAAATTGGTGCAGGAAGTGTTGCGGATGATACTGGAAGCGGTATATGAACCTATCTTTCTGGATGTCTCCCACGGTTTTAGGCCAAAAAGAAGTTGTCATACGGCCTTAAAACAGTTGAGACGGGAGTTCAACGGTACGCGTTGGTTTGTTGAAGGCGACATCAAAGGTTGCTTTGACAACATCAACCACGCTGTTCTTGTAGGCTTGCTGAACAATAAAATCAAGGACGCTCGGATAACCAAGCTGATTTACAAATTCCTGAAAGCAGGATATTTAGAGAATTGGCAGTACCATAAGACGTACAGCGGTACACCGCAAGGCGGTATCATTTCTCCGCTACTCGCCAACATCTACCTGCATGAATTGGACAAGTTTGTAATGAAGTTGAAATCCGAATTTGACACGCCCGGAGTGGGACAAATCACACCTGAATACCGAGAGCTGCACAATGAAATCAAACGGCTATCCCACCGCTTGACGAAAGTAACAGGTGAGGAAAGGGAAATGGTGCTGGCAGAGTATAAGCCCAAACGTCAGAAACTGATGACCATTCCCTGCACTGCGCAGACCGACAAAAAACTGAAATATGTTCGGTATGCGGATGATTTTCTAATAGCAGTCAAGGGAAACCGTGAGGACTGTCAATGGATTAAGAGCAAACTGGCCGAGTTTATCGGAGATACACTGAAAATGGAACTCAGTGAAGATAAAACGCTCATAACCCATAGCAGTAAATGTGCAAGGTTCTTAGGCTATGATGTGCGTGTGCGCAGAAGCGGAAAAATAAAGCGGGGTGGCCCCGGTCATGTAAAAATGCGTACCCTCAATGGGGGTGTAGAACTGTTGGTGCCACTTAACGATAAAATCCGTCAATTCGTTTTCACTAAAGGTGTGGCGATACAGAAGAAAGATGGTTCCATGTTTCCAGTTCATCGGAAATATCTGGTTGGGCTCACAGACTTAGAAATCGTTTCAGTATACAATGCGGAGTTAAGAGGAATATGCAACTATTATGGTATGGCAAGCAACTTTTGCAAGCTGCACTATCTTGCCTACCTTATGGAATACAGTTGCTTAAAAACCCTTGCTTCAAAGCATAAAACCAGCCTATCCAAAACCATTGACAAGTTTAATGATGGCACAGGAAAATGGGGTATACCCTATGAAACGAAGCAGGGAAACAAAAGGCGTTACTTCGCAAATTACGCCGACTGCAAAGGCAAGGGCCCTGCTACGGATTACATCAGCAATGCTGCCGTTGTCTACGGATACGCAGTCAATACCCTTGAAAACCGGCTGAAAGCAAAGGTCTGTGAGTTATGCGGAACGACAGAGAGCGACCATTACGAGGTTCACCACATTAACAAACTCAAAAATCTCAAAGGCAAGGAACGGTGGGAAATCGCAATGATTGCCAAACACAGAAAAACGCTTGTGGTGTGCAGGGATTGCCACCGCAGTATTATCCACAAAAAGTGAGTTTTGTCTGAATGAGCAGCAACAGAGCCGTATACTCCGAGAGGGGTACGTACGGTTCCCGGAGAGGGTGGCGCAAACCTATCACAGCAATGTGACAAGGCGGTGCTTCCCTACTCCA
>BAIF02000130.1 GCA_000509105.1 Clostridiales bacterium VE202-21 | reverse complement strand
CCGGACGGCAGGTATGGTGCAATCCCTGCGGGATGCATAATCGGGGGCAGCGGATGGCGAATGGCTATGCAGTGCTTTATCCGGGATTTAGAGCGGGGCTTTGAATTGTCCGTTGTGTGGTTTGTTCGAGCCTTACAGTTGAGGGGTTTCTTCCATATATGATGTATGTATACATAGTAAATATTATGTCATAATTAAATAGCTAAGAATAGGATAAAACCATAGATAATCCCCAATACACATCTTACTTTTATACCCTTTATTATAGTAAATACACATCCGCCACTCCCGCCCAGATCCCTTAAAAATGTAGCCGTCTTACCGCGTTGATGCGCCAGACCTGGAAAACGGACATGGGGGTGTACGGATGCGTCTTTTGGCTGTTAGTCAGAGTTAAGAAAAAAGGAAGAAAAAATGGGGCAAAAACGGTGATCCCGAATCACCGTTTTTCCTGGCCCCAGCGCGCAAAGCCATCAAGGCTTTGGGCGATGTGGCCACGGTCGCCGCATTTTTTCTTCCTTTTTTCTTTACTCTGGCTTAGGCTTACAGCCAAAACCCGTATCCGCACACCCCTATGTCCGTTTTCCAGGTCGTCCCTCACCCGCCATAAAACTCCCTACATCCTACATCTACAACTCAATCTCAATATCAAACTTTTCTTTTAGCACTTCTTTTAAGCGTCCGCCAACCGGTTCTATTATAACGTTATCTTCTGACACTTCTTTATACTCATCATTGATAAGCGTGCGGTACCCATCCTCGGTACGTATGTTAATAACTCTTAGCATACAGAAACGCGCATCTTTACATGTCGACTGAAAATAATTCAAGAAGGCAAAATCAGAACTAAAGCATGCTACATCGGAAAACAGTATTTCTATTCTCTCCGCTGCATCTTCCCTTCCTACTTGCTGGCTGATACGGGTTTTCCGATGCACTTCATACCATCCCTTTATACTGGGCAGAACTCGGAATGACTCTTTTTTATAGGTCTGCCACTCGTCGGTGTCAATCTTTAATGCACCTGCAGGCATTGGACCTCCGAGGCCGCCGTCGCAGAAATATTCTGCTCCATCAAGAGTTACGATTATCGCTCTGTGATCCGCCCAAGTCGTAAAGTCATCCGATCCCAGTAAAACCCTTACAAAACATAATCTTGCATCGTACCCGAGACTAATGAGCAGACGATATAATAACCCATTCAGTTCCAGGCAGTATCCGCCTCTTTTTCCCTGAATAATTTTCTGAAATACGTAGTCAGGGTCAAGGCACACTTCCTTATGTAAATCAAAACTGTCTAAATTTTCAAATGGAAGTGAACATTGTTGGCGATAGATTATTTCATCCAGCGCTTCTTTGGTAGGTTCTTCCACCGGAGACATGCCTATACGGTCCAGATATTCTTTAATTTCTTCCGGAGTAAACTTCTTAACAACTTCTTTTACTTCTCTCATCTTCTGCTACCATTCCTTTCTCTGACAGAGTATGTTTGATAATTCATGTGCCCGGGTGAGCAGGGCGGTCAGATAGGCGCTATGAATTATCAAGGACGCTCTAATCTTGTTTCATTGTTTCCCTTTATAATAAATGGCCTTCACCCATTTATTCCTGCCGGCTGCCTTGCTGCATCAGGTATACTATTATAAAAAAGTACTCCTGCCACCATCAGCTTCTCATCAATTTACACTTGCTTTTAATGTAAATAAAATATCAATAATTGCCTAGTGAATATTGCACACAAACAGCGGAAGCAGCATCGCTTGTGTGACTGTAAGGAATACGTATCGAAATATGGAATGGCCTTTTAACAAAGGATGTAGATACCCTCCTGACGAAACAAACCGGGAAAACAGACACTCTCCAGCCTGTTCTCCCGGTTTGCTCTCCTATAACACCATAACTTTTCACAC
>BAIF02000131.1 GCA_000509105.1 Clostridiales bacterium VE202-21 | reverse complement strand
TGTGTGTGCCAGGCATGGCACTAATCTAGCTAGTGAAAGTCTAGTCACGGGTATTTACCGCCAAGTGTAGCGGAGCGCAAGTTGGCATCAGTAATGATGTGGATGAAGGAAGCGCATAGCAAAGTTCACGAGCCTACGAACAGAAACTTGATAAGGCGATGAGGTGGGTAAGGTTGCACATCAAACCAAAGCCCGAAAGGTAAACGTATAACCGAAGTTGTAAATCAAGAGGTTGTGGAATGAAAGATTAGTGCCTTACCCTTGGGAGGCCCTACCCACACATCAATAGATGTGGACGAAAAAGGTTTAGGGAGGGAGTCAGATGATGTCATAGTAGGTGAAAGCCGAAGGACTGAAACGATTTATAGTACAAATCGTTATTAAGAAAATCATGCATTAGTCAGAAATCAGATGGATGGGAAAAGTAGGAACGTAAGCCGAGGAATACTGTTTATATCGAGAGGGATGATGTGCATAAATTTTGTGATAATCAGAGGAGTAACAACAATGGAATTAATAGAGGTGATTACATCAAGGGAAAATCTAAACAGTGCCTATAAGAAAGTAGTGGCAAACAAAGGCGCAGGTGGAGTAGATGGAATGAAAGTCGAGGAACTTGGTGAGTATATCAAGGAAAACAAAAACAGGATCATTCAGTCAATCAAAAACCGAACATACATGCCAAAGCCAGTGCGCAGGGTTTATATCCCAAAAGATAATGGAAAGCAGAGACCACTAGGGATTCCAACGGTCTTAGATAGAGTGATACAACAAGCGATCGCTCAGCCTATTATAGAAATTTACGAAGAAATATTCAGTGACTTTAGCTATGGTTTCAGACCAGAAAGAAGTTGTCACGATGCCATAAAACAAGCATTGGAATATCTGAACGAGGGATATGAATGGGTAATAGACATTGATATAGAGCAATTCTTTGATAAAGTAAATCATGACAAATTGATTCAGATTCTTAGGGAACAAGTAAACGACAGTACCACATTGAACCTGATTCGGAAATATCTGAAAGCGGGGGTAATGGAAAAAGGACTGGAGCAAGCAACAAGGAGCGGTGTGCCGCAAGGCGGTCCACTTTCGGTCGTACTATCTAATGTATATCTTGATAAGTTAGATAAAGAACTAGAACAGAGAGGACTTCGTTTTACAAGGTATGCCGATGACACAATGGTATTCACGAAAAGTGAAATGGCAGCCAATAGAGTAATGAAATCCATTACAGACTGGATAGGAAGAAAACTGTTCCTAAAAGTAAATGTGACAAAAACAAAAGTAGTCAGACCGACAAGAAGTAAGTATCTCGGCTTCACATTTCTGAAAAGTGGTGGTGAATGGAAAGTAAAACCAACCACGGAAAAGAAAAAGAAGCTAAAGAAGAAATTAAGTGAATACCTCAAAAGAAGTAAAGCAATTGCCCGACCACTTGCGGTAACAATTAAGCGAGTGAATGAGATTGTAAGAGGTTGGATTAACTATTTCAGAATCGGAATGATGAAAGGTTTTATGGATGATTTCGGACAATGGTTAAGGCATAAAATTCGAGTAATTGTGATGAAACAATGGAAAACGTCCAAGACCATATATAAAAATCTATGCTATATGAATAGAAAATATGAATGTGGATTCGACCATGAATCAATCTATAAAGTTGCAAACTCAAGACTTGGATGGTACAGACAGAGTGGAATGAACGTAGTTAATTTTATCATTAGCCCAATGGTGCTTGAAACAAAAATAAAGGACGGAGCTGGTTTGCTCAATCCTTTAAATTATTATCTAAGATAAGTTGGAATATAAGTTGTAGAGCCGTATACGAGACCCGTACGTACGGTTCAATGAGAGGGAAATAATGCTAGCCATTATTTCCCTACTCTATTT
>BAIF02000132.1 GCA_000509105.1 Clostridiales bacterium VE202-21 | reverse complement strand
GGCATTTGCGAAACGCCGAAACCCGCATAATTACGGTGTTTTTTATTGCAAAAATAAAACAACTCCTCACTGGTTTATGGTAAAATTGAATTGCCTAAAAACAATCAACCATCCTCCTGAAAGGAGTTGCATAATACTATGATAACATACAAACAGCTTTCTTTGGCAGATATTTTCTCTGATTGCCAAAATAAATTCAACAACGATAAATATGAGTTCCTTGAACTTCTCTCTCATACCATTGACCTCGATGAAATTGTCCCGGTCTCCTTCGTTTCTCATTTCCACGCTGCCACCGGCAGACCTCGTACGCATCAACTCTATCCAATGCTCTGGGCCTTGTTATTGCAGCGTATTTTTTCCATTCCTACAGTTTCTCTTCTTATTGTGTTCCTCAAATATTCTCAGGAACTCCGTGACTTCTGTGGCTTTGATATCGTTCCTGATGATTCTAAATTCACACGTTTCAAGCAGGACTTTTTATTGGACTTACAATTGATGTTCCATCATCTCGTGGATTTGACGGAACCAATCTGCCAGGCACTGGATGCTTCTAAAGCTTCTATGTTCCTGTTTGATACCTCCGGTATTGAAGCCTGGGTCACGGAAAACAACCCCAAGTATGCTAATCGGATTATCAAGCAACTCAAAGCTTTTAAAAAAGCGAAAGGTCTGGATGATTCTTATGATCCTTATAAAGCCGCCTATGGTTCTATGCCTGCCCACGCTGCGGCTAATCCTGCCATTCAGCAGATGTACATCAACGACCATTTCTGCTACGCCTTTAAATTTGGTATCCTGACCAACGGGCTTGGTATTGTTCGTGATATCACCTTCTACAATAAAGCATTTCTTGATGCCCATCCGGACATCGTTGTAGAAAAAAGATCAGATTCTCCGGACGATGACAAGAGCCTTGCAGATTCCAAAGCCTTAATCCCTGTTTTAAAGGATTTCTTCCAGAAGCACCCACTCATTAACCCCAAGGTTTTCCTTGGTGATGCCGCCTTTGATTCCACCCAGATTTACAAATACCTTTTGGAGGAAGCGCCTTTCGAGAAAGCCTTTATTCCTCTGAACGGGCGGATTTCCCTGGAAGGTTCAGACTGCCCCCTCAACGAAGACGGCATTCCCTGCTGCCCCAAGGACCCCTCCCTGCCAATGAAACGGGAAGGAAGCAAATCGCATCTGCGCTGTGGTCTTTCCACCATGAAATTTGTCTGCCCCAAGATGAAGTGGAAATACAATAAAGAAACCAGGAAGACCAAACGGGTCTGCGAGTGTGGGAGCCCATGTACAGATTCTTCCTGTGGACGTATGTTCTATATCTATCCGGAAAAAAACCTCAGGGCATATCCTGGCACTGTACGGGGCACACAGGAGTGGGCTTCCACGTATAAAATCAGGGTAAATGTGGAAAAAGCAATTCACCATTTCAAGGACAGTTTTTGTGTAGCTGGACGGAAAACACGGAATGAGAAAACACTTCATGCAGATCTGCTGCTTGCGGGCATTTCCCAGCTCGTAACCGTTATGGTTGCAGATAAAATTCATAAGAATCAATATATCCGCAGCTTAAAGCCCCTTATAGCATAGCCGCTCCACAATAGAGAGAACCTGCCATTCCCGCTATCAGTGCGCCCTTTTTCCACCTTGCGCTCATTTTCTAAGGACATTTTCCACTTGACTGCTTATTCACCTTTCTTTGGCATTCCTATCCTTTCAAAATCCACTCGTTCTTACATTTTTAATGTGTTTCGCAATTACCT
>BAIF02000133.1 GCA_000509105.1 Clostridiales bacterium VE202-21 | reverse complement strand
GGTTGGGTCACTGACTTCGGGCGTTACCAACTCCCATGGTGTGACGGGCGGTGTGTACAAGACCCGGGAACGTATTCACCGCGACATTCTGATTCGCGATTACTAGCGATTCCAGCTTCATGTAGTCGAGTTGCAGACTACAATCCGAACTGAGACGTTATTTTTGGGATTTGCTCCACCTCGCGGCTTCGCCTCCCTTTGTTTACGCCATTGTAGCACGTGTGTAGCCCTGCTCATAAGGGGCATGATGATTTGACGTCATCCCCACCTTCCTCCAGGTTATCCCTGGCAGTCTCTCTAGAGTGCCCGGCCAAACCGCTGGCTACTAAAGATAAGGGTTGCGCTCGTTGCGGGACTTAACCCAACATCTCACGACACGAGCTGACGACAACCATGCACCACCTGTCTCCCCTGTCCCGAAGGAAAGGCACCATTACGCGCCGGTCAGGGGGATGTCAAGAGCAGGTAAGGTTCTTCGCGTTGCTTCGAATTAAACCACATGCTCCACCGCTTGTGCGGGTCCCCGTCAATTCCTTTGAGTTTCATTCTTGCGAACGTACTCCCCAGGTGGCATACTTATTGCGTTTGCTGCGGCACCGAATGGCTTTGCCACCCGACACCTAGTATGCATCGTTTACGGCGTGGACTACCAGGGTATCTAATCCTGTTTGCTCCCCACGCTTTCGAGCCTCAACGTCAGTCATCGTCCAGTAAGCCGCCTTCGCCACTGGTGTTCCTCCTAATATCTACGCATTTCACCGCTACACTAGGAATTCCACTTACCTCTCCGACACTCTAGTTACATAGTTTCCAATGCAGTCCCGGGGTTGAGCCCCGGGTTTTCACATCAGACTTACATAACCGTCTACGCTCCCTTTACACCCAGTAAATCCGGATAACGCTTGCCCCCTACGTATTACCGCGGCTGCTGGCACGTAGTTAGCCGGGGCTTCTTAGTCAGGTACCGTCATTTTCTTCCCTGCTGATAGAAGTTTACATACCGAAATACTTCATCCTTCACGCGGCGTCGCTGCATCAGGGTTTCCCCCATTGTGCAATATTCCCCACTGCTGCCTCCCGTAGGAGTTTGGGCCGTGTCTCAGTCCCAATGTGGCCGGTCACCCTCTCAGGTCGGCTACTGATCGTCGCCTTGGTAAGCCGTTACCTTACCAACTAGCTAATCAGACGCGGGTCCATCTCATACCACCGGAGTTTTTCCCACTGTACCATGCGGTACTGTGGTCTTATGCGGTATTAGCAGTCATTTCTAACTGTTATCCCCCTGTATGAGGCAGGTTACCCACGCGTTACTCACCCGTCCGCCGCTCAGTCGCAAAACTTTTCAATCCGAAGAAATCTAAGTAAAGCGCTTCGCTCGACTTGCATGTGTTAAGCACGCCGCCAGCGTTCATCCTGAGCCAGGATCAAACTCTCGTTAAAAGTGTTTGTATCCGGGTCAGAATTAACTACTAGCTAATTCTATCCCTTTTTACTGTTCTTACCACCGAGATTAATCTCAGTGATGGGTGCATCATTATGATGCTGTTCTTAAAAATTTTTCTCTATAAGAAATTTTCAAGGGTTTGTTGTCTATTGTTTAATTATCAAGGTGCTTTGTTG
>BAIF02000134.1 GCA_000509105.1 Clostridiales bacterium VE202-21 | reverse complement strand
CATTTAGTGGAGGAATAACAATGGAAGAAGAAATCAAAAAAGCAATTACTTTACTAAAAAACAATGGATATTTTGTAACTAAAATCCCAAAAAACCTGTGCGATAATGCAAAAGAGTGTTCAGAAACAGGACACGGAGAATGTACTGATTGCAGTTGCTTTGCTTGCATTATCGGATGCGATTTTTAAAATTTTTCGGGAGAACCGAAGGAAAGAAACAGATATGATGGATGCAGTTAAAAGTGTAAGCACTATTAGAAATTTTATGGGAAATGCGGGACGTAATACGTGTAATGAATATTTGTATGAAGCCCTGAAAGATGCAGATGAAGCCCTGCAAAGGCAAATTCCACAGAAGACCAAAGAAGAAACATTTGACAAGGATATGAAAATTGGGCATGTGGTATTCAAGGCAGGAACAAAGGTACACCATTGTCCAGAGTGTCTTAGTATGGTTACTTGTTCGAATAACTTTTGCAATAGATGTGGTCAGGCGTTGATTTGGTAACTTAATATTTAGGAGGAAATCGAAAGTGAATGAAGAAGAAAAGTTGGCCTATGAATGGGCCAAAAAGCAAAATTATCAATCTGTTGCGGCTCAATATGCGAGAATACTTGTTACTTACATAGATTATGTAAGCAATTTACTAGAACAGGCAGCGGAAGAAATCGAAAACACGAATGGCAGGGAGACGGTTCTTTCGGCGCAGATAAGGGATGCTTTAAGTAGCAAAACTGACATTTAGGAGGTGTAAAGTATGATATTTGAAAGACTAGTGTTGCCCCAGATTATATTGGATCTGATAGGCGAAAAGGTCGGACTTAAAATCGAAGATGAAGATACATTGTGTTGGGCAATCAAAAAATTGTTATACCTGCACGGCAATCAGAAAAAGAGCGTAGAATATTTAACAAAAAAAATGAATCAGAGATGGATACCGGTAACGGAGCGGCTGCCGGATTGCGAAAAGGAAGTATTGATAGTTACGGAAAAAGGAACTATAACAGTTGCCATGTATGAAGACGGAACGCTTGAAGAAGAAGACAGTGTATATAACTGGAACGACATTGATTTTGATTACGATGAAGAAACTGACACAAGTTACATACCGGAGGGATGGTGGGAGTATAAACATTATCATCCAGACGATGTATATAATTATGAAGTTGATGAGACGGTAGTGGCATGGATGCCGTTACCAGAACCGTATAAACCAGAATAGATTCCGGCGGGAGGCCGGGGAAAGAGGTAGTAATGGGTTGTAAATGTGCAAAACAAACAGATGAGTACCACGGATGGGAATGCGAAATAACAGATGGAGCATGTATGTTTTTGATCCCGGATAGTAAAGCATGCGCCAGCGAATATGGTGAAGGACCAGACGCAGGAGAATGGCCGGAAGGTGATCCAGAATGCGATGAATGCCTTTGTCCTACGTGTAAAGATGAGTGCGATAATGCAGGATTTGACATGGGTACTTGTCCGAATTGTGAGGGACAAGCTATGTATGCTTGTGAAAAATATAAATAAGCTAAACCCAAATTTAGGAGG
>BAIF02000135.1 GCA_000509105.1 Clostridiales bacterium VE202-21 | reverse complement strand
TGTCCAGTTTCAGGACATAGGTAAGTAAAAAGTTTCAGGACATAGGTAAGTCCAAATGTTAAACTATACAGAAATAACCAACGAAAGAAGGTGTTTCTGTATGCCATGGAAGGAGACCTCTGTTATGGAACAACGTAAACAATTTATTACAGAATATCTATGTGGAACTGATAGCTTTAAGGCTCTCTGTCAAAAGTTCGGAATCGCAGAAAAAACTGGACATAAGTGGAAAAACCGCTTTCTGGAATTTGGCTTCTCCGGCCTCGCGGATCAGAGCAAGGCCCCTTCTAATTCTCCGAATCAGCTGGATGAAGATACCGTCATTCGTTTAATTAAAATGCGTTCCGCTCATCCGGCCTGGGGGCCTAAGAAACTGGCCGTTCTTTACAAGAGCGCTTATCCAGAGTCGCCAACACCATCTGAGAGTAGTATTTATCGCATTTTGGGAAAAGCTGGGTTGATTCCCAAACGACGCTTTCGGCATCCCGATCCAACTGTTTCCAAACTGCGTAATAAGTTGGAAGCTCTTCAACCCAATGATGTCTGGACCGTTGATTTTAAAGGCTGGTGGATGTCCCAGGGGGAACGCTGTGTTCCACTGACCGTCCGTGATCTGCACAGCCGATACATTCTTACCATCCGCCTGATGGAGAGAACAACTGCGGATGCTGTCAAAGCTGTATTTGAAGAATTATTCTATCACTACGGACTTCCCAAAATCATTCGCAGTGATAATGGTACTCCTTTTGCTTCCTCAAATGGCTTCCTTGGTTTGACAACCTTAAGCGCATGGTGGATGTCTCTTGGCATTCTTCCGGATCGTACCGATCCAGGCTGTCCAACGCAAAATGGTGCCCACGAACGCATGCATGCAGATATAAGCAGGGAGATTCAAGGAAAAATACCTGGTGGCAGAGAGGCCAATCAAGCCGCCATTGATTTGTGGGTGGAAGAATACAACAACATCCGCCCACATGAAGCCTTACAAATGAGTACCCCCTCCGATTTTTATAAAAAATCTACCCTGCTATACGAAGAAGCGTTAGCAGAACTGGAATATCCGATTGGTTACCTGCCAAGAAAGATTAACAAACATGGAGAAGTAAAAATCAACAAAACACTGTATTCTGTAAGTTTATCACTTCGAGGCTTACAGGTAGGAGTGCAGCCAAACGGTGATAAAACATATATCATTTGGCTTCACGACTTTCCACTTGGAATGCTTGATACAAAAACCGCTTGTATAACGGCAATGGATGTTTTAAACTGATACTAATTAACAATTCGACTTACCACCTGTTGAATCGACTTACCTATCTCCTGAAACAAAAGACTTACCTATCTCCTGACTGGTCA
>BAIF02000136.1 GCA_000509105.1 Clostridiales bacterium VE202-21 | reverse complement strand
AGCATGTGAAAAAGTTTCTGTAAATAAGGATTTATGTGGTCTTCTATGATAAAATAAAAAATCATAGGAGGCCTTTTATTATGGCGAGAGAAAAGAAACCGGTACACAAAGTACAAATGACAGATGGAAAGCGAAACATTATTCATCAGCTTCTGCAGGAATACGATATCCAGTCAGCAGAAGACATTCAGGATGCCCTGAAGGATCTGCTTGGCGGTACCATCAAAGAAATGATGGAAACAGAGATGGATGAACACCTGGGCTATGGAAAGTCAGAACGTTCTGACAATGACGATTACCGCAATGGCTACAAATCCAAGCGTATTAACAGCAGCTATGGCAGCATGGATCTCCAGATTCCTCAGGATCGGAAGTCCACTTTCGAACCACAGGTAGTCAAAAAACGGCAGAAGGATATCTCTGATATTGACCAAAAGATCATCTCTATGTATGCCAAAGGCATGACCACACGGCAGATTTCTGATACACTGGAGGATATTTACGGCTTTAAGGCTTCAGAAGGCTTTATCTCCGATGTTACCGATAAGATCATGCCTCAGATTGAGGACTGGCAGAACCGTCCTCTTTCAGAGGTATATCCGGTGCTCTACATTGATGCCATCCACTACTCCGTCCGTGATAATGGTGTCATCCGCAAACTTGCGGCTTATGTGATTCTCGGGATTAATCAGGATGGACGGAAAGAAGTCCTGACCATAGAGGTTGGTGAAAATGAAAGTTCCAAATACTGGCTGTCTGTTTTGAATGGCCTGAAAAACCGGGGAGTAAAAGACATTTTGATTATCTGTGCTGACGGGCTGACCGGTATCAAAGAAGCAATCGCAGCTGCATATCCAAAGACGGAATATCAGCGCTGTATCGTGCACCAGGTTCGTAATACAATGAAATATGTGTCAGACAAAGACAGAAAGCCATTTTGTGCAGATCTTAAGACCATCTATCATGCAGCAACGGAGGAGAAAGCGCTAGAAGCCCTGGAACGTGTCACTGAAAAATGGAGCGAAAAATATCCCAATTCCATGAGAAGCTGGAAGCAGAACTGGGATGCCCTTTCCCCGATTTTCAAGTTTTCAGCAGTGGTCAGAAAGGTCATTTACACGACCAACGCCATTGAGAGCTTGAATGCCACCTACCGCAAGCTAAACCGTCAGAGAAGTGTATTTCCAAGCGATACAGCTCTTTTGAAAGCGTTGTACCTGTCTACATTTGAAGCTACAAAGAAATGGTCAATGCCTATCAGAAACTGGGGTCAGGTCTATGGAGAGCTAAGCATCATGTATGA
>BAIF02000137.1 GCA_000509105.1 Clostridiales bacterium VE202-21 | reverse complement strand
CCTTTACTCGCTGTGTCCCACAGACATTATTTTGACTGCTGCACCGAGGTTTATCACGGTCAGCGTGGTAAATATGTACGTTTGGATTAACGGTTCCGCTATGTCAAAGATCGCATTCAGCGGCAGTACCGTAACCGCACGCAGAAACGGGACCGTCGTAATCATGTTGCTTAGGTGCGTCATCAGATGCAGCCACAGTTCGATTACGATGAACCCTCCCAGGATATTCCCGAAAAGCCGGAGCCCCAGGGAGATCGGTAATGTACACTCCTCCAGGATCTTCAGCGGGAACATGAACGGGTACGGGTCGCACATCTCTTTGAGTTTCCCCTTTACCCCGTGCACTCTCAGTGAGTTGGCCAGGATCATCAGGAACGTCAGCCCTGACAGGGCAAACGCCACATTTAAGTCCGCCGTAATCGGACGGATCCCAAACAGCCCCAGGCAGCTCGCACAGAATACGAACCCAAGGATGCTCCCTACATAGGGCGCATAGGACTTGTTCTCCTTCCCCATGTTGTTCTCCGTAAACTTATACACCCAGCCCACGATAAATTCCGCCACCACCTGTTTTCCTTTCGGCACCGTCTTCAGCCCGCTTCCGAGCCAGATCCCCAGCACCGCCAGTATCACGGCAATCACGAGTCCAAACAATGTACTCTCTGTGATAAACAGCTTTCCCTCTCCGAAGCCCAATATAATCCGGGCGCCGAGTTCTTCCACGTTTATCATTGTTTTTTTACTCCTCCTATTCCA
>BAIF02000138.1 GCA_000509105.1 Clostridiales bacterium VE202-21 | reverse complement strand
AAGTTAAGTGAAGTCCTAGAAAATGATACCAAAGAGAAAGTCGCATTGACAGAGGAACAGGAACAAGCCTTACTCTCATTTATCAAGACAGACAATGTGTATCACAAGCATTATGATGATGTGCTGATACTGTTAAAGACTGGACTTCGTATCTCGGAACTGTGCGGACTGACAGTAGCTGATATTGATTTCAAGAATGAAGTTGTAATTATCGACCACCAGTTACTAAAGAGCAAGGAACAGGGCTATTATATTGAAACGCCTAAGACGAAAAGCGGAATAAGACAAGTGCCATTAAGTAGAGAAACAATACAGGCATTTCAACGAGTTATGAAGAAACGCCCAAAGGCAGAACCATTTGTGATAGACGGACAGAGCAATTTCTTATTTGTCAATCATAAAGGCAAGCCCAAAGTTGCGATTGATTACAACGCCTTATTTGTCCGTATGGTAAAGAAATATAACAAGCACCACAAGGACAATCCCTTGCCACATATCACACCGCATACGCTACGCCATACATTCTGCACAAGACTGGCAAGCAAGAACATGAACCCAAAAGATTTACAGTATATCATGGGACATTCAAACATTAGTATCACAATGAACTGGTACGCTCATGCGTCCATAGATACCGCAAAATCAGAGGTTCAGCGTCTAATCGCATAGAAGTATTTACCACGATTTTAACCACG
>BAIF02000139.1 GCA_000509105.1 Clostridiales bacterium VE202-21 | reverse complement strand
TGTGCGCCCAAAATGGATTTTCCAGGTACTGCGGCGGTTTTGAGTAACATCAAGGCCGCCGTTCCTTATGCCCTCGACAAAGGAGTGACGACTACACGCTGACACGGCGGCTTTAGGAGGGAACCGCCATGAAGCACATTGACCGCCGACAAATTCAGACGATATTTCACTACCGTCAAAAAAAGCCCAGTCAACGAACAGGCTCCGTCTGGCAGCCGGTGCGAAAATTGTCATTCTGTAAGTGAATATTGGAGTTTTTGCGCTCGAATAGCTTTCTGCTGTCCGGGCGTTTTTTCATACCTGTGGGGCCGTAACATCGGGCCAGCATGGCCCGAACTCTGGCCCCAGTGCCGTTCTCCGCCGCCCCATTCAGATTTACCAAAAAAATCTGAATGGAGGAAAGGCAGATGGAAGTTACCATCAATTATAACGGACAAGCTGTGGCCGTGGAGGTTACGCTGGAAGTCTATGAATTTCTTGACCGGGCCGATCATAAAACGGAGAACCTGTTCCATGAACAGCGGCGGCATTGGGACGGGCGGGAGTTTGACGAGTACATAGCTTTTACCGAGGGCGTGGGCGTTTACAGT
>BAIF02000140.1 GCA_000509105.1 Clostridiales bacterium VE202-21 | reverse complement strand
CGTGCGCCCATAATGGATTTTCAAGGACTGCGGCGGTTTTGAGTACATCAAGGCCGCCGTTCCTTATGCCCTCAACAAAGGAGTGACGACTACACGCTGACACGGCGGCTTTAGGAGGGAACCGCCATGAAGCACATTGACCGCCGACAAATTCAGACGATATTTCACTACCGTCAAAAAAAGCCCAGTCAACGAACAGGTCCTGTCTGGCAGCCGGTGCGAAAATTGTCATTCTGTAAGTGAATATTGGAGTTTTTGCGCTCGAATAGCTTTCTGCTGTCCGGGCGTTTTTTCATACCTGTGGGGCCGTAACATCGGGCCAGCATGGCCCGAACCCTGGCCCCAGTGCCGTTCTCCGCCGCCCCATTCAGATTTACCAAAAAAATCTGAATGGAGGAAAGGCAGATGGAAGTTACCATCAATTATAACGGACAAGCTGTGGCCGTGGAGGTTACGCTGGAAGTCTATGAATTTCTTGACCGGGCCGATCACAAAACGGAGAACCTGTTCCATGAACAGCGGCGGCATTGGGATGGCCGGGAGTTTGACGAGTACATCATTACCACCGAGGGTGTAGGGGTCTACGGC
>BAIF02000141.1 GCA_000509105.1 Clostridiales bacterium VE202-21 | reverse complement strand
AACTGTACCACGCGTCCACTTACAAACACACTGGTCGTAGGGTAATAGGTTGAATTTGTCAGGGTAAAATTTGACGCATTTAAATTGCGATTTAGCTGTTCTAAAGTATCCACAAAATCTTTTATCGACATTGTAAACTTTTGATCCATCATATAATGTCATTCCTCTATAGTCAAACCTAGCATAATTGCCTTTAGATATTACGGTCTCTGTAGGGGATGTCGTACTCGTCTCTATCACGTCCCACAAAAACATCAGTGGATTTTGTCCGCCTTGGCTTTTTGATAATATCGTATTCCCTTCATATCTCCTGTTTCCTCCTATTGGTACAGTCCAAGGGATTTTTATATTTCCTGCCGTAACTGTCCCGAGGTCAGCGCTCAGCGAAGATAATGACTCAGCCTTAATGTTTGTCGCGGCGAAGAGATATGTTTCCCATTTTGTTCCAGTCCAACGGTATGTGACATCTTTCGTAAGTCCGCTGACAGATCCGGTATGTTTCCAGAGCATCCCGGTATACTTACTGGACGGTTCCGTGGCGGATACCGTAATT
>BAIF02000142.1 GCA_000509105.1 Clostridiales bacterium VE202-21 | reverse complement strand
CTATTAATGTATTAAGACACTTTTTTATTCCTATTTTAAAAGCATAATCAAGATATCTCTGTTTATCTTTTTTTGTATCAAAGATTCTATCCATTAATTGACGTTGATGTACCACTACACCAAATCTAATTTGTTTATTTAATGATCTGAATATCTTTCCCTTATCTTTATTCGATATTACGCATGCTTGAGTTCTTGACTTTTCATATAATTACTATTTTGTCTTATTACTCGTTCAACATGATTGTATTCTCTTATTGCAATATCCCTGGCTTGTTTTCCTAAAAATATTACTCCTCCAAAAACAAATATCTCATTATGGTTTTTATCAAATGTTCCCGACTCATCTGCATATATGTATAAATCCATTATTTTCTCCTTAGTACAAAAAAACCGCCTTCCGGCGGCTCCATGTCCGACGACATTACATGTCGCTTAAACGTTAATTCGGTTTCATGGATATACAGCATATCTCTATCTGCAACTATATTATATACGAAAATCTAAAGAATTGTCAACATATAGATAATTTTTTATTTAGTTTTAACAAA
>BAIF02000143.1 GCA_000509105.1 Clostridiales bacterium VE202-21 | reverse complement strand
GGGCTATCAAGTGAAAGGGATCATTTCCCTTATCTCAGCGAGAGGCGGACAGCGGACAAGCTGCCCGCCTCTCCGATTTTCAGGAGGTAAGCCTATGAAAACAATCAATCTGCGGTGGATGTATCCCCACTACCGGCATGACGAGTTTGTAGAGGTCAGCGACGAGGTCTGGGAGGCCATGCGGCAGGCCCAGCGCGAGATGAACAACTATGAGCGCCGGAAGGTCTACCACCGCGCCTGGTACTCCCTGGACGCATATAGCTGGACGGAGAACTACGCGCTGGAACACGGCAGATCGCCGGAGGATATTCTGGTGGAGCGTGAGGAACGGGCCGCCCGCCTGCGGCTGGTTGCCGCCTTGCCGGTGGCTCTGGCTCATGCCACTCCGACACAGGCCCGCTGTGTTCACGCCTACTACATTGCTGGTATCAAGCAGCCGGAAATCTCCCGGAGAGAGGGCATCCACAGCAGCAAGGTCAGCGTTGCCATCCGTCGAGGTCTGCGGAATATGCGCCGCTGCTATGATGGCCTTTTT